>NZ_KQ058700.1 GCF_000982955.1 Micromonospora sp. HK10 | reverse complement strand
CCCACCCCGAAACCCCAAATGGAACGACACCGATCGCCGCAGCCCGGGCTTCCCAGCGCACCGAAACGACGTTTTGCCGCAAACAGAACCAACTACGGCACCGGTCGCCGCAGCCTGGGGCTTCCCAGCGCACCAATACCACGACCTGCCGCAAACAGCACCAACCACGACACCGGTCGCCGCAACCCCAGCGCTCCCCAAGCGCACCGATACCACGACCTGCCGTAAACGGAACCGACCAAGACGCTGGCTGCCGCAGCCCGGGGCTTCCCGGCGCACCGATACCACGACCTGCCGCAAACGGAACCAACGAAGGCGCCAGCTGCCGCAGACTGGGGCTTCCCAGCGCACCAATACCACGACCCGCCGCGAACAGCACCGTCCAAGACGCGTTCGGCCGAATGGCCGCGTGCCGGCCGGCGACTCTCGTACCGTCGGGACGGGGAACCGGCCGCGGCGCAGACGTGACGCGCGGTACGCCCCGGTCCCCGATCGAGCCGCGCCGGTCGGGGTACCTGCTGATGGTTCGACCGGAACTGACCGCCGGGCGCCGGCGGAGGCAGGAGTGGTCCATGAAGATCGGAATCATCGGGTCGGGAAACATCGGCGGCACGCTCACCCGCCGGCTGCGGTCCCTCGGGCACGACGTGACGGTGGCCAACTCGCGCGGGCCCGAGAGCCTGGCCGACCTCGCCGGGGAGACCGGCGCCACGGCCGGGACGGTGGAGGACGCCGTGCGGGACGCCGAACTGGTCGCCATCGCGATCCCGGTGAAGGCCGTGCCGGACCTACCGGCCCAGCTCTTCGACGGCAAGCTCGTGGTCGACACGGACAACTACTATCCGCAGCGCGACGGCGAGATCCCCGAGCTGCTCGACCGCAGCCTCAGTTCCAGCCGGTGGACCGCGGACCGGCTCACCGGCGCCCGGGTGGTGAAGGTCTTCAACACGATCCAGGCCGCGCACCTGATGGAGAACGGGAAGCCGGCGGGCAGCCCGGACCGGATCGCCCTGCCCGTCGCCGCCGACGACGCGGACGCCAAGCGGGTGGTGATGGAGCTGGTGGACGAGCTGGGCTTCGACCCGGTGGACGCCGGCACGCTCGACGAGAGCTGGCGCCAGCAGCCGGACACCCCCGTCTACGGCGCCGACCGGGACGCCGAGGGGGTGCGGCAGGGCCTGGCCGAGGCGCGACCCTGAGCGCGTACGACGAGGAAAAGCCCCGCCGGCGACGAGCCCGGCGGGGCTTTTCCGTGCCTGCGCCCGGTGGGCGTCAGGCGGTGGGCTTCGGAGCGCAGATGAACCGCGGCTCCGGGTCGTAGCGCCAGCTGAACTTCTCGCGCTTGACCACCTTGCCGCCCTTCTTGATCACCCGGTACGCGTCCTGGGCGAAGCCCACGCTCCCCGCCGCGGAGATGCAGTTGGGGCCCGGGTCCAGGTAGACGGTCTTCGGTTGGGTGATGTTGCGGCGCGGACCGTACTCGGTCTTGACGCTGTCGTAGATCCTGGTGCTCCAGATCGACACGGTGATCGTGCTGCCCGTGTACGAGGTGTCGATGAGCACGCCGTACGGGGTGTTGTTGCGGAACTTGAAGTCCAGCTGCGGCCAGTAGATCGTCGACTCGATCACCGCGGGGTAGCGGCTGAAGTAGAACGAGTGCGGCTTGTGTTCGACGTCCTCCAGGCCGGCGTAGTAGGTCGCGTTGAACAGCGTGGTGGTGAACTGCGAGACGCCGCCGCCCACGCCCGGGACCAGCTTGCCGCCCACGATGGTCGGCGCGTCCTGATAGCCCTGGTCGTATCCGCGTTCGCCGGTGTGGCCGTTGAGCGAGAAGGTCTCGCCGGGGCGCAGGATCGTGCCGTCGACGTCCTTGGCCGCCTGGACGATGTTCTGGCTGCGCGGGGAGGAGAGACCGCCGGTGAACCGGGTGGTGAAGGTGGAGACCCGTTCCCGGATGCCCAGCTCGGCGAGCTTCGCCTCGGTCAGCTCCGGCTGGGCCGGGGTCAGGTCGGCCCGGACGGTACGGCCGTCGGCCTTCGGCAGGACGGCCAGCAGGCCCTGGCTGAGGGCGGCGGTGTCGACCTGGCGGCCGGCCCGCGCCGGCACCACCTTGGGCTTGCCACCGGAGATGGTCAGGCCGGCGTCCTTCGGCGCCACCTCGATCCGGGCCAGGGCGTCACCCAGCGCGGCCCGCAGCCGCTTGACGTCGACCCGCGGGGTGAGCCTGCCTGCCTGGTCGGCGGAGAAGCGCAGGCCGCGGGCGATCGCGGCGGGCGGGATGGTGACCGAGCCGCGATCGGTGGCGAGCTTCACCGGCGCGGCCACCGCCGGCCGGGCCAGCTCGGTGAGGAGGCTGTCGACCTCCTCGCGGCTGGTGGCCGGCCACTGCTCGACCAGCGGCACGGTGACCGGTTGGGCGGCCAGCCAGCCCGCCTTGACCGCGGCGGCCGCGCCGTCCTGGTCGACGGTGAGCGCGGGCTTCGGGTAGACCGGCTTGGGGGTGGTGCCGGTGAAGATGATCGCCGGCATGGTCATCTCCCGGCCCTGGTTGCCCATGGCCTGCCGGAGGGTGACCGCCAGCCGGTCGGCGTCGACCGTCACCACGGGGTCGACGGTGCGGGAGCCGACCAGGCGGCTGACCGGGTGCGCGTCGACGGCGGAGGCGGCCGCCACGGTGGCGTCCACGTCGATCGCGAGGCCGATGTCGGCCGGCCGCACCGGCATGCTCCGCTCGCCCACGGTGAGGGTGATGGGGGCGCTCAGCGCCGCGGCCCGGCGGTCCAGCTCCGCCGCCAGCACCCGGGCCGCCGCGGCCCGGCTCCGGCCGCCCAGTTCCGCGCCGAGCACGGTGGTGCCGCGGGGAACGTCTCCCGCGTAAGCCCAGGCGCCGGCACCGACCCCGGCGGCGAGCACGGCGGCGGTGAGCCCGCCGGCGAGCAGCAGCCGGCCCCGCCGGTGCCAGGCGGGGCGGCCCGGTACCGGGGCGGCGGTGGGTTCCGGTTCGTCGTCCGGCCAGCTCACCGCGGTGACCTTCACCGTGGGCCGGTCGTCGGCGGGCGGGAGTTTCTCCCCGTACAGCGTCACAGCAACCTCGATCGGAAGTACCACGTGGGGACCGCTTCCCCCACCCGGAAGACACCTACGGTAACCAACGCTCGACCTGGTCGGGAGTCGCTGGCCGGGCACCGCCCGTCGGCCGGCCGGTGGGTGTCGCGACCGTCACCCGGGCCGGGGCGATCGCCGCGTCCGGGTTCGTGGCACTGTGAGCGGGTGCGGACCGACGAGCAGGGACCGGCGTACGGCGGGGGTTGGCTGGACCGGGCCGCGGGTTTGCGCGCCGACCCGGGCTGGATCTCCGCCCGCCTGGCCGACCGGGAGAGCGTGCTGCTGCCGTTCTGGCAGGACCGCTGCCTCGTGTCGGCGGAGCGGACGCCGGTGCGGTTGCCCACGGTCGACGCGGCCGGGCTGCTCGCCGCCGCGGGCGAGCCGGTCTTCCTGGGCCTGGACGCGGGGCGCCCGGTCTTCGCCGTCGACCTGTCCGGTAACCCGGAACCGGCGGCGTTGCGGCTCGCCGGCGCCGCCGAGGCGGTCGACGTACGCGCCATCGTGGCGGGGCTGGGGGCGGCCGAGGCGGCCGTCCAGGCGTACGCCAAGGGGATGCTGCACTGGCATCGGGGTCAGCGCTACTGCGGCGGCTGCGGGGCGCTGACGCGGCCACGCGAGGGCGGCCACGTGCGGGCGTGCGGCGGGCCGGACTGCGGCCGGCTGCACTTCCCCCGGGTCGAGCCGGCGGTGATCATGCTGGTGGAGGCGCCCGGGGAGCCCGGTCGCTGCCTGCTGGCGCGGCACCGGGGCGCGGCGGAGGACGGCTGGTCGATGCTGGCCGGCTTCGTGGAGGTGGGCGAGAGCCTGGAGGACGCGGTCCACCGGGAGCTGGCCGAGGAGGCCGGGGTGACCGTGTCGCGGCTGGCCTACCAGGGGTCGCAGGCATGGCCGTTCCCCGCCGGGTTGATGGTCGCGTTCCGGGCGACGGCGGCCGGCACCGGGTTCGAGGTGGACGGCGACGAGGTGGTCGAGGCGCGCTGGTTCACCCGGGATGACCTGCGGGCCCGGGTGGCGGCGGGTCGGCCGCTGGGCCGGATCGACTCGATCGACCGGCACCTGCTGGGGTCCTGGTTGGACGGCCGGAGCTGAGCGGCGGGCCGACCGGTCAGCCGGCCCGCCCGGACGGGTGAGCTGCGGATCATCCGCAGCGGTCCGCCAGCTTCCCGTTACCGAACTGTGATGTATATCCGTGACGGCTACCACACGTGAAACCTGCCGGCATCCGTGTCGTAATCCGGGTGGTTTGCCCGGGGGTTCTCGCTACCTAGACGTTAACCGTCGGTAACACTCGGCGATCTTGATACCACGGGTGTGTTACTGGTCAGTAGCAAGGGACTTGTGAGGTGTGTCGCTTCGCGAGAGCATCCAATCCGCGTACTGCGCGGTCCGTTCGGCACAACGGTCTCCGCGCCGCCCCGCAGCTTTCCCGTCCCGAGGCGCGACCCGCGCCCGGTGACGAACCCCCGTCGAGGAGGACCTTGTGAGTGAATCGGAGAACCGTCAGCTGAGTGGCGGCACCCGCTGGCGTCGCTTTGCCGCGATGATGGTGCCGGCGACCGTCGTGGCCGGCGGCATCGTGCTGGGCATGGCGAACGGCGCGATCGCCGCCTCGTTCGCCGTCTCGGGCCAGACCTTCAAGGTCGGCGCCTCGAAGCTCGAGGGCGACGGATTCAAGCAGTACGGCGGCTTCGCCAAGGAGAAGGACGGCACCGTGCACCCGGTGGCCGTCTCCGAGATCTCCAACGCCAAGCTGTACGACCTCTGCCAGTCGGTCAAGGTGCCGGACCTGCCGGTCGTGCTGACCATCAACGCCGGTGGTGGCGGCAGCCCGGCCACCGCCAGCGGCCTGCTGATCGACATGGACTCCCTCGAGGGCGACGCGGAGTTCACCAACATCAAGATCGGCCGCGACGCGACCGACCTGAACGCGTCCGCCACCCCGAAGTCCTTCGGCCAGAGCGCCGACAAGGTCGTCATCACCGACCTGGAGCAGGTGGCCCGCTCCACCAGCGCCGGCGTCTTCACCCTGAACGGCCTCAAGCTCAAGGTGAACGTGGGCGCAGCCGCGAAGGAATGCTTCTGATCTGATGTCGAGGCCCGCGGAGGGCGCCCTCCGCGGGCCTCGACTCTGTTCCACCGCCTTGACAGCACCGCCAGTACCGCCAGGAGGAACACGTGACAACCACCGAGACGCAGCATGCGCGGCCCAGCCGGCTCGGGCAGGCGTGGGGTGGGTTCCGCCGGTGGCGGCGGGAACGGCCCTTCTGGGGAGGCCTCTTCACCGCGCTGGCCGGCCTGGAGATCTTCGGCACCACACAGATGAGCCTCGGCGGCCTCACCTTCCAGATGGGGCCGACCGGTTTCCTGTCCTGGCTGATCCCGGTCATCCTGGTCGCCTGCGGGATGCTGCTCTGGTTCAGCCCCGCCCAGCGCATGTTCTACGCGATCGTCGCGGCGATCACCGCGCTCTACTCGCTGATCGGGGTCAACCTCGGCGGCTTCTTCATCGGCCTGCTGCTCGGCATGATCGGTAGCGCGCTCGGCTTCGCCTGGGTGCCCCGGAAGCAGCCGGCCGCCCCCGCCGAGGAGGCCGCGGCCGCCGCCGAGGCGGACGCCGCCGAGGAGACCGACGGCGACGAGCCCGCCCTGGTCGACGAGTTGCTGCCCCGGCAGCGCGAGGACGAGACGACCGGGGTGCTCACCGACACGCTGCCCGAGCCGCGCAACCCGCTGCGGGAGCCGGCCCCGGGCGAGCCCCGCGGGTCGGCCGACAGCACCGAGGTGCTGCCGGCCGTCGGACCCGACGCCCGCGAGGGTGACGGCCGCCGCGACCCCAAGCTGTACGCGATCCTGCTGGTGCTCGCCAGCGTGTCGACCGTGGGCCTGCTCGGGCTGCGCGATCAGGAACCGGCCATCGCCGCCCCGGCCGCCTGCCCCACCACCAGCAGCGCCCCGGCCAGGCCGGCGCGGACCACCTCGGCGTCCCCGGCGGCCAGTGCCGAGGCCAGCGCCGCGCCGGCCGAGAAGAAGAGTTCCGGCAACCTGCTGACCAACATCATCGACGGCATCACCGGCCTGTTCACCGGTGACGACGAGCCGGAGGCCGCGGCGAGCAGCCCGGCACCCACGCCCGAGCCGACGGCCACCGGCGCCGCCCCGACTTCCGCCCCGACCAGCGCCGAGCCGACGCCGAAGGCCACCGCCCCGGCCAGGCCCGCCAGGCCGGCCAAGCCCGGCACCTGCGACCGGCCCACCCCGGCCAAGCCGAAGCCGGTCGAGGCGGGCAAGCCGCTGCCGAAGATCGCCGCCGAGGCGAACCAGCCCCGGGTGGCCGCCCAGCCCTCGAAGCTGACCGGCTCGAAGGTGACCATGACCGGGTTGCACTTCGACGGGGTCGTCGACCTGCCGACCGGGGACGGCACGCTCAAGGTGCTGAAGTTCAGCATGGAGAAGGCGGTGACCGACGACTTCGTCCTGCTGGCCGACGGTCCGGCCGGCAAGCGCCAGCGGTACGTCACCGACCGGCTCACCGTCCAGGGCGACGTGGCCTTCTACGCCACCCGCTTCGTCGGGTACCTGCTCGGCATCAAGATCACGCTGACCCCGGACCTACCGTTCCCGGACGGCATCCCGATCACCTCACCCATCCCGATCACCTTCACCGACCCGACGATCGACCTGGCCTTCGTCGACTGCAACCGGCTGACCGCCAAGCCGCGGCTCAACCTCGACCTGGCCTGATCCCGGACGGCCGGACGGCCGGGAGTTGGAGGTGATCCTCCGACTCCCGGCCGTCCGTCGTGCCGGGCCGCTGTGCGGTCCCCGGCCGGGAACCCGGCCCCGGCTACAGCCGGGCCAGCGCCCGGCGCAGCGGGTCGAGCCCCAGCGAGCCGAGATCCAGCGCCTGCCGGTGGAACTCCTTCAGGTCGAAGTCGGCGCCCTTGCGGGCCTTCGCCTCCTCCCGGGCCTGCAGCCAGATCCGCTCCCCCACCTTGTACGAGGGCGCCTGCCCGGGCCAGCCCAGGTAGCGGTTCAGCTCGAAGCGCAGGTTCTCGTCCGGCACCCGGCAGTGCGCCCGCATGAACTCCCAGCCCAGCTCCGGCGTCCACCGTTCGCCCGGGTGGAAGCCGAACGGGTTGTCCCGGGGAATCTCCAGCTCCAGGTGCATGCCGATGTCGACGATCACCCGGGCCGCCCGGAACGCCTGGCCGTCGAGCATGCCGAGCTTGTCACCCGGGTCCTCCAGGTAGCCCAGCTCGTCCATCAGCCGCTCCGAGTAGAGCGCCCAGCCCTCACCGTGCCCGGAGACCCAGCAGAGCAGCCGCTGCCAGCGGTTGAGCAGCTCGGCGCGGACCGCCGTCTGGGCGACCTGGAGGTGGTGGCCGGGCACGCCCTCGTGGTAGACGGTGGTCACCTCGCGCCAGGTGGAGAAGTCGGTGATGCCCTGCGGCACCGCCCACCACATCCGGCCGGGCCGGGAGAAGTCCTCGCTCGGGCCGGTGTAGTAGATCGCGCCGTCACTGGTCGGGGCCAGGCAGCACTCGATCCGGCGGACCTGCTCCGGGATGTCGAAGTGGGTGCCGTGCAGCTCGCTGATCGCCTTGTCGGCCAGCGCCTGCATCCAGTCCCGGAACGCCTCCTTGCCCTGGATGGTGCGCGCCGGGTCGGCGTCGAGCGCCGCGACGGCCTCGTCGATGGTGGCGCCGGGCCCAACGATCCGGGCGGCCACCGCCCGCATCTCACCCTCCAGCCGGGCCAGCTCCGCGAAGCCCCAGGCGTACGTCTCGTCGAGGTCGACCCGGGCGCCGAGGAAGTACTGCGAGGCCAGCTCGTACCGCTCCCGGCCGGCGGCCTGCTTCTCCCGGCCCCGGGGAGCCAGCTCGGAGCGGAGGAACTGCCCGAACTCGGCGGTGGCGGCGGTCGCCGCGGCGGCGCCCTTGCGCAGGTCGGCGTCGAGCGCCCCGGCCGCGCCGAGCCGTTCGACCAGCCCGTGGAAGAAGTTGTCGCCGTCCGGGTCGGTCCAGATGTCGCACTGCTTGGCGACCTCGGTCAGCTGCGCCCGGGAGCTGACCCGCCCGGCCTGGGCGGCCTCGCGCAGCGTCCGCTTGTAGCCCTCCAGCGCGGCCGGGAAGCGGTTGAGCCGGGCCGCGATGTTGGCCCGGGCGTCCTCGCCCTCGGTCGGCATCAGGTCGAAGACCATCCGGAGGTCGTGC
This sequence comes from Micromonospora sp. HK10, assembly GCF_000982955.1. GTDB lineage: Bacteria > Actinomycetota > Actinomycetes > Mycobacteriales > Micromonosporaceae > Micromonospora. Next base: position 13,672 of record NZ_KQ058700.1, on the reverse strand, counting down.
AGCCCGCTGGCGATCACGTTGACCTCGCTGGTGGTCTCGCCGGCCTCGTGCCGGGCGAGCTCCAGACCGAGGCGCTCCTGCATCGCCTCCTTGGCGGTCCGCTCGGCCTCGGTGTCCGGCTCGGTCACGTCGAGGTCGGCCAGGGCGCGCCGGGTCAGGTCGGCGCGGGCGGCGTACCCCTCGGGGGTCAGGTCGTCGAGCCGGTCGTCGTAGCCGGCGATGCCGACGTAGGTGGCGCCGGTCGGGCTCAGCGGGGCCCAGTCGGCCACGTAGCGGTTGGCGAGGTCATCGATTCGTCCCACCCTGCGACCCTACGTGACCGTACCGCCCTGTTGTCGACCGTCTTTGTCGCGTTCGGGCCGGCCACCGGGCGGGCCCGACGGCGGGTACGACCGGCGGGTCACCGCGGTCGCTGTGGCGGCCGACACGTGGTCCGAATCTCGCGCGACTTCGTCGTACCCCTGCGGCAGAGTGTCATGAGTGACCGGCGATTTCACTCCTGACCGGGCGCCGCTGCGAAGCTGGCTGCCCGGCTTCCTCGCCCTCGGTGTGATCTGGGGTTCGAGCTTCCTGTTCATCAAGGTCGGGGTGACCGAGCTGCACCCCCTGCACCTCACCCTCTACCGGGTCGCCACCGGCGCGGCGACCCTGCTCGTGGTGCTGGCCGTGCTGCGCGACCGGCTGCCCCGGGAGCCCCGCGTGTGGGCGCACCTGGTGGTGGTCGCCGCGTTCGGCGTGGCCCTGCCGTTCACCCTGTTCGGCTACGGCGAGCAGCGGGTCGAGTCGATGCTCGCCGGGATCTGGAACGCGACCACCCCGCTGATCGTGCTGCCGCTGGCCGTCCTGGTGTTCCGCACCGAGCGGTTGACCGTGCGTCGGGCCATAGGCCTGGGGCTGGGCTTCGCCGGGGTGCTGGTGGTGCTCGGCGTCTGGGAGGGCGTCGGCGGCTCGCACTTCCTCGGCCAGCTGATGTGCCTGGGAGCGGCGGCCTGCTACGGCGTGGCCATCCCGTACCAGAAGAAGTTCATCGCCGACACCGCGTACACCGGGCTGTCCCTCTCGGCGGCCCAGCTGCTGGTCGCTACGGCGCAGCTCGCGGTGGTCGCGCCGCTGGTGGCCGGCGCCCCGCCGGCGCCGGCCGGGCTCTCCGGCCGGGTGCTGGGCAGCGTGCTGGCGCTCGGCGCGCTCGGCACCGGCCTGGCCTTCGTGATCAACCTGCGCAACATCCGGCTCGCCGGGGCGAGCACCGCCTCCACCGTCACCTACCTGATCCCGGTGTTCGCGGTGCTGGTCGGTGCGGTCGTGCTGGGCGAGCGGATGAACTGGCACCAGCCGGTCGGCGCGCTGGTGGTGCTCGTCGGCGTGGCGGTGGCCCAGGGCATGCTGGGCCGGCGTCGCCCGGCCCCGGCCGCCGGCACCACCAGCCCGGCACCGGTGCCCGCCGGCCGCTGACCCGCCCCGGCGTCCGCGCTCAGCCCGGCGTCCGCGCTCAGCCCGGCGTCCGCGCTCAGCCCGGCGTCCGCGCTCAGCCCGGCGTCCGCGCTCAGCCCGGCGCCGGTGCCCGGGCCGGACCTGAACCGCCGGCCCGGGCCGCCACCTCCGCCGGCCGCCGGCCCGTCGCCGGCGGCGCGGTCGTCAGCGGCGGGCGGCCGTCCACTTCACCAGGCGGTCGGCCGTCCAGGTGTTGACCACCCGGTTCGCCGGTACGCCGCAGAGCGCCGCCCGCTCGCAGCCGAACCGCTGCCAGTCGAGCTGCCCCGGGGCGTGCGCGTCGGTGTTGATGGCGAACCGGCAGCCGGCCTCCAGCGCCCGGCGGATCAGCCGCTTCGGCGGGTCCTGCCGCTCCGGCCGGGAGTTGATCTCGACGGCGACGCCGTGCTCGGCGCAGGCCGCGAAGACCGCGTCCGCGTCGAAGTCGCTCTCCTTGCGGGTACGCGCCCGGTGCCCCCGGTCGCCCGGACCGGTCACCCCGGCGGGCCGGGACGACACCATCCGGCCGGTGCAGTGGCCCAGGATGTCCAGGTGCGGGTTGGCCACCGCCGCCAGCATCCGCCGGGTCATCTTCGCCCGGTCGTCGTTCAGGCCGCTGTGCACCGAGCCGACCACCACGTCGAGGCGGGCGAGCAGTTCCTCGTCCTGGTCCAGCGACCCGTCGGCGAGGATGTCCACCTCGATGCCGGTAAGGATGCGGAACCCCTTCGGCAGCGCCTCGTTGACCGCCGCCACATGGTCGAGCTGCTTGCGCAACCGGGCCGCGGTCAATCCCCGGGCCACCGTCAACCGGGGCGAATGGTCGGTGAGCACCACGTACTCGTGGCCCAGCTCGACCGCGGCGAGGGCCATCTCCTCGATCGGTGAGCCGCCGTCGGACCAGTCGGAGTGGGTGTGGCAGTCGCCGCGCAGCGCGTCCCGCAACTGCTGCGCCGCCGCGTCCAGGTCGGTGCCCTCGGTGGCGACCAGCCGGCGCAGGTAGACCGGCTCCTCGCCGGCCAGCGACTCGGCCACACAGCGGGCGGTGACGTCACCGACGCCGGACAGCTCGGTGAGCTTCCCGGTCCGGGCCCGCTCGGCCACCTCCGCCGCGGGCAGCGCACCCAGCGTGTTCGCGGCCGACCGGAACGCCCGCACCCGGTAGGTGGCCTCGTTCGCCCGCTCCAACAGGAACGCGATCCGGCGCAGGTCGGCGATGGGATCCCGGGCAGTCATGACTGCAACCTACGCGTCCGCGCCGCCGGCCGCGGGGCGTCCCGCCCCGGGTGTCGGGAGTGGACCGGTCAGCCGCCGCCCCCACCCGAGCTGGGCGCCTTCGGGCAGCCGTGCTTCCGCTGCCAGGCCGCCACCTCGGCGGCCGGCCCCCGGTTGCCCTTTTTCCGCCACGAGCTCAGGTAGGGCGCCGGCCAGACCACGCCCCGCCGGATCCACCAGTCGTTCTGGCCGGTGCACTTCGGGGAGAGGCCGAAGTGCAGGTGGCAGACGTTGTTGGCGTTGCCGGTGTGGCCGACCTTGCCGAGCTGCTGGCCGGCGCGGACCCGTACCCCGGCGTCGATGCCCGCGGCGACCGCGCTCAGGTGCGAGCCGTAGTAGCGGACCCCGTCGTCGCCGAGCAGCGAGACCGACAGCCCCCCGTTGTACGGGCCGAGCGGGCCGCTCCGGCGGAACCGGTCCACCCGGCTCACCTCGAGGATCCGGCCGTCGGTGACCGCCACCACCGGCTCGCCGCAGTCGGCGAAGATGTCCGTCCCCGGATAGGCGGAGTGCGTCGGGTGGAAGGCCACGTTGCCGGCCCGCACCGGGAACACGTGCCGCGCCGGCGTACGGCTGGGCGACGGGCTGGGCACCGCGGTGCTGGGCGCGGCGGACGGCGACGCGGCGGGCTGCTCGGCGGTGACCGGCCCGCTGCCCGGACCCTGCCAGGAACTGCCCGGGCCGGCCGGGTCGCCGGCGCCGGGGGCGCACCCGGCGGCCAGGGCCGGGACGAGCAGCAGCAGGACCGGTAACGCGGGGCGCGGACGGCGGCCGGTCGATCGCGAGCGCATCCGGTCATCCTGGCAGAGAAGTACGGTGGGGACGAACGCCGGAGCCGGCCCCCGCAATGGTCGCTCTGCGTGACGTCGGGGGGTGCACGGTCGGTGAAGGGAGCGGGGCGATGAGCGGGTGGCACGCGGGACCCGGTGAGACCGGCCCCGGCCCGGCCCGGCCGGTGCCACGGGCCCCGTCGGGGCTCTTTCCGGCCGGCGCGCCGATGCGGCCGGTCTGGCGGGAGCCACACCCGGTCACCGGCGCCGGGGTGGCCGTCGGCGCCGTGACGGCCTTCGCCTGGCTGCTGCTGTTCGGCCTGCTCGGACGGGACGTGCCGGGCTACGCCTGGTGGACGCTGATCGGCGGCACGCTGGCCTGGCTGGCCGCCGCCGCACTGGTCCGGTACGGCGACCGGGGGGTGGCGACCGGCATCGCGATCGTCACCGCCGGCGGCTGGAGCATCGCCGCGGCGGTCGTCGCGGTGCGCTGGGCGCAGAGCGGGAACTGGCCACTCTGGTGACCTTGGGTGACGTCGCCGCTGCGTAGCGAACGCCCCTTGACGTACCCGCGGTGACGGTCCACCCTCGCGGTATGGCCTGGACCACCCCGCCGCGGCTCGACCCCGAGCGGAGCCGCCGCCGTCTCCAACTCCTCGCCGAGTTGGCCGGCGCCCGCACGGTACGTCAGCGCGAGCGGCCGCAGCGGGTACGCACCGAGCGTCTGCGCCAGCTCATCGCCACCCGCCGGCGGATCGCCGGCTGACCGACTTTCTCCAGGAACGGCCGGCCCTTCGGGGCGTTGACCGGTCGCCTGCCGACCCGACCGGTTAACGTGCATCGCGTGACGAGTCGGCATGCTGCCGAGGCCAAATTGGGGGGACCGTGTCGTACTTCGCTGCTGCCGTGGCGCGCGTCGAGGGCGGCTGGACCGCCGAAGAGGTGAGCCTGCGGGGCGTCACCGACATCGAGGAGGTCGCCGACCGGCTCCGCGATGCCGAGCCGGACGCCGACCTGTCGCTGCTCTTCGTCGAGGCCGACGACACGTACCTGGTGATCCTGCGCCTGGACGAGGGGGAGGACCTGCGGGTCTTCGGCTCCGACTCGGCGTACGCCGAGGAGTCGCGGCTCGGCGCCCTGCTGGTCGGTGACCTGAAGACCTCGGTCACCGGGCTCGAGGAGGTCGAGGAGCCCCCGGCGGCGGCCGGCGGCGACGAGTCCGAGCAGCCGGCGGTGGACCCCGAGGCCGACCCGGTGGGCGATGCCGACCTCCTCGCCGACCTGGGGATCCCCGCGCCCAAGCTGCTCGCGCTCTGCGGCCACGAGGGCATGATGCCGGCCGACGTCACCGCCGAGATCTGTCAGGTCCTCGGCTGCGCGGACGAGGTCGAGGAGCTGCGTGAGGTCTGAGCCGTCCGGCCCGTTCTGGACCGGCGGCGGCGAACCGGCCGACGCCACCGACCCGGCGCTGGAGACCGTACGCCCGGGGCAGCCCACCCCGGGCCGGGCGGGCCGGGTCGGTCCGGGCGCGCAGGAAGGGCTGGCCGACCCCGGCGGCGTGGGCCGACGGCAGCGGCACGAACTGTGGATGCGCCGGGCCCTGGAGGTCGCGGTGACCGGCCCGGACGACGGAGCCGACGCGGTCGAGGACGTCCCGGTGGGCGCGGTGCTCTACGGCCCGGACGGCACGGAGCTGGCCATCGGGCGCAACGAGCGGGAGCTGACCGGGGACCCGACCGCGCACGCCGAGGTGCTGGCGCTGCGGCGGGGCGCCGAGCGGCTGGGTCGCTGGCGGCTGGAGGACTGCACGCTGGTGGTGAGCCTGGAGCCGTGCACGATGTGCGCCGGCGCGATCGCGCTGGCCCGGATCTCGACGGTCGTCTTCGGCGCGTGGGAGCCGAAGACCGGCGCGGTCGGCTCGCTCTGGGACGTGCTGCGCGACCGCCGCCTGCCCCACCGCCCCGAGGTGTACGGCGGCGTGCTGGAAGCCGAGAGCGCCGCCCTGCTCCGCGCCTTCTTCCGGTAGGCCCGGACCGGCCCGGCCGGGTCGCGTCCGTTCCGGCGGGGCCGGGCTGTGTCTGTTCCGGCAGGCCCGGTCCGTTCCGGTGGGCCCGGGCCGCGTCCGTCCGGTGGGCCCGGGCCGCGTCGGTTCGGGCGGGGCCGGGCCGCGTCCGGCTGCGGCGGAGGGTCGGTCAGGCGGGCAGGGCGGCGGGGCGCAGCAGGGTCGCGGCGACGGCCCGGGCGGCCTCGGTCCAGGCGGTCGGGCGCAGCGTGGCCGGGTCCAGCCGGACGATCGAGCGGGTGCCCTCGGCGTGGAGCGTCTCCCCGTCCGGCGAGCGGAACTCGAAGGCGTACCGGGCGCTGGTGGTGCCGAAGTGCTCCAGCCAGAAGTGCACTGCCAGCGGGCCGACGCCGGTGACCGGGGCGCGGAAGGCGATGGTGAACTCCCGTACGGCGTGGAACACGTCGGGGGCGCTGTGCCGCCCGGCCGAGAAGGCGATGCCCCGCTCGGTCCAGTACGGCGTGAGCGCGCGCTCCAGCAGCACCGCGTACCGGGCGTTGTGCAGGATGCCCATGGCGTCGAGGTCGTCGAAGTGCACGGTGACGTGCTCGACGTGACCGAACTGGTGGCTCATGACGGGCCTTCCGTTAGCAGGGTCGGATTGGGGCTGAGCGCGCGCAGCCGGTTCAGCAGGCCCAGGCGGGCGTGCCGGTAGGTGGTGTCCGGGTCGAGCAGCCGGGAGCGCATCACGGCGCTGATGCCGAACGCGTCGATCTCGTAGGCGAGCTGCGCGACGTCCAAATCGGCGGGGAGTTCGCCGAGGTCGACGGCCTCTTGGACGAGCCGTTCGAGGAAGGCGGTCCAGCGCTGGAACGCCTCGGCGAGTCGGTCCCGGATCGGGCCGGGACGCGCGTTGTACTCGAACTCGGTGTTGGCGAAGAAGCAGCCGCCGGGGAGCACCCGGGCGGCGTAGAAGTCGATCCGGGCCTCGTGCAGGGCCTGCAGCCGGCGTACCCCCCTGGGAGCGCGCAGGGCCGGCTCGATGATCCGCTCCTGCCACTGCGCCACGGCCCGGTCGACGGTGGCGAGCTGGAGCGCCTCCTTCGAGCGCCAGTGCGCGAAGAGGCCCGACTTGCTCACCTCGAGCCGGTCGGCGAGCTGGCCGAGGGAGAGCCCGTCGAGGCCGACCTCGGTGGCCAGCGCCACCGCGGTGTCCAGCACGGCGCGGCGGGTGCGGTCGCCGCGGGCGACGCGGCCGTCGGAGGTCATGCGGGCAGCGTAAACCAAAATAAGACCGACCGGTCGTATTAATTTATGTGACGTGGAACGCGTCCGCCCCGCCACCGGGATGGTGACGGGGCGGACGGAACGGGCTGAAAAGGTCAGGCGATGGCGGTGTCCAGGGCGATCTCGACCATCTGGCTGAAGGTCTGCTCGCGCTCCGCCGAGGTGGTCTTCTCGCCGGTCTTGATGTGGTCGCTGACCGTCAGGATGGTCAGCGCCCGAGCCTTGAACCGGGCCGCGATCGTGTAGAGCGCCGCCGACTCCATCTCCACCGCGAGCACCCCGTAGTCGGCCAACCGGTCGTAGAGGTCCGGACGGTCGGTGTAGAAGGCGTCCGCCGCCAGGATCGGACCGACCCGCATGCTGATGCCGCGCCGCTCGGCCACCTCGACCGAGGTACGCAGCAGCCCGAAGTCGGCCACCGGGGCGTAGTCGATCAGCCCGTCGAAGCGCATCCGGTTCATGTTCGAGTCGGTGGACGAGCCGATCGCCGCCACCACGTCCCGCAGCTGGAGGTCCTCGGTGAGGGCGCCGCAGGAACCGACCCGGATCAGCGTCTTCACGCCGTACTCGGTGACCAGCTCGTGGGCGTAGATCGAGGCGGAGGGCATGCCCATGCCGGAGCCCTGGACGGACACCTCGACGCCGTTCCACCGGCCGGTGAAGCCCAGCATGCCGCGAACCGTCGTGTAGCAGCGGGCGCCCTCGAGGTAGGTCTCCGCGATCCACTTGGCGCGCAGCGGGTCACCCGGCATCAGGACCCGCTCGGCGATCTCTCCCGGCTCAGCGCCGATGTGCGTACTCATGGCAACGATCCTGCCAGGCCGGGCCCGGGGATACCGGTTCGGCGTCCAGACCCGGGGTCCTGTAGCCTACTCGGCGGTGGCGTGTCCGAGTGGCCTAAGGAGCACGCCTCGAAAGCGTGTGAGGGTTTACGCCCTCCGCGGGTTCAAATCCCGCCGCCACCGCTCGTGAACAGCGAGAACGCCCGGTCGATCCGCGAGGATCGCACCGGGCGTTCCGCATGTGGTCTCATTTCCGGCTCAGGTGCTGACGAAGTCCTCGCCGAGCAGGTCCCGGATCCGGCTCAGCGCCCTCGCGTCGCGCATCTTGACCGCGGAGGCCGAGATGCCGAGGATCCGGGCGACCGTGGCGACGCTCTGGTCCTCCCAGTGCCGCAGCACCACGATCGCCTGATCCCGCAGCGGCAGGGTGGACAGCGCGGTCATCAGGGTGACGTGCAGGTCCCTCGCCGTCTCCGGTCCGGGCCGCTCCGGCGGTCGCGCGCAGACGACCTCGGTGTCGCGGCGCCGCCTCCGCTGGTCGAAGACGGCGTTCATGAGGACCCGCCGGCTGTACGCGTCGAGGTTCGCGCTCTGCCGGATCCGGCCCCAGGAGGCGTACATCTTCGCGAACGTGATCTGGGTCAGGTCCTGGGCGAGGTGCCAGTCCCGGCACATCAGGTACGCGGTGCGTCTCAGCCGGGGTGCGGCTGCCGCGACGAACGCGCTGAAGTCGTCGTCCCGGGCGCTGCGCGCGCGTCGTCGTGCGCTGCCCCAGCGCGCGAGCGGGCCGGCCGGAGGATCGGCGGCCGGCACGGTGTACACGTCGACCTGTCCGCTGGTCACTCATTCTCCCCAGGAGCCCGAGCGGGTCGGGCACGGGTCGCCGACAACCTCGTCGACGCCGCTCCTGTCGTCGAACCGCGCCACGAATCGTGGAAAGTCCGTCGCCCTCGCCAGTCCGACGCGGAAGGACTCGGGAAACTGGTCCGGCCGGACCGCGGCGACGACATCGGGGTTGTCCCGGTAGGACTCCTTGAACCTGGCGTACGCCTCCTCCCGGGTCACCAACGTCACGCTCCGGACGAGCGGATCCGACCGGAGCGCGTCGCGCAGGTCGTCACGCTGCCGCTCGGTGATTTCCTGGCGGAGGAAGACCCGGACGTCCGCGGCCTCGCGCCCCGTCCGCCGGTCACAGGCGAGGCCGGGGGACGGCATCGGTGCCGCGGCCGCCACCACCGGCGGCGTCGCTCTCGTCTCCGGTGCCAGGTTCAGCGCGAGCAGGGTGGCGACGACCGTGACGACACCGGCCAGCGCGCCTCCGGTGAGCAGCTGGCGCCTGCGGCGCAGCGCCGTCCCGGCCGACATGGCAACTAAGGCAAGGTCTCCGGTGGGAGGTTCGGGCTCGGTGGCGAGCGCCCGCTCGAAGAGGACGCGCAGGTTCTGACTCACGATCGCTCCTGATGTTCGACGGCTTCCTCCCTCAATGACTGGTCGAGCCGCCGCATCGGTCACATGGAACCTGGCGGCACGCCGTGCTGCCTCGTGGGCGGGGGACGCACACGTCCGTTCTGCGGCGGCCGGTGGTCGCCTCAGCAGGGGCCGTAGCCCTCGTCGAAGAGGCGGCGCGCCCAGTCCGCGTACCCGGCGATGATTTTCCGGACCGTCATGCCGTCGTGCAGGAAGAGGTACGCGCGGTCGCCGTCGCGGGCGAGCAGCCCGTCGAACCGGTACGAGTTCTGCGGGGCGGCCAGCTCGACCGCAGCCGGGAAGGTGTCACGCACCTCGGTCACCGGGGTGCCGACGCTGATCCCCTCGGGCGTGCTCATCGGATCGGCGAGCCAGAGCAGGACCAGGCGGTCGCCGGCGAAGACCGCGCTGACCGCCTCGTGCCCGGCCAGCGTCGGTCCGCACGCGTCGACGTCCGTCCGGAGCATCCCGCGCCGGGTCAGCTCCTGCTCGGTGTCGCCGAATTCGGCGTCGCGCAGCCCGCCGAGGCCGACCACCTCGGCGGCGCCGACCGGTCGGGCCGGGACCTCCGGCCCTTGTGGACGGACGCCGCTGCCGGCGATCGAAGCGGCCGCCATGAGTGCGGCGATAAAGCCCAATTGCCGTAGTTTCATGCATTCCCCCAGTCCACAACGGGACCGAGGGGATGAGGTTGCTGGTGCGGCTCGGATTGCCGGCGTTCCCACTCCTCGGCCAGCTCGTCCCAGTAGTCCGCGGAGAGTCCGCGGCGGCCGTGGGCCAGCCAGCCGGCGGTGTCCCGCTCCAGGTGCAGACCCAGCTCGGCGAAGTAGTCGATCCACGCTCCCGGCTCGGCGCCGAGCCGGGCCAGCGCCGCGTTGATCGGCCACTCGGCGCGCGGCCGGTCCAGCGTCCGATCGACACACGGCCCCCAGCTCAGCGCGCCGTCCAGCCACACGGCCGCCGCCTGGTGACCCAGCCCGCCGGCGAACTCCGCCTCCAGGTACGCCACCGGTCCGCGCCGGGACCACCGGGCCAGCAGCTCCGCCAGCTCCGGCCCGGCCGGCGGCGACTGCCCGGTCCCGGTGTCGCCGTGCCCGGTCCGGCCGCCGCGGCCGGTCAGGTCCGCCCCGAGGACGAGCCGGAACGGCTGCTCCGGGGACACCTCACCGGTGACGAAGTCGGGCAGCCCGCCGGTCAGCTCCGTCACCAGCTGCGGGGTGACCGGCAGCAGCGCGAAGTCCTGCCGGAGCGCGGCGAGCACCGCGTGGTCCAGCTCCGCGGTCTGCTCGCGCAGCAGGTCGACGTCGGCGACCACCGCGCTGAGCTGGTAACTCATCCGATCCCCCGGGCGTCCACAGGCTGTGGATGGAACATGTGTACGACGGGGTGGCCCCGGTGGATGGGGGTCGTCAGCGTGACGGCCGTCAACGTCGTACCCGGTCGACGGTACCGGGGGTGGGCCGCTCCCGCCCCGGGGTGTGCGGCGGGCCCACCCGCCCCGCTCGCTCGCTCCCTGCCGGGAAAGGTCCGTTTCGCGGGGCAGACGGATCGGCGGCCGGCTGGAAGGATGGCCCTCGATGCAGCGCCGGTACCGCCGCTGCCACGGGGGATCCATCACAGACGGATAGCACTGCGCGCAGCCCGGCACCCGCCGGGCCGCGCGTCGACCGTTGGCATCCTCCGGGGCCGGTGGCGCCGCCGCCGCACCTCGCCCACCCGGGCGAGCCCACCCCCAGGAGGAAATATGCAGGACAAGCGTTCCGACCGGCGTTCTCTGCTGCGGGCCGCCGCGGTCAGTGCCGGCGCCGCCGCCGTCGCCGCGCCGGCGCTCGGCGGCATCACCCCCGCCCAGGCCGCCGCGCTGGCCTCCACCGGCGCCATCCCGTGGGTCGGCCCCGCCGGCTCCGGCGCCACCTACGAGGTGAACACCACCCTCGGCGCCCAGGCCGCCATCAACGCCGCGCTGGGTAGCGCCTCGATGAAGGCCGTCTTCGTGGCACCCGGCCAGTACAAGCTCAAGTCCCCGGTGGTGCTCGGCGACAAGCAGGCGCTGATCGGGGCCGGCCCGCTGGTCACCATGCTGCGCGCGGACACCGGCTTCAGCGGGTCGGCCCTGGTGATGAACCCGTGGACCGCGGCGCTGGGCGCGATCGGCGCCTCCCGGCAGTGCGTCAGCGACATCGGGCTCGACGGGGCCAACCTGGTGGCCAACGGGCTCAACTTCCAGATGAACGCGACCCCGACCGCGTACGGGCCGGACCCGGCGCCCTGGCTGACCCGGGTCTTCGTCACCCGGACCACCGGCGACGGCATCTACCTCGGCGGCACCTATGCCGGCGGGCAGCGGGAGTTCAAGCTGACCGACTGCCGGGTCGAGAACGCGGGCGGCTGGTCCTACAACCTGCAGTCCTCCGACGGCTTCGTCAGCGGCTGTTCGGCCCAGGGCGGCGATCTCGGCGGGTACCTGATCGGCGGCGGCAACATCAAGGTCTGGGGCAGCAAGGTGTACGGCACGGGCACCTCGACGGCGGCCGGGCCCGGCTTCAAGATCGAGTCCTCCCGTGCCACCGTGGTGGGGTGTGAGGCGCAGGACACCGCCGGCAACGGGTTCGAGATCCGCGCCGCCAACTGCACGATCTCCGGCTGCACCGCCGACTCGACCGGGTTCGGCAGCAGCGACGCGGACTCGGCCGGCTTCTACGTCGCCGCGTCGGCGGCGAGCATCGAGGGTGGCTCCTTCCAGCGGGCCGGCGGCGGCGGAAAGTGGGTCGTCGCGGGTGCCGGCATGCGGACCGCGCTCTACCTGGCCAGCGGCGTCGACTACCTCTCGGTCCGGCTGGTCACCGGCTCGGCCCGGGAGACCCCGTTCGTGCGCCTGATCACGGGCACCGTCGGGGCCCGTTCGTCGGTCTCCGTCCTGGGCTGACCGGGCGGACCGGACGTACCTAGCGCGAAGGGCCGGCACCCCACCGGGGGCCGGCCCTTCGTTTTTCCAGCTCAGGAGAGCGGAGGATACGAGATTCGAACTCGTGAGGGTGTTAACCCAACACGCTTTCCAAGCGTGCGCCCTAGGCCTCTAGGCGAATCCTCCGCGAGCCAGGATACAGGTACCCGACGGCCCGGACACCCCACCACCCCCTGAAGATCCACGCCGGGTCGGGTAGGCTTGGCGGCACCTCCCGTGCGGCGGTATCTCGTGAACCTCCCCAGGGCCGGAAGGCAGCAAGGATAAGCGAGCTCTGCCGGGTGCACGGGAGGCCTTTCTGTCTCCGGGTGCCGGTAACGTCGCTGCGGGTCAGGTCACGGAGTGGTGGGTGGTCACCCGCGCCTGACCGGCGCAGAATGGCTCGGTCGAGAGGAGGCGGTACGGGTGGCACTGGCCCTTTACCGCAAGTACCGGCCCCGGACGTTCGCCGAGATGATCGGCCAGGAGCAGGTCACCGAGCCGCTGTCGCAGGCGCTGCGCAGCGGCCGGCTCAACCACGCCTATCTCTTCTCCGGCCCGCGGGGCTGTGGCAAGACCTCCAGCGCCCGGATCCTGGCCCGCTCGCTCAACTGCGAGCAGGGCCCGACCCCCGAGCCGTGCGGCCAGTGCGAGTCGTGCCGCGGGCTGGCCCCCGACGGTGGCGGGTCGATCGACGTCATCGAGATCGACGCGGCCAGCCACGGCGGTGTCGACGACGCCCGGGAGCTGCGCGAGAAGGCGTTCTTCGCGCCGGCCCGCAGCCGCTTCAAGATCTATATCGTAGACGAGGCGCACATGGTCTCGTCGGCCGGCTTCAACGCCCTGCTCAAGCTGGTCGAGGAGCCCCCGGAGTACGTCAAGTTCATCTTCGCCACCACCGAGCCGGAGAAGGTCCTCGGCACGATCAGGTCGCGGACCCACCACTACCCGTTCCGGCTGTTCCCGCCGAAGGTGGTCCGGCCCTATCTCGAGCAGCTCTGCGAGGCGGAGGGGGTGACCGTCGAGCCGGCGGTCTTCCCCCTGGTGGTGCGCGCCGGCGGGGGCAGCATGCGGGACAGCCTCTCCGTGCTGGACCAGCTCATCGCGGGCGCCGGCCCGGAGGGGGTCAGCTACGCGCGGGCCGCCGCGCTGCTCGGGGTCACCGACGCCGCGCTGATCGACGAGATGTGTGACGCGCTCGCCGCCGGGGACGGCGCGGCCGCGTACGCGACCATCGACCGGGTGGCCGAGGCCGGGCACGACTCCCGCCGGTTCGCCTCCGACCTGCTGGAACGGCTGCGTGACCTGATCGTCCTGCAGCAGGTGCCGGATGCCGCCGCCAAGGGCCTGATCGACGGGCCGGCCGACCAGATCGAGCGGATGGCCGCCCAGGCCCAGCGGCTCGGCCCGGCCACCCTGTCCCGCTGTGCCGACATCGTGCACAACGGACTGGTCGAGATGCGCGGCACCACCGCGCCCCGGCTGCTGCTGGAGCTGATCTGCGCCCGGATGCTGCTGCCCGGCGTGGACGACTCCACCGGCGGCCTGCTCCAGCGCCTCGAGCGGATGGAACGCCGGCTCACCCTCGGCGCCGCCGAGCCGCCGCCGGCGGCCGCCGGCTCCGCGCCGGCCGTGCCCGACCCGGGGGTACGCCCGGCGCCTCCCGCCCCGACCG
>NZ_KQ058699.1 GCF_000982955.1 Micromonospora sp. HK10 | reverse complement strand
CGCCCCGCACCCGCTCAGCGCGTACGACGTCCCGCACCCGGTCGGCGGCGGGCACGTGGGTGGCGGGACGGCGGCCGGTCTCTGGGTGCATCTGTTGTCGCCAGGACAGCAACAGATGCACCCGCAGCCGGGGACGGCGGGTGGCCACGGTCCGGGGGACGCGCGCCGGGGTGGCGCGGCGACCGGACCGTGGCCGGCGCTGCCGGAGGAGGACGGTGACCGACCGGCTCGTCCGCCGACGGCGCGGCCGGCCGTACCCGGGACAGCCGGGTGGGACCCGTGGCCGGCGCTGCCCCACGACCGCGAGCTGTGGGTGCCTGCGGCAAGCGCCGCGGACGCCGCGCACCTGCGCCGGCTCGACCGGGAACAGGCGGGTGACTGATGGAACGCGTCGCCTTCCTCGTGGACGAGTCCGGCACCCGGGTGGACTGCCTGCTCAACCCGGAGACCGTGCAGGTCACCCGGCTGGCCGGGGTACGCCCACGGGGCGCGCCGGACGGCCGGCTCACCGGGGCCGGGCTGGCCGACGACCCGCTGGTCTTCACCGGTGGCGGGCGCACCGAACTGGTGCTGGACCTGCTCTTCGACATCGACTTCGTGGAGTCCCAGGTACGCCCCGAGGACGTCCGCGCGCTCACCCGTCCGCTGTGGATGCTGGCGGAGAACTCCACCGCCGAGCACGGCTGGCTGCGGCCACCACTGGTACGGCTGGTCTGGGGCAAGACCTGGAACGTGCCGGGCGTCATCGTGGCGATCGCTGAACGCTTCGACGCGTTCACCCTCACCGGCACGCCCCGCCGCTCCTGGCTGCGGCTGAAGCTGGTCCGGATGGCGGAGAACGCGGAGGCCGCCCAGGCGGGCTTCGAGGAGGAGCTGGCCACGGCGAGCACCCCGACCGTGCCGACCGGGTCCGCGGTGGTGGCCGCCGCCGACGGCGCGGCGGAGCCGGGCTGGTCCGGGGTGCGCTTCGACCTGCTCGCCCACGACGCGCTCGGCTCGCCGCTGCGCTGGCGGCTGCTCGCCGAACACAACCGGATCAGCGACCCGCTGACCGTGCCGGCCGGTACCGCCCTCGCGGTGCCGCCGCTCACCGCCACCGGCGCGCCGCAGACGCCGGCCACCGCCGGGACGGGAGGCGCGCGGTGATCCGGGCCGCCGCCGTCACCGTCGGCCGGCACCCCCAACCGGACGGACGCCGCGCCGTGATCCGGGCCGCCGCAGGAACGGGGGGCGCGCCGTGATCCGGGCCGCCGCCGTCACCGTCGGCCGGCACCCCCAACCGGACGGACGCCGCGCCGTGATCCGGGCCGCCGCAGGAGCGGGGAGCGCGCCGTGATCCGGGCCGCCGCCGTCAGCATCGACGGCACCCCGCTCGCCGACGGCCGCCGGCTGCGCGGGATCCGGGTCGCCGCCCGGCTCGACCGGCCGACCCAGTGCGAACTCACCCTCGGCAGCGCGCCCGGCGCCGCCGCCCTCGACCCGCCGGTACGCCCCGGTGCCGCCCTCGACGTCCGCCTGGACGGCCAGCCGGACGCCCTGTTCAGCGGGGAGGTCACCGGCGTCGAGGTGGAGTACGCCGGGGACGGCGCGGCGCTGCTGCGGGTGCGGGCGTACGACCCGCTGCACCGGCTGCGCAAGCGGCAGCAGCTGCGGGTGTTCGAGTCGGTGACCGCCGCCGAGCTGGCCGCCGAACTCTGCGCCGACGTCGGGCTCACCGTCGACGCCGACACCGACGGGCCGCGGCTGGACCGGCTGCTCCAGCACCGACACACCGACCTGGAGCTGCTGCGCGAGGTCACCGGCCGGGCCGGCCTGCACCTGGCGGTGGACGGTGACCGGCTGCGCCTGCTGACCCTCGACGGGTACGGCGAGCCGGTCCCGTTGACCCTCGGCGCGACCGTGCACCTGCTGCGGATCGCGGAGAACCTGGACCGGGCCGGCGGCGAGGCCGTGGCGCTGGGCTGGCACCCGCAGCGCGCCGAACCGCTGCGCCAGCACGCCGACGAGGCCCGCTCCGGCCGGCGGGTCCCGTTGCGCCCCGACCCGGGCGAGGTCGGGGCGGACGGCGTGCGTACTGCGGTGGACCAGCCCGGGCGCAGCGACGACGAGCTGGCCGCCCTCGCCCAGGCCGGGCTGGACGCGCGGGTGGCCGCGCTGGTCACCGCCGAGGGCACCGCCGAGGGCGATCCGACGCTGCGCCCCGGCCGGCGGATCGCCCTGGCCGGCGTCCCCGAACCGGTCGCCGGGGTGTACGTGCTGACCGAGGTGGTGCACACCGTCGACGCGAACGGCCACCTGACCCGTTTCTCGACGGTCCCGCCGGAGCCGCCGCCGCCCGCCGCGCCCGCCCCGGCCACGGTCACCCTCGGCACGGTGACCGACGTCGACGATCCCGACCGGCTCGGCCGGGCCCGGGTGACGCTGCCCGCGTACGGGGACCTGGACGCGGGCTGGCTGGCCGTGGTCTGTCCGGGGGCGGGCCGGGGCCGGGGCATCGTGGCGCTGCCCGACCCCGAGGACACCGTGCTGGTGGCGTTGCCCGGCGGCGAGCCGGCTGCCGGGGTGGTGCTCGGCTCGCTCTTCGGGGCGATCGAGCCGTACGACGCGGGCATCGTCGCCGGCCGGTCCCGGCGCTGGTCGATGCGGACCGGCACCGGCCAGTCGATCGTCATCGACGACGACGGGCGCACCCTGCGGATGGCCACCGACGAGGGCAGCTTCGTCGAGCTGCGCCCGGGGCTGACCACCGTGCACGCGGCCGGCGACCTGGTGCTCTCCGCGCCGGGCCGGGCCATGGTGGTGCGCGCCCGCACCGTCGACTTCCAGCACGCCCCGGCGGCGGAGGACGCCACCACCGCCGCCAACCAGGCCCGCACCCTCGCCCGCGCCCTCGGAGGTGGCTGATGCGCTGGATACACCGCGATTCGCTGATCACCTGTGACCATGACGGCCGGGTGGCCAACCGCCCGTCGCAGCAGTGGCTGACCGTGCAGGGCGTGCCGGTGCTGGTGGAGGCCGACCCGGAGGGGCGGGACATCACCGCCTGCCCGAACTACGGTCCGACGATCAAGCCGTGCGCCACGACGCTGCGGGTCACCGTCGGCTACAGCTCCTGGCTGCGGGTGGACGGGCACCGGGTGGTGCTGTCGAACCTGGACGGCCTGACCGACGGCACCCCGCCGGGCCTGGTCCACCACACCGTCCGCGACCCGCGGCAGACCTTCCTGGGGGCGGACGGATGAGGGCGTTCCGCTTCGTCGGCGCCGGCTTCGACGCCGGTCGCGCCGGTGGCCTGGGCTTGACCGCCGCCGGCGGGCTGGCCATGACCGACGGCGACGAGACCGTACGCCAGGCGTTGTACCTGCTGCTGTCAACCACGCCCGGGGAGCGGCTGATGCGGCCCGGGTACGGCTCCCGGCTGCACCGGCTGGTCTTCGCCCCCAACGACGACACCACGGCCGGCCTGGCCATCCACTACGTCCGGCAGGCCGTCCGGCGGTGGGAGCCCCGGGTCGAGGTGATCGACGTGGACGCCGGGCCCGACCCGGACGACCCGTGGCGGCTGGTGATCCGGCTGGACTACCGGGTGCGGGCCAGCCTCTCCCCCGGCCAGCTGGTCTTCTCCGTCGACCTGCTGCCCGCCGACGATCCCGGCGTACCCGCCGAGGAGGGAACGTCATGACGCTGCCCGTGCCGCACCTCGACGACCGCGCCTTCCTCGACCTGGTCACCGAGGCGCGGGAACGGATCCGCCGGTCCTGCCCGGACTGGACGGACCTCTCCGCGCACGATCCCGGCATGGCGCTGCTGGAGGCGTTCGCGTACCTCACCGAAGTGATGATCTACCGGCTGAACCAGTTGCCGGAGAAGGCGTACGTGGCGTTTTTGAACCTGCTCGGGGTGACCCGGCATCCGCCGAGCGCCGCCTGGGCGGACGTCCGGTTCAGCCGGACCGGGCCCGACCGGGGCGCGGTCCGCATCCCGGCCGGCACCCGGGTCGCCGCCGCCCGTGGCGCCGACCCCCGGCCGGTCGTCTTCGTGACCACCGAGCCGGCCCTGCTGCCCGCCGGGGAGACCGAGGTGACGGTACGCCTGCACCACTGCGAGGTGGTCGAGGCGGAACTGCTCGGCACCGGCACCGGGCAGGCCGGCCAGATGTTCCGGGCGGCCCGGCCGCCGCTGGCCCGGACCGCGGAGCCACTGGACCTGTTGCTCGGCGTGGAGGTGCCGGCCGGCTCGGTGGAGCTGGGCGTGGCGGCCCGCGAGCACGACGGGCGCACGTACGAGATCTGGCGGCCGGTGGACAGCTTCGCCGGCCTGGGCCCGCAGGCGAAGGTCTACCTGGTGGACCGGGCGTCCGGGGTGGTCACCTTCGCGCCCGCGCTGGACCTGCGCCCGCCGGCCGGGCCGGGCGGGGACAGCCGAGGACCGGGGGCCGAAAGCCGAGGGCCGGGCGGGGACAGCCGAGGACCGGGGCCGGGCGACGAGGGGACGCCCGGGCCCGGGGCGGCGCCCGCCGGGTCTCCCGGGGCCGCCGGCGGCGAGGCGGGGCGGGCGGCGGTGGCCGGGGTGACCACGGTGGCGGCGGTGCCGCCGGCCGGTCGGCAGGTGCGGCTCTGGTACCGGTGCGGGGGCGGCCCGGCCGGGAACGTCGCGGCGGGCACCCTGACCAGCCTGCGCGACCCGCTGCCCGGCCTGCGGGTGGAGAATCCGGAGCCGGCCGGTGGGGGGCGGGACCTGGAGTCGCTGGAGTCGGCGCTGGCCCGCGGGCCGTACGAGTTCTTCGCCCAGCAGCGGGCCGTGACCGCCCGGGACTACGAGATCCTGGCCGCCGGCTCCGGCGCGGTGGCCCGGGCCCGGGCGTTCACCCGGGCGGCCGTGTACAGCTTCGCCCGCCC
Source organism: Micromonospora sp. HK10 (assembly GCF_000982955.1). GTDB lineage: Bacteria > Actinomycetota > Actinomycetes > Mycobacteriales > Micromonosporaceae > Micromonospora. Next base: position 6,531 of record NZ_KQ058699.1, on the reverse strand, counting down.
GGGCGAGGTCGAGGTGGTGCTGGTGCCGTACGTGCCGGAGCAGGCCCGCCCCGGCGGCCGGCTGCCGGTCGAGGTGCTGCGCGAGCACGAGGTCGAGGAGGCCCGCGGCGGGGTGGCGGCCGACCTGGAACGGCGCCGCGCGCTGGGCACCGCGGTCCGGGCCGGCTGGGCCCGCTACAAGGCGGTCTCCATCCGGGCCCGGGTGGTGGTGCGCCGGGAGGAGGACGTGGACGCGGTACGCCGGCGCATCCACGACCGGTTGCACCAGACGCTGAGTCCGCTGCCCACCCCACTCAACCCGACCGGCTGGGCCTTCGGCGAGCCGCTGCGCGCCTCCAACGTGTACCGGATGCTGGAGCACGCCGAGCCGGGCGTGCGCTATGTCGAGTCGGTCCGGTTCGTCGTCGACGAGGCGCCCGACGCGCAGGTCCGCGCCCTCGCCGTCGACCAGTACCAGCCGGGCACCTGGTACGCCGGGCGGGGCCCGGTGCTGTTCCGCTCCACCAACGCCGGAGCCGGCTGGGAGCCGGCCGGGCGGTTCGACGGGGAGAGCGTGGTGCGGGTGGTGCCCGCCCCGGCCCCGGTCCGGCCGGGCATCGTGCCCCGGGCCGGCTCGGTGGCGGTGGTGACCGCGCGCGACTCGGGCGGCTCCCGGGTGCATCTGAGCACCGACCTGGGCGAGACGTGGACGCCGCTGACCGGGCTGGACTCCGGGGTGCGGGACCTGGCGTGGATCGACCGGGACGGCGCCGGGGCGCTGCTGCTGGCCACCGACGCCGGGCTGTACGAGGTTTCGCTGCTGCCCGGCGCGGTGCCGTTGCAGATCCTGGTCGATCCGGCCGACGCCGACCGCGGCTTCTACGCGGTCGGGTCGTTCGTCTCCGAGCGCGGCGCGCCCGGGGTGGCGGTCGCGGCGCAGGCCGGGTTCGGCGTCTACCTGTCCACCGCGGCCGGCCGCCCCGGCACCTTCACCCATGTGGGCCTGGCCAACGTGGACAACCGGGTGCTCGCCGTCCAGTACGACGGGCCGGCCACCCTGCTGTGGAGCGGCGCCGGGGAGCCGGACCCGCGCAAGCCCGGGCAGGGTTGCCACCGGACCCGGCTGTTCGAGTCGGACGTCAAGTGGCAGGCCGTGCAGGCCGGCTGGATCGGCGGCACCTGCCGGGAGCTCGCCTTCAGCGGCAGCCTCGCACTGGCCGCCACGCAGAGCGGCGGCGTGGTCCGGTTGGACACCCTCGCCGCCCAGCCCCAGTGGCAGCCGGTGATGGTCAACTGCGGGCTGCCGCTGCGGGACCGGACCCGGTTCGTTCCGGTCGACGCGATCGCGGCGACCGTGCCGTCCGCCGGCGTAGGTGGCACCGCCCGGCTGATCCTCGCCGGCGGTGAGCGCGGCGTGTACCGCAGCGCCGACGCGGTCGACTGGGCGGCCAGCGCCAACCAGGCCACCGCCGACGTGGTCACCGTCCCCGGCACCTGGCTGCTCTGCTCCGGCGAGCACGACATCGAGGTGGTGCGGCAGGATGCGACGAGCGGCGATTGAGCGGCTGCTGCCCCCGGCCTACCAGCGGGCCGCCGGCCCGGGCAGCGTGCTGGGCGCGCTGCTGGACGTGATGGAGGCGCTGCACGCCCCGGACGAGGCGGTGCTCGCCGACGTCGATTCACTCTTCGCGCCCTACCGGACGCCGGACGGGTTCGTGGCGTACCTGACCCGGTGGGTGGCGATGGACCACGTGGTGGCCGCGCCGCGCGCCGACGCGCCACCGCCGCTGCCGCTGGGTCGGCTGCGGGACCTGGTCGCGCACGGCGCGTTGCTGGCCCGCTGGCGAGGCACCCCGTACGGGATGCGCACCGCGCTGGAGCTGGCCACCGGGGTGACCGGCTTCGGGCTGGACGAGCCGGCCGACCGGCCGTTCCACGTGGTGGTGCGGGTGCCGCCGGCCGCCGCCGGCCAGCTCGCCGTGATCACCCGGATCGTCGAGGCGGAGAAGCCCGCCGCGGTCACCGTCGAGATCGTCACCGGCCCGGCCCCGGACCCCGCCGACCCGCAAACCACCGGCCCGGACACCGCCGACCCGGACCCCGCCGACCCGGACCCCGCCGGCCCGGATCCCGCCAACCCGCAAACCACCGGCCCGGACACCGCCGGGGCGGAGGCCATCGGGGTGGCGGGGGTCCGCGCGGTCGGCCGGGCCCAGGTGTCCTCCCCTGTCCTGCCCGATCAGCCGTAGAGGAGTCGTCATGACCACCGAGTGGGCGGTCGTCGCCGCCGCCGAGCAGTTCACCCTGGACGCCCGCAACAACGGGGAGCTGACCTTCACCGTCTCCAACCCGGGGGCGGCGCCGGACACCGTGGTCTTCGACGTCGCCCCCGGCGAGGGCAGCCAGCGCGGCTGGTTCACGGTGGCCGAGCCGCAACGGGTGGTGCCCGGACAAGGTTCGGTGTCCTTCCTGGTCCGGCTCGCCGTGCCGGCCGGCACCCCGCCCCGGCGCTACGACATGACGGGCTTCGCGTACTCGGCGAACACCGCGCCCGAGGAGAGCTCCCGGTCCAGCGGCCGGGTGACCTACGACGTGCGGGCGGCCGCGCCACCCCGGCGTACGCCGTGGCCGTGGATCGCGGCCGCGGCCGCGCTGGTGCTGGTGGTGGCCGGGGTGGTGGGCTTCCTGGTGACCCGCGACGGAGGCGACCCGCCGCCGCCCCCGCGGGCCCGGGAGCTGACCCTGGAGGCGGAGGGCCTGGTGGGCGAGGCCACGGTGCAGTCCCGCGGCCCGGTCGCGGCGACCGTGGTGGCGCAGCCAAACTGCTGCCAGGTGACCTGGTCCGGAAACGCCCAGCTGTTCTTCCAGGGCCGCTCGGTCGGCGACCGGGTGACGGTCCCGGTCGACCTGCCCGCCGCGGGGACCTGGCGGCTGTCGGCGTCGCGCACCACGTCGTTCGACTACGCCAACACCATCTTCCTGGTGGACGGCCGGCAGGTCGGCGACACCTTCCTCGGTTTCACCCCGACCGTGGTGAGGACCGACATCGTCGACGTGGGCACGGTCCGGCTGGCCGAGGGCCCGCACACGCTCACCCTGGTCGTGGTGAGCAAGACGCAGGGCACCGACCGGTACTTCGCCGGCATCGACCAGATCCGCTTCACCCAGCTGCTGGCGCCATGAGCGGGCTGAGCGGGCTGAGCGACCGGAGCGGGCGGCCCGGCGCGCCGGGACCGCGCCGCGTCACCGACCAGGCGGCGGCATGAGCGGCCGGCAGAAGCTGCTGCTCGCCGCCCTCGCGGCGCTGCTGGTGGTGCTCTACCTGGTGGCGGTCGGCGGCGGCCGGCACGACCGGGGCGATCCGGCCGCCCGGCCCGGCTGGCTGAGCCGGCTCGGTGGCGAGCGGAGCGCGGTCGACCCGGCCACGGTCACGGTGGACTGCGCGCCGCCCGCGCCGGCGCCCACCGCGACCGCGGCGGGCACCGTCGTCGGCTTCACCACCGGCTGCGTGCTGCGGGTCGCCGATCCCGGCGGGCTGCACACGCTGGTGCTGCGCAGCGGGGCGCGGTTCGTGGTGAGCGCCCCGGCGCCGGGGGACGCGGACGTCACCGTGCGCGACGAGGTGACGCCGGGCGACGACGGTACGGCGGTGGCGAAGGTGGCCGTCGACAAGGCCACCGAGGTGGTCCTGGGTTGTCCGGGAGGTGGCGGGTGCACGGTCACCGTCGCCCGGTCCTGACCGGCGGGGAGGTACGTCATGGGTGAGCTGCGCAAACCGTTCCTGTTGCTGGCGCTGCTCGCGGTCGCCCTGGTGGTGGGGCTGGAACTGGGCGCCGCGCTGCTCACCGGCGGCGGGGACGCCGGCGCCGCGCTGCGCGAGAGCGCCGGCCGGCTCGACGTGGAACTCGGTGACGTCGGCGGGGTCACCGAGCCGTCCGGTCGGGGCACCGGCTACCTGGCCCTCATCGACGTGGTGGCGCTCTGGACCACCGGGCTGTTCTGTCTGAGCCTGGTGCTGCCGGAGCGGGTGCAGGGCCGGGTGCAGGGGGTGGCCACCCTGGTCTTCTCGATCGTGCTGCTGATCGTCTCCTTCGTCCTGCTGATCGTGGCGTTCGTCGAGTTGACCGTGCTGGTCTCGCTGTTCCTGGCGGCGCCGTTCGGCACCCTGGCGTACCTCGCGGTGTGGGGGTTCTTCCCGGTCGGCGAGGCGGCCGCCCTGCTCGGCCTGGTGCTGCTGCTCAAGCTGGTCTGGGCCGGCCTGCTGCTGCTCGCCCAGCCCCGTTTCCTGCAGAACAGGGGCCTGGTGCTGCTGGCGCTGACCACCCTGCTCTGCACGGTGGTGCTGGAGTTCCTGCACCGGCTGGTGCCGGGAATCCTGGTCAGCATCACCGACGACCTCGGCGCGCTGGTCTTCGCGGTGGTCGCGATCGTCTGGGCGCTGGTGCTGCTGATCGGTTCGATCCCGGCCATCGTGAAGGCCGTCCGCACGACGGCGACCACCTCCCGGCCGACCGCCTCGACCCGGTGAGGCGGCCCGGGCCGGCCGATCAGGCAACGGCTTTCCCCCCGCTGCTGCGGTAGCCTCTCGCCACGGGTGAGCGAGGGGGGTGGCATGGCGACGCTGGCCGACGTCGCCCGCCGGGCGGGCGTCTCCCCCGCGACCGCGTCGCGGGTCATCAGCGGCAGCAGCAAACCGGTCGCGGACGAGCTGCGCGAGCGGGTGCTGCGGGCCGTCGCCGAGCTGCGGTACGTGCCGAATGCACACGCCCAACTGCTGGCCCGGCCGCAGCGCAGCGTGGTCGGCGTGGTGGTGCACGACGTCTCCGACCCGTACTTCGCCGAGCTGACCCGAGGGCTGCAACGGGTCGCCACCGAACGGGGGCGGCTCGTCATCATCTGCAACAGCTACCGGGACCCGGAGCGGGAGGTGGAGTACGTCGACCTGCTCCGCGCCCAGCAGGTGGCCGCGATCGTGCTGGCCGGCTCCGGCTATCACGACCCGGCCGTCAACGCGGTGCTCGACGAGCGGCTGGGCGCGTACGCGGCGGCCGGCGGGCGGGTGGCCGTGGTGGGCCGGCACCAGCACCGGGGCGACGCCGTGCTGCCGGCCAACGCCGAGGGCGCCCGGCTGATCGGCGGCGAGCTGCGCCGGCTCGGCCACCGGGCGATCGCCGTGATCGCCGGCCCGGCGACGCTCACCACCACCACCGACCGGCTGGCCGGCCTCCACGAGGGACTGGCCGGGCGGCTGCCGGCGGAGCACGTCCGGTACGCGGACTTCACCCGCGACGGCGGGGCGCGGGCCATGGCCGAGCTGCTGGACGCCGTGCCGGGGTTGACGGCGGTGGTGGCGCTGAACGACTCGATGGCGGTGGGCGCCCTGGGCGTGCTGCGCGGACGCGGGCTGCGGGTGCCGGCGGACGTCTCCGTGGTCGGCTTCGACGACATGCCGGTCGCCGCCGACGTGTCCCCCGCGCTGACCACGGTCCGGCTGCCCCTGGCCGAGCTGGGCGCGCGGGCGATGACCCTGGCCCTCGAGGCGGCCGACGGCAGCGACCGGGTGGAGACCCTCCCCGCCGAACTGGTCCACCGGGACAGCCTCGCTCCCCCGCCGACCTGACCCGCCGCCGGAACGGTCTCCCCTCGGCCTGCGCCGGCCCGGCCACCCCGGCGGTCAGTCCCGGGTCGGGTCGGCGAGCCGGCCCGCGACGGCCGCCCGGTCCAGGTGGCCGTCGGCGACCAGCACCCGGTGCCGGCCGCGCCGGGGGGTGCCGGCACGGACCACCGCGGGCCGGTCGAAGGCGTACGCGACGCAGACCCCCGGATACAGGGCGGTCCGCACGAACCACCGGTCGCCGGGCCCCAGACCGGTGAAGACCAGGGTGTACGCCCCGCCCCCCGGCCCGGTGCCGGTGAGCGCCAGCCAGGACGCGGTCGAGCCGTTGACCGCCTCCTCCCCGGTGGCGTCGGCGGTGAACACCCGGGCCTCGTCGGCGGTGGCCGCCCGCCAGAAGAAGCCGCCGTAGCCGGCCCCGCCGGGGCGGCCGTTGGTGGCCGGGCTGCCCAGGTGCACGTCGCGGCCGGTGGCGGCGGTGAGCGTGGTGGACAGGTCCAGCCACCAGGCGTCGGCGCCGGCCGGGACGGCGGTGAGCCGGCGCCGCTCGCGCAGCAGCGTGCGGCCGGTGCGGTCGCGCCAGTCGAGGTCGTGCGCCAGCCGGTCGGCGGCCCGCTCCCGCCAGCCGGTGTGCGCGATGACGCCGTGGTCGTCCCGCCAGGTGTAGCCGGTGCCGCGCACGTAGGTGCGCCCGCCCCAGAGGTTGACCCCGTCGACGTCCTGCACGGCGAGGGAGGCACCGAGGTGCCAGACGTGGTCGGCGGGGAGCGCGTCGGTGACCGGGGTGCCGGCGCGGGTACGCACCGGGTGCAGGTAGGGCCGCGGTCCGTGCTCGGGCGCGAGGTCGGGCCGGACGACGTAGCGGGCCACCTCGACGCCGGCCACGACCAGCCGGGGATCGGTGTCACCGGCGGCGGGGCCGGGGCGGTCGGCACCAC
>NZ_KQ058698.1:5589-17475 GCF_000982955.1 Micromonospora sp. HK10 | reverse complement strand
CCCGATAGGAAATCAGTCGGCGGGTGGGTGCCAGACGGTGCCGCGGAGCAGTTGGTCGGCGCCGAGCCAGGCCACGTTCATCATCCGGGTGGCGGTCTTCTCCGGGTCCGCCTCGGGGTGGTCGGCGAGCCAGTCCGCGAGGGACTCGGTCGCGCCGACCAGGGCGTACGCGACGACCTCAAGATCGGTGGCGCGGACCTCGCGGCCCTTGGCGCGCAGCGCGTGGTCCAGCATGCCGGCGACCACGTCGACCAGCCGGCCGCGCATGGTGGCCAGCTCGGCGGCGAACGGTTGGGAGGCGCGGGCCTGCCGGTAGAGCACCGCCCAGCCGTCCCGGTGCGCGCCGACGAAGCCGAAGAAGGCGCGCAGCCCACGCCAGAGCCGTTCGTCGGCGGGCAGGTCGGGGGCGGCCGCCCCGGCGATGGCCTCCATCATCCGGGTGCCCTCGCGGTGCAGGCAGGCGACGAAGAGTTCGTCCTTCGTCCCGAGGTACGCGTAGACCATCGGCTTGGAGATGCCGGCGTCGTCGGCGATCTCGTCCATGCTGGCCGCGTGGAAGCCGCGGCGGGAGAAGACCTTGACCGCCGCGTCGAGCATCTGCTGCTCGCGGACCGCCCGGGGCAGGCGCTTGAAGGTGGGCGTGCTGGACACCTTGCGAGCATACCTACTGGTGCGTAAGGTTACGCCAGAGTAACCAAGTCGAGAGGTGCATCCCCCATGACTGACTTCGACCCGGCCAACTTCGCGAACGTCGGCCCGAAGGAGTTCGCCCAGCTGGTCAAGTCCACTCCGGACGACAAGATCGCCGAGATCATGTCGGGCGAGCTGCGCGGCAAGGTGCTGAGCGAGGTCTTCAACCGGATGCCGTCGCTGTTCCGCGCCGACCGCGCCGGCTCGACCAACGCGGTCATCCACTGGAACATCACCGGTCGGCCGGACGGCGGCACCGACACCTACGAGATCGTCATCGACAACGGCACGTGCACCGTCTCGGAGACCCCGACCCGCGACCCCAAGCTCAGCCTCACCATGGGGCCGGTCGAGTTCCTGAAGATCGTCTCCGGCGGCGCGAACCCGGTCATGATGTTCATGACCGGCAAGCTGAAGGCCAAGGGCGACCTGGGTCTGGCGGCCAACATCGCCAACCTGTTCGACATCCCGAAGGCCTGACATGACCGAGTTCTCGCTCGACCTGAACGAGGAACAGCGGGACCTCCGCGACTGGGTGCACGGCTTCGCCGCCGAGGTCGTGCGCCCGGCCGCGGCCGAGTGGGACGCCCGCGAGGAGACCCCCTGGCCGATCATTCAGGAAGCCGCGAAGGTCGGCCTGTACGGCTTCGAGTTCCTCGCCACCTGCTGGGCCGATCCCACCGGCCTCTCGCTTCCGATCGCCAGCGAGGAACTCTTCTGGGGTGACGCCGGCATCGGGCTCGGCATCTTCGGCACCTCCCTCGCGGTCGCCGCGATCTACGGCGCCGGCACCCCGGACCAGCTGGTCGAGTGGGTGCCCCAGTGCTTCGGCGACGTCGACCAGCCCGCGGTCGCCGCGTTCTGCACCACCGAGCCGGAGGCCGGCTCCGACGTCGGGTCGATGCGGACCCGCGCCGTCTACGACGAGGCCACCGACGAGTGGGTGCTCAACGGGCAGAAGGCGTACGCCACCAACGGCGGCATCGCCGGAGTGCACGTGGTCACCGCCTCGGTCGAGCCGGAACTGGGTTCGCGCGGGCAGGCAGCGTTCGTGGTGCCACCGGGCACCCCGGGGCTGAACGCCACCCGCAAGCTGCGCAAGCTCGGGCTGCGCGCGTCGCACACCGCCGACGTCTTCCTCGACGACGTCCGGGTGCCCGGGCGCTGCCTGCTCGGCGGCAAGGAGGCGCTGGACGAGCGGCTGGCCCGGGCCCGCTCCGGGCAGCGCGCGTCCGGCCAGGCGGCGATGCGTACCTTCGAGCTGTCCCGACCGACCGTGGGCGCCCAGGCGCTCGGCGTGGCCCGCGCCGCGTACGAGTACGCCCTGGACTACGCGAAGGACCGGGTCCAGTTCGGACGGCCGATCATCTCCAACCAGGCGGTCGCGTTCGCGCTCGCCGACATGAAGATGGAGATCGACGCCGCCCGGCTGCTGGTCTGGCGGGCCTCCTGGATGGGCCGCAACAACCGGCCGTTCACGGCGGGCGAGGGCTCGATGTCCAAGCTCAAGGCCGGCGAGGTCGCCGTCTCGGTCACCGAGAAGGCGGTTCAGCTCCTCGGCGGCGCCGGCTTCCTGCGCGACCACCCGGTGGAGCGCTGGTACCGGGACGCCAAGATCTACACCATCTTCGAAGGAACCTCCGAGATCCAGCGGTTGGTCATCTCCCGGGCCATCTCCGGGATGCAGATCCGCTGATCGCCGGCGGACTCCGACCCGACCCGCGACGACATCCGCTGTGCCGAGTGGTACCCGTCGCGGGTCGGGCCGCCGGTCCGCCCCTGCCCGACGGACGCGGCTCCGCACGTCCGCGGGCTGGACAGATGATCACCTCAGCCGGGCCGGCCAGGTCCGGACGGTGCATGATCGGGAGACTCGAACGCGAAGGAGACTCGGGATGGATCTGCCGTTCATGGTCGCCACGCTGACCCGACGCGGACTGCTCACCCCGGGGCACCCGATCCGGGTCGCCTCCCAGCTCAACGCGCTGCGCCGCTGGGGTTGGAGCCTCGCCGGCGAGCTGCGCCAGGCCGCCGCCCGCGATCCCGGGCGGACCGCGGTCGTCGACGAGAACGGCGGCAGCCTGACCTACCAGGAGCTGCTGGACCGCTCGGAACGGCTGGCCCGGTCGATGCGCGCCGTGCTCGGCGTACGCAGCGGCGACCGGATCGGCGTGCTGTGCCGCAACCACCACGGGCTGATCGAGGCGATCGTCGGGGCCATGCTGCTCGGTGCGGACGCCGTACTGGTCAACACCGGGCTCTCCGCCGGCCAGCTCAGCACCGTGGCCGAGGAGCAGGAGCTACGGGTGCTGGTGCACGACGCGGAATTCGCCGAGCGGCTCCTCGCCCTCCCCGCCGAGGTGCACCGGGTCGACGAGCAGGGCCAGGAGGCGTTGATCGCCGCCGCCCTGCCCGGAGAGCAGCTCCAGCCGCCGGAGCGGGACGGCCGGACCATCGTGCTCACCTCGGGCACCACCGGCGCACCGAAGGGCGCCCGGCGACCGACCCCGCACGGATTCGGCCCGCTGGTCTCCATCATCGACCGGATCCCGCTGCACACTCGGGAGACCGTGCTGATCGCCGCGCCGATCTTCCACACCTGGGGGTACGCCGCCCTCCAGGTGGCGTTCGCGCTGCGCGCCACCGTCGTGCTGCACCGCCGCTTCGACCCGGCCGCCACGCTGGCCGCGCTGACCGCCCGGTCCTGCGACGCGCTCTTCGCCGTACCGGTGATGCTGCAACGGTTGATGGAGGCCCCGCCGCCGGCGGCCCGACCGCCGCTGAAAGTGGTCGCGGTCAGCGGCTCGGCCCTCCCCGGCGGGCTGGCCACCGCCTTCATGGACCGCTTCGGCGACGTGCTCTACAACCTCTACGGCTCCACGGAGGTCTCCTGGGCCTCCATCGCCGGCCCCGCCGAGCTGCGTGCGGCGCCCACCACGGCCGGCCGGCCGCCGCACGGCACCCGGCTGGAGATCCTCGACGACGCCGGCCGGCCCGTGCCGGGCGGACAGGTCGGGCGGATCTTCGTGGGCAACGAGATGCTCTTCGAGGGGTACACCTCCGGAGCCAGCCGGGAGAGCCACGACGGCCTGCTCGACACCGGTGACCTGGGCCGGGTCAACGCCGACGGGTTGCTCTTCGTCGACGGCCGCGCCGACGACATGATCGTCTCCGGCGGGGAGAACGTCTTCCCGTCCGAGGTGGAGGATCTGATCGCCCGGCTGCCGCAGGTGCGTGAGGTCGCGGTCATCGGCGTACCGGATCCCGAATACGGTCAGCGACTGGCCGCCTTCCTGGCCCTGCACCCGGACGAGCAGCTCGACCCGGCCGCGGTCCGCGAGTACGTGCGGCACTACCTGGCCCGCTTCTCCGTACCGCGGGATGTGGTCTTCGTGAAGTACCTGCCCCGCAACGCCACCGGCAAGGTGGTCGGGCGCGAGCTCCGCCGTTACTACGAGTGATTGTCAGCTCGGCCGGTGCGCGTGAGCGCCCGCGCGAGGGACAGATTTGACGTACGGAGCGTGATAACCTCTCCCCGCTTTCGTCCCGGGCCCGGCAGGTCCTCTCCATGCCCCAGGAGCCACTAGATGGTCCGCATGCGTCGGCGCTGGGCGCTCGCCCTGCTGGCTGGTGGGGCGTCCGCCGCGGCTATCAACGCGGAATACTTCCCGGGCCGGACGCCGGCGCCGGCGCCGAGCCCCTCCGACGTGTCGGTCCGGCAGCAGCCGCCGTCCCCCGTCGCCGACGAGAACCTCCGGCCCGGCGAGCCCTGGTGGCCGACCGAGGGCCCGCCGGCCGCCGACGACAACCACCGGCAGATCCAGGGGTACGCCAGCAGGACCAGCGTCCTGCCCGGTGACTCCCTCGACTTCCACGTCGCGGTGAACCCGGCCGGCCGGTACCGGATCTCCATCCACCGACTCGGCTGGTACGGCGGCGCGGGCGCCCGCACTTTGTACACCAGTCCGTACCTCAACGGGGTTCCCCGGAAGGTGCCGGCGGCCGACGCCACCGACGGCATGATCGCCTGCCGCTGGCCCCGCTCCTGGCGGCTGAACGTGCCCACCGACTGGCCCTCGGGGGTCTACCAGGCGGTGTTCACCTCGGCCGCCGGCCGGCGGGCCTGCACCCCGTTCATCGTCCGGGACGACCAGCGCCGCTCCGACCTCTGCGTGGTCCTGCCGGTCACCACCTGGCAGGCGTACAACCAGTGGCCGAAGGACCGCCGGCAGGGCAAGAGCCTCTACAACGGCTACTCCCCCCACGGCCGTCGGGATCCGAAGCTGCGGGCGGCCCGGGTCTCCTTCGACCGGCCGTACGCCAACGACGGCATCCCCTCCCACTTCCTCGACGACCAGCACGCCATCCAGTTCCTGGAGCGGTCCGGCTACGACGTCTCCTACGCCACCGACTTCGACCTGCACGCGGGGCGGATCGATCCCACCCGGCACCGGGGCATCGTGTTCTGCGGGCACGACGAATACTGGTCCACCGAGATGCGCAGGGCCGCCGAACGGGCGGTAGCCGGCGGGACCAGCCTCGCCTACTTCGGCGCGAACAGCATCTACTGGCGCATCCTCGTCGACGCAGCGGACGACGGCCGGCCGGAGCGGACCATCACCTGCACCAGGATCCCGCCCGCCGACCTGAGCGCGGTCACCGACGAGACCACCTGCCGCTGGCGCGACCGGGGCGAACCCGAGCAGGCGTTCCTCGGCGTGCAGTACAACGGCATCGTGGACGGCCGCAAGCCACTCATCGTCCGCGCCGCCGACCACTGGTTCTGGGCGGGCACCGGCGTCGCCGAAGGCGACCGGATCCCCAACCTCGTCGGTGGCGAGGCGGACGGCCGCTCCCCGCGCGTCAAGCCGCTCCGCGATGTGCGTGCCGCGATCCTCAGCGCCTCGCCCTACCGGACCACTCAGGGCCGACCGCAGATCCAGAGCAGCCACATCTACGAGACCGCCAACGGGGCGGTCGTCTTCGCCGCCGGCACGCTGCTCTGGACGACGGCACTGAACAGCCCCACCGGGCGGGACGAACGCATCGAACGGGCCACCCGCAACCTGCTGGACCGGATCGTCCAGGGCACGGTCCCGCCGGCCCAGCCGACCACCCCACCAGCCAGCCCGGGCGTCGGGGCGGTCTAGCGCCCCTGCTCCGGGCGGACGGTTTCGTGCCTCGCCGGCCGGTCAGGCCTAATCCGTCTGCCGCCGGCAACCGGTCAGGCCGACAAGCTGGCCGGCACCCGGTCAGGCCTGATCCGTCGGCCGCCAGCAACAGGTCAGGCCGACAAGCTGGCCGGCACCCGGTCAGGCCTGATCCGTCGGCCGCCGGCAACCGGTCAGGCCGCCCGGCTGGTCCGTCCGCAGGCGGCGCCCGGTCAGGCCGGCAGGCTGATCCGTCCGCCGCCGGCGCCCGGTCAGGCCGGCAGGCTGATCCGTCCGTCGGCGGCCGCGGCGGCGATGTCGGTCCGGTGCTGGGAGCCGGCCAGCCCGATCCCCGCCACCAGGTCGTACGCGGCCTGCCGTGCCGCCGCCAGGTCCGGGCCGGTGGCCGTGGCACAGAGCACCCGGCCGCCGGCCGACCGCAGCGTGCCGTCGCCGTCCCGGCGGGTGCCGGCGTGGATCACGCCGGGCTGTTCGGCTCCGGTGATCACGTCACCGGTGCGCGGCGCTGCCGGATAACCTTCGGCCGCCACCACGACCGTGACCGCCGAACCGTCGCGCCAGCGCAGCGGCGGGTGGGCCGCCAGCGTGCCGGTGGCGGCGGCGTGCAGCAGCCCGGCCAGCGGGGTGTCCAGCAGCGCGAGGACCACCTGGGTTTCCGGGTCGCCGAAGCGGGCGTTGAACTCGATCACGCGGGGGCCGGCGGCGGTGATCGCCAGGCCGACGTAGAGCAGACCCGAGAACGGGGTGCCGCGCCGGCGCATCTCGGCCAGCGTCGGGTGCACGACGTCGCGCATCACCTCGTCGACCAGCCCGGGCGGCGCCCACGGCAGCGGCGCGTACGCCCCCATGCCGCCGGTGTTCGGGCCGGTGTCGCCGTCGCCGGCGCGCTTGAAGTCCTGGGCGGGCAGCAGCGGCAGCGCCGCCTCGCCGTCGGTGACCACGAAGAGGGACACCTCGGGTCCGGCCAGGTACTCCTCGATGACGACCCGGCCGCACTCCGCCGCGTGCGCCTCGGCGACCGCCGGGTCGTCGGTGACCACCACGCCCTTGCCGGCGGCCAGCCCGTCGTTCTTCACCACGTGGGGCGCGCCGAACTCGGCCAGCGCGCGCCGGACGCTCTCCGCGTCCTCGCAGGTGTACGCCCGGGCGGTGGGCACGCCGGCGGCCGTCATCACGTCCTTGGCGAACGCCTTCGAGCCCTCCAGCCGGGCGGCCTGCGCGGACGGGCCGAACACGGCGATGCCCTTGGCGCGTACGGCATCGGCGACCCCCGCCACCAGCGGCGCCTCGGGCCCGATCACCACCAGGTCGGCACCGACCTCCACGGCAAGCGCCGCCACCGACGCCGGATCGGTGGGCTCCACCGCCCGCACCTCGGCCACGGCCGCGATCCCCGGATTACCCGGCGCCGCGACCAGCACCTCGACCGCCGGATCACCGGCCAGCCCGAGCGCGAGCGCGTGCTCCCGCCCACCACCACCCACAAGAAGAACCCGCACGACCCCGCATCCTACTGACCACCCCGCCCACCGCTGTTGATCAAGGAGTTTGCGTCTCAGATTCGGTGATTCACCGACGCGAACTCCTTGGTCAACGGCGTCTGCCGAGCGCATGCCGGACCGTTTCCGGGATGTAGTCGGGCCGGAGGGTGTCCATCCAGGTGAAGCGGAGCACCCGCCAGCCGGCGTTGACGAGGCGGTTCTGCCTGAGTCGGTCCGCGTACACCGCCCCTGGGGTCCGGTGCGGACCTCGGCCGTCGGCCTCCGCGATCAGCCGCGCGCTACGCCAGCCCAGGTCTCCGATGCCCAGCAGGTAGCCGTCGTCGTCTCGGACCTCGAGCTGCAGGACCTCGGGTGGTACGCCACCGTCGACGCACCGGAGCCGCGCGCGGGTCTCCAGCGGTGACTGGGCACGGCCGTCGACCTCGGCAAGGTACGTCCTCGCGGCGACCGCCCCGCGCCGGCCGGTGAGGTGTGTCAGCACCAGCGAGAGGTCGGGCTCGGCGAGGAGCTGCCGGTTGAGGGCGGAGTCGAGGACGCACACCGCCGGATAGCGATCCAGGCGCAGGACGAGGTCGGCGACGGTGCGCGCCGGCGTGGTTGCCGGCACACCACCCACCTGGCAGACATCGGCGGCACCGAGGGTGAGCTGATGCACCACGAGACCCGGATCGGCGCGGCGCTGCACGTGCGGGCGATCGGGTGGCACCGAGACGTGCACCGCCCCCGTCGCCCGAAGACCGTCGATGCCGTGCAGCTCGGCAGCGGTGTCGAGGACGGCGACCGCTCCCGGGCCCAGGCTGGTGACCGCGGCGCTGATGCACGCGGCTCGCAATGCCGCCGGGTGCGGCCCGGCGATCGGCATGAAACAGCCCCGCGATACGCGTGTCCAGCGGCCGGACCGGACCAGGTGCCGGATCTGATCCCGGCTGAACCCCAGGCCCAGGGCCTGTGCCGCCGTCACGAACCCACCCTGCCGGCCAGCCACCAGCCGGAGCACCTCGACATCGACCACCGCCGCAGCCTGTCAACCCGCGCACTGATCCCGCCGCCCCTGTGGAAAACCCTCCCTCCCCCTGTGGACAACAACCCACCCGCCCCACCGCCCCGCCCCCCTGCCGCCCCACCCGACCCCCACCACCCAACACTGTTGATCAAGGAGTTCAGGTCTCAGATCCGCCGGATCCTGGACGCAAACTCCTTGATCAACGCGCTGGAGGGCCGGACGGAGCCGGGCGGGAGCCGGGCGGGAGCCGGGCGGGAGCCGGGCGGGGCTGGAGGGCCGGGGACGGGGACGGGGACGGGGGGGGTTAGGGGAGGAGGGGGTGGCGGAGGACGTTTTCTTCGCGGCCGGGGCCTACGCCCACGACGCTCACGCGGGTGTTGGTGAGTTCTTCGATGCGGGCGATGTAGCGCCTCGCGTTCTCCGGGAGCTCGTCCTCGGTGCGGGCCTTGGTGATGTCCTCCCACCAGCCGTCGAGCTCTTCGTAGATCGGCGTCGCGTGGTGGATCTCGGTCTGCGTCATCGGCATGTCGTCGTAGCGCTGCCCGTTGATCTCGTACCCGACGCAGATCGGCACCTTGGCCATGCCGGTGAGCACGTCGAGCTTGGTGACGACCAGATCCGTGACGCCGTTGAGGCGGCAGGCGTACCGGGCGACGACCGCGTCGAACCAGCCGCAGCGCCGCTCCCGGCCGGTGGTGGTGCCGTACTCGTGGCCGATCTTGCGCAGGTGCTGGCCGTTGTCGTCGAACAGCTCGGTGGGGAACGGGCCGCTGCCCACCCGGGTGGTGTACGCCTTGCTCACCGCGATGACCTTGGTGATCGCGGTCGGCGGGATGCCGGCCCCCACGCACGCGCCGCCGGCCGTCGGGTTCGACGACGTGACGAACGGGTACGTGCCGTGGTCCATGTCGAGCATGGTGGCCTGGGCGCCCTCCAGCAGCACCGTGTCGCCACGGTCCAGGGCGTCCCAGAGCATGACGCGGGTCTCCGCGATGTACGGCCGCAGCCGCTCGGCGTACCGCAGGTACTCCTCGACGGTCTCGTCGACGTCGATCGCCTTGCGGTTGTAGACCTTGAAGAGAAGCTGGTTCTTCTCGCGGAGCGCCAACTCCAGCTTCTTCCGCAGGATGCCGGGGTCCAGCAGGTCCTGGAGCCGGATGCCCATCCGGGCGACCTTGTCGCCGTACGCGGGGCCGATGCCCCGGCCGGTGGTGCCGATCCGGGAGCTGCCCAGGTAGCGCTCGACCACCCGGTCCAGCGCCCGGTGGTGCGGCATGATCAGGTGCGCGTCGCCGGAGATGCGCAGCCGGGACACGTCCACCCCGCGCTCGGCGAGGCCGTCGATCTCCTCCAGCAGCACCTTCGGGTCGACCACCACGCCGTTGCCGATGACGATCATCGCGCTCGGCGACAGCGCGCCGGACGGCATCAGGTGCAGCGCGTACTTCTGGCCGTCCGGGGTGATCACCGTGTGTCCGGCGTTGTTGCCGCCGGAGTAGCGCACGACGTAGTCGACCCGCTCACCCAGCAGGTCGGTAACCTTGCCCTTGCCCTCGTCGCCCCACTGGGCACCGAGGAGCACGATCGCTGGCATCTTCTCCGCCTCCAGAAGGCTCGGGTGCCAGGTGGCGACCGGTCAGCGAGCCCGGGGTGTCAGGCTAACAAGTAGTGACGATGGGACCGGCAGGGGTTCGTCGAGAAGCAGGAGGCTCCTTCGTGTACGACGTGGTGCTGCTCACCCTCGGCTCGGAGCGGGACGCCGCCGGTGGGGGCTGCGGCGGTGGCGACGCCTGCTGCGGTGGCGCCGCCGAGGGAGCCGGCGAGGAGTCCCCGGAGCGCTGCGAGACGCCGCGCGTACCGGTGTTGGCCTGCGCGGACGCGCTGACCGCCCGGGGCGCGCGGGTGGTGACAGTCACCGCCCGGTCGGACGCGGAGATCGACGAGGTGCTGGCTCGGCTGGACGCCCCGCCGCGCGCCGACGGCCTCACCTGGCCCGACCCGGACTCCAAGACCCGTCTCGTGATCGCTACGGCCAGTGACGGCCAGTTGCGCGCCGTGCTGCGCCGGCTGGTCCGCCGGTACGCCCCGCCGCCCAGCCGCCGTCCGGACGACCTGCCCGGCGACCGGACGGTGCCGGACCTGCCCCCGGTCGGCGTACTCCCGCTCGATCCGGCCCGGAGCGGTCCGGCGCGGGACCTGGCCGGGCAGCTCGGGCTGCCCCGGGACCCGGCGGCGGTGGCCGCCGCGGTGCTGGACGGTACGGCTCGCCGGCTCGACCTGCTGCGCAACGACGGCGGTTCGGTGACCCTCGACGGCGCCCTGCTCGGCGCGGCCGACGACGCGGGCCGGCCGTTGCACTGGCGGGCCCGCGTGGAGGTCGACGGGACGACGCTGAGCGACGGGGACGAGCCGATCATGGCCTGCGCGATCGGCAACGCCGGTGGGTACGCGCGCCTGGCCG
Source organism: Micromonospora sp. HK10 (assembly GCF_000982955.1). Lineage (GTDB taxonomy): Bacteria > Actinomycetota > Actinomycetes > Mycobacteriales > Micromonosporaceae > Micromonospora. The sequence continues at coordinate 6,648 of NZ_KQ058698.1, read as the reverse complement.
ACGTGACGCTGCTCGCCGACCCGGACCCGGCCGACGGCCGGGTGGAGGTGGCGGTGGCCGTGCCCGTGGTCGCCCGCTCCACGTGGGGCCGCAAGCGGGTACGCCTGGAGGTGCGGCGCGCCCGCGGACGGGCCGTGGCCGTGGTGCCGCGCGACGACAAGGTGCCCTTCCTGGACGACGGCGTCGAGGCTGAACTGAACCGGAAGCGCTCCTGGTGGATCGAGCCGGGCGCCTGGGCGGTCTGGTCCGGCTGACCTCCGTCGATCTTCCGACCGGGCGGCCGGGCAGCCGGACGGCCTATCCTCGGCGGGAGGAATGGGGAGGAACCGTGGTGCACGAGAACGCCGACCGGGCCCACGTACCGGGCCAACCGCAGGTGCCGGAGCGGGACATCGAACCGCTCTGGCCGCCCGAGCAGAGCGACCCGGCCGCCACCGTCCCGCCCTGGGCCGCCCCGGCCCAGCCCGGCACGGTGAGCTGGCCGCCCACCCCGCCCGGGCCGGACACGCCCAACTGGCCGCCGTCGACCGCGCCGGCCACACCCCCGCCCACCCCGGTGGGTGAGGGACCGGTCCCGGAGACGGTACGGCCGGCATCCCGCCCGCCGGCCCCGGTGGACCTGGACCTTCCGTTCACGCTCGACCAGCCGCCCGGTCCACCGGCCGGGTCGGCCGCGCCCACGGACCCGAACGGCACGCCGGACCCGGTTGGGCAACCGGGGAGTTCACCCGCCGACCCGCGCCCGCCCGCCCGCGCCGGCGAACCGCCGGTCACGACGCCGGAGGGTACGACCCCGCCGGCCAGCCAGGACGACGGCGAGCCCGATCCGGCCGGGGCCGACACCCGCGGCGAGCCCGATCCCGCCGGGGCCGGCGTCCGCGACGAGTCCGCCGCCGGCCCCGGTGGCCGGGGCGAATCACCCTGGGCCCAGCCACCGCAGCGCGCCACCGCCCCCGAGCCGACCTCGACGCCACCCGGCGCCGAGCCGACGGTGCCCGGCGGAGCCACCCGCCAGTCAGCGCCGACCGACCGGGGCGCCACCGGACCGGGCCCGACGCC
>NZ_KQ058698.1:0-5372 GCF_000982955.1 Micromonospora sp. HK10 | reverse complement strand
CGCCGAACCTGGCCACCACCGGGCCGACATCCGAACGGGACGCCACCGAGTCGGCCCCGACGCCCGGCCCGGCCGCCGCAGACCCGGGCATCCCGCCAGCTCAATCCGGTCGCCCGGCACCCGGTGCCGGGTCGCCCGGTCCGGGGATCGCGGCACCGGCCGCCGTCGGCACCGGCCAGCCGCCGGCCGGCACCCCCCAACCGCTCCCCGACGGCGGTACGGCGGACGCCGCCGGGGACGCCGTGTCACCGCGGCTCGGACCGTTCCCGCCGTCACCGGGCGTACCGCTGCACCAGCCGCCCTACGGCAACGGGTCGGCGTACCCGCCCGGCCCGGTCGGGTACGGGCAGCCCGGCTACCCGCCGCCGGGGGCCGGCCCCGCGCCCGGCCCGTACCCGCCCTGGCCGCAGCCGGCCGCGACGGTTGCGCCGCAGCCGCCCCCGCCGCAGCCGCCCGGTCCGGCACCGACCGGGTACCCGGAGCAGCAGCCCGGTCCGGCACCGACCGGGTACCCGGAGCAGGGCTGGGCACCGGAGCCCGGGGGCACCCCGACCGCCGAGGACTTCGCCCGCCGCCGGCAGGCCCGGCCGGTCGACCCGGTGGCCACCACGGGCGTACGGGCCGTGGTGAACCGGATCGGCCTGGTCCGGCTCCCGCCGGGACGGCACGAGCAGGAGATGAAGCGGGACATCGAGATGGTCCGCCGCAACTTCGGCGGGCTGCGCCAGGTGACCGTGGTCAACCCGAAGGGCGGCGCCGGCAAGACGGTGGCCATCCTGCTGCTCGCCATGACCTTCGGGCAGAAGCGTGGCGGGTACGTGCTGGCCTGGGACAACAACGAGACACAGGGCACCCTGGGCATGCGGGCCCAGCAGGACTTCCACTCCCGTACGGTCCGGGACATGCTGCGCGACCTGGCCCAGTTCCAGGGGCCGCACGGCCGGGTCGGCGACCTGTCGCAGTACGTCCGCTCCCAGGGCGAGGGGATGTTCGACGTGCTCGCCTCGGACGAGTCCGCCACGGGCGGCGAGATGCTCACCGCGGCCGCGTTCGCCGAGATCCGGGAGGTGGTCAGCCGCTTCTACAAGCTGATCTTCGTGGACACCGGGAACAACGTCCGGGCGCAGAACTGGCAGGCCGCGATGGACGCCACCGACCAGTTGGTGGTCACCATGTCGGCCCGCAACGACTCGGCGGAGACGGCCGCCCGGATGCTCGACCACCTGGAGCAGAGCGGTCGGCAGCGGCTGGTGCGGCAGGCGGTCACCGTGGTGTCGATGCCGCCGTCGCGCAAGGAGATCGACCTGCCGGCGATCCAGGAACACTTCGCCGCCCGGACCCGGGCGGTGCTGCTCGCGCCGTACGAGCGGCTCATCGACACCGGGGAGCCGATCCGGTACGGCCAGCTCTCCTCGGCCACCCGGGACGCCTGGTTGAAGATCGCGGCGGCGGTGGCGGAAGGCCTGTGAGCAGCGTGCCGGCCGGCCCCCGTCGGAGGCCGGCCGGCACGTGGCGCGGTCAGCGGGCGGCCCGGCTCGAGGGGCCCGCGGGGAGCGGTCAGCGGGCGGCCCGGTCCGAAGGGCCGGCGGTCGCGTGACGCGGTCAGCGGGCGGCCCGGTCCGGGCGCCGGCGGTTGCGTGACGCGGTCAGCGGCTGGCGAGCGCGTCCGCCGCGGCCGGGTCACAGTCGCGGAGGAACTGGGCGCAGCGGGCCGCCTCGTCCGCCTCGCCGATCTCGCCGGCGGCCCGGGACAGCACGTAGAGGCAGCGCAGGAAGCCCCGGTTGGGCCGGTGCGACCAGGGCACCGGGCCGTGGCCCTTCCAGCCGCTGCGGCGCAGCTGGTCCAGGCCCCGGTGGTAGCCGGTGCGCGCGTACGCGTACGCCGTGATGACCTGGCCCGCGGCGAACGCCCGGGCGGCGAGCGCCCCCCACGCCGCGCTGTGGCTGGGGAAGCGGGCGGCCACCTCGGCGTACGCCTCGTCGGTGTCCTGCTCGGCGGCGGCCGCCAGCGCGGCGTCGGCCTCCTCGTGCGCGGGCAGGAGCGTGGCCGGTGGCTCAGGCATCAGGTTCTGCATCGCCCCATTCAACCCGCTTCGCCCTGAGGTCCGCGAGAGGGTCGGGCGAGCCGGTCGGCTGAACGGCTGAGGGTTTCGTCACGCCTGCGGCCCTCGGTCCGGTACCCGCGGCCCATCCCGCGCCACGATGTTCTCCACTACAACTAATGCTCCGGAGCCTCCCCAGGACCCGGTTGAGCAGGAGCCCGGCGGTCTGACCGTCGGGCTCCTGCGGTCCGTACCGGGTTTGCCGGCTTGCCCCGCGCGGGCAGGATGGCGGGGTGCCGACCCCACCTCCCGCGGACGTCATCGAGCCGCACGACACCAGCCACGACGAGATCGAGACCCGGGCCGAGTTCGAGCGACACCTCGCCACCGGCAGCCTGGCCGGGCTCACCGTGCAGGGCCTCCGCCTCGACCTCGACCCCGTCCCCGACCTGACCCGCGTGGACGTGGCCGACACGCTCTTCGTGGGCTGCCGGTTCGCCGGCCGCGAGGTCGGCGCCGACCTGGTCCGGCGCGGGGCGAACGTGGTGCCGCCGTTCTCGAAACTGCCCTACCCGACCCAGCCGGCCCGCCTCTACACCGCCGATGACCTGGCCGCGGGCTTCGCCGAGGCGGGGTTCGCCGGCATGTACGACACCCGGGTGTACGCGCACTTCCGGGCGCACGGCGGGGCGCTGCCCGACGTCCGCGAGGCGCTCGGCCAGCGGCTGCACGACCACGGGGTGGACAACGCCCTGGCGGACGCCACCCGGGCCTGGCTGGCGGTGCACGGGCCACAGTCGGTGGTGGGGGTGATGGGCGGGCACGCGGTGCCGCGCGGCAGCGCCGCGTACCGGATGGCGGCGGTGCTGGGCTGGGAGCTGGCCCGGGCCGACCGGCTGGTGGTGACCGGCGGCGGCCCCGGCGTGATGGAGGCGGCCAACCTGGGCGCGTTCCTCGCCGGCTGGCCGGCCGAGGAGCTGACCGCGGCGATCGACGTGCTGGCCGCCGCGCCCGACTTCACCGATCACGACCGCTACACCGAGGCGGCGCTGCGGGTCCGGGAGAAGTACGCCGACCCGGCGCTGCCCGCCCCGCGCCCGGCGGCCGCCGGCACCGAGTGGGCCCGCTCGGGCGGGTTGGCCATCCCCACCTGGCTCTACGGGCACGAACCGGCGAACCTGTTCGCCGGCCGGATCGCCAAGTACTTCTCCAACGCCATCCGGGAGGACACCATCCTGCGGCTGGCCCGGGGCGGGATCGTCTTCGCGCCCGGCCGGGCCGGAACCGTGCAGGAGGTGTTCCAGGCCGCCACCAAGACCTACTACGGCACCGACGGGGCCAGCGGGGCGTACGTCTTCCTGGACCGGACGTACTGGACGACCGAGTTGCCGGTCGAGTCGCTGCTGCGCCCGCTCTTCGCGGCCTCCCCGTTCGGTGACCTGTCGACCACGGTGCACCTCACCGACGACGTCCGCGAAGCGGTCCAGGTGCTGACCGCCCGGTGAGACGCGGAAGGCCGGCCCCCGCCCGGGGTGCCGGCCTTCCGCTCACGCGCGCGGCGTCACTTCATGGTGGTGCCGGTGGAGCGCAGGTGCTCGCAGGCCTCCACCACGCGGGCGGCCATGCCGGCCTCGGCGGCCTTGCCCCAGACCCGCGGGTCGTACATCTTCTTGTTGCCGACCTCGCCGTCCACCTTGAGCACGCCGTCGTAGTTGCGGAACATGTGGTCCGCGACCGGGCGGGAGAAGGTGTACTGGGTGTCGGTGTCGATGTTCATCTTCACCACGCCGTAGTCCAGCGCCTCGCGGATCTCCGACAGCAGCGAGCCGGAACCGCCGTGGAACACCAGGCTGAGCGGCTTCTCCTTGCCGTACTTGGCGCCGACCGCCTCCTGGATGTGCTTGAGCACCTCGGGGCGGAGCTTCACGTTGCCCGGCTTGTAGACGCCGTGCACGTTGCCGAAGGTCAGCGCCGCCATGTAGCGGCCCTTCTCGCCAAGGCCGAGCGCGTCGACCATGGCCAGGCCGTCCTCGACGGTGGTGTAGAGCTTCTCGTTGATGGCGTTCTCGACGCCGTCCTCCTCGCCGCCCACGACGCCGACCTCGATCTCCAGGACGATCTTGCCCTTTGCGGCCTGGGTGAGCAGTTCCTCGGCGATCTGGAGGTTCTCCGCCACCGGCACGGCCGAGCCGTCCCACATGTGCGACTGGAAGAGCGGCTCCTGGCCGTTCTGCACGCGCTCCTGCGAGATGGCCATCAGCGGCCGGACGAACTTGTCCAGCTTGTCCTTGGGGCAGTGGTCGGTGTGCAGCGCGATGTTCACCGGGTACTTCTTCGCGACCTCGTGCGCGTACGCGGCGAACGCCACGGCACCGGTCACCATGTCCTTGACGGACGGACCGGACAGGTACTCCGCGCCGCCGGTCGACACCTGGATGATGCCGTCGCTCTCCGCGTCGGCGAAGCCCTTGAGCGCCGCGTTCAGCGTCTGGGACGAGGTCACGTTGATCGCGGGGTACGCGTACCGGCCGGCCTTGGCCCGGTCCAGCATCTCCGCGTAAGCCTCGGGGGAAGCGATGGGCATGTCTAACGCTCCTTACTTACCGCTCTCGGCCGTGCAGGCCGCTGTCTTCCATGGCGCCGACCGTTCCGGTCGCTGACGTCCACGGGTGCGCCGGACCGCGCTGTCCACCGCGGGAAGTATCCCGTAGGAGGTCGCGGCGGGCACAACCGACCCGGGAACCGCTCACCGCTCTGCCAACCGGTCCGGCACGACGACGCTGATCAGCCAGGTCACCACGGCCATCACGATGGCTCCCCAGAAGGCGGCCCAGAAGCCGTTGACGTGGAAGGGCAGGTCGAGCCCGCGGGCGATCCAGTCGGTGAGCAGGAACAGCAGGGCGTTCACCACGAGCGCGAAGAGGCCCAGCGTGAGCAGGTAGAACACGCAACCGACCACCTTGATGACCGGCTTGAGCACCGCGTTGACCACACCGAAGATGAGCGCGACCACGATCAGGGTCAGCGCGTTGTTCGCGCCGCCGCGGCCGGTCACCTCCACTCCCGGGACGATCAGCGTGGTGATCCACAGGGCCACCGCGGTGATCGCTAGTCGGATCAGGAAACCCACCCCACCATCCTGGCACGGGCATCGCGACCGGAGGGACGATCCGGCCAGTCCGCCCGGGCACTCCGGCCGAGGCGGCACCCCCGGCCCGCCGGCCGCGGGCACCCGGCCGCCAGCACGCCGGCCGCCAGCACGCCGGCAGTCGGCACGCCGGCTGCGGGGCACCCGGCCGCCGGCACGCCGGCCGCGGGCACCCGGCCGCC
>NZ_KQ058697.1 GCF_000982955.1 Micromonospora sp. HK10 | reverse complement strand
GCCGGCGGTGGCCCCGCCGGCGGCGCCCCGGCGGCGCGGACGCCTGGCGCTGCTGCTGGCCGGGGGCCTGGTGGCCGTGCTGGCCGTCGGCGCCGGCACCGCCTACGGGGTGTCCCGCCTGGTGGGCGGGGGCTCGGGCGGGGGTGACCTGAAGATCGCCTGGCAGCTGCCCTTCCCGGAGCGGCAGGAGAGCGGCCTCACCACCTTCGACCAGCACGACATGTTCGCCACCTGGCTAGTCGGCGAGAACGTGGTCCGGGCGCAGGCCGACGGAATGCTCGCGTACCGGCTCTCCGACGGCGGCCAGGCCTGGGGGGTGCCCGCGCCGGACGGCACCTCGCTCTGCGTGGCGGCGCAGGCGGCCACCGAGGGCCGGACGGCGGTCGCCGCCGGCTCGGACAACTCCTGCAACACCGTCGCCGGGATCGACCTGAACAGCGGCAAGCTCGCCTGGCGGGCGAAGTTCCCGGCGCCGGTGCGGGAGGGACGCGACCCGCTCACCGCGCCGGACCTGGCGGTCGCCGGCCAGCAGGTCGTCGTCCGCTCCGAGGACACCCTGATCGGGCTCTCCCTCACCGACGGGCGGCAGTTGTGGCGCACCACCGGCAAGAAGCTGTTGCCCGACCGGGGCTGCGGCTTCAAGGACATGCGGGCCGCCGACGACCTGGTGGTCGTCACCTACGGCTGCTCGCTCGGCGGCGAGGTGGACGGCCTCGACCCGGCCACCGGCAAGGTCCGCTGGCGGCAGCGGTTGTCCGAGGGGCAGCTCGTCGACGGCATGCTGACCGCGCAACCGCCGGTCGGCCTGCCGGGCCTGGGTCGCGAGGCGTACTCCATCCGGGACCCGCGGACCGGCAAGGAGGTCGGTTCCTTCACCGACCCGCTCGACGGCATCCGGCTGTGGGACGTCCCGCCGAACCGGTCCAACGCGATCGACGGGCCGGACGTCTACGAGTGCCTGGTCGACCAGGAGAACCTCTACCTGCCGACCTTCCCGGAGCAGGTGAAGGGGACACCGCGTTCGGCCGACCAGATCGTGGCGATCGACCTGGCCACCGGCCGGAAGCGCTGGGTGTCCTCCGGTCACAGCGCCAGCAAGGTCCAGCTGATCCGCCGCGACGAGCAGGGCGTGCTGGCCTGGGAGTCCGGTGACCGGACGAAGCTGCGGCCGCGCCTGGTCCGGATCGACCCGGCCACCGGCAAGGTCAGCGTGATCGCGGAAGGGCCGCTCGCGGCCGGGTTCGAGGGCGAGGAGGCCCGGGTCATGGAGCGGGACGGGGTCGTGGTGATCGTGCCGTGGAAGAACGTGGCGGCAAAGGGCTCGATCACCGTGCTGCGTTGACCCCGACAGTGCGCGAAGGGCGGACCACCGACCGGTGATCCGCCCTTCCCGCTCTACTCCCGTTCAGGGAGCGTCCGATTCTCGGCGATGCTCCGCCGGTACGGCCCCCAGCCCACGAACCGCTCGAACAACTCGCGCGGCGTCGGTCCGTCCTGCGGGTTCAGGCGGAACAGGTCGTGCGTCGCCTCGTGGTACAGCCCCGACAGGTAGATGGCCAGGTCCACGGGTTGGTCCGCGTACTCGACCTTGAGCAGCAGCCGCGCCGGGGCACACGGCCACGGCAATCCGCAGGCCCGGCACAGCCAGAGCGGACGCAGCGGCAGGTGCGGCGGATGGTCCGGCGGGTAGGCGCGGGGCCGATCCGGGTACGGCCCGAGCCGGGGTACGGGCAGCCTCGCCCCCGCCCGGCCCCCGCTCACCTGCGCACCCCGTCTGCTCGCGGGCTGCGGCAGCGGCACCGGTTCATGTCGACTTCCTCTCGGCGGCTCCAGCGGATGGTGGGGTCGCCCCGGCACCGGGGGGACCCGGGGCGGCCGGCAGCGGACCGTGACGGGAAGCGACCCGCTGCGTGACAGTCTGCTGAGGACGGAACTACCCTCGGAAGTCGTCGAGGCCGGTCCGGGCAATGCCCGGTCAGCCGTCACGGACGGGTGCCGACGTCGTGGAGACGTGCCGAAAATCGTGGAGGAACCGTGGAAAGTGAGCCGACCGCGGCGCTGATCCGGGCCCAACTCCGGCGGCTGCGGCTGAAGGCCGAGCTGAGCCAGGAGGAGTTCGGGAAGCTGGTCCACTTCTCCGGCTCACAGGTGTCTGCCGTCGAGCTGGGTCAGCGACCACTCGACCGGTTCTTCCTCAGCCGCGCCGACGACGTGCTGGCCACCGGCGGGCTGCTGATGTCACTGCTCAAGCTGGCTGAGCGGGACGGTCAACCGAGCTGGTTCCGGCCCTGGCTGGAAGCCGAGCGGCAGGCACAGCAGTTGCGCTGCTACCAGCCGAACCTGATACCCGGCCTGCTCCAGACCGAGAACTTCGCACGAATGATGATTCACACGGACGACATGCTCAGCGAGGACGAGGTGGAGAAGCGGCTGGCAGTCCGGATGGATCGCCAGTCAGTCCTCGTTCAGCCGAGTCCGCCCATGTTCGTCGCGGTGATCGAAGAAGCAGTGCTGCGCAGAGCAGGCGAAGATTTCCGCGGGCTCATGGCTCAGCAGATCGCGCACCTGATCGAGTGCGGCGAGCGCAAGCACGTCGCAGTTCACGTCATCCCCAAGGACGTCAGTCTGCACATCGGACTGACCGGCCCGTTCACTCTCGCTCGAGGCGCTGACGGCGGATGGATCGGTTATCTGGAGAACCAGCTTGGCGGCACGGTCGTCGACAATGACGACGATCTGGCTACTCTGCTGTCGAGGTGGGAGGCCGTTCGCAGCGAGGCGTTACCTCGGCGGCAATCGATTGAGCTGATGAAGGAAGTGATGACCTCATGGAGCTGATCGGTGCCACTTGGCGCACATCAACTCGTAGCGGCCAGAGCGAGTGCGTCGAGGTGGCGGACAACCTGCCCGGGGTCGTCGGCGTGCGTGACAGCAAGGAGCCGGACGGTCCGGCTCTCACCTTCACCCCCACGGCGTGGCGCGCCTTCGTCGACGACGTCAAGCGCCGCTGAGACCGGTGCCCCCCAGCACCTGCTGCCGACTTGATGACGCGAACGACTCACGATCTCGGGGCACCTGGCCGTCGGTGTCCGGCTCGCCCAGGTCGAGGATCCGGCGGCGGAGCGGCTTCCGACGGACCGCACCCGTGATTCACCTTGCACCGGCCGTCGGGGGCGACCCCGCGCTGCCGGGTCTTCCGACGGACCAACCGGCCGCACCCGTGATTCGCCTGCGTCATCAAGTCGGTAGCGGCCGGAGGGTCGGCCGGGTCGCCCTGGCTCCGCCCGTGCCGCCCGTGCCGCCCGGCCCGGTCACCCGCGCCGACGTGGCGGCGGCTCGGCCCGGTCGACGGCTACCACCCGCACCTCGATGCGGGTGGTAGCCGCCCCGCCTCGGCTGCCCCGCTCAGTGCGAGCGGCTTGCTAGCGGTACAGGCAGAAGGGATGACCGTCCGGGTCCAGGTGCACCAGTACGTCGTCCTGGGGTTGGAAATCCGCCACCGTGGCGCCGGCCGCGACCGCGTGCGCCGATGCCGCCTCGAGGTCGTCGACCTTGATGTCGAGGTGCACCATCATCGGCGGCTCGCCGGGGCCGGCGGGCCAGATCGGGCGTACGTAGTTCGGCTCGTCCTGGAACGCGAGGCCGGCGCCGCCCGCCGGCGGGACCAGGGTGACCCAGTCCGGCTCGTCGTCCTCCCGGGCCCAGCCGAGCAGTCGTTCGTAGAACGCGGCGAGTTCGCGGGCGTCGGGCGCGTCCAGCACGGTGGCGGTCAGGGTGAGTCGAGGCAGGTCTCCCATGCTGTTCTCGTACCCCCGAACGCCCGCCTCGACTCGTCAGGCGTCCGTCGCGACCGGCGTGCGCTGCCGCCGGCGGAAGCCCAGGCCGCCCGGGTCCCGCACGGACCACCAGCGGGCGAGCAGGACGGCGCCGACGACGGCGGCCACCACGATGCCGACCTCGGCCGCCACCACGAGCGGGTCGGTGGTGTAGCCGAACGCCCGGGCGAATCCCATGGCGAGCGGGATGGCGGCGGCCCCGGCGAGCGGCAGCAGCACGAGCATGGCGCTCGCCGTCCGGCGGATCCGGGGCAGGTCGCCCAGCCGGGTCCGTACCGCGACGACCGCGCCCCCGGCCGCGAGTGCGGCGACGCTCCCGTAGTAGACCAGGACGGCCAGCAGGATCGGCACCCGGACGCTGCGGGGCAGGTCGAACGCGGCGACCATGAGCGGGAAGATCAGGAGGTAGCCGATCAGGCCGACGCAGCCGCCGAGCACCGTGCCGGTCAGGGCGGTGCGGACCACCCGGCCGTACTCGGGCGGGACGCACGACACGCCGGCCTCGTCGGCCAACCGCCGCGCGAAGCCGCGCAGGTCGGCGTCGAGGAGCTGCTCCGGGGTCACCCCGTCGGCGGCGGCCGACTGCAACTCCAGCCGCAGGTCGGCGGCGAGCGTCGCCCGGTCCTGGCGGCGGACGCCGTACGCCCGCCATTCCCGCTCCATGGTCGACAGTGCCTGGTCGATGGCGTTCACGGTCAGCTCCTCGGACTGTCGGTATCGGGGGTGGTGAGTGCGCTGTTCACGGTGTCGACGAATCGCGTCCACTGCTCCCGCCACGCGTGCAGGCGCTCCCGCCCGGCGGCGGTGGGGGCGTAGACCTTGCGTGGCGGCCCGGACGGGCTGGCCTGCATCTCGTCGGCGACCAGGTTGAGGCGGCGCATCCGGGTCAGCAGCGGATAGATGGTGCCGTAGCCGACCCCCTCGAAGCCGGTGACCTCGAGGCGGCGGACCAGCTCGTAACCGTGCGCGGGCTCCTTGTCGAGCAGCGCGAGCAGGCACATGTCGAGCGCGCCGCGCAGCAGCTGGGTCTGCCGATCTCCACCGTTGGAGCCGTCCTGGTCCGCCACTATCATGCGACGCACACTACCGCCGCTATTATGTGTCGTCAAATACCGGCTCGCTCCGAATCGGATCGCCCGCTCGGCGGCCGCGCCGTACGCTGCGGCAATGCTGCTGCGTACGTCGACCCTGCTGCTCCGGACCCTGCGCGAGGACCCGGCAGACGCGGAGGTGCCGAGCCACCAGCTCCTGCTCCGCGCCGGCTACGTCCGCCGCGCCGCCCCCGGCGGCTACACCTGGCTGCCGCTCGGCAAGCTGGTGCTGGACCGGGTGACGGAGATCGTCCGCGCGGAGATGCTGGCGATCGGCGACCAGGAGGTGCACTTCCCGGCGCTGCTGCCGGCCGAGCCCTACCGGACCAGCGGCCGGTGGACCGAGTACGGCGACGACATCTTCACCCTCGCCGACCGCAGGGGCGCCGAGCACCTGCTCGCCCCGACCCACGAGGAGATGGCCGCGCTGCTGGTGAAGGACCTCTTCACCTCGTACCGGGACTTCCCGGTGACGCTGTTCCAGGTGCAGACCAAGTTCCGCGACGAGGCCCGGCCCCGGGCCGGCCTGCTGCGCGGGCGCGAGTTCCTGATGAAGGACGCGTACTCCTTCGACCTGGACGAGGCCGGGCTCCAGCGGGCGTACGACCGGCACCGCGCCGCCTACCAAACCGTCTTCGCCCGGCTCGGCCTGGACGTCACCGTCGTCCGGGCGATGTCCGGGGCGATGGGCGGCTCGGCGTCGGAGGAGTTCCTGGCCGCCGCCGCGGTCGGCGAGGACACCTACGTCGGCTGCACGGCCTGCGACTACGCGGCCAACACCGAGGCCGTGGTGACCCACGCCCCGGCCGCCGGCGACCCGCACACTCACCCGGCGCTGGCGGTGCACGACACCCCGGAGACGCCGACCATCGCGTCCCTGGTGGAGTTGGCGAACGACCGGGCGCTCGCCGGCCGCGCCGACTGGACCGCCGCGGACACCCTGAAGAACGTGGTGCTCACCGTGCGCCGACCCGGCGCCGACCAGGCGGAACTGCTGGTGATCGGGCTGCCCGGCGACCGCGAGGTGGACCTCAAACGGGTCGAGGCGGCGCTCGCCCCGGCCACCGTGGCGGTCTTCGACGACTGGCCGGCCCACCCGGAACTGGTGCGCGGCTACCTGGGGCCGCAGATCCTCGCCAAGCACGCGGTCCGCTACCTGGTCGACCCCCGGGTGGTGCCCGGCACCAGCTGGCTCACCGGGGCCAACGAGCCGGGCCGGCACGCCACCGACGTGGTGTGCGGGCGGGACTTCACTCCGGACGGGACGATCGAGGCGGCCGAGGTGCGGGCCGGCGATCCCTGCCCGGCCTGCGGTGCCGGCGAGCTGACCATGCGGCGGGGCATCGAGGTGGGGCACATCTTCCAGCTGGGCCGCCGCTACACCGACGCGTTCGCGGTGGACGTGCTCGGCCCGGCGGGCAGGCCGGTGCGGCCCACCATGGGCTGCTACGGCATCGGGGTGTCCCGGCTGGTCGCGTCCATCGCCGAGCAGCACCACGACGACCGGGGTCTGGTGTGGCCGGCGGCGGTCGCGCCGTGCGACGTACACCTGATCGCCGCCGGGAAGGGGCCGCAGCTCGACGCGGCGCTCGACCTCGGCGGACGCCTCGCCGCGGCCGGCCTGCGGGTGCTGGTCGACGACCGCACCCACGTCTCGGCCGGGGTGAAGTTCACCGACGCCGAGCTGATCGGTATCCCGCTCGCCGTCGTGGTCGGCCGCCGGCTCACCGACGGGTACGTCGAGCTCCGCGACCGGGCCTCCGGCGAGCGGGTGGAGCTGCCGCTGGCCGGACTGGTCGAGCGCCTGCTCGACGAGGTGACCGGGGCGCGCCCGGGCCGGGTGTAGCGGACGCGCCACGGGGTACCGCAGACGGATCGACCGAGGTGTTTCGGAGGCTCTCATGTACCGGGTCAGTGACGTGATGACCAAGCAGGTGGTCTACCTGCCCGCGGAGACCCCGCTGGACGAGGCGGCCAGAGTGATGAAGGACTCGGACATCGGCGACGTGGTGGTCACCGACGGGGCGACCCTCGCCGGCATGCTGACCGACCGCGACATCGTGGTCCGGGCGGTGGCCGAGCGGGCCGACCCGGCCACCACCACCATCGGTTCGATCGTCACCCGCGAGGTGGTGATGATCGAGCAGCACTGCACCGCGAACGAGGCGGCCGCGTTGATGCGGGAGCGCAACATCCGGCGGGTGCTGGTCTGCGACACCGAGCGGAAGCTGGTCGGCATCGTCTCGCTCGGCGACCTGGCCATGCAGCTCGACCCCGACTCGGCGCTCAGCGACATCAGCGAGGCCGCGCCGAACATGTGATCGGCGGAGCCCGGAGCCGGCCGGATAGCCTCAAGGGATGTCCGAGATGCCGAGCAAGCTGGCCGAGATCGTCGACGAGTTCGCCGCCGCGCCCCGCGACGTGGTGCTGGAGATGCTGCTGGAGTTCTCCGACGTGATCCCGCCCCTGCCCGACGGGGTCGACCGGACCGAGCTGGAGCAGGTACCGGAGTGCCAGACCGCGTTCTTCCTCCGGGCCGAGGTCAACCCGGACCGGACGGTGAGCACGATCTTCGACTGCCCGCCGGAGGCGCCCACCACCCGGGCCTTCGCCGGCATCCTCGCCGAGGGCCTGGCCGGGGCGAGCGCCGAGCAGGTGCTCGCCGTGCCGGACGACCTCTACCAGCGGATGGGGCTGGCCCAGACGATCAGCCCGCTGCGGGTACGCGGCGGCACCGCGATCCTGGCCCGCCTGAAGCGCCAGGTCCGGGAACAGATCTCCTGATCGACGGGTTGTCGCTGGTCATGGAGATCGAGATCTACGCCGACGTCGTCTGCCCCTGGTGCTGGATCGGCAAGCGCCGGCTCGAACAGGCCCTGGCGTCGTACGACGGCGAGGTGACCGTCACCTACCGGCCGTTCCAGCTCGACCCGACGCCGGTGACCGAGCCGAAGCCGCTGATCGAGGCGCTGGGCGCGAAGTTCGGCGGCCGGGACAAGGCCGAGGGCATGGCCACCCACGTCACCCAGGTCGCCCGGGGCGCGGGGATCGAGATGCACTTCGACCGGGCGATCGCCGCGAACACCTTCGAGGCGCACCGGCTGATCCGGTTCGCCGCCGAGCGCGGCCGCTCCGCCGAGCTGGTGGAACGGCTCTACCGGGCGCACTTCGCCGACGGGATCGACATCGGCTCGACGGACGCGCTGGTCACGCTCGCCGCCGAGGTCGGCCTGGACGAGGCCGAGGCGCGGGAGTACCTGGCGTCGAACCTGGGCCGGCGGGAGGTGGCCGCCGACCTGACCGCCGCCCACCAGCTCGGCGTCTCCAGCGTGCCGACCTTCGTGTTCGCCGGGAAGTACGCGGTCACCGGCGCCCAGGAGCCGGAGACCCTGCTCGCCGCCCTCCGCGAGGTCGCGGAGCGGGAGGCCGCGGCCTGACCTCGACCCCCGTGATGTTTCACGTGGAACAAGATCGATGGGGATGGCGGGCCTAGGCCGGACGCGCCAGATCCGCCACCACCGTTGCCCCGGGCAGCGCGCCGAGCGCCGGCCCGGGCAACGCGATCTTGCTGTGTCGTACGCCGGAGCCGATGATCACGTGCGGCGTGGCGACCACCCGCGAGTCGACCAGGATCGGCCACTCCGCCGGCAGGCCGATCGGGGTGATCCCGCCGTACTCCATCCCGGTCAGCTCGACCGCCTCGGCCATCGGCGCGAAACTCGCCTTCCGCACGTCCAACAGCCGGCGGACCATCCCGTTGACGTCGGCCCGGGTGGTGGCGAGCACCATGCAGGCCGCGTACCGGATCTCCCCGCCGCGCTTGCCGGCGACCACCACGCAGTTGGCCGACTCCTCGAGCCCCACCTCGTACGCCGCGCAGAACGCCGCCGTGTCGGCCAGGTCGGCGTCGATCGGGGCGACCAGCACGTCATCGACGGCGACCGGCGCGTCCGCCGGCCATCGCTCGATCGCGGCGGCCACCGGCGGCGCCAGCAGGTCCGGTCGGGTACGGGCGGGCTCGGTCTTCAACGTCCCCATCACGGCTGCGATCCTCGCATCCGCCGGCCCGCTCCGCGGCCCGCGGGGTCAACTGCCGGTGAGGAAGGCGTTCTCGCGGGCGAACGTGCGGTCCTGGTGGGCGGCCAGTTCCTCGGCCCGACGCAGCTGCGCGCGGTTCGTCTCCACGTCCTCGATGCCGTGCCGGACACCCAGCCGGATCACCCCGTAGAGGAAGACGAAACCGAACACGTAGAGGATCACGGTGGTGACGAAAACCAGCATGCGGCCACGGTAGGGCGACCCGGAACCGCAGAAGGTTTCATCTCCGGCCGGTTCCCCCGTACGTGTTCGCCCGGTGGTCAGCCCGACACCGTCGGGCGCACCACCACCCGGCCGGCGAGCAGCGCGCCCAGCAGCGCGCAGCCGGCCGCCACGGCGAGCGTGACCGCGTAGTGCGTCGGACCCGGCGCCGCCCCGGCGGCCAACACCGCGCCGGTCAGCGCCAGCACGGTGGCCGCCGCCAACGAATCGCCCAGTTGCAGGGCGGAGCTGTTGCGGCCCTGCTCCTCCGGGGCGGAGAGCGCCAGGGTGAGCACCGACAGGGACGGGTACAGCAGGCCCATGCCGAGGCCCGCGACGGCCCAGGCCAGCACCGCCGGGGCCACCGGCACGCCGGGCAGCAGGGCCAGCGCGACACCGGCCGTGCCGACGGCGACGCAGGCCAGCCCGGCCCGGGGCAGCGTGGCGGCCGAGCGCGGCGGGCGGAGCCGACCCTGCCACCACGAGCCCACCGACCAGGAGAGCGCCCCGACGGTGAGCACCAGGCCGGCCGCGGTCGGCGAGAAATGGCGCTCCCGGGACAGCATCAGCGGGATCACCACCTCCGCCCCGGCGAACGCCGCCGAGGCGAAGCCGCGCAGCCCGATCACCGTGGGCAGGCCGCGCGCGGCCCGGAGGAAGCCCTCCGGCAACAGCCGCGGCACGCACACCAGCAGCCCGACCAGCGCCGCGCCCACCAGGCCGGCGGCGAGCACGCCGCGCTGCTGCCCCCCGTGGTGCAGCAGTGCGGCGCTCGCCCCCGCCCCGCAGGCCCAGCCGATCCGGGCCAGCGCCCCGGCCGGCGGCCGGACCCGGGGCGCCCCGCCCAGCGCGCGCAGCCCCGGCTGGACCAGCAGCACCGCCGGCACGGCGACCACCGGCACCGCCAGGAAGACCCACCGCCAGCCCAGGTGCTCGACGATCAGGCCGGCCAGCGCCGGCCCGACCAGCGACGGCACCACCCAGGCCGCCGCGAAGGCGGCGAAGACCCGGCGACGCAACTCCTCCGGGTACGCCTGACCGACGATCACGTAGAGCGCCACCGAGAGCAGACCCGACCCGAAGCCCTGCACCACCCGGCCGGCGACCAGCAGACCCATCGTCGGTGCGGCCCCGGCGACGGCCAGCCCGGCCACGAACCACGCCACGCCGTGCCACATCGGCGCCCGGGGTCCCCGCGCGTCGCACCAGATGCCGGAGACCACCATGGCGATCACGCCGGAGGCGAACGGGCCGCCGAAGGCGAGCGCGTACAGGCCCAACCCGTCCAGGCTGCGCGCCACCGTCGGCATCGCGGTGCCCACGGCCAGCGCCTCGAACGCCAGCAGCGACACCAGGGCGACGCTGCCCACGGTCATCGCGCGCAGCCGCGGCGAGTACAGGCGGGCGGGCGGGGCCGCCGGGGCGGCGGTGGCGGTCGGCATAGCGGCAAGCCTCCGCCCTCAACCCCGGTTGAGGTCAACCGTGAGCCCGGTCTCGTCAGGCTGACTCGAGCGCCTCACCCACCCCCTTGACCAGGCCGGAAAAATGCTGGTCGGAGAGCATGTGCCCGGCGGTGATCACCAGGGCGAGCGGCCACTCGATGACCTGGAGCGCGGCGAGCACGCCCAGGCCCGCGTAGTAGGCGACCCGGTCCGGCGGAGGTACCGCCAGCTCACCCACCCTCGGGATCCGCACCCGCCGGCTGTAGCCGCGCATCGTCTCGGGCACCCCGTTGAGGTGCCGTGTCAGCGTGCTCATCTGCGCCTCCCCGTTCCGGTGACGTTCCGGCGACCAGTGCCAGCCGGATTCCACCGGTGAACCGGTCCATGCCCCGGGCAGCGGGGAAAGTTGCCCTGCTGAGAGGGCATAACGGACGCCGGGCCGGGAAGTCCGACCGCCGGAACGAGGCGCGGGAGGCGAGATGGCGGACGGCTACGACGACTTCGGCTCGACGCGTCGCACGCGGCGCCGTGAGGTGGAGCCGTCGCGTGGCGAGAGGAGCACCGGGGTGCGCGGCCGGCGACACGGCCGTACGACTCGATGACGTCGCTGGGCCGGTACGCCGGCTTCCTGCTGTCCCCGGCCACCCTGCCCGACGCCGTGGCGCGGATCGCCCGTACCGTCGCCACCGCCGTGCCCGAGGTGGGCCGTAACGTCGCCGGCGCGGCGGCCGACGCCACCCCCGGCTCGGTCGGTGCGGCGGCGGGGACCGTCGGGGCGGCGGCCACGAAGGTCGCCCGGATGGCCGGGCTGACCCGCCGCCGGGTCTGGTCCCGGGACGGCCGGCACCACATCGAGGTGCACGGCGTCTGCCAGAACGGCGGGGACCGGCTGGCCCGGCAGGTCGAGAGCGCCCTCGAAGAGCTGCCCGGGGTGACCTGGGCGCGGGTGAACGCGCCCTCCGGGCGGGTGGTCGTCGCCGTCGCGGAGCCGAAGCCCAAGCTGCGGGACCTGATCGCCACGGTGGCCCGCACCGAGAAGGTGTGCCCGCACGAGCCCGACCCGGAGGTCCCGCCGCCGCACCCGCCCGAGGAGGGCCCGCGTACCCCCCGCACGCTGGGCGCGCTGGTGTCGGACGCGCTCGGCCTCACCATCGCGGCGGCGACCCGGATCCTGCCGTTCACTCCCGTCCCCGGTGAGGTGGCCGGCTTCCTCACCGCCGTCGACCTGCACCCCCGGCTGCACGCGCTGGCCGACCGGGGACTGCGCGCCGACCCCCGCGCGGACGTGATCTTTCCGCTGGCCGAGGCGGTCGTGCAGGGCCTCGCCGGTGGTTGGACCGGCATCGTGCTGGACAGCGCGCAGCGGGTCGTGCAGTGGGGTGAGGCCCGCGCCCATCTCGCCGCCTGGTCCCGGGCGGAGCCCCGACTGACCGGCAGCCCGGAGCGGGCGGTGGCCCGGGTGCCGGACGGGGAGCGGCCCGGCCCGGTCCCCGACGGCCCCGCCGAGCGGTACGTCGAACGGGCACTCGCCGTGGGGGCGGCGGCCGGCGCCGCGGCGGTGCCGGTGGCCGGGGTGAAGCGGGCCGCCGCGCTGGCGCTCTCCGCGCTGCCCAAGGCCCCCGGCAGCGGTCGCGAGGGGTACGCGGCCCAGCTCGGCTCGATCCTGGCCCGGCGGGGGGCCATCGCAATGGACCGCACGGTGTTGCGCGAACTGGACCGGATCGACACGGTGGTGCTGGACAGCCGGGTGCTCGGCTCCGGCCGGGGGGTGCTGGCCGACCTGGCGCCACTGCCGGGCGCCGACACCGCGGCGGTCGCCGCCCGGGCGTTCGCCCTCTTCGACCCGGCGGAGCCGGACGGGGTACGCGAAGCCGACGGCTGGCGGCTCGCCCCGCTGGACCGGATCGACGCGGACGACCCCGGCGACACGCCGGACAGCCGGCGGCTCCGCGAGTCGGCCGGTCAGCTGCTCGGCCTGGCCGGCGGGCACACCCTCGCCGCCGTGCTCCGGGTGGAGCCGGAACCGGCGCCGGGCGTGGACGCCCTGCCCACCGCCGCCCGCCAGGCCGGCCTGCGGCTGGTGGTGGCCGGTGGCGACGATGCCCGGTACGGCTTCGCCGACGCGCTGGTGCCGGGCGGCGCCGACCTGGCCGGTTCGGTCCGCGCCCTGCAACGCGACGGCGCGGTGGTCCTGCTGGTCTCCGGCGACCGCGCCGGGCTGGCCGCCGCGGACTGCGGAGTGGGCGTCTCCGCCCCCGACGACCTGCCGCCCTGGGGCGCGCACCTGCTGGTCGGCGACGACCTGCGGATCCCCGCCCTGCTGATCGACGCCACCGGGGTGGCCCGCCGGATGACCGGGCAGAACATCCGACTCGCGATGGCCGGCAGCGGGCTGGGCGCGTTGGCCGCGTTCACGACCAACCGCGAGTTGCTTCCCGGCCGGGCCCTCGCGGCGGTCAACGGGGCCGCCGCGCTCGCCTTCGCGCACGGCGTGTGGCGGGCGCACCGGCTGCCGGACCGCTCCCGTACCCCGGTCCCGGCGGCGACCGCCTGGCACCTGATGCCGGTGCGGACGGTCCTCGACCAGCTCGACACCGGCGAGGGCGGGTTGACCGCCGCCGAGGCGGCCCGTCGCCGGCAGGCGGTGACCGGGGACGGCGGCGGACCGACCGGTCTGCTGCGGGCGTTCGTCGCGGAACTGTCCAACCCGCTCACCCCGGTGCTGGCCGCCGGGGCGGTGCTCTCCGCCGCGTTCGGCTCGCTGGTGGACGCGGCGCTGGTCGGCAGCGTGGTGGGCGGTTCGGCGGTGGTCGGCGCGGTGCACCAGCACAACACCGAGCGGGCGCTCGCGGAGCTGCTGTCCCGCTCGGCGGTGACCGCCCGGGTGCTGCGCGACGGGGTCGAGCAGGTGGTGCCGGCCGAGGACCTGGTGGCCGGGGACGTGGTGGCGGTCGGTCCGGGCGACGCGATCCCCGCCGACTGCCGGGTGCTGCGCTCGGACGGGCTGGAGACGGACGAGTCGTCGCTGACCGGCGAGTCGCTGCCGGTGGCGAAGTCTCCCGAGCCGGTGGTGGCGGCGGCCGTCGCCGACCGGCACTCCATGCTCTACGAGGGCACCACCGTCGCGGCCGGTCACGGCACCGCGATCGTGGTGGCCACCGGCGAGGAGACCGAGGCGGGGCGCAGCCTCGCCCTGGCCCGGGAGGCCCCGCCGGCCAGCGGCGTGGAGGCGCGGCTCGGCAAGCTGACCAGCAGCGCCGTGCCGCTGGCGGCCGGTTCGGCGGTCGCGGTGGCCGGGGCGGGACTGCTCCGGGGCGTACCCCTGGCCGAGACGGCGGCGACCGCCGCGAACCTGGCCGTCGCGTCGGTGCCGGAAGGGCTGCCTTTTCTGGTCAGCGCCGCGCAGTTGGCGGCGGCCCGGCGGCTGGCCGAGCACGGCGCGCTGGTCCGCAACCCGCGGACCATCGAGGCGCTGGGCCGGGTCGACGTGCTCTGCTTTGACAAGACCGGCACGCTGACCGAGGGCAAGCTGCTGCTGGCCGGGGTGGGCTCCGGCGAGGACCGGTACGCCCCGCCGGAGCGGCTGGACGAGGCGCTGCGGCCGACCCTGGCCGCCGCGTTGCGGGCCACCCCGGCGGCGGCCGACCCGGACGAGTTGCCGCAGCAGACCGACCGGGCGGTACGCCGGGGCGCCGGCATGGCCGGGGTGGCGGAGCAGACCGGGGCGGCGGGCTGGCACGCGGTCGGCGGATTGCCGTTCGAGCCGTCCCGGGGCTACCACGCCACGATCGGGCGGGACGCCGACGGCCTGCTGCTCAGCGTCAAGGGTGCGCCGGAGTCGGTGCTGCCGCGCTGCGCCGCCCGGCGGACCACCGGGGGGGACGTGCCGCTGGACGCGGCCGGCCGGGACGCGCTGCACGGTCGGCTGGCCGAACGGGCCCGGGCCGGGCACCGGATCCTGGCCGTCGCCGAGTGCCGCACCGGCGCGGAGACGGTCACCGACGAGCAGGTCGACGGGCTGGTCTTCGTCGGCTTCCTGGCCCTCGCCGACGGGATCCGGGACAGTGCCGCACCGGCGGTGCACCGGATCCGGCAGGCCGGCGTGCACACCATCATGATCACCGGTGATCACCCGGCCACCGCCGAGGCGATCGCCGCCACGATCAGTCCGGACGACGGCGGACAGCGGGTGGTGACCGCCACCGACCTGGACCGGCTCGACGACGAGGCGCTCGCGGAGCGGCTGATGGCCACCGACGTGGTGGCCCGGTGCACCCCGGCGCACAAGGTCCGGATCATCCAGGCGCTCCAGCGCCGGGGCCGAACCGTGGCGATGACCGGGGATGGGGCCAACGACGCCCCGGCGATCCGGCTGGCCGACGTGGGCATCGCGCTCGGTCAACGGGGCACCCCGGCGGCCCGGGCCGCCGCCGACCTGGTGGTCACCGACGACCGGCTGGAGACGATCATCGCCACCCTGGTGGAGGGGCGGGCCATGTGGTCGTCGGTCCGCCACGCGCTGAGCATCCTGGTCGGCGGCAACCTCGGCGAGATCGCGTTCAGTGTGCTGACCGCCGCGGCGACCGGCCGGTCCGCGCTCACCGGCCGGCAACTGCTCCTGGTCAACCTGCTCACCGACCTGGTACCGGCGCTGGCCATCGCGGTCCGCCCGCCCGCCTCGGACCGGGCCGACCACCTGCTGCGGGAGGGCCCCGACAGCTCCCTCGGCGGCACGATGACCCGGGAGATCGCGCTCCGGGCCGGGGCCACCACGCTGGGCGCGACCGCCGGTTGGACGTTGGCCCGGTACACCGGCCGCCGGCGGCGGGCGGGCACGGTCGCGCTCGCCTCGCTGGTCGGCACCCAGCTCGGCCAGACCGTGCTGGCCGGCGGGACCAGCCCGATGGTGCTGGCCTCCACCGCCGCCTCGGCGGGCGTGCTGGTGGCGGTGGTGCAGACCCCGGGGCTCAGCCAGTTCTTCGGGTGCACCCCGCTCGGCCCGGTGGGCTGGGGCATCGCGACCGGCTCGGCGCTCGGCGCCACCTTCGCCAACGGCGCGCTGACCCGCCTGGTCGACCGCCTACCGCAACGCGGTGTCCGCCCGCATGACGAACCGGATGACGGGTACGGCGAAGGACATGACGCCTGAGGTGACCTTCGTCGGTACGGCCACGACGCTGCTCCGGCTGGGCGGGTTCACCCTGCTCACCGACCCGAACTTCCTGCACCGGGGCCAGCGGGCCTACCTCGGCAGAGGGCTCTGGTCGAAGCGGTCCACCGACCCGGCGCTCACCATCCCGCAGCTGCCCGCGCTGGACGCGGTGGTCCTGTCCCACCTGCACGGGGACCACTTCGACCGGGTGGCCCGGCGCGGGCTGGACCGGGGCCTGCCGATCGTCACCACGCCCGCAGCGGAACGGAAGCTGCGCCGCTGGGGTTTCCGGGCCGCGGCGGGGCTGCCCACCTGGCGGTCGTACGAGCTGCACCGGGGGGCCGAGACGCTGCGTCTCACGGCGCTGCCCGGCCAGCACGGGCCGGGCGTGCTGGACCTGCTGATGCCCGACGTGATGGGCACGCTGGTGGACCTGGAGCAGGCCGGCGAGCGGCGGTTCCGCCTCTACGTCACCGGGGACACGCTGCGCCGGCCGCAGCTCGCGCAGATCCCGCAGCGCTTCCCGGACATCGACGCCATGCTGATCCACCTCGGCGGCACCCGGGTCGCCGGCATCCTGCTCACCATGGACGCGAAGCAGGGCGCCGACGTGGTGGAGCTGATCCGGCCGCAGCTGACCGTGCCGATCCACTACGACGACTACCCGGTGTTCCGCTCCCCGCTGCGGCACTTCGTCGAGGAGGCGCGCCGGCGCGGCTTCGCGCGTCAGGTCCGCACCATCCACCGGGGCGAGACGGTCCCGTTGACCCCGCCCGCCTGACGGCGATCGCCGCCCCGCCCCGGCGCGCTGCCGGAGGGGACGGCGATCGGTCGCAGGGGGTCAGCCGCGCTCGGAGATGGCCTCGATGAGGTCGCCCACCGGGCGCTCGGGCAGCGACCGGGCCACGTCGGCGACGGCCACGATGCCGACGAGGTCGTGCCCGTCGATCACCGGCAGCCGGCGTACCTGGTGCTTGCCCATGGTCCGCAGGATCTCGGCCGCGTCGTCGTCGGCGCCGACGGTCACCGCCTCACCCTGGGCCAGCTCCCCGGCGGTCACGGTGGCCGGGTCGCGCCCCTCGGCGAGCACCTTCACCACGATGTCCCGGTCGGTCAGCATGCCCTTGAGGCGGTTGTCGGTGCCGCAGATCGGCAGCGAACCCACCCCCAGGTCGGCCATCCGCCGGGCGGCGGTACGCAGATCGTCCTGCTCGCTGACGCAGCTCACGTCGTTGGTCATGATCTCGCGTGCGGTCGGCATTGGTGTGACACCTCACTTTCGGGGGATGTTGTCCTGTCTCCTACCCCCGGCGACCGCGGCCATGCCGACGACATGGATGGCCGGCCGGCGGGAACACCCCTGGTGGAGGTGATCGAGATGCCGTTCGTGCAGATGGTGGAGTACCAGACGGACCGCCCCGATGAGGTGCGCCGGCTCGGCGAGGAGTGGACCCGCGACCACCCGTCCCCCGGGCCCGCCCGGGTGACCTTCGCGGAGGACCGGGAGCAGCCCGGCCATTTCGTCATCGTCGCCGAGTTCGACAGCTACGAGCAGGCCATGGCGCACAGCGCCCGCCCGCAGACCGGCGCGTACGCCGAGCGCATCCGCGAACTCGCCACCGGCGAACCCCGGTACGTCAACCTCGACGTGACGCGACAGCAGATGTAAAGCGGTCCGACGAGTTGCGCCGCCGGGGCACGGACTGGGCGCCCGGTCCGCACCGCCCCGAACGCTGCTACGGACGCCTCGGCTTCCGGCTCACCGGCGAACTGAGCGGCAGCCAGGTGGTCGGTGTGCTGCAGCTGTGACGGTCAGTGCCAGGTGGCGGCGGCCCGCCGCAGCCGGTCGTTGATCGCCCGGCCCACGCCGACCTCGGGCACCGGCTCGGCCACGATTTCGGTCACCCCGGCCGCGTCGAGCCGGTGCAGGGCGTCGAAGAGCCGCGCGGCCGCCACGGTCAGGTCGCCTTCGCGCGAGAGCACCTCCACGGCGGCCCAGTCACCCGCCGCCGGGCGTTCCCGGAAGGCCAGGAAGCCGCGCCGGCCGCCGTCGCCGTCGGCCGCCCCCAACCGCAGCGGGGTACGGGGGGCGTAGTGCGCGGCCAGCGTCCCGGGTGCCACCGGCTGCCCCGAGCTGCCCTGCCGCACCTCGACCGGCCCGACCGCCTCGATCAGCGCCTCCACCGGCAGCGCGCCGAGCCGGAGCACGACGGGCCGCGCGCCCCGGGCGTCCACGATGGTCGACTCGATCCCGCACCGGGTGGGTCCGCCGTCGAGCACCACCTCGACCGCATCGCCCAGCCCGGCCACCACGTGCTCGGCGCGGGTCGGGCTGAGCTGCCCGAACCGGTTGGCGCTGGGCGCGGCGACCGGCACCCCGGCGGCGGCGATCAACGCCCGGGCGGAGGGTTCGTCCGGTACGCGTACCGCCATGGTGTCCAGTCCGGAGGTGACGATCGGCGGGATCGCCGCCGGCCGGTCCACGATCAGGGTGAGCGGGCCCGGCCAGAACCGTTCGGCCAGGGCGGCGACCGCCGGTGGCACCGGGCCGACGAGGCCGGGCAGGTCGGCGGCGTCGGCCAGGTGGCTGATCAGCGGATCGAAGCTGGGCCGGGCCTTGGCCGCGAAGATCCGGGCCGCCGCCTCGGCGTCGAGCGCGTTCGCCCCCAGGCCGTAGACCGTCTCGGTGGGGAAGGCGACCAGCCCGCCGGCACGCAGGACGGCGGCCGCCTCGGCGATGCCGCGGTCGGCCGGCAGGACGCGCGGGGATCCGGTGCTCACGCCCCGACGCTAGCCTGCCGCGGGTGCCCGCCGGCACCGGCCCGGCACTCGGCTGCCGCGGGCGCCCGCCGGCACCGGCCCGGCACTCGGCTGCCGCGGGCGCCCGCCGGCACCGGCCCGCCACCAGCCTGCCGCGGGCGCCCGCCGGCACCGGCCCGGCATTACCCTGCCGGCATGGGCAGGCGGGTGGCGCTGGTGCTGGCCGGGGTGCTGGTGCTTGTCGGCTGCCTGGGCCTGCTGGCGGCCGTGCCCGCCGTCCAGCGGGCCGTGTCACCGCGGGCCGAGCCGGTGCCCCTGCCGCTGCGGGTCCCCGGCCCCTGGTACGACCAGATCACCGTCGAGCTCACCCCCGGCCGGTACGCCATCTGGGCCACCCGGCCGACCCGCGGGCCGGACCGCGACCGGTGCCGGGTGACCGGCCCGGACGGGCAACCGGTGCCGGTGCGCGAGCCGGGGCACCGGGTCGACTGGGTCGAGCGGGCCACCGACGACACCCTCTGGGCCTGGGCGTCGACCTTCACCGCCACGGCACCGGGCAGCCACCGGCTCAGCTGTCGGCTCGACCCCGACTCGCCCGGCCAGCAGTACGCGGTGACCCGGGAGCCGGACCGGCGGCTGCTTCTCCGGCTCCGGCTGGCGCGCTCGCGAGGGCTGCTGGTGGCGGCCCTGCCGGCCGGCCTGGTGGTCCTGGTCATGACGCTGACCTGGCGGCGTCGGGCGGACTGAATCCGGTTGCCCGCCGTCGGAGGATGCACCGTCGAGGGAGGCCGGCGTGACGCGGGGTGGGCCCGGCTACCGCTGCCGCTCGTCGGGGCCGGCCGGCTCCAGGTCGGGCAGGGTGGGCGCGTCGGTGGGGTAGAGGCCGGCGACGAAGCCGTACACCTGGTCGCCGGAGCGGGGGATCTGGGCGAAGCGCCGGGCGACCGCCTGGACCTCCGCCCAGAAGGCCCGCACCTCCTCGATGGGGATGCGCGCGTGCACCAGGGTGCAGCGCAGTTCGTCGGCCGCGTGGGCCGGCGCGGACTCGGCAGCCGCCTCGGCCAGCCCGTTGATGGCCGCCACCACCTGCTTGTCCTCGGGGCGGTTGAGCGCGCCGACGTAGAAGGTCCGGGCCACCCGGCCGTAGTACCGCTCCTCGATGGCCCGCACCCGGCGGGTCCGCACCACCCGGAGCAGGCCGGTGTCGACCAGCAGGTTCACGTGGTACGCCACGCTGCTCTTGGGCCGGTCCACCGCCCGCGCCAGCTCGTTGACCGTGGCGGCCCGTTCGAGGAGCAGCTCGAGGAGTGTGCCGCGCAGCGGGTCGGCGAGCGCCCGCAGCTGCTCGGGCGCGGTCACCACCAGCAGGTCGTCGAGGTCATAGTCCGGGATCTGCTCATTGACCGACATTTCTCGACCGTTCTAGTATTCTCGATCATTCGATCGTTCTGGTCCGATGGCAGGAGTCTAAAGATGTCCGACGTCGTCCTCTTCCACCACCTCCAAGGACTCACCGACGGCGTACGCGCCTTCGCCGAGCAACTGGCCGCCGGTGGGCACACCGTGCACACCCCCGACCTCTTCGACGGCGAGCGGCCGGCGACCCTGGACGACGGGGCCGCGCTGACCAAGCGGATCGGCGGCGAGGAACTCGACCGGCGCGCCGACGCGTACGTCGCCGACCTGTCCGGGGCCCTGGTCTACGCCGGCTTCTCCTGGGGTGCGGCCATCGCGCAGCGGCTCGCCCAGACCCGGTCCGGCGCACGCGGCGCCCTGCTCTACGAGGCCTGCATCCCGGTCACCGGCGAGTGGGCCTTCGGGCCGTGGCCGGACGGGGTACCCGTGCAGATCCACGGCATGGCGCAGGACCCGTTCTTCGGCCTCGAGGGTGACGTCGACGCCGCCCGCGAACTCGTCACCATCGTCGGACCGGAGCGGGCCGAGCTCTTCGTCTACCCGGGCGACCGGCACCTGTTCACCGACAGCTCCCTTCCGTCGTACGACGCGGACGCCGCCGCCCTGGTGGTGCGCCGCTCGCGGGATCTCCTCGACCGGCTCGGCTAGCCGCCGCCCTCTGCTCCTCCCGGTCCTCTGGTGGACCGACACCGACCACCCGGCGGGCGTCGCGGGAGACCGGAGGCCGATCCGGCCGGACGGACCTTTCGGCAACTGATCAACTACCCGTATGGTGCTACTGCCGGCGCGCGCCGCGACACGCGATCCCTCGCCCACCCCGGCCATCCCCCTGACTTCCCTCTCCCCGAGGAGCTCCTCCTTGCCGAGACAGCACCCCCGACGACCGCTCGCCGCCACCCTGGCGTCGGTCCTGGCCGCCGGCGCCGTGGCGTACGGCATCGCCCCGACCCCGGCGTCGGCCACCACCGGCCAGCCCGACAACCCCTTCGCGGTGACCGCCAGCAACGGCAGCGCCACGATCGGCTTCGCCGACGGCCGGAGCCTCACCAACTCGACCGGAGCGAAGATCCGCTACGCCTCCTGGTCGCCCGACGGCAGCCGGGCCGCCTACGTCGACCAGGACGGGGCGATCGTCACGCTCCGCCACGACGACGCGGACGACCTGCACAAGGTGGTCTGGCCGGAAACCGACACCGAACGCCGCGATCCCAAGTGGATCGGCCGCACCGACCAGGTCATGTGGGCGGCCAAGCCGCTGGGCCGGCCCTGGCGGATCGAGTCCACCCGCAACCTCAACGGCGTCGAGACCGACGCCCTGAGCCCTTGGGACGACGCCAACTACCTCGCTCCGGACAGCGACAACGCCGGGCGCATCGTCGTCGAGCGCCAGTCGAGCGACGGCGCCGTCCCGTCGATCGGCATGATCGACGACTACCACCACTTCGAGGAGATCGCCACCGACGCCCGGAACCCGACCATCTCTCCGGACGGGCGCTGGGTGGCGTTCGTCCGGGACGGCGACATCTGGAAGGTCTACCTCTACAGCGGCGCGCTGACCCGACTCACCGACAACGGCGGCGTCCACGACAACCCCGAGTTCTCACCGGACGGGTACTCGCTCGTGGCGAACCGGACCGCCGCCGGCGCGGACACCGCCGAGGTGGTCCGGATCGACGCCAGCGGCAGCTGGCCCGACCGCTTCACGGTGCTGACCGGCCTGCGCGGTGTGCCGGCCTACCAGCCGCAGTTGCGGGACCGGACGGTACGGGTCACCGGGCAGGACCGGTTCGGCACCGCCGTGGCCGCGTCCCAGGCGCACTGGGGTACGAACGGTGACCCCGCCGACGTCCGACCGCGCGCCGGCGCCGTCGTGCTGTCCCGCTCCGACACGTACGCCGACGCGCTCGGCGGCTCCGCGCTCGCCGCGGCGAAGAAGGGCCCACTGCTGCTGACCCCGCCGGCCAGGCTGCAACCGCAGACCGCCGACGAGATCCGCCGGGTGCTCGCCCCACGGGGGACCGTCTACCTGCTCGGCAGCGAGGGCGCCCTCTCGGCCACCGTGCGCAGCGAGGTCGAGAAGCTCGGCTTCACGGTCGTCCGGCTGGCCGGCGCCGACCGCTTCGGCACCTCCCTCGCCATCGCCAACGCGATCAACCCGGCGCCGGACCAGGTGCTCGTCGCCACCGGGATGAACTTCCCCGACGCGCTCGCCGCCGGTGCCGCGGCCGGCTCCCGCAACCGCCCCGGCACCGATGCCTCGGCGGTGGTGGTGCTGACCAACGACGGCAAGCTGCCCGACCCGATGAAGAGCTACCTGGACGCCCGCCAGCGG
Organism: Micromonospora sp. HK10; assembly: GCF_000982955.1. Classification (GTDB taxonomy): domain Bacteria; phylum Actinomycetota; class Actinomycetes; order Mycobacteriales; family Micromonosporaceae; genus Micromonospora. Next base: position 4,613 of record NZ_KQ058697.1, on the reverse strand, counting down.
GGCGGCAGCCAGCTCATCGCGGTCGGCAAGCAGGCGGCCGCCGCGATCGACCCGTACCTGACCATCAACCTGGTGGGCGACGACCGGTTCGCCACCGCCAACGCGGTCAACGTGCACTTCTTCGGTCGGGGCGGCAAGGTCGGGCTGGCCACCGGGATGGACTGGCCGGACGCGCTGGCCGGGGGTGCCCTGATGGCGACGCTGAACGGCCCGCTCATGCTGACCATCGGCACCCAGAACACCCTGCACCCGAAGGCGGCGTGGTACGCCGACCTGCTCAGCGGCTCGGTCGACACGGCCGTCGTCTTCGGCTCGGCGGCGGTGGTCAGCGACCCGCAGGCGGCCGAGCTGGGCCGCTGGATCAGCGGCCCGATGGGCAGCTCGACGGCCGTCAACGGGACGTACCTCGACTGACCGGTACCAGCGGAAACGGTGCGGGCCCGGCGAGAACGCCGGGCCCGCACCGTTTGTTGACCCGCGAACGGCGAGTTACCGCTGTCGGCGATCGGCACGCCCGACCGGCCATCGGGTGCCGCTCTTCCATGCCGTGCTCAGCAGGCACACGCCCAGGCCGCCGAGCCAGACGGGCAGGGTGAAGACCGCGATGCGCTCCATGCCGCCCTTGCCGATGCCGAGCCATGGTCCGGCGACATGCAGGTACGAGGCGACGAACGCGGCGGCTCCGAGGGCGCGGGCGACCCATCGCACCCGCCACATCACCGCATCACCGCGCATGAATCCGCTGATGAACATCGCGATGTTGCCGACCGGCATGACAAGCAGCGCGGCCAGCAGGTGCATGCCCAGATTCACATCGGCGGGAAAGATTCCCACCAGGACATAGCCGGCGGCCGCCAGGAGAATGCCGGTGCGGGCAAGGGTCGCACGCCCGCCCCGGCCCCACACGCTCCCGGCCAGGACCACACCTGCCCCGAGCAGGAAGCCGACCGCCATCATGCCGATGTTGAACGCGGCGTGGCGAGGGGAGCAGATCTCGCGGCCGTCGAAAAGGCCACAGTTGACGTTCCCGAGGTCACTGATGTTGTTACTCGCCCAGCTGTAGGCGACGAACCACGCCGCCTCCACCCAGATGTTCATGAGTAGGAGCAGCACTGGCGCCGCTACCAGGAAAATGGCACCGACCTCAACGACGCCGGCTCTACCAGAAGTGATTGCCCTGCTGCTGGTCATCGAGGCTCCATTGTTCGTTCATCGACATCAGGAACCTCCCATCTCCAATTGTTTCGGCACCAGCACGCTGGCAATACCTTCCAGGTGGTCCTGGCCGTACCCTCGGCGGCTGAAGCATCGGCGACGCGCATCGTGACCGGCGCACCGGCCAGGAACAACGCGGCTGCCCCGGCAACGGTCAGGTCCGCGACGGTGAGCCCATGACGGCGCTATCCCGGCCAGGCGACGTCGTCGATGGCGGGCCCACCTCGCCGGTGGCATGGTCACCGTCCCCGAACGCGGGCGGGTCAAGGACCCTGATCCGCTCCAACAGTTGGGCAAGCTCCGCGAGGGCTTCCTCTTCGGCCGGCAGGTCCTCGTCCCAGCGGTCGATGACGGTCGAGCTGGTCAGCCAGCTACCCACCAGGTGCAGCGAGCACAGCCAGTGGTTGATCGTCGAGTTGACGAACCAGGAGCGGCCGTCCGACGACCATGCCCGCACCTCACCGGTCCCCGGCGCGGCACCGTACACCCAGTCCAGGTCGTCGGAGTTCGCCAACCGGTACCTGGTCGGCTCGGCGTGGAAAGCCACCGCACTCACCAGCTCACCGACCAGTGGTACGCCAGCGGAGACCAGTGCGGCCCGCTGTGGCTCGGGAAGCCGCCACGTCGCCACGTCCAGCTCGGCGGCACGCACCACCCGCCCAGCGCCCGCCCACGCCGCGACCGCCTCGAACGCGGGAGGCAACGGAGGATCCGCAAAGGACACGCCGACGAGGGTAGTCCGGCACGGGACAGCGCCCGTGCCCGTCGGTACGAGTGGCGGTGTTGACCGCGTTACTCGGCCGGCTCCATGACCGTGCAGCGCTCTCCGAGTACGGCAGGCAGGTCGCCCAGGGTGGCGAACGCCGGCCCACCCCAGCTGGGGTCGGTGTCGTTGTGCTCCGTGGTCCGGAAGACGGTCATACCGACCGCGGCCGCCCCGGCCAGCTCACCGTCTGCGCCGTCGCCGACGAAGACGCACTCCGCCGGCCGGACGCCCAAGCGTTCCGCAGCCAGGCGATAGATCGCCGGGTCGGGCTTGGCCAGCCCGACATCGCAGGAGAAGACCGCCACCTCGAACCGTCGGGCGAGCGGGCTGCGCGGCCATGCCTCGGCGGTTTCGGAGGTGGCGTTGCTGATCAGGGCCAGCGGATGCCCGTCGGCGCGGAGCGCGTCGAGCACGTCCAGGGTGGCCGGCGAGACGCTGCCGAGCACCCGGCGCGCGAGGGCTCGCCGATGCTCGCCGGCCCGGGTCACCTGTTCGCCGGTCGGGGTGCCGCCGAGCCGTCCGGCGAGGAGACGAATGGTCTCCTCGACGTCCCACCGGACCAGCCGGTCCCGCCAGGTGGCGTGGTACGCGGCGACCAGCTCGGCCGGAGCCACACCGACCATGAGCGCCATCTCGCCGACCACCCGGTCACGCTCCTCGTCGGCGCCCTGGACCAGGGTGTGGAAGAGGTCGAAGATCACTGGACGCGACATCTCAGCATCCTACGGAGATCGTCACCCGGCCATCGGCCAGGACGGGTTCAGCACCTGATACATGGCGTGATCCTGCCACCGGCCGGCGATGTTGAGGTACGCCGGTGCCAGGCCGAACCGCACGAACCCGTTGCGTTCCAGCACCCGTTGCGATCTGACGTTGTGCAGCAGCGTCTCTGCCTGCACCCGATGCAGCCGCAACTCCTCGAAGGCCACCCGCACGATCTCACGTACCGCCCTGGTCGCGAACCCGCGGCCGTTGTGGCTCGCGCCGACCCAGTAGCCCATGGCGCAGGACTGGAAGGGGCCGCGCACAATGCCGTTGAGCGTGATGCGGCCGATCACGCGACCGGAGTCGTCGAGGATGACGTGGGGCAGCTTCGATCCCTGCGCGTGCTGCCGGAGATCGGCATCGATGACGGCGCGCTGGCCGGGTGCGGTGAAGTAGTCCTCGCTCCGAATCGGGTCCCACGGCGCGAGAAACTCACGGTTGATGCGGAGCAACTCGGCCAGGGCCGGCGCATCCGCCGAAGTGACGAGTCGGGTGAACTGCACCCCCCCATCGTCCCAGCCGGGCAGGTCGCCACCGGTGTCAGCCTGGGCCGGGAGCGAAGCACGCCGCTGGCCACCAACGATGCTCCTCCGTCCGAGGCCAGCCGACGAGGGAGGGCCGCCTCCGTCGACTTCTTGCGGACTTGGATGCGGACCGCTCACCTCGGCCGCGCGTGGCGGGGGGCGGGTCGCGGTGTCCAATATTCAGTCCCGGGATCACTCCGGGGACCTACCAGTGCCCGCCCCCCGTAGCCGCGCGGTCCCACATGGGGTCGCTCTGACCGGCCAACTGCGGCGCACCGTAGCAGGCGGGTACGACGATGATCCGGTGCATCGCCAGTCAGGCATCGCACCTTCGGTTGGAAGAGCGCGCTCAAGCGGTCGTGATGTCCGGAACGCCTGCCGGCGGCGGCTGGCACCTCTGCCGACCTGGCCCGGCTGCCGGGCACCCGACCCGCGGGATTACCGCCCTAAGTTGCGACCGGACCGGTGCAGGTCCAACGGCCGAGCCTCCAACAGCGGCGTCGCGTCATGGTCGTCGGGCAGAACGGGCCATCGATCGGGTGCTGGGCGAGGCGGGACGGCGTGACCACTTGGCTGTACCCGGACCGAGATCAGCCAAGGAAAGTGCTGGTGGAGCCCAGGGGACTCGAACCCCTAACCCCTGCCTTGCAAAGGCAGTGCTCTGCCAGTTGAGCTAGGGCCCCGAGGGCGGGCGGAGCCGCCCGGTGCTGGCAGTCGGAGAGACGGTCAGCGCAGGTCGGGCGAGGTGGTCGCCTCGTGCCAGAGCGCGCGCTCGTCGTTCGCGGCCTTCACCCTCTTGGCCACGACAGCGGCCACGCCGACGACGCCGACCAGGATCAGGAGCTTCTTGAACATTGGGGCAACCCCTTGCGCTCGACTACCGTCGGACGTTGCGGTGGGGCTAGCTGGAATCGAACCAGCGACCTCAGAGTTATCAGCTCTGCGCTCTAACCGACTGAGCTATAGCCCCGCGTAGCGACGAGCAAGGTTAACCCATCGCCGCTGCCGCTCCCAAATCGGGGTCGACGGCGCTGCCCGCGTGTCTCCGACCGTACCGGCAGCCAACCGGAGCGACCACCGCTTTCCCCCGCCAGCCATGATCCACTCAACTTGCCGCAACCCGGGCCATCGACCGCCCACGAAAGCCCAACCCGCCGCAGGCCGGGCCAACAACCGCCCACGAAAGCCCAACCCGCCCCAACCCGAGCCACCGACGGCCCACGAAAGCCCAACCCGCCGCAGGCCGGGCCATCGACCGCCCGCGAAAGCCCAACCCGCGGCAACCCGGGCCAACGACCGCCCGCGAAAGCCCAACCCGCGGCAACCCGGACCAACGACCGCCC
>NZ_KQ058696.1 GCF_000982955.1 Micromonospora sp. HK10 | reverse complement strand
GGGCGGCCCGCGCTCAGTCGGCGGGTGGCGGAGCCGGCGGCATCGCGAGGGCCAGGGTGAGGGCGAGCACCGTCGCCGGTTCGTGCAGCCGGTCGCCGTACAGCTCGCGGAGCTTGCCCATCCGGTAGCGGACGGTCTGCGGGTGCACGAACAGCTCCGCGGCCACGTCCTCTCGGCGGCCCTGGTGCAGCAGCCAGGACCGCAGCGTCTCGGCCAGCCGGTGCGCGGTGGCCGGGGGGAGCGCGGCCAGCGGGCGCAGCGCCTGGGCCCGCAGGTCGGCCAGCGCCTCCGGGTCCATGCTGAGCAGCAGCTCGGCGAGGTGTTCCTCGGTGTCGACCGGCGCGTCGTCGGGCTCGCCCAGGCCGAGGGCCAGCGCCCGGATGGCCCGCTGGTAGGAGGCGGTGACCCGGTGCCAGGGCCGGGCCGGTCCGAGCACCGCCCGGTGCCCGTGCAGCAGCCGGGCGAGCTGCCGGCGCCGGCCGCCGTGCATGTCCGGCACCAGCAGTACGGCCAGTTCCTCGGCCGGGTCCATGCCGGGCAGGTCCTCGCCGCTCTCCAGGGTGTGCGGGCTGAGCAGGGCGAGCACGGCGCGCAGGTTCCGCCGGGGCAGCAGCACGACGGTGAGCGTCTGCGGCGGCGGCCAGTCGGCCCGCTCGGCGCCCCGGCGCAGGAGTTCCTCCGGCTCGCCGGCCAGCAGTTGCTGGGTGAGCCGCTCCAGGTAGCGGCGCCGCACCCGCCCGGCGCTGGCCAGCTCGTCGGCGTGCCCGGCCACGCTGGCCGCGGAGAGCTCGTCGATGTAGGCGAACATCAGCTCGGCGAACTCGGCCACCGTCGCGGCGGACAGGCCACTGCGTACCGTGGTGGTGGAGACCTCCCGCCAGGCCACCCGCGCCCCGACCCGGTACGCGGCCAGCAGCGCGTCCATGCTCCGGCCGGAGCGCGCCTCCCCGCTGCCCAGCGCGTACGCGGCCTCCAGCGCGGGGGTGAGCGGGGTGCTCGGGTCGGTGGGCTGGGCGCCCTCGATGAGCTGGAGGAACGTGCCGAGGGCGATGCGGACGGCGTTCTCGATCTTCTCCCGCATGGTGCCGGTGAGCGCGCCGGAGTAGTCGGGCACCTCGGCGGTGATCGCGCTGACCGTGCGCTCGGCCACCAGCGGCAGCCGGTCCCGCAGCAGGCCGGCCACCTGCTCGTCCAGGTCGAGGCGGGCGGCGCGGTGGGGCATCCCGGGCTCGTCCGACATCTTGTTCTCCCCGAACAAAAACCTACGACTGTTTCACCTTTGCCGGTCAAGATGTTATGCGATCACGCGGTCACCCTGGTCATATGACCACAACTGTCCCGCGCCGCCCCCAGAAGGCCTCCTTCCGGACCCGGCTGCTGCGGCTGGCCGAGACGGTCACCACCCCGTTGCTGCCGGAGGACTACCTCGACCTCGTCGCGCCGCTGCGTTCCGGCGCGGCGCTGCGCGGCCGGATCGTGGCCGTCCGCCCGGAGACCCGGGACGCGGCCACCGTGGTGATCCAGCCCGGCCGGGGCTGGCGGGGCCACCGGCCCGGACAGTACGTCCGGCTGGGGGTGGACGTCGACGGGGTGCGGCAGTGGCGGGCGTACTCGCTGACCTCGGTGCCGGCCAGCCGCGACGGCCGGATCGCCATCACCGTCAAGGCCATCCCGGACGGCAAGGTCAGCAACCACCTGGTCCGCCGGGTACGCCCCGGCACGATCGTCCAGCTCGACCAGGCGCAGGGCGATTTCACGCTGCCCGCCGCGGCTCCCGAGCGGGTGCTCTTCCTGACCGCGGGCAGCGGGATCACCCCGGTCATGGCGATGCTCCGGGCCGGCCTGCCGGACCGCGCCGACGTGGTGCTGGTGCACTCCGCGCCGACCCGCGCCGACGTCATCTTCGGCGCCGAGTTGCGGGCCATGGCCGAGGCGGGCGCGCTGCGGCTGGTCGAGCGGCACACCGAGGCCGACGGCCTGCTCGGGGTATCCGAGCTGGACACCTTGGTGCCGGACCACCTCGACCGGGAGGCCTGGGCCTGCGGGCCGGTCGGCATGCTCGACGCGGTTGAGGGGTACTGGACGGTGAACGGGCTCGTCGACCGGCTGCACACCGAGCGGTTCCGACCCACCGTGATCTCGCCGGGGGAGGGCGGCACCGTGACGTTCACCGGCAGCGGCGTGACCGTCGAGGCGGACGGCGCCACCCCGATCCTGGACGCCGGCGAGAACGCCGGGGTGCTGATGCCGTCCGGTTGCCGGATGGGGATCTGCTTCGGCTGCGTGGTCCCGCTGCGCCAGGGCGCGGTGCGCGACCTGCGCAACGGCGACCTGACCACCGCCGTCCCCGGCGACGGCGTACGCATCCAGACCTGCGTGTCGGCGGCCGCCGGTACCTGCGACATCGAACTCTGACAGGAGGCCACCCCACGTGACCGTGATCCAGAAGAAGGCCGACAACCCGATCGCCCACCTGAGCGCCGAGGACATCGAGATCATCGGCAAGGAGCTGGACGCGATCCGGGACCGGGTGATCGCCGACCGGGGTGAGCGGGACGCCCGCTACATCCGCAAGGTGATCAAGACGCAGCGGACCCTGGAGATCAGCAGCCGGGCGGTGCTGCTCTTCTCGCTCTTCCCGCCGGCCTGGGTCGTCGGCACGGCCGGGCTCACCGTGGCCAAGATCCTGGACAACATGGAGATCGGGCACAACGTCCTGCACGGGCAGTGGGACTGGATGCGCGACCCGAAGATCCACTCCACCAGCTGGGAGTGGGACCACGTCTCCCCGGCCGACCAGTGGAAGCGCTCGCACAACGAGCTGCACCACCGGTTCACCAACGTGGTCGGCAAGGACAACGACCTCGGCTACGGCATCATGCGGGTCGACGAGGACCAGCCGTGGAAGCCGGCGTACCTGGGCCAGCCGCTGTACAACCTGATCAACGCCTGCTTCTTCGAGTACGGCATCGCCGCGTACGACCTGGAGCTGGGAGAGAGCCTGCGCGACGGCCGGCACAAGAGCCCCGAGTTCCGGGCCCGGCTCCGGGCGGTCGGCCGCAAGATCCGCCGCCAGGTGCTCAAGGACTACGTGGTGCACCCGCTGCTGTCCGGCCCGTCGTTCCTCTCCACGCTGGCCGCCACCTTCACCGCCAACCTGCTCCGCAACCTGTGGAGCCACTCGGTGATCATGTGCGGTCACTTCCCGAACGGGGTGGAGACCTTCGAGAAGACCTCCATCGAGGGCGAGACCAAGGGCGAGTGGTACCTGCGCCAGATGCTCGGCTCGGCCAACATCAGCGGCAGCCGGCTGCTGCACATCATGACCGGCAACCTGTCGTACCAGATCGAGCACCACCTCTTCCCCGACCTGCCGAGCAACCGCTACCAGGAGATCGCCCCGCAGGTCCGGGCGCTGTTCGACCGGTACGGGCTGAAGTACACCACCGGCCCGCTGCCCAAGCAGGTCGCGTCCGCCTGGTGGAAGGTGCTCCGGCTGTCGCTGCCGAACCGGCGCGGCAAGCAGGCCCAGTCGCTGGCTCCGGCGCCGCTGGTCTCCGCCGGCGCCTGACCCCGCCGCCACGACGTTCCTGGGCAGTCCCGCTCACCGCGGCTGCCCAGGAACGCGCGGGGAAAGCGGTGGGCGTTGCCGCCCCGCCGCGCTAGCCTCGACCCATGCACATCAGGCGTCCCAGCACCGCCGCGGCCGCGCGAGCTTCCCGCTCGCCGGTTGCCGCCGCCTGACCTGCTCTTTTCCCGCCGGCGACCGGAAACGGTCCGCCGGCGTCGTGCTGTCCAGGCCACCGCCGGCCCGGCGGACCCTTCCGGCCGCACCGAACCCGGAAGGCCCACGCCATGACACCCGACGAGATCATCCGCACCTTCCTCGACCACTACCGCCGCCTCGACCATCGGGACGCGCCGGAGAGTTCACTGATCCCGCCGCCCGGTGATCCGGTGCTCTTCACCACCTCCGGCATGCACCCGCTCACCCCGTACCTGCTGGGCCGCCCCCACCCCGGTGGCCGGCGCCTGGTCAACGTGCAGCGCTGCCTGCGCACCACCGACCTGGACGAGGTGGGCGACCGTACCCATCTGACCGTCTTCGACATGCTCGGCTCCTGGTCGCTGGGGGACTACGACATCGCGACCAGCCTCCGCTGGGGTCACCAGCTGCTCACCGAGGGCTTCGGCATCGACCCGGGCCGGCTGCACGCCACCGTCTTCGGCGGCGACGAGCAGCTCGGCCCGGACGAGACCGCGTGGCGGACCTGGACCGCACTGGGCGTACCGGTCGAGGCGAACGACGCGGAAAACTGGTGGTCGAACGGGCCGACCGGCCCGTGCGGCCCCGACTCGGAAATCTTCGTGTGGACCGGCGACGGGCCGCCGGCCGGCACCCCCGGCACCGACGGACGGTGGATGGAGGTCTGGAACCACGTCCAGCTGCGCCACCACCGGCACGCGGACGGCCGGCTCACCCCGCTGCCGCTGTGCAGCATCGACACCGGCATGGGCCTGGAACGCCTCGAGCTGGTGCTCACCGGCGGCCGGGACGTCTACCAGGGCGAACGGCTGCGCCCGTGGGTGGCGGCGGTCCGCGACCGCTGGTCGCTGGGCGAGCCGGAGCTGCGCGTCGTCGCCGACCACCTGCGCTCCGCGGTGGTCGTCCTCGCCGACGGGGTACGCCCCGGCAACACCGGCCGCGGCTACGTGCTGCGCCGGCTGCTCCGCCGGGCGCTCACCACGCTGTGGCGCGACGACCCGTCGCGCAGCCTCGCCGAGCTGCCCGACGACCCGTTCCGGGACACCGGGCGGTGGTTCCGGCAGCAGCCCGACGTCGGGCGGCTGCGCGCAGTCGTCGCGGACGAGGAGCGCCGGTTCCGCGGGCTGCTGGAGCGGGGCCGGCCGCTGGTCGACCGGGTCCGGGCGCGCGGACCGCTCACGGAGCGGGACTACCACTGGCTGCACGACACCCACGGCCTGCCCCGGGACCTGGTCGACGGCCTGCTGAGCGTGGCCGTCATCGAGCCGTAGCGGCCAGCCGCCCCGGCCCGCGCCACCCCCACCGGTCGGCGGGCGCTGTCCCGATCGCGGGTCGTCGTGCTGTCCCCTGGACGGGTGGCCCCGGTTTGCCGCTGGTCGTGCTGTCGGCGGTGCCCGTGGCCCTGACTTGCGGCAGGTCGTGGTGTCCTCCGGTGGCTGGCCTCGACATGCGGCAGGTGGTGGTGTGGGCGGTGCCCGTGGCCCTGACTTGCGGCAGGTCGTGGTGTCCTCCGGTGGCTGGCCTCGACATGCGGCAGGTGGTGGTGTGGGCGGTGCCCGTGGCCCCGACTTGCGGCAGGTCGTGCTGTCCGCTGGGTGGGTGGCCCCGATTTGGGGCAGGTGGTGGTGTCGGCGGTGTCGGTGGCCCCGACATGCGGCAGGTCGTGGCGTCGGCGGTGCCGGTGGCCCCGAGTTGCGGCAGGTCGTGGTGTCCGAAGGCGGCGGCACGGCCGGCCCCCGTCCAGGGCGTCAGGGGCGCGGCGACGGGCGCGGCGCGCGCTACGGACGGCGGGTCAGGCGCCACCACAGGGACGGTCCCTCGGTGGTGGCGTCGGCGCGCAGGTCGACGCTCCGGCCCGCCGCCTCGACCGCGCCGACGCCCTGGCCGGCGGTGACCTCGGCACCCGGAGCGGCGGTCGAGACCCGTACCGGCACCGCCAGTCCCGGCCAGCCGATCACCTTCAGCGCCTCCGCCGGGCCCACCGGCGCGGTGGCGCCCCACGCGGTCCGCACCTCACCGGCCGGACCCGCGGCGAGCAGGGTGTACTCCTTGACCGTGCGGCGCACCGCCACGAGCAGCCGGCGCACCACCGTGTTGACCGCGGCGAGTTGCTCGGGGGTGTCGGTGCCGGGCTGGTTGAACACCGCGCCGACCACGATCAGCGTACGGGCGCCGACCTTCAGCCGGGCGGCGAAGACGAGGTTGCCGCCCGCCTCGTCCGTCGAGCCGGTCTTGATGCCGAAGACGCCTTCGACGCCGAGCAGGTCGTTGTAGTTGCGGATCCGTCCGGCGACCGGGATGGTGGCCTCGGGCAGCTCGACGATGGCGGCGAAGACCGGCATCGCGAGCGCGGCCCGGGCGAGGACGACCTGGTCGGCCGCCGTGCTGACGGTGCTCGGCAGGAAGCCGCTCGGGTCCGTGTAACGGGTGTCGGTGAGGCCCAGTTCCTCGGCGGCGGCGTTCATCTTGTCGACGAAGGCCGCCTCGCTGCCGGCGTCCCAGACCGCCAACTGGTGGGCGATGTTGTTCGCTGACGGGAGCATCAGGGCTTCCAGCGCGTCCCGCTCGGTGAGCCGTTCGCCGGCGACGACCGGCACCAGCGACTGCCCGCTGGGAATCCGCGCCTGGTAGTCGGCCACGTCCGCGGCCGTCACCGTCAGGGTCGGACCCTGCTCATCCCCGCTGAGCGGATGCTCCTTGAGGATGACGTAGGCGGTCATCACCTTGGCCACGCTGCCGATCGGCTGGGCCGGGCCGCCCCCCGAGCCGCCGAGCCGGCCCAGGCCCTCGATCATCAACTCCGCGGAGCCGCTCTTCGGCCAGGGCAGGGCCGGCGCTCGCCCCGGCACGCGCAGGGTGGCGGCGATCGACGTGGTGACGGTGGCGGTGGGAAGGTCCCGGGTCAGTTGTACGGCGACACCCGAGCCGAGCAGCGCGGCCAGCACGAGGATCAGGACGAGGGGAAGTACCCGGCGACGCCGCTCGCCGGGGTGGGCAGCCGGGTCGGACGCACCGGCGGCGGGCGGTGGCCCGCCGGAGGCGGTGCCGTCGAGGGGCGGAACACCGGCCCGGCCGGTGCCGGGGCGACCTGGCCCGGCAGCTACGACCGGCGCTGCCCGACCTGCCCCGGCACCCACCAGCGGGGTTGCCCGACCTGCCGGGCGCGGCTGCGGGTGCGGTGTCGCGGGTGGTGGCGGCCCGACCGGACGGCCGTACACCTGGCCGCCGGGGCTGGCCGGGCCGCCCGGGTTCGGCTCCGGCGGGCCGTCCACCCGTCGGCCGTAGACGGCGCCGGACGGTCGCGGGGCCGCGGCGGCTTCCCGCCGGTCGATGCCGTCGGTCGTCGGCCGGTCCGGCTCCTCGCCGTCGGCCGGCCATCTCGCCTGCGGCATACCCGCGCCCTTCTCCCCGTCCCTACCGAAAATGCCAGGTAGAACCTAGCAACCGGGCGCCGGCCGTGGCCGCCGGCCGCATCCCCGTCCAGCCGGGGGAGTGAGCGGCGGGCCCGGCCGGGGGCGCGCTGCGGTGGCAGCCGGGGTGGGCCGGTGTCAGACTCGGCAGCGGGGACCGCCGCACCGAGGGACGTGGACGCATGGGCTACGAGGTCAGGCCGGACCAGGAGACGATCACGTTGGTCGGCGCCCGGGTCACCGTCGTGGATGCCGCCGTGCTGCTCAGCGCCGCCGAGGCCGGCCCGGTCGAGCTGCTCGGCGGCACCGACTTTCCCGCCCCGGTCCGTGAGGTGCGCAGCACCGTGCGGGCCGCCGACGGGCTGCACCGCTTCGAGGCGTACCTGCGGGTCGACGGGCCGGGCTCGACGGTCGGGCTGCTCGCGCTGGGACTGGCCGGGCCGGTGGGTCTGCTGCTCGCCCAGCGGCTGGCCGCGCGTACCGGGGACGGGCTGGCCGCCGGCGTCGGCCGGGTGGCCGCGGAGGCTGGCCGGCGGTTGGGGCTGCGCCCGGCCGACACCGCGCTCGCCGAGCCGCCCCGCGACCGGGCCGGGCAGGACGTGCTGCGCACCGCCGAGAAGCTGGGCCTGCGTCCGAAGGTCAGCCAGGACGGTGGCGCGCTGACCGTGCGCGCCGCCGTGCCCAGCGCCGAGGTGACCCCCGCCCACCTGCACGCCATGCTCGGGGTGGTGCTGCAGACCGTACGCGAGTTGGCTGGTGACGGTCCGGAGCCGGCGGTGCTGCGCGGCCGGTCGTACACGGTGGGCGGGAGCGTGGCCACCGCGGCGCCGGCCGGCAGCGCGGCGGTCACCCTCGACCAGGTCGGCGGCCTGGCCGACGTGGTGGCCCGGTTCCGCGAGGTCGCGGTGTCGTTCCGGCACCCGCAGGTGATGGCCCGCTGGGGCGCCCGCCGCCCGCAGGGCATCCTGCTGTACGGGCCGCCGGGCACCGGCAAGACCATGCTGGCCCGGGCCCTCGCGAACGAGGTCGGCGCGGACTTCGTGGAGATCCGCACCCCGGAGATCCTGGACAAGTACCTCGGCGGCTCGGAGCGCAACATCAAGCGGATCTTCCGGGAGGCGCGCCGCTACCGGCGGCCCACCGTGATGCTCTTCGACGAGTTCGACAGCATCATCAGCTACGCGGGGGCCGGTGGGGACGCCGCCAGCCAGGCGGTCAATGCGGTCGCCGGCATCTTCAAACAGGAGATGAACACCCTGTTCGAGGAGAACCCGAACGTGATCGTGGTGGCCACCACCAACTTCCCGCAGCGGGTGGACGCCTCGCTGATCCGTTCCGGGCGCTTCGACCTCAAGATCGCCATCCCGGCGCCGGACGAGGCCGGCCGCGCAGAGATCATCACCAAGATGATCCGCGAACTGATCGACCGGCACGAGCGCCCCGGGTTCCGGATGTTCGCCGCCGACGTCGACCCCGTGGCGCTGGCCGCGGAGACCGCCGGGCTCACCGGCGCCGATCTGCGCGAGGTGCTGCGCCGGGTGCAACTCGCCAAGGCGATGCGGGAGGCGACGGTGGGTGCGCCGGCCGCGCCGATCAGCCAGGATGAGCTGCGGGAGGCCGTCGCGGGGCTGCGCCGCGGCTGACGACGGCCCACGGAAGGAGCACCGTGTCGTCGTCCACCCTGCTGTCCCGTCGTGATCTGGCGTTCCTGCTCTACGACTGGCTCGACGTGACCCGGCTGACCGAGCGGCCCCGCTACGCCGAGCACTCGCGGGAGACCTTCGACGCGGTGCTGGACCTCTCCGCCCAGATCGCCGCCGAGCACTTCGCCACCCACAACAAGGCCGCCGATGCCACCGAACCCACCGTCGACGGTGGCCGGGTACGGATCATCCCGCAGGTCAAGGCGGCCCTGGACGTGTTCGCCGAGGCCGGGCTGCTGTCGGCCACCATGGACGAGACGGTCGGCGGGATGCAGTTGCCGCACGCCGTGGCGGAAGGCTGCTTCGCCTGGTTCCACGCCGCCAACGTCGGCACCGCCGCGTACCCGTTCCTCACCCGGGGCAACGCCAACCTGCTGCTCACCCACGGCAGCGCCGAGCAGATCGACACCTGGGTCCGGCCGATGATCGAGGGCCGGTTCTTCGGCACCATGTGCCTGTCCGAGCCGCAGGCCGGCAGCTCGCTGGCGGACATCACCACCCGGGCCACCCCGCAGGACGACGGCACCTACCGGCTCGTCGGCACCAAGATGTGGATCTCCGGCGGGGACCACGAGCTGGCCCAGAACATCGTGCACCTGGTGCTGGCCCGGATCCCCGGCGGGCCGCCCGGGGTGAAAGGCATCTCGCTGTTCATCGTGCCGAAGGTGCTGCTCGACGAGGACGGCGCGCTCGGACCGCGCAACGACGTGGTGCTGGTCGGCCTCAACCACAAGCTGGGCTACCGGGGCACCACCAACACCCTGCTCAACTTCGGCGAGGGCGTGCACCGGCCGTACGGGCGGGCCGGGGCGGTCGGCTACCTGGTCGGCGAGCCGCACCAGGGGCTCGCGCAGATGTTCCACATGATGAACGAGGCGCGCATCGGAGTGGGGGCCGGCGCCACCGCCCTCGGCTACACCGGCTATCTGAAGTCCCTCGACTACGCCCGGCAGCGCCCGCAGGGCCGGCCCGTCGCCGACAAGGACCCCACGGCGCCGCAGGTGCCGATCATCGCCCACCCCGACGTACGCCGGATGTTGCTGGCCCAGAAGAGCTACGTGGAGGGCGCGCTCGCGTTGATCCTCTACTGCGGGCGGCTGCTCGACGAGGAGAAGACCGCCCCCGCCGAGGCCGACCGGGCCCGCGCCCGCCTGCTGCTGGACCTGCTCACCCCGATCGCCAAGAGCTGGCCGTCGCAGTGGTGCCTGGCCGCCAACGACCTGGCCATCCAGGTGCACGGCGGCGCCGGCTACACCCGCGACTACGACGTCGAGCAGCACTGGCGGGACAACCGGCTCAACCCCATCCACGAGGGGACGCACGGCATCCAGGCCCTCGACCTGCTCGGCCGCAAGGTCACCATGCGCGGCGGGGCCGGGCTGGAGCTGCTGCTGGAGACGATCCGCGCCACGGTGACCCGGGCCTGGAAGGCCGAGGGTTTGGCCGCCGAACTGGCCGCGCCGCTCGGTACGGCCGTGGACCGGATCGCCCTGGTGACCCGCCGGCTGCACGGCACCGGCGACCCCGAGCTGGCCCTGGCCAACGCCAGCCTCTACCTGGAGGCCGTCGGGCATGTGGTGATCGCCTGGATGTGGCTGGAGCAGGTGCTCGCGGTCGAGGCGCTGGGCCCGCGCGACGGCGCGGAGGGTGACTTCCTCGCCGGCAAGCGGCAGGCCGCCCGGTACTTCTTCCGCTACGAACTGCCCCGGACCGGGCCGCAGTTCGACCTGCTCGAGAGCCTGGACCGGACCACGCTGGACGCCCGGGAGAACTGGTTCTGACCTTGCCCTACCGGCGCTCGTCCGGCACGACGGCGTCGACCTCGAACTCCACCAACCACTCCGGATCGATGAACCGCGACACCTCCACAAAGGTGCACGCGGGTCGCACCTCGGCGAAGCGTTCGCCGTGCGCCCGCGCCGCCTCCCGCCAGCGGTCGATGTCCACGAGCATGACCCGGGTCCTGATCACGTCGGCCAGCGTCGCGCCGGCCTCGCGCAGCGCGTGTTCGGCGATGTCCAGGCAGCGTACGGACTGGGCGTAGACGTCGCCGGGAGCGGTGGTGGTGCCGTCGTCGGCGATCGGCGCGGTGCCGGCCACGGAGACGTACGGTCCGACCCGCACGGCGCGGGAGAAGCCGATCTCCGGTTCCAGGGGTGATCCCGATGTCACCCGGCGGCGGAAACTCGTCACGGGAGAGAGCATCCCAGAAATGCGACCGCGGCACGGTACCCGGCGTCGCGCTCCCCGGTCAGGTGGTGATGACCAGCCAGGTCCGGCCGTCGATGAGTTCCCGGACCGCGTCCAGGTGACCGGCGTGGCACGCGGTCTCGGTGATCACGTGCAGGATGACCTCCCGCGCGCTGGCCAGCCGCCAGTCGCCGAGCTGGTCCGGCGGCCACCAGGCGGGCGGGGCGTCCAGCGGTGTGCCGGCGAGGACCGCGTTGGCCCGGTCGATCTCCTGCCGGTAGCGGTCCAGCACCACGGCGGCCGGGACGTCCGGGTCGACCTGCCAGGCTTCCGTGCCCTGGCTCAGCGCGACGATGGCCGTCGGCTCGCCGCCCATGACGCAGCGGAACCAGAAGCGCTCGACGTCCTCGGTGAGGTGGCGTACCAGGCCGAGGCAGCTCCAGCCCGACGGCAGCACCGGCCGGCGCAGCGCGTCCTCGTCAAGCCCGTCCAGGATGCCCAGCACGTGCTGGCGCTGGCCGTTCAGGTGCGCGAGGAGCAGGTCGGTCTCGATCGGCATGGCTGGTAGTGGCACGGCGTCCTCCGTAGGTCAGATGACGCGGCGGCAACTGGCGTCGCGTCGACTCGACATACCTGACGAACGGCACCGCCGATTCCGGACAGCCGGCCCGACATCGGCGGCAGGACACCCGCCGGCCCGACCGGCCGGTTCAGGCGAAGTCGACCCCGGCGAGGGAGACGCCACGGTACGCGGCGAGCCGCTCGGCTTCGTCGGTCACCGCCTCGCGGGTGGCCCCGGGCAGCTTCTGCCAGGGCTGGACGGTGACCGTCAGAGCCTTGCCGGACTTGCGGGGACGCCAGGTGCCGACCAGGTCGCCGTCGACCAGGACCGCGCCCGGGCGGCCCAGCACCGGCCACAGCTCCTTGGCCCGCGCCCGGTCCGGCACCAGGGTGTCCCGGTCCTTGCCCTGGAGGAAGAGGTCGTACGGGCCGAGCAGGCGGGTCACCGGGGCGCCGGCCGAGGTGAGCGCCGGCTCGTCGGCGGCGAGCAGCCACCGGGCCTCGCCGTCGACCGGCACCTCGACCACGTCCCGCGGCCAGTGCGCCTTCACCTCCTTGACCGGGGCGTCGAGGTAGCCGGCGACGTGCTGCGGGGTGGCCGGACCGAGCAGCCGCAGGTAGGCGCGGATCAGGTCGAACCGGTCACCCGGGGTGGCCGCCTTCCGGAACCCGCCGATCCGTTGCAGGACCGGCGGCGACGTGTCGAGCCGCAGCTCCAGCCCGGCCCGCAGCGCGGCCAGCCGGAACGGCATCTCGTACACGTGGGTGGCGTTACAGGGCCGGCAGGACCGCAGGTAGGGCTCGGGCAGCAGCTCGCCCAGCCGGCCGGAGACGTCGCCTTTGACGGTCGGTTCGGTGACGATGGCGCGCATCCGGTCGGCTACCTCGTCGAGGGCGGCCAGGATGCCGATGCCGGCCGCCTTCAACGGCTTGGCGGCGTCGTAGATGCGCTTGCCGGCGTCGGCGTCGGAGAACGGCGCGACCGCGGCGGCCACCGCCGGCAGCTCGGCGCGGCGGTAGAGGTGGGGCGCGCCGCGCACGGTCCAGAGCAGGACCAGCTCCTCGTCGTCGAGCGCGGTCACGTCGACACCGCGAACGGCGAGCGCCCACCGGGCGCCGTCCGGGCCGGTGTCCTGCACCCCGATGTCGAGCACGGCGGTGTCCGCGAGCGAGCCCCCGGCCCGGTCGAGCTGCTGGGCCCGGACCCGGAAGGTCAGCACCTGACGACGATCGACCACCCGCACACCATAGGCAGCACCGCCGACAGCCCGCACGCGGCGGCTCAGTCGTCGGCGAGCAACCGGTCGCGGACCTCGCGGCGGAGGATCTTGCCGATCTGGGAGCGCGGCAGCTCGTCGGCCACCACGACCCGGCGGGGCACCTTGTAGCCGGCGAGGTGCTGCCGGCAGGCCGACCGGACCGACTCCGGGTCCGTCCCGGCCCCCGGGTCGAGGATCACCACGGCGACCACGTCCTCGCCGCCGGCGGCGACGGGCACGCCGACGGCGCAGGCCTCCCGGACCCCGGCCACCCGGCGCAGCGCCTCCTCTACCTCGGACGGGTAGACGTTGAACCCGCCCGTGATGATCAGCTCCTTGATCCGGTCGACCACCGTCACGAAGCCGTCGGCGTCCATGGTGACGATGTCCCCGGTGCGCAGCCAGCCGCCGGGGAGCAGCACCTTCGCCGTCTCCTCCGGGCGGTTCCAGTAGCCGGCGAATACCTGTGGACCACGGATCAGCAGCTCACCGGGCTGGCCGGGCGGCCGGTCCCGGGTCGGGTCCGCCGGATCGACGATGCGGACGTCGGTGGAGGGGAAGGGCACGCCGACGGTACCGGGACGGCGGGTGGGTGCGACCGGGTTGCCGAGGGTGATCGGGGAGGTCTCGGTCATCCCGTACCCCTCGACGAGCAGGCCGCCGGTCACCGACTCCCACAGATCCACCGTCGCCGGCGGGAGCGTCATCGCGCCGGAGATGGCGTACCGGATCGAGGTGAGATCCACGCCGCGTTCCCGGGCCGCCAGGGCGAGCCGCGCGTAGATCGGCGGGACGGCCGGCAGGAACGTCGGCGGGCGACGACGGACCGCGTCGAGCACCTGGTCGAGGTCGAACCGGGGAAAGAGCACCAGGGTGGCGCCGATGCTCACCGCGAAGGTCAGGCACAGCGTCAGCCCGTACGCGTGGAACAGCGGCAGCACGGCGTAGACGGTCTCGGCGCCGTCCCGCAGGCCGGGCACCCACGCCCGGCCCTGCGCGGCGTTGGCCCGCAGGTTGCGGTGGGTCAGGACGGCGCCCTTCGGGACGCCCGTGGTGCCGCCGGTGTACTGCAGCAGCGCGACGTCGCCCACGGCGGGCGCGGGATGGTCGGTGGCCAGCGGCGGCGCGCCCGCGACCAGCGCCGACCAGGCGTGCGTGCCGGGCGCCGGGGCGGTCATCGCGGCGCGGGCGGCGCGCACCTTGGGCAGCGGCAACCGCAGCGCCCAGCGCTTGAGCCGCGGCAGCGCCGCGGTCAGGTCGACGGCGACCACGGTGCGGACCGCGCCGCGGCCGGCGACCAGCGGGGCGACCTTGTCCCAGACCACCGCCACCTCGGCGCCGTGGTCGGTGAGCTGTTGCGCCAGCTCCTGCGCCGTGTAGAGCGGGTTGTGCTCGACCACCACGGCGCCGAGGCGCAGCACCGCGTAGAAGGCGACCACGTGCTGTGGGCAGTTGGGCAGCACCAGGGCGACCCGGTCACCGCGGGCCACGCCCAGCCGGCGCAGTGCCTCCGCCGCGCGGGCCACCTGGTCGGCCAGGTCGGTGTACGTGGTGGTGGCGCCGAAGAAGTCCAGCGCGACACGGTCGCCGTACCGGCGGGCGGCGCCGGCCAGCAGGTCGACCAGCGAGCCGTCGGGTGCGGCCACGGTGGCCGGCACGCCCGGGGCGTAGCTGCGGATCCAGGGGCGCTCGGCGGTCGCGTCCATCGCCGTCTCTCCTCGTGGCCGGGGGTGGCCGAGCGGACACGATCGGCCACCACCCCGCCAACTTACCAGCTGGTAACCTACGCCGACGTCGCTGCCTCCGGGGTGAACGGCGGCACGCCGGACCCGGCCGGCCCACGGGTCAGCGGCGCTACCGCTGCATCGTCCGCCGGCCCCGGACGAAGGCGAGAATGATCAGCACGATCGCCGCGATGACGCCGATGATGATCAGCCAGCGGAGCGCCTCCAGGAACAGCCCGAGCAGGATGAGGATCGCGGCGACGACGCCGATCACCCAGAGCAGTGCGCGCATGTTCGACCTCCCGTGCGGACGGCAGGCCACCCGCCTTCCCGTTCCGGGCCGGACCATGCCCGGCGACCGGTCAGAAGCGGGCCACGTAGACGGTGTTCGCGGCCTCGCGGCCCTGCAACGGGTTGGGGAAGCGGACCACGTGCGCCACCGAGGTCGGGAAGACCGCGGTCAGCACCCGCTGGAACGCCTGGTCGGGCGGATCGTTCGACCAGAGCGCGAACACCCCGTCCGGGTGCAGCAGCGCGGCCAGCCGGCGCAGCCCGTCGACCGTGTAGAAGTCGGCGTGGCTGGGATGCAGCACCTGCCGGGGGGAGTGGTCCACGTCGAGCAGCACGGCGTGGAACCGCCGGCCGGGCGAGTCCGGATCGAAGCCCGTTCCGGCGGCGACCGCCGCGAAGAAGTCCGCCCGGACGAACCGGGTCCGCGGGTCGGCGGCCAGCCCGGCGGTGAACGGCAGCAGGTCGCGGCGGTGCCAGTCGATCACGTCCTCGATCGCCTCGACCACCAGCAGGTCGCGTACCCGGGGGTCCTCGAGCGCGGTGCGCGCCGTGTAGCCGAGGCCGAGCCCACCCACCACCACGTCCAGCGGCTGGTCGCCGAGCGGGGCCAGCCCGAGCCGGGCCAGTTCGATCTCCGCGACCGGGAAGAGGCTGGACATCAGGAACTCGTCGTCGAGCTTGACCTCGTACACGTCGACGTCCAGCGACGGGTCGCGGCGCCGGCGCAGGCTGATCTCGCCGATCGGGGTCTCCCGCCAGGCCAGTTCCTCGAATCGTGCGCCCACCCGGTGGTCCTCTCCGCCGTGCCGTCACCGGATGGTATCGACCCGCCCGGTCGGCGCGCGGTTTTCCGCAGCGTCCGGCCGGTTTCCGGCGTCCGTGAGCCGGGTCGCCGGGGGATGCGTCAGTCGGCCGACCGGGTGGCGACGACGACCGTGTCGAGGGCGTCGACGCTGCCGCCGTCGCCGGTGGGCACCGGCCGGCGCGCCGTCTCGGCGCGCTGGATGCGCAGACCGGCGAGCCCGTCGACGACCGTCTCCGGGGTGAGCAGCACCGCCGGATCCTGCGGCCCGCCGATGCCGCCGCGCAGGTTGGCCAGGTCGTGGCCGACGAGGACGAGGGTGCCGCCGGGCCGCAGCGCCTGCCGGGCCGAGTCGAGCACGCCGGCCAGGGCCGGGGCGGGCAGGTGCAGGTAGCTGATCAGCACCAGGTCGTAGCTGCCCGGCACCGGCCGGTACGCGGTGACGTCCGCGACCCGCCACTCGACCGGCACGTCCCGCGCGGCGGCCAGCTCACGGCCCCGCTCGACGGCCACCGGCGAGAAGTCCACGGCGGTGACCCGCCAGCCCTGCTCGGCCAGCCAGACCGCGTTGCGTCCCTCGCCGGCGGCCAGGTCGAGCGCGGCGCCGGGGGTCAACCCGGTGACCGACTCCACCACGAAGCGGTTCGGTTCAGCGCTCCACACCAGCCCCGACGTGTTCGCGTACCGGGCGTCCCAGGCGCTGCTGTCCACTGTGCTCCCTCCTTCGGCGGCGCACCCCCGCCACCGTGACCGTACCGGCTACGGCAAGCGCTCCCACGACAACGAGGCCGAGTGCCGGACGTGGCGGCAGTTGCTGGGCGAGGACGAAGACGCCCATCACCACGACGAACCAGCCGAACGCCTGGCGCAGCAGCGCCGCGGGGATCTTCCCGGCGAGCCGCCCGCCGAGGAAGCTACCGGCGACGGCGGCCGCGGTCACCGCGAGCGCGAGACCCCAGTTGATGCTCACGCTGGACAGGTGGCCGGCGAGTCCGGCGAAGGACTTCATGGCGATGACCACCAGGGAGGTGCCGACGGCGACCGGCATCGGCAGGCCGCCGAGCAGGGCCAGGGCGGGCACCACCAGGAAGCCGCCGCCCGCGCCGACCAGGCCGGTGACCAGCCCGACCACGATCCCGTCCAGGATCACCCGGGCCGCCGGCAACTCGTGCGGCGCTGGGCGGCCCTCGGTGGCGCGCCGGCCGCGGATCATCGCGACCGCGGTGGCCAGCATCATCAGGGCGAAGCCGGTGAGCAGGAGCCCGGCCGGGACGAACGCCGCCAGCCGGCCGCCGGCGTAGGCGCCGGTCATGCCCGCCAGGCCGAAGATCAGACCGGTACGCCAGCGGACCCGCCCGGCCCGGGCGTGTGGCAGCACGCCGACCGCGCTGGTGGCGCCGACGACGAGCAGGGAGGTGGCGATCGCCTCCTTGGCCGGCAGGCCGGCCACGTAGACCAGCAGCGGTACGGCGAGGATCGACCCGCCGCCGCCGAGCAGGCCGAGGCTGACCCCGATCAGGACGGCCAGCCCGACGGTCAGCAGCAGTGTGCCGGTCACGGTCGCCCCGCGGTTCGGTCGCGCAACTGGCCGACCACGCTGTCCAGGTCGCAGCTGGCCCCCCGGTTGTACGGCAGCTTGCTCAGCAGCATGCCCATCGCGCAGGTGTTGGTGAGCGCGGCGAAGGTGAGGCCGGCGCCGATGAAGCCGGCGACCCACTTGAGGCCGGGTACGGCGATCGAACCGAGGACGCTGAGCAGGACGATCGAGCCGGCGACCAGGCGGACCTGCCGCTCCAGGTCCCACCGCGGCGCGCCCTGGGTGACCGGCGCGTTCGTCGCCTGCCAGGCCAGCATCCCGCCGTCGAGGATCTTCACGTTCGGCAGGCCGACCCCGGCGAGCGTCTGGCCGGCCTGGGTGGCCCGGGCACCCGAGCGGCAGATCAGCACCACGTCCTCGTCGAGGTGGGCGCGCAGTTCCGCGCGGTGCTCCTTGAGCAGGTCCAGCGGGACGTTGTAGGCGCCGGGGATGTGCACGGTCTCGAACTCGGCGGGAGTGCGTACGTCGAGCAGGCGGGGGGCGCGCCCGGCGTCGATCAGCTCCCGCAGGCCGGCGGCGTCCAGGGTGGCCGGGCGGGTGGTCTCGGAGGTGCTCATATCGCCTCTTTCTGGGATGAATGACTCGGATTACCGGCAGGGCGGGGTGCCGGCCGGCGCGCGGTGCGCCGGCCGGAGCCCCGGGCTCGGGTCAGGCGTTGTCGGTGATGGCGACGCCGGCCGCGGCGGCCGTGCCGAACGCGTCGTCGATCACGACCACGTCGCGGCCGGCGTTGCTCAGCAGCGACGCGGCGGCGGTGGCGCGGTAGCCGGAGCCGCAGTGCACCCAGACCGCGCCGGCCGGCACGTCGGCGAGCCGCCGGGGCAGGTCGGGCAGCGGGATGTGCACCGCGCCCTCGACGTGGCCGGCCCGCCACTCGTTGGTCATCCGGACGTCGAGCACGACGTCGGGCGCGGGCAGCCCGGCCGGGACGGCGCCGGTGCGCGCCGCCGCCAGGGCCGGGAAGTCGGCCATCCGCAGCTCGCGGAGCTGGTCGGCCCCGTCGGCCCACCGCTCGGCCGGGCCGGTGGCCTGCGCGGCCGGCCGGTCGATGCCGATCCGGACCAGCTCCCGCTGGGCGTCGGCGACCTGCTCCGGGGTCTCCGCCAGCAGGGTGATCGGGGTGCCCCAGTCGATCAGCCAGCCCAGCCAGGTCGACATCGGGCCGTCGAGGCCCAGGCTGACCGTGCCGGCCAGGTGCGCGGCCGCGTACGCCTTGCGGTGTCGCAGGTCCACCACCCACTCGCCGGCGGCCATCCGGTCCCGGAGTTCGGCGGCGTCGGCGCGGGTGACCGGGGTGAGGTCGACCG
The DNA here is from genome assembly GCF_000982955.1 of Micromonospora sp. HK10. Taxonomy (GTDB): domain Bacteria; phylum Actinomycetota; class Actinomycetes; order Mycobacteriales; family Micromonosporaceae; genus Micromonospora. The sequence goes on along the minus strand of NZ_KQ058696.1, from coordinate 24,780 downwards.
GCGCGGGCCCGGCGCCGTTCGCCACGCCCATGTGGGCGTAGTAGGCCGGGTACGCGTCCAGGCCGGCGAGGGTCTCGGTGACGAACTCGTCCGCGGCCAGCCGCAACACCGGGTTGGCCTGCTTCTCCCGCCCGATCGTGGAGTCGGGGGCGTCGGCCTGGCTGGCCGAGCAGAAGCTGCCGAAGCCGTGGGTGGGCCACACCTGGGCCCCGTCGGGCAGCAGGTGGGCCAGCCGCCGGGCCGAGGCGTGCTGGTGCTGGGCCAGTTCGTGGGCGTGCTGCTGGCCGAGCAGGTCGGTGCGTCCGGTGGTGCCGAACAGCAGGGAGCCGCCGGTGAAGACGCCGGTGGGTTGCCAGCCACCGCCGGCGGCCTCGTCGAGGACGTACGACAGGTGGTGGAAGGTGTGGCCCGGCGTGCCGATCACCCGCAGGCGCAGCGCGTCGGAGACGGCCACGACGTCACCGTCGGTGACCGGTGTCCGGTCGAAGCCGACCTGGTCGGCGGCGGCGACCAGATAGCGGGCCCCGGTGATCCGGGCGAGTTCCAGGCCGCCGGAGACGTAGTCGTTGTGGATGTGCGTCTCCACCACGTGGGTGACCCGGACCCCCTTGGCCCCGGCCAGGTACAGGATCCGGTCGATGTCGCGCTGGGGGTCGACCACGATCGCCACCCGGCCGTCGGTGGCCAGGTAGCTGCGGTCGCCCAGCGAGGACGTCGCGATCACGGACACGTCGACTGCCATGTGCGGTGTTCCTTCCTATATACCCCGGGGGGTATGTGGTGGACAGAATTCGACCCAGGTTCATGGGTACGGATTACCCGCCCCCGCCGCGATCACGCGGTAGGGCGCGGGGGTTCCTCGGTCAGGCCAGGGCGAGGAAGAGCTTCTCCAGCTCCTCCTCGGTCATCTCGGGCTCCTCGCCCCGGTCGCGGGCCGCGCCGCAGTGCCGCATCCCGGACGCGATGATCTTGAAGCCGGCCCGGTCGATCGCCTTCGACACCGCAGCGAGCTGGGTCAACGCGGCCCGGCAGTCCTCGCCGTTCTCCATCATCTCGATCACGGCATTGAGCTGGCCCCGGGCCCGCTTGAGCCGGGTCAGCGCCTCGCTGGTCATCTCGGGCTGAAGCTTCACGGCACTACCTCCTGCGCCCAGCATACCCCTGGGGGTACCTGGTCCGCCACCGGACCCGTCCCGGGCCGGACACGGAGGGTCCGCCACGGATCGACGGAGCGCTATCCTGTCCGCCGACGAACCAGCCGGAAGGGGCCCGATGCCGTCGCGGCAGGACCAGCTCCACTCGTACCAGTTCACCGTGCAGCGGGCGGTCGCGGCGCTGGTGCTGCGGGAGACCGATCCCGCGCAGTCGCCGTTCCGGCGGCTGGCCGGGGCGGGCCTGGCCAGCGTGCTGGTCGCGGTGATCGCCCTCGGCGGGGTCGCCCTGTACGGCCTCTTCGCCGGCGGCGGCAGCGGCTGGCGCGACCCCGGCGCGGTGATCGTCGAGAAGGAGTCCGGCGCGCGGTTCGTCTATCGGCAGGACAAGCTGCACCCGGTGCTCAACTACGCCTCCGCGCTGCTGATCATCGGGACGGAACGGCCGAGGACCGTGCTGGTCTCCCGGCGCTCGATCGAGGGCGTGCCGCGTGGCCTGCCGCTCGGCATCGCCGACGCGCCGGACTCGCTGCCCGCCGCCGGCCGACTCGCCACCGGCGCCTGGACGGTGTGCTCCCTCGCCCTGGCCGAGCCGGGACGTGCCGAGGCCCGCTCCGCGCTGCTGATCGGGCGGGAGGCCGCCGGCGGCCGGCCGCTCGACGACCAGGGGCTGCTGCTGCGGCACCCGGACGGCGGCCTGCACCTGCTCTGGCACGACCACCGCTACCGGCTGCGCGACCCCGACCGGGTGCTCGCCGCGCTCGCCGCGACCCGCGCCCGGGCCGTGCCGGTGGCCGCCGCGCTGCTCAACACCGTGCCGGCCGGCGCCGACCTGGCCCCGCCGGCGCTGCCCGGAATGGGCAAGCCGTCCGACCGGGTCGGCGGCGCCACCATCGGCGACGTCTACCTGGTGCGCAACTCCGGAGGCGGCCGCCAGTACGCGGTCGCCGAGCGGGACGGCCTGGCCGGCATCACCGAGTTCCAGGCCGCCCTGCTGCTCGCCCGCACCGGGCAGGACGACCCGGAGCCGATCACGCTGGGCCGCTTCGCCGCCCTGCCGAAGGTCCCCGATCGGGCACCGGGCGGCCCGTCCGCGCCACCGGCCGCACCGCCCCGGCTGGCCACCGGCGACGGCGGCGCGCTCTGCGCCCGGACCGCCGACGACACCGGGGTACGCGAGGTCCGCGTCGGCGTCACCCCGCCGGACCTCTCCGCCGCCGTCCCGACCGCGGCCGACCAGGGTGGCCGCGTCGACCGGGTGCTGGTCGCGCCCGGCCGGGGCGCCGTGGTCGAGTCGGTCGCCGCGCCGGGCGCCGGCGGCGGCGCGGTCAGCGTGGTCACCGACCTGGGCCGGCGGTACGTGCTCACCGGCGGCGACGTGCTCGGCATGCTCGGCTACGCCGGCGTCCGGCCGCTGCGGCTGCCGGCGAGCCTGGTCAGCCTCGTCCCCGCCGGCAGCCCGCTGGACCCGGCCGCCGCCCGCGCCGTCGCCGCCCCGGCCTGACCGGCCCGCCGTCGCGGCCCCGCCCTGACGGGCCCGCCGTCGCGGCCCCGGCCTGACCGGCGCGTCGGGGGCGGGCGTCCGGGGTACGGGCCGCTCCGGTGTCGCCGGCTCAGGCCGGCTTGCGCAGGACCGTCACCGCCCAGTCGGCGTCGTCGTGCCAGGGGCGCAGATCCCAGGTGGCGAAGCGGTGCTCCAGCCGGAGACCGGCGGCCGCCGCGTGGGCGTCGAGGTCGGCGAGCGGATAACCGCGCCCGGTGTCGAAGCCGACCACCACCAGGCCGTCCGGGCGGACGTGCGCGGCGACCCGGGCCAGCACGTCCGGCTCGGTGCCGGGTGCGACGAAGACCATCACGTTGCCGGCGATCAGCGCGGCGTCGAACGGCTCGGGTTCGCCCTGGGCGGGCAGGTCCAGCTCAGCCAGGTCGGCGACGAGGAAACGCGGGCCGGGGTGGTCGACCCGGGCGGCCTCGATCAGCGCCGGGTCGGCGTCCACCCCGACCACGGTGTGCCCCCGGGCGGCCAGGGCGGCGGCGACGCGGCCGGTGCCGGTGCCGGCGTCCAGGATCCGCGCGCCCGGCGCCACCAGGGCGTCCAGCAGCCGGGCCTCACCGGCCAGGTCCGCCCCCTCGGCCGCCAGCTGGCGGAACCGGTCGATGTACCACTGCGAGTGTCCTGGCTTGGTCTCCGTCACCCAACGCGTCGGCTTGCCCATCCGGCCACCGTAGCTGATCTTGCTGGTTGGCCGCGCGTCGACGGCAAGGTCGATCACCCCTTCTCGGCGCCGCTGGTCAACCCCTCGGTGAGCAGCCGTTCGCTGGCGAAGAAGAGGATCACGATGGGCAGGGTGAGGATCACCGACCCGGCCATCAGCACCGTCTTGGGCACCTCCACCCCGTCGGAGAGCAGCGACAGCCCCAGCGACACGGTCCACCGGTTCGGCCGGTCCACGAGGAAGAGCAGCGCGAAGAGGAACTCGTTCCAGGCGATCATGAAGTCGTAGAGCGCGACCGCCATCACCGACGGGGCGGCGAGCGGGAGGCTGACCCGGCGGATGATGCCGAGCCGGCCGGCCCCGTCGATCGCGGCCGACTCCTCCAGGCTGACCGGGATGGTCTCGAAGTAGTTCTTCAGCATGTAGACCGAGACCGGCAACGTCTGCGAGATGTAGACCAGCACCAGCCCGACCAGCGACCCGCGCAGCCCGGCCCGGGTGAAGACCACGAAGAGCGGGATCGCGATGACGATCGAGGGGAACAGGTAGACCGCCAGAAACAACGCGCTGACCTGACGCCGGCCGAAGAACCGCAGGCGGGACACCGCGTACGCGCCGGGGATGGCGACCAGCAGCGTGAGCACGGTGGCGGAGAGCGCCACGATGCCGCTGTTGCGGATGAAGGTGAGGAAACCCTGCCCGCCGTCCTCGACCGACCGGAGCACCTCGGTGTACGTGTCGACGGTCAGCTCGCCGAACGGCACCAGCAGCGACCCGGGGTCGAGCAGCAGCCGCTCGATCGGGCGTACCGAGAGCACCAGCATGTACCAGAACGGCAGCAGGGTGACGAGCAGGAAGACGGCGATCACCATTCGGCGCAGCCAGCGCAGGCTCACCGTCTCGATCCGGTCCCGGTCCATCACGCGTCCTCCCGTCGCCCGGTGAAGAAGCGCAGGTAGATCACCACGAACACGATCAGCACCAGGGCCAGTACGACCGCCTGCGCCGCCGCCGCGCCGATGTCGGTGCGCGCGGTGAGGAACTGGTAGACCCGGACGCTGACCACCTCGGTGCCGGCCGCCCCGCCGGTGAGCAGGTAGACGTCGTCGAACTTGTTGAAGGTCATGATGAACCGGAGCACCCCGAGCAGCGCGATCACCGGCATGAGCTGGGGCAGCAGGATGTGCCGGAAACGCTGGGTCGGGGTGGCCCCGTCCACCCGGGCCGCCTCCTCCAGCTCGGCCGGCACCGCCTGGAGCCGGGCCAGCAGGAACAGGAACGCGAACGGGAAGTACCGCCACGCCTCGAACGCGATGACCGTCCAGAGCGCGGTGGACTCCTGCGACAGGAAGGGGATCGGTTCGTCCCAGCCGAGGAACCGCTGCCCCCAGTCGTTGACGATGCCGAGCTGCGGGTCGAGCATCACCTGCCAGACGAACGCCATCGCCACCACCGGGGCCACGTACGGCAGCAGCATCGACGCGCGTACGACGGTGCGGCCCCGGAACGGCCGGCGGACGACCAGCGCGGCGACCAGGCCGACGAGGATCGAGCCGAAGGTGCCGCCGAGGCTGTAGAGGACGGTCGTCCAGAGCGTGTCGGCGAAACCGGGGGTGTGCAGCACCCGGTCGATGTTGTCCAGGGTGAACTCGCCGAACAGGCCGGTCCGGCGCAGGGTGGCCAGGCGTACCCGCTGGAAGGCCAGCACCACGGTCCAGACGATGGGTATGCCGATCACCGCCAGCACGACGAGCAGGGTGGGGGTGACCAGCGCGAGCCCGGCGCGGGACTCGCGGCGGCGCAGGGTGAGCGGGCGTCTGCCGGGGCGGGGCCGCTCCCGGGTGGGGGAGCGGCCGGCCTCTGGCGCGGTGGTGGTCAATTGACGCCCTTGGCGATCGCCTCGACGTCCTTCTTGGCCCGGCCCGCGGCCGCGGCGGCGTCGGACTTCCCGGCGATGACGTCCGCGAGCGCCTTCGGCACGGGCAGCTCGCCGAGGATCGCGCCGACCAGCTTGCCCTGCCCCTGCGGCAGCCCCCACCGCTGGAAGGTGTCCGGACTCTTGCGCAGGGTGTCGAGGACGTCCTCGCCGTAGACCGCGGCGAGCGGTTGCTTGCGGTCCACCCCGGCCTGGCTCGTGTTCCAGGCGGTGAGGAACTTCTGCTTGTCCTCGGCGGTGCCGGTACGCGCCGGGAAGCGGCCCTCCGGCGACATGCCGAACCAGCGCGGGTAGCCGTCGGAGAGCATGTACTCCACGAAGGACCTCGCCGGGTCGGCCGCGCCGTCGAGCACCGCCCAGGAGCTGATCTCACCGTACTGCGCCGGCTCGGTGCCGTTGGGACCCTTGATCGCGGTGACGAAGCCGCTGTTCCTGGCCAGCCACGCCGGGTCGGACTGGCACTGCGGGCAGGTCGGCTTGGCGTCGTTGCGCAGCCCGGCCAGCTCGTCGAGGATGAACGGCGACCAGATCAGCATGGCCGCCTTGCCGGCGAAGTAGGTGGCCCGGGTGGTGTCCACGTCCTGCGCGCCCTTGATTGAGTGGTCGCGCATCAGGTCGCCGTAGAAGCGGAACGCCTCGACGCACTCGGGCGAGTCCAGCTTCACCGCGCCGGAGTCGTCGGTGAGCTGGCAGTTGTTGGCCAGCGCCAGATGCTCGAAGGTCTGCTGGGTGAAGACGTCGCCGGGGGCGGTCGCCGCGGTGATGCCGGCGATGCCGCCGGTGTTCAGCTTCGCCGCCGCGGCGGCGATCTTCTCGTACGTGTCGGGGGCGGGCAGGCCGGCGGCGGCGAACAGGTCCTTGCGGTAGACCAGCAGCTGGCCCCACCCGTCGCTGGGCACCGCGAGCTGCTTGCCGTCCTCACTGGTCAGCTCGAGTGCCCGGGGTGAGAAGGTGGCCCGGCCGAGCTTGTCGACGATCTGCTTGTTGGCGTCCGGCTCCAGCAGTTCGTTGCCGGCGAGGGTGCGGACCCCGGCGAGCGGGACCGAGCCGACCACGTCGGGCAGGTCCCCGGCGGCGGCGCTGGAGGCGATGAGCGCGGGGAACTGGTCCTCGTTCACGGTGACCAGATTGACCTTGACGCCGGTCTTGGCGGTGTAGTCGGCGATGATGGCCTTGGTGGCGTTGACCCGATCCGCGACGTCTTCCAGGCTCCAGACGGTTATCTGGGAATTGTCGGATTTCGGATCATCGTCACCGCAGGCCAGCAGGGTTGTCCCGGCAACTGCCAGGATCAGGGTGGAGGCGAGGATCCGCATCGAGGGCGATGGCATCGGTGGCACTCCTCTCGAAGGGTACATAGGGATTCAACCCCCTCGATTGATCATTTACAAGACAATTATCAATAATTTGGTTTAGACTCGGGGTCGGCACTTCCCTCGGAGCGACGCCATGGCCAACTGGGTTGTCTCTCTGGCCGGGCCCCGGCGCGTGAGCCTGGAGCCCTGCCCCCCGGACCCGCTCGGCCCGGGCCAGGTCCGCGTCCGCACCTGCTACTCCGGCATCTCCGCCGGCACCGAGCTGACCCTCTACCGGGGCAGCAATCCCCGGCTCAGCAAGGACTGGGACGACACCGCCCGGATGTTCGTGCCCCGGCAGGCCGCGCCCCCGTACCCGGTGGTCGGCTTCGGCTACGAGGAGGTCGGCGAGGTCGTCGAGGTGGCCCCCGACGTTCCCGACCGCCATGCCGGGCAGCTGGTCTGGGGCATCTGGGGTCACCGCGCCGAGGCCGTCGTGGCCGCCGCCGCGGTCACCCCGCTCGCCTCCGGGCTCGACCCCCTGGCCGCCGTCTTCGCCCGTCCCGGCGCCATCGCGTTGACCGCGGTGCTCGCCGGCGACCTGCACCTCGGCGACTGGGTCGGGGTCTTCGGGCAGGGCGTGATCGGGCTGCTCGGCACCCGACTCGCCGTCCTGTCCGGCGCGCGGGTCGTCGCCGTCGACCGGATGCCGACCCGGCTGGAGCACGCCGCCCGGCTCGGCGCCCGGCTGGTCGTCGACGCCGCCACCGACTCGGCCGCCGCGGCGCTGCGCGCGGCCACCGCCGGGCGCGGCGCCGACGTCTGCCTGGAGCTGTCCGGGTCCTACCCGGCCCTGCACGAGGCCATCCGCGCCACCACCCACGCCGGCCGGGTCGTCGCCGCCGGCTTCTATCAGGGGTACGCCCACGGGCTGGGACTCGGCGAGGAGTTCCACCACAACCGGATCCAGCTGGTGGCGGCCCAGGTCTCCGGGCCCACCCCGGCACCCGGCACGGCCGGCCGGTGGACCGGGCCCCGGATCGCCCACACCTTCATGGACCTGGTGGCCGAGGGCAGCGTTGACCCGCTGCCGCTGGTGAGCCACGTCGTCGACGCGGGCGCGGTGGCCGACGCGCTGGCGCTGCTCGACCGCGGTGACGGTGACGTCCTCCAAGTGGTGCTGAGGTTCTGACATGACCATCCCCCTCGCCTGCCAGGAGCAGCTGCTCCCCGGCACCGGGCTGACCGACAAGTACGCCCTCGCCGTCTCCCTCGGCTACCAGGGCATCGAACTGCGCGGCCGGGGCGACCTGGCCCTCGCCCGGCGGCTGCCGGAGCTGCGCCGGGCCCGCGCCGAGGGCGTGGTCATGCCGACCGTCTGCGTCGAGATGGACCACTTCATCGGCGACTTCGACCCGGCGCGCTCCCGCGACGCGGTACGCAACCTGCGCTCCCAGCTCTCGGTCATCGCCGAGCTGGGCGGGATCGGCGCGATGACCCCCGCCGCCTGGGGCATGTTCTCCCGCCGCCTGCCGCCGTTCGAGCCGCCCCGCCCGCCCGAGGGCGACCGGCAGGTGCTCGTCGACGCCCTCGGCGAACTCGGCGAGCACGCCCGCGCCGAGGGGGTGGCCCTCTTCCTGGAACCCCTCAACCGGTACGAGGACCACATGGTCAACCGGCTCGACGAGGCGGTCGCCCTGTGCCGGGCCGTCGGCCTGCCCTCGGTCCGCGTCGTCGCCGACACCTTCCACATGAACATCGAGGAGGACGACGTCCACGCGGCGCTGCGCGCCGCCGCGCCGTGGCTGGGGCACGTGCAGGTCAGCGACTCCAACCGGTACCAGCCCGGAGCCGGTCACCTGGACTGGCCGGCGCTGCTGGGCACCCTCGACGACCTCGGCTACGCCGGCTGGCTGGCGCTGGAGTGCCGGCTGCGCGGCGAACCGGTCGCCGCGCTGCGGCAGGCCGCCGCGGTGCTCGGCCCGGCCCCGCACCGGCGGGCGGCGGCATGAGGGCCGGCACCTCCGGCGGTGCGCCGGGCAGCCGGCACGGCGCCGGTCGGGCCGGCGCCGAACGGCACGCCGCCCTGCGCCGGCTGGCCGTGTCCACCCTCGACGCCAACTGGGAGCACGACCACACCGTGCCCTCGCGGACCCTCTACCCGCACCAGTGGAGCTGGGACTCCGCCTTCATCGCCGTCGGGCTGGCGCACGTCCGCCCCGACCGGGCCTGGCGGGAACTGGACACGCTCTTCGCCGCCCAGTGGGCCGACGGACGGGTGCCGCACATCGTGTTCAACCCGGCGCTGCGCGCCGGCGCGTACTTTCCCGGGCCGGAATTCTGGGACGCCGCCCGCGCCGACGGTGCCCCGGCCGCAGCCACCTCCGGCATCGTCCAGCCACCGGTGCACGCCCCGGCCGCCTGGCTGGTGCACCGCCGGGCCCCCTCGGCGGCGTCGGTGGCGGCGCTGCGCCGGCTCTACCCACGGCTGGTCGCTCAGCAGCGCTACCTGAGCGGGCGGCGGGACGTGGGCGGCGGCGGCCTCGCCGCCATCGTGCACCCGTGGGAGTCCGGGCTGGACAACAGCCCCGCCTGGGACGCCCCGATGGCCGCCGTACCGGCCGACGAGGCGGTGATGCGGGCGTACCGCCGGCACGACACCGCGCACGCCGACGCGGCGCACCGCCCCACCGACCTCGACTACGCCCGCTACGTGGCCCTGGTGCGGTCCTACCGGACCGGCCGGTACCGGGACGACGGCCTCGCCGGGCGGCACCCGTTCCTGGTGGAGTGCCCGCTGGTCAACGCCGCGCTGGGCGCCGCCGAACATGCTTTGGCCCGGATCGCCACGGTGATCGGCGCCGACCCCGGGCCGCACCGGGCCCGGGCCGCCCGCACCACCCAGGCCCTCATCGACCGTCTCTGGGATCCGGCCACCGGCACGTTCCACCCGCGCGACCTGCGCACCGACCGGCTCGTCCCGGCCCGCACCGTGCTCGGGCTGATCCCGTTGATCCTGCCCGACCTGCCCGACCGCCAGGTCCGGGCGCTGCTCGCCGAGGCCTGTTCACCCCGGTTCGGCCTGGCCGCCCGGATGGACCGCCCGCTGCCCAGCTACGACCGCACCGCGCCGGACTTCGAGCCGCTGCGCTACTGGCGCGGCCCGAGCTGGCTCAACACCGGCTGGCTGGTGTGGCGGGGGCTGCTCGGCCACGGCCGCCCCGACCTGGCCGCTGGGCTGCGCGAGTCGATGCTCGCCCTGGTGGCCGGGGCCGGCTGCCACGAGTACTTCCACCCCGACACCGGGGCGGGGCTCGGCTCCCCGGCGTTCAGCTGGACGGCCGCGCTGCTGCTGGACGCCCTCGCCGAGGGCTGAGCCGCGGTCGCGCTGCTCCCCGACCGGGGGTGGCGCGGCCAAGGCCGGCCTGCCCACCCCGGTCGTGGCCGTCAGGCGACGCCGGCCGGCGTCGCGCCGGGCCGCAGCGTTGCCATCGGCGAATCGTCGATCGCGTGGCCGAGCGCGTCGACCACCTCGACCACGCCGCCCACCTGGCGGGTCAGCCGCAGCGCGAGGTGCCGGGTCGACCAGCGGTCGACCTGCCCGGTCAGGGTCACCACGCCGCGGTGGACGGCCACGTCGACCACGCCGGACGGCACGCCGAGCGTACGGCGTAGCACGTCGACCACGTCCCACCGGATCCCGGCGTCCCGACGCAGATGCACCTTGAGCAGGTCGCCCCGGGTCACGATGCCGACCAGGCGGCCCAGGTCGTCGACCACGGGCAGCCGTTTGACCTGCCGCTCGTCCATGATCCGGGCGGCCTCCGGCAGCGGGGCGTCCGGGGCCACGGTGACCGCGGGCGAGGTCATCAGGTCGGCGGCCAGGGTGGCGGACGCCTTCGCGTGGGCCTCGCGTCGGTGCCGGCTGGCGAAGACCCGCCGCTGCCGCGGCCGGCCCAGCAGCTCCACCTTGTACAGCAGGTCCGCCTCCGAGACCACCCCGAGCACCTGCCGCGTCCCGTCCACCACCGGCACCGCCGTGACCTGCCCGCCGGCCAGCACCTCGACGACCTCCCGGTACGCCGTGCCCTCCCGCACCGACAGCACGTCGGTGGTCATCACGTCCCGCACCTGCCACGTACGCATCGCGACCTCCTCGTTCCCGCCTCCGACGCTACGGACCGACGGTGGTCGGGAGCAGGGGCGCTGGAACCGCCCGGCCGGGCCGGAAGTCCCGGCCCGGGCGGCCGGCCGGATCAGCCGGCCGGCACCGACTCCACCGGCTGTGCGACGGGCCGGGCCGGGACGTCCGCCGGGCCGCGGGGCGCCGGCTCGGCGTCCCGGGGCGGCTCGACGGTCAGCAGCTCCGCCGGCACCGGCTCGACCTCGACCCGGCAGTCGTGGAAGGTCGGCGCGCCACCCAGGTCGGTGTCGCGGACCGCGGTGACCGCGTTGACGGTGGCCCGTCCCGGGCTCAGCCGCGCCCAGTACGCCTTGTAGGTGAAGGCCAGCCCGGGCCGGGTGGCGTCGTCCACGGCGACCGCCGCCAGGAAGGCGCCCCGGTCGTTGCGTACCCGCACCGCGTCGCCGTCGGCGAGACCGCGCGCCGCCGCGTCGTCCGGGTGTAGGTGGACCCGGGGCGGCCCGGTCCGCCGGGCGTGCCAGGGCAGCGAGGCGAAGGTCGAGTTCATCAGGAACCGGCCGGCCGGGGCGACCAGCACCAGCGGGAACCGGCGGGCCAGCTCCCGGTCGGTCGCCTCCACCGGCGGGGTGTGCCCGGGCAGCGGGTCCACCCCGAGTCGGGCCAGCGACGGGTCGTGCAGCCGGGCCCGACCGCCGGGGGTGCGGAACCCGCCGTGGGCGTACGGGGCGCTGCCGACCGCCACCCCGGTGATCCGGACGTACGTGCGTTCGCGCAGTTCCTCGAAGCTGACCGGGGTGCCGCGCAGCAGTTGCCGGGCCAGCTCCTCGTCGCTGTCGCGCAGCCGGGGATGGTCGATGCCCAGCGCGGCCGCGAGCCGGCGGAAGATCTCGGTGTTCGGCAGCGCCTCGCCGGGCGCCTCGGTGACCGGCAGGTTCAGCGTCGTGTAGTGGTGGCCGTAGGAGGAGTGCAGGTCGAGGTGCTCCGGCTGCATGGTGGCCGGCAGCACCACGTCGGCGTAGTCGCAGGTGTCGGTCCAGCGCTGCTCCAGCACCACGGTGTGCAGGTCGTCGCGGCGCAGGCCGGCGAGCAGCCGGTTCTGGTCCGGCGCGGTGGCCGCCGGGTTCGCGTTGAACACCACCAGCGAGGTCACCGGCGGGTCGGCCTCCCCGGTGAGCACGGCGGCGAGCCGGCTCATGTTCACCGACCGGGCCGGTGGGGCCGGCAGGTCCGGCGGGCGGACCACCCGCTCCTCGTCGATCGGGTGGTGCCCGCTGGTCGACACCAGGGCGCCCCCGCCCGGGTACCGGAAGTCGCCGGTGACCAGCGGCAGCGCGCAGATCGCCCGGATCGCCTGACCGGCGCCGTGGTGGCGTTGCAGCCCCAGCCCGACCCGCACGGCGGTGGGCCGGGTGGTGGCGATCCGGGTGCCCAGGTCGCGGACCACCCCGACCGGCAGGCCGCACGCGGCGGCGGCCCGCTCCACCGGCCACTCGCCGAGCCGGGCGGCCAGCTCCGGCCAGCCGACGGTGTGTGCGGCCAGCCACTCCTCGTCGGCCGCGCCCGCGTCCAGCACGTGCCGCATCAGGCCGAGCGCCAGCGCGGCGTCGGTGCCGGGCAGCGGGGCCACGTGCTGGTCGCTGCGGGCCGCGCTGTCGGTGCGCAGCGGGTCGATGGTGACCAGGTACGCGCCGCGCTCCCGGGCCTGCTGGATGAACGGCCAGAGGTGCAGGTTGGTGGCGAGCGGGTTGGCGCCCCAGAGGACGATCAGCCGGGCGTCCACGATCGACTCGGGCTCGAAACCGATCGAGCCGCCGTAGATCGAGCGCAGCGCGGCCTGCGCCGCCCCGGTGCAGATGGTGGTGTCCAGCCGCGACGCGCCCAGGTGCGCGAAGAGCCGCGGACCCATGGTCCAGCCCTGCACGTGGCCCATGGTGCCGGCGAAGTAGTACGGGAGGACCGACTCGGGCCCGTGCCGGTCGATGCTGGCGCGCAGCCCGGTGGCCGCCCGGGCGATGGCCTCGGCCCAGCTCGCCGGCCGGTAGGAGACCCGCCCGACGCCCTTCGGTCCGGTCCGGACGTAGGGGGTGGTGAGCCGGTCGGGGCCGTTGACCGCGTCGAGGTAGCGGTTGACCTTGCCGCAGAGCGCCCCGCGGGTGAACGGATGATCACGGTCGCCGCGCAGCGCGACGGCGCGGCCGTCCGCCACCGTGAGCTGCCAGACGCAGGTGTCGGGGCAGTCGAGCGGGCAGGCGCCGGGGTGGGTGCTGCGAGCCATGCGGCGAGCCTACCGAGCGGCGGCGCCGCCACGGCGCCCCGCGACACCGCGCTCGCCCTGCCTGCGGGACCGCGGGCTGCTCCGGTGACCGCCGTTTGCCGCCGCCGACCCCGGGTAACCGGCGGTCGTTCACAGGACCGGCGGCGGCCGGTGGCCCCAGGAGGCTGGTGTGCGGTTTCCCCGATTCGTGGAGGCGGTCTCCCGCCGCTCCGAACTGCCCACCGACCTGGCCGCCACGCTCTCCCGCGCGGTGCTGCAGACCCTCGCCGACCGGGTCACCGGCGGTGAGGCCGGCGACCTGGCCGCCCAACTGCCCGACGAGCTGAGCGGCTACCTGACCGCCCCGGCCGCGGAGCCGGCGACCGGCGGCGCGGTCGACTTCGTGCACCGGGTCGCCGACCGGGCCGCGGTGGACCCGGCGGTGGCCGAGCTGGGCACCCGCGCGGTGCTGGCCACGCTGCGCGCGGCGGTGACCGTGGACGAGTTCCACGACCTGGTGGCCCAGCTGCCGAAGGGCTTCGACGCCATGGTCGACCCGATCCCGCGCCCGCCGTACGGGGCGCCGTGAGCCCGGCTCACCACTGCTCGGGCGGGTCGGCCAGCTCGGCCTCGGGCAGCTCCTGCGGCTGCGCCACCCAGGCCGAGTAGACCGGCACGCCGTGCCAGGGCCCGCCCGCGCCGTCGGTGGCCACCGCGACCACCGCGTACGGGTGCCCGAAGCGCAGCTCCGCGTGGCGGGCCATGCCCCCCGGTGGCAGCGCGGCCCGCATCGCGAACGCGGTCACCGCGGCGGCCTCGAAGCCGTACCGGCCGTAGCGGGCGACCGCCGACTGCACCGCCTCGTACGGCAGGTCCGGGTTGCCGAGCAGCGTGCCGAGCGCCCGCGCGGCGGCGTCGAAGCCGAAACCGGCCGGTGTGAGGTCGTGCCGGCTCTCCGCCGACCAGCAGGGCAGCACGGCGCTGGCCAGCTCCTCCCGGCCGTCCGGGGCGAAGGTGCGGATCGGCTCCTCGCGCACCGTCCAGGCGGGACCGTCACCGAGCGGCAGGTCGAACAGCGACCGCCGGCCGGGCCGCTGGCCCGCCGGGCCGGTGGCGGCGGCCACGGCCAGCTCCTGGGCCGCGGCGAGCACGTCCACCGCCGGCACGTCCGGGGCGGCGGCGACCGAGCAGACCAGCAGGCCCGCCTCGCCGTCGGCGCCCGGCGCCGGCCGGGCCGGCGCGGCGTGCACCGCGACGTCCCCGGCCCGCGCGGTGGCCGCGATCCAGCAGGAGTGCCCGTGCCCCGGGGTACGCAGCACCCGCGCCAGCCGGCCCGCCCACGCGCTGCCCGCCCCGAGCTGGTCGGCCGGCACCACCTGGAACGGGTCGGCCCAGGACACCCGGGTGGCCAGCGCGCTGGCCAGGACCAGCAGGGTGTCCGCCTCGACGGCCACCGGGAACCGTTCGATCAGCCCGCCGGTACGCTCCCTGGCCCACCCGTCGAGGGCGGCCTGGTCGGGCAGCGGGCCGCGTTCGGTGCGCTCCGGCAGGCCCGCGCGCCACCGGGCCAGCCCGTCGAAGGGCTGCCGTTCCCAGAGCGCGGTGGCCGCCGCGACCAGCGGGTGCGGCGCGGCCAGCAGCGCGTGGGCCGCCGCCGAGGCGGTGTCCGCGTCGGTGCCGAGGGCGTCCTCCAGGGCGGCCCGGGCGTCGCCGGTGGCGGCGGGGGCGGTGAGGGCGAGCAGCAGCCAGGCGCCGAGCGGGGAGGCGATGTGGTGGGCCTCGCCGGCGGCGCCGTGCAGCCGCTCGGCGTACCGGGCGAGCGGTGGGTGCAGAGGGGTCACCGCTCCACTGTGCCGGTTGGCGGCGCGTACGTCACGACCACAGCTCGAACGGCTCGTCGATCTCGGTGCCGGCCAGGAACACCGGCAGCAGCTCCGGCAGCCGCCCCGGGTAGCAGCGCGGCCGGTCGGCGACCAGCTCGGGCACCGGCCACCAGCGGAAGCCGAAGTAGTCCTCCACCTCGTAGTCGAGCCGGTGCGTCTCGTCGATGTCGGGCCCCGGACCGGGCAGCCGTACCGGGACGACCACCTCGTCCTGGAGGTGGCGCAGCCGGCGGTGCACGAAGCTGGCCCGCCGCCGCCACGTCGGCGCGCCCACCTGGCCCGGCGCGACGACGATCCCGGTCTCCTCGCGTAGCTCCCGCACCGCCGCGTCGAGGTAGGTCTCCCCGGGGTCGAGGCCGCCGCCGGGCAGCTCCCACCAGACGCCGAGCCGGGGGTGCTCCGGATCGCGGGTGTGGAACAGCAGCACCCGCGCGGCGGCGTCGAGCACCACCAGGCGGACCGCGCGGCGCTCGATCACCGGCAGGTCCCGGGGCAGTTCGGGCTGCACGGCTCCTCCGGAGGGACGGTGGCGACGGCGTCACCCTGGGATGATGGTGATCATGTCGCAGCTCTTCGGCGAGGTCGCCGACGATTACCACGAGGCCCGTCCAGGCTATCCAGTGGAGCTCGTGGCGGCGATCCGCGGGTACCACGGTGACCCGCCGGCCACGCTCGTCGAGGTCGGCGCCGGGACGGGCCTGGCCACCCGGACGCTGCTCGACCTGGGCGCGCGGACGACCTGCGTGGAACCGGACCGGCGGATGGCGGCCGTGCTCGCCAGCCGCTTCCCGGAGGTCGAGGTGGTCGTCGCCGCGTTCGAGGAGTGGACCCCGCCGCCGGGCGGGGTGGCCGCGCTGGCCTGCGCGATGGCCTGGCACTGGCTCGACCCGGCCACCCGCAACCGGCGGGCGTACGACGCGCTCACGCCCGGCGGTACCCTGGCCGTGTTCGGCCACCGCTACGACTACGTGGACCCGGCCCACGCCGCCGGACTGCGGGCGGCGTTCGAGTCCGTCGACCCGCGGCCGACGGTGGACCGCCCGGACGGCTGGGTCCACGACGACGTGCTCGGCAGCGGACTCTTCACCGACGTGCGGTCGCGGCTGTTCCGCCGGGCCGTGCCGCTGGACACCGCGGCGTACCTGCGCCTGGTGGCCACCTTCTCGCCGCAGCTCAAGCGCCCGCCCGAGCTGCGCGAACGGGTGCGCGACGCGCTGCGCGCGACGATCGACGGGTTCGGCGGCGGCGTGGTGCTCGACCTGCGTACCACCCTGGTGCTGGCCCGCCACCCGGCCTGAGCGGGCCGCCGACGCCGCACCCACGCCCCGGTCGGCGGCGCCTCAGCCGGGGTGCGGGTGGCCGGTCAGCTCGGCGTGCCGGAGCCGGACCGGGGTGCCCCGGCGCAGCGAGTTGGGGATCTCCGCGATCGCGTCGACCCGGTCCACCAACTCCCGCAGGCGCGCCGCGTCGGCGTCGCCGACGAGGCGTACGTCGTAGCCGATCTCGGTGGAGACGGCGGGGTCACCGGTGAAGTCGCCGTGCACGGAGATCTCGACCCGGTGCAGGGTGATGCCCAGCGCCCGAGCCTCCCGGAACAGGTCGTTGGAGACGCAGCCGGCGACGGCCAGATAGAGCAGCTGCCCACCGTTGAAGCCGAGCCCGTCCCCGCCACCGTCGGCCGGCCGGTCCACCACCAGCGTGAACGGCCCGGCGGACCCGATCGCCGCGGGCCGGTCCGGCAGGCTGCGGGTACGCACCTCGAAGGGCATGCGATCACCTCCGTACCCGACTCAACCACCTGGGCCGGTCGGCCACCTCGGCGCTTCGGCCCGAACCGGCGTCGACCGCCCGGCCGACCTCGGCCGGTGGTCGGGGCCGGCCGGGCCGCCCGGCGGCGCCGGGCGATAGGCTGCCGGCCGTGGCAGGTCTGTTGAGGAGCGTGGCGTCCCGGTTCGGCCGGATCACCGGGGGCGCCGCGGCGCCGACCGGCACCCCGCGGGTGATTCCCGCCCAGGTCGCGCGGCGGCGTCAGGTCGCCGCCCTGCAGCGGCGGGAGCTGGCGTACGCCCCGGAGCTGGACGGCCAGGCCGACCCGGGCGAGATCGTCTGGACCTGGGTCCCCTACGAGGACGACCCCCGGCAGGGCAAGGACCGGCCGGTGCTGGTGGTGGGCCGGCAGAGCCGGACGCTGTACGGGCTGATGCTGTCCAGCCAGAGCGAGCGCGACGGGCAGCGGCACTGGCTGGCCCTCGGGCCGGGGGAGTGGGACCGCGACAAGCGCCCGAGCTGGGTACGCCTGGACCGGGTGCTCACCATGCGGGAGGACAGCATCCGCCGGGAGGGCGCCGTGCTGGACCGGCCCCGGTTCGACCGGGTGGGCCAGGCGTTGCGCGCCGGCTACGGCTGGCGCTGACCGGCGGGTGGACGAGCGGCTCGCCGCCCGGCTCGCGGCCGAGTTCGGGCTGCGCCTGGTCAGCTCCGCCCCGGTGGACCTGGGCGCGGATCCGGCCGCCCGGACGTGGCGGGCGACCACCGCCGACGGTCACGCGTACGCGGTGAAGCTCACCGGCGGGGGCACCCCGGCCGGCGCGGCGGTGGCCGCGCTGCTGGCCCGGCGGGGCGTACCCGGCGTGCCCGCGCCGCTGACCACCCGGGACGGGCGGCTCGACGCCGTCCACGACGGACGCCGCCTCACCGTGGTGCCGTGGGTCTCCGACGAGCCGGCCCCCGGCGGCGACCTGCGCGCCGCGCACTGGCGCGGCTACGGCGCGCTGCTCGCCGCCGTCCACGCGGTCCCGGTTGGCGGCGAGCTGGCGGGGCTGCCCCGCGAGGACCACACCCACGCCGCGGTCGGGGCGGCCGTCCGCGACACGGACCGCCGGCTGCGCGCGGTCGACGAGGCCACGGCCGACCGCTGGACCCGGGAGGTGGCCGCCCACTGGCTGGCCGCCGGCGCCGACCTCGACCGGCTGCTCGTCGCGGTGGACCGGCTCGGCGCGGAGTTGCGGGCCCGCCCGGCCGAGCTGGTGGTCTGCCACGGCGACCCGCACCTGGGCAACCTGCTGCTCGGCCCGGACGGGCAGGTCTGGTTGATCGACTGGGACGACGCGGTGCTCGCACCGCGGGAACGCGACCTGATGTTCGTTCTCGGTGGCGGGCCCGCGTTCGCGCCGCGGGGGCGGGTGGACGAGGCGTCCTTCCGGGCCGGCTACGGGCCGGTGGCGCCGGACCCGCTGCGGCTGGCGTACCACCTCGGGGTGCGGGCGCTGGACGACATGTGGAGCTGGTCGGTGGAGGCGGCCGATCCCGGGCGGCGCGAGGCGGACCGGGTGCGCGCGCTGCGGATCCTGGCCGGGCTGCGGTCGCCGGCGGGGCTGCTCACCCTGGCCGGGAGTGCGCTGCGGGCGGCGGGCCGCTGAGCCGGCCGGCCGTTCAGCACTCGGCCATCAGCTCCCGAGCGGCGCGGGCGGCGCTGACGCTCTTCGCCTGGTACATCGCCGCGTCCGCCCGGCAGAGCGCGTCGGTGAGCTGGGTGGGTCCGTGTACCGGTGCGAGCCCGACGGAGGCGGTGACCTGCACCGTCCGGGCGCCGACCGGGATGGGCGCGGCGAGCGCCTCGCAGAGCCGGCGGGTGGCGTGCTCGATCCACCTACGGTCCACGGTGGGGCTGGCCAGCAGGCCGGCGAACTCGTCGCCGCCGAGCCGAGCCACCAGGTTGTCCCCGGCGAACGCGGCCAGCCGTTGCGCGACGCTGATCAGCACCTGATCGCCGGCGGCGTGCCCGTAGCGGTCATTGACCTGCTTGAAGCCGTCGAGGTCGAGCACCACGGCGACCAGCGGCCGGCCGGCCGGGTTGGTCAGCAACGCCGCCGCCAGCCGGAAGAAGGCCCGCCGGTTCGGCAGGCCGGTGAGTGGGTCGTGGCTGGCCGCGTGCCGTTCCGCCTCCAGTTCGGCCTGGAGCAGTTCGACCTCCGCCTCGGCGCGCAGCGCCCGGCGGCGCAGTTGCCAGACGGAGACCAGGGCACCGACGGCAGAGACTCCGGAGGCGACGGTCATCGGATCCGGCACGCGCACTCCTCCCCGTAACGCACGTGTTTCGGCCCCCGCCCGCGCTCGTCTCGACCGGCAGCCTCGTTACCCAAAGTGAACGGTTGGGCACACCGTACGTGCGTTATCATGCTCGCTGTCCAATGCAGATGCAATAGCAGATGCACGTGCATCCCGAACCCGAACAGACCACACCCCTCCGCCGCCAGCACCGCCCCCTCCCCGCGGCACCGGCTGGCTCGGCACAGAAAGACCGCCCAATGCAGCAGCCTGAGAACGGCGTACCCACCAACCAACTGCCGCCGCTGCGGTGGCAGAAGAGCCGCCGGAGCAACCCCAGCGGAAACTGTGTCGAGCTGGCCGAGCTGCCCGGAGGTGCCGGGATCGCGGTACGCAACTCCCGGCACCCGGAGGGTCCGGCGCTGATCTACAGCGTGGACGAGATCACCGCCTTTGTGCTCGGCGCCCGCGACGGCGACTTCGACCACCTGATCGCCGACCGCCCGTCCCCCTGACCGACTCGGCCGTCCGGGGGAGTTCACCTCACCGAGGGTTCATGGCATGCTTACTCGTCGGTTGGGCTGGGGGCCCGGCCGACAGCTGCCGGCATGCGAAGGACGCGCACGTGACGATGGTGCCCGCCGAGGGCGGCCCGGCCAGTGGGCCGACGGTGCTGCGCATGCTGCTCGGGGGGCAGTTGCGCCGCCTGCGGGAAGGCGCCGGGGTCACCCGGGAGGCGGCCGGCTGGGAGATCCGCTCCTCCGAGTCCAAGATCAGCCGGATGGAGCTGGGCCGGGTCGGCTTCAAGGAGCGCGACGTCTCCGACCTGCTCACCCTCTACGGCGTCACCGCCGAGGAGGAACGGGCGGCGCTGCTCACCCTGGCCCGCGACGCCAACAGCCCCGGGTGGTGGCACCGCTACGGCGACGTCCTGCCCAGCTGGTTCCAGTCCTACCTCGGCCTGGAGGCCGCCGCCGCGCTGATCCGCACCTACGAGGTGCAGTTCGTGCCCGGCCTGCTCCAGACCGCCGACTACGCCCGCGCGGTGATCCTGCTCGGTCACCAGGGCGCCCCGCCCGACGAGCTCGAACGCCGGGTCGGCCTGCGGATGAAGCGTCAGGAGCTGCTGCGCCGCCCCGACCCGCCGCAGCTCTGGGCGGTGCTCGACGAGGCCGCGCTGCGCCGGCCGATCGGTGGGCACGCCGTGATGCGTGCCCAGCTGGACGCCCTGATCGAGGCCACCGCCGCCCCGCACATCCGGTTGCAGGTCGTGCCCTTCGACGCCGGCGGGCACGCCGCGGCCAGCGGCGCCTTCAGCATCCTGCGCTTCGGCGACGAGGACCTGCCCGACATCGTCTACATCGAGCAGCTCACCAGCGCGATCTACCTCGACAAGCGCGACGACCTCGACTACTACGCGCTGGCCATGGAACGGCTCTGCGTCGAGGCCGCCCCGCCGGAGAGCACCCCCGAGCTGCTCACCAAGATCCGCGACGAGCTCTACCCGGGCTGACCCGGCCGGACCCTGCCCGACTGCCAGCCCCGCACGTCCGCACCCCCGGTGGCGTGGTGCCACCCTTTCGTGGGCGCGCCCTGCCACGACCAGGTGACCAGCTCGCGTCGGGAATCGCCCGACCGGGGCGGAACCGGGCACCGGGTTGGCCGAGCCGGCCCGACGGCAGGCAGACTGGACCACCATGTCGCCGTTGACGCCCTCGCTGCGCCTGCACGATCGGTACGTCCTGCGCGAGCGGATCGGGCTCGGCGGGATGTCCGAGGTGTGGCGCGCCGACGACGAGGTGCTGCACCGACCCGTCGCGGTCAAGGCCCTCGCCACGCAGCTCGCCGCCGACCCGCACCTGCGCGCCACCATCCAGCGCGAGGCGCGCGCCGCGGCCCGGCTCACCCACCCGCACGTGACCCAGGTGTACGACTACGGCGAGGCCACCCTGCCCGGCGGCGCGGTCCTGCCGTACCTGGTGATGGAGCTGGTGGAGGGGCGCACCCTGGCCGACCGGTTGTCCGGCGGTCCGCTCGCCTGGCCCGAGGCGGTCCGGTTGGCCGGCCAGGTAGCCGGCGCGCTGGCCGCCGCGCACAAACTCGGCGTGGTGCACCGCGACATCAAGCCCGGCAACGTCATGCTCACCGAGACCGGCGCGAAGGTCCTCGACTTCGGCATCGCCACGCTCGCCAACCCCCGGCACCCGCTGGCCGGCCAGACCGGCGAGCTGATGATGGGTACGCCCGCCTACTTCGCCCCGGAGCGGATGACCCCCGGCCCGGCGAACCCGGCCAGCGACGTGTACGCCCTCGGCGCGCTGCTCTACCGCACCCTCACCGGCCGGGCCCCGCTGCCCGTGCAGACCTGGGACGACGTGCTCGACCTGCGGACCCGGCGCCCCAAGGTGCCGCCGTTGCGCATTCCCGGGCTCCCCGCCGACGTCGCCGAGCTCACCCTGGCCTGCCTCGCCGCGGACCCGGCCGGGCGACCCACCGCCGCCCACCTCGCGGCCCGCCTCGGCGCCGGCCGGCCCGCCGACCCGCCGACCGCGGTCCTGCCCACGGTGGCCCAACCCGAACCGGCCCCGACGCTGATCGACCGGTCCGCCGTGCCGGCCCGCCCGAGCGCGCCACCGCGCGCCACGGCCCGCCCGGTCCCGCCACCACGAACCGTGGCCGGCCCGCCGGCCCGGTCCAACCGGCTCCTCGGCGTGCTCCTCGCGACCGGCCTGGTGCTACTGCTCGGCCTCGTCGGCACGCTGCTGCTCGACGACGACCCGCACTCACCCGCGGTCACCGCGCCGGGCACCACCGCCCCGGCCGGCGAACCGGCTCCCGAGTCGTCCAGCGCGCCCGCGCCGGCCAGCGCCCGCCCGGCGCCGGTCACCCTGCGCCAGCTCGCGGCGCAGTTCGCCGACCTGCTCGGCCAGGCGGTAGCGGACGGCCGGATCGACGGAAAGATCGCCAACGACCTGCGGAAGAAGGCGGGCGAGCTGGACCGGGGCAAGCCCAAGGACCGCGCCAAGCGGATCGAGGACCTCCGCGAGCGCATCGACGACGCCGCCGACGACGGCAAGCTCGACGACCGGACCGCCGCCGCCCTCCAGCGGCTGCTCGCCGCGTACGCGCTGCTGCACGGCCGCGGCCAGGGCTGAGCCGCCACCGCCCGCCGCGCCGTCAGGTGCGCCGACTCAACCGTGCCCGTGTCGTCGTGGTCGGGCGCGGGTCAGCCCAGCCGCACCGGGTCGCCGACGCGGACCCGCCCTGGGCGCACCACCTGCGCGTATCCGCCGACGCAAGGCTGCGCCGCCAGGCCGGGCAGCGGCACCACCCGGTTCAGCCGCGCGGGCGCGCGCAACGCGTCGGGGTCGCGGGGGAGCGGGCCGTGCGCCAGCGTCGGTACCGCGCAGCGGGGTGTCGGCGCCAGCATCCGCAGCACTACCTCGCCGCCGAGCCGCAGCTCCCGCCCCACCCAGTCGTTCTCGGCGAAGCCCGCGCCGTCGGTGTCGAGCAGCAGGTTCGGCCGGTACCGGGCCGGGTCGACCACGCCGGCCGGTACGGCCGCGCCGAGCCGGCGCAGGGTCGCGGTGGTCACCAGGTGCAGTGGCGCGAAGTCGACGAAACTGCCCGGCGGGGCGGCCGCCCCGAGCCGCCCCTCGTCCATCGGCACCGGCACCGTCACGCCGGCCGCGAGCACCGCCTCCGGCCGGGACCGTTCGAGAACGGCGTCCGGCGGTGGGGTGTCGACCAGCGTCACCGGCTCGCCCAGCACCTCGGAGAGCACTTCGTCCACCCGGTCGTCGTCCGCGTCGACGGCACGGCCGTCGGGCAGCACGATCCGCACCGGCCTGGCGCCGGAGGCCCGCAGCGTGAGCAGGGCACGCCAGCGGTACGGATTCTTCGCGCTGGCCACCCGGCCGGACGCCCGGTCCAGCAGCGCGAGCCGCCGGTCGCCGACCAACCCACCGGCCCGCACCTCCGCTGCGTCCAACTCCTCACCGAGCAGCGACTTCACCGGGTAGCGCCGGATCCCGGCGACCTGCCCGATCATCACCTGACACCCCTCACCCGGGCGACCCCGCCCGTCATCCGGTGCCCGCCCCGGGACCGCCGCCCGGAGTGGCCGCCCGCCGGCGGAGCTAAGTGCAGCGTCGCCCGTACCAACTCGCCGGTGCCCGTGCCGGCCCGCCCCACCGGCGACCCGTCCGGCATCCAGATCCCCGAACCGCCCGCCGCCCGCGGATAGCCGCCACCGGTGCCACCGGCGAAGCTCGCCACCGCCACCCACACCTGGTGCGTGGTGGCGATCCGTCGGGCCCGCTCCGCCGGCACCGCCGCGTCGTCGGCCGTCTCCAGCACCCCGGCGAGGTACGCGTCCGCACCCAGGGCCGCCGTCCCGGCGGCGTGCTCAGCGATCCCGGTGTCCCGGCACACCGCCAGGCCGAGCCGCCAACCGTCCACCTCGAGCACCGCCGGTCGGGTGCCGGGCGCGAACCGGTCCGGCTCCGCGCCACCCAGCCACATCTTCCGGTACGCCACCCGGGCGCCGGCCCCGTCCACCGCGAGGACCGCCAGGTAGGGCCGGCCCGGCCCCGGTGCCGGGGCACCCGCCAACGCCACCGCCCCGGTCTCGGCGCACGCCGCCACGAGCGGCGCGAGCCGGCTGTCCCCGGCCCGCACCGGCTCGGCGTCCAGCTCGTACCCGGTCAGCGACAGCTCGGGAAAGACCACCACCCGGGCCCCGGCCGCGCGTACGGTCGCGGCGTGCACGGCCGCGTTGCCGGCGACGTCGTACGAGCGGCAACGCGGCTGGGCGACCGCCAGGCGCAGCGGCGTACGCATCGACCTCACCCCTCTTCCTCCACCGTGTGTGCCCGCAGCCTAGGCGGCCCCGGCCAACCCATCTTCCGCTATCCGGGCCCGTGTCCTGATCAACCCCGATCGCGGCATGGTGTGGTGTCCGTAGCCCTGGAAAGGCCGCTTTGCGGCATCCGGAGTTGATCATCCCTGACGGGGACCCACGCCTCATGTCCCGTGGCGGCGGCCGACGACGACTGGCCGGAGGCGGCCGACTGCGGCCTTCGCCCGGTTCGGCCACTCCGCCGACCCATAGGCCCGGATTGCGCCGTCCCGTGGTCACTGCGCGGGCGGTTGGCGCGGATTGCGTGGTCCGGTGGTCACTGCGCGGGGGGTTGGCGCGGATTGCGTGGTCAGGTGGTCACTGCGCGGGGGGTTGGCGCGGATTGCGCGGTCCGGTGGTCACTGCGCGGGCGGTTGGCGCGGATTGCGCGGTTTCGTGGTCACTGCGCGGGCGGTTGGCGCCGCGGCGAGGTGAGGCCTTCCGCGTCCGCGATGTCCCCCAGCGGTCTCCGCGGCGCCGCCGCCGGCCCGTGCTGCACGAGGCGGGCCGGTGCTGCGGACGCCGGCCGGTGCTGGGGACGCCGGGTGGTGCGGCAAACCCGGTCGGTGCTGCGGATGTCGGCCGGTGCTGCGGGACGCCATGCTGCCGACGCTGTGCGGTGGTGCGGGCGCCGGGCGGTGCTGTGGTTGCCGATGGGTGGTGTGTCCGGTTTCGGGGGTGTGACCGGCGGCATCGCCGGGCCGGAATGGCCGGCGGCCGGGGGTCGTTGTATCCGGGTGAACGGCCGAGGAGGAGCACCCGACACCGGGTGCCGGGCCCCGGGAATGATGGTGGGCCGCCGGTCGTTACACCTGGTCCCGGCGCCGCCAAGAGGCCCCCCGGGGAATGATGGTGGGCCGCCGGTCGTTACACCTGGTCCCGGCGCCGCGAAGAGGCCCCGCCCTCGCGGCCGGAGATGATCCCCCCTCTCGCAAGGCTTTCTGAGCGCCTGAC
>NZ_KQ058695.1 GCF_000982955.1 Micromonospora sp. HK10 | reverse complement strand
CCGCGCCGCCGCCCGGCCGCCCGGCGGCGGTCGCCGCCCGGCCCCGCCCGACCGGGACCGACTCGCGGCCGGCCCGCTCGGGCGACTCGAGGCCGCCCGCCCGGACTACGCGCGGCCGGCCCGGTCCGGCCGCGTCCACTACTCAAGACCGGCTCGTCCGGCCCGTCCGGCCAGCTGGTCGCTGGTCACCATGGGTAACCGGGCCGTGCGGCCGGGACGCGGTCCCGGCCCCGGGCATGGTGCGGGCCGCCCGCCGCCACCCCGACCCGGGCCTGTCGCCGGGCCAGAGGGCGCTACCTGGGAAGTCTTCCGGTCGCGCACGTCCCACGAGATCCATTGTCGACAGTGGGAAGGTTCAGTGGTGAAATATTTTCCCTTCCCGTCTTCTCCTCTTCTCGTCCGGCTGGCATGCTCGGCCACAAAGACGTCACGGGCCATCACCGCGTCGCGACTGTGAGTTGATCCGGAGCGGGCGTTCAGCGGACGTTCTCCGCCCGCCGGCTCCGGCCCGACCCGAGGTCGGCGGACGCCGGTGACCATCATGGACCGTGCCGCCAGGTCCATGAGGCAGCGTCCGAAGGAGGATTCCGTGCAGGTGACCCATGGCTGAGGCGGCCGCGCCCCCGGACGGGGCCGGCCGGCCGCACATCGCACCCCTGCGTCGTACGCTCCGCGGCCTGGTGCGGGACCCGCTGGGCACCCTGGTCGGACTCGCCGACGCGGCGCCGAACCAGGTCGTCCAGCTCAACCTCGGCACGATCCGCCCGTACCTGGTGGCCGAGCCCGCTCACGTCCAGCACGTGCTGCGGGACAACGCCGCCAACTACACCCGCGCCGGCAACAGCATGATGTGGAAGTCCGTCCGTAAGCTGGCCGGCGACGGCATCCTCTCCGAGGGACCGGCCTGGGAGGACAGCCGCCGGCGGCTGCAGCCGCACTTCACCGCCAAGCGGATCGACGCCGTGGTCGACGACATGAGCCAGGCGATCAGCGAGGCCGTCGACGAACTGGCCGAGCCGGCCCGCGCGGGCGTCCCGGTCGATGCCGCGACGGAGATCTCCCGGATCATCTGCCAGGCGGTCATCCGGGTCTTCTTCGGCAACAAGATCAGTGTCCCGGACGGCGTCCGGGTGGTGGCCGAGCAGGACACGGTGGCGACCGCACTCCGCTTCCGGCTGCTCGCCCCGTTCCTGCCGGAGTCCGTGCCGGCCCCGGGCGACCGGGCCTTCCGCCGGGCCGTGCGCAACATCGACGACATCCTGCTGCCGCTGGTACGCGCCGAACGGGCCCACCCCGACGGCGGCGACGACATCCTGGCCGCCCTGGCCCGGGCCCGGGACGCGGACGGCCGCGAACTGACCGAGCAGCGGGTCCGCGACGACCTGGTGTCCATGTTCGCCACCACCACGGAAACCACGTACGTGGTGCTCACCTGGCTCTTCCCGCTGCTGGAGCAGCTGCCCGACATCGCCGACCGGCTCTACGCGGAGCTCGACCGGGTGGTCGGCCCCGGCGAGGTGATCAGCCGCGAGCAGCTCGGCCAGCTCCAGTACACCCGGATGGTGCTCGACGAGCTGGTCCGGATGTACCCGTCGGGTTGGCTGGTGCCGCGCACCGCCATCGCCGACGACGTGATCGGCGACACCCGGATCCGCGCCGGCGGCACGGTGATCCTCAGCCCGTACGTCACCCAGCGGCTGGCCCGGTTCTGGGAGCGGCCGGACGTCTTCGACCCGGAGCGGTTCGCGCCCGACCGGCCGCGGCGGTCCCACCGGTACGCCTACTACCCGTTCGGCGGCGGCGCCCACCAGTGCATCGGCCAGTACCTGTTCCAACTGGAGGCCCCGCTGATCGTGGCGACGCTGCTGAGCCGGTTCCGCTACCGGCTGCGTACGCCCGGCATGCCGAACCCGCAGCTCGCCGCGTCGCTGCGGCCC
The DNA here is from genome assembly GCF_000982955.1 of Micromonospora sp. HK10. Lineage (GTDB taxonomy): Bacteria > Actinomycetota > Actinomycetes > Mycobacteriales > Micromonosporaceae > Micromonospora. The sequence continues at coordinate 14,456 of NZ_KQ058695.1, read as the reverse complement.
CGGGAGCGGGTGCCGCTGCTGCTCACCCCGCACCGGCAACGGGTACCGGCGTGAGCGCACCGGCCCTGGCCGGGACCGATGAGCTGCGGGCCGCCGCCGAGCACGGGCGGGTCTGCGCCCTGGCCGCGCAGGGGCAGCGGGAGCTGCAGCGCGGCCTGGCGGCGCACCCCGACCTGTTCGGCGCCGGGCCGTTCGACGCCGCCCTGGCCAGCAGCATCGCCCTGGCGATGGCCTTCAGTGCGCCGTGGTGCACGGCCGCGCAGCTGCGGCTGAGCAACCGGGCGGTGCTCTGGGGCTTCGCGCTGGACTGGCAGGTGGACCACGAGACGACCGCCGCCGCCGACCTCGACCTGCTGGTACGCCGGCAGCGGGCGGTCGCCGGCGGCGGGCCGCCCGACCCGGCGGACCCACTCGGCGGGTTCCTCGCCGAGCTGCGGGCGGAGCTGGCCGCCGGTCCCGGGTTCGCGGCGGTCGGCGAGGCCTGGCGGGACGCGGTGGACCGGACGCTGGCCGCGATGGGCCGGGAGTGGCACTGGCGCGCCGACGAGCACCGCCCCGCGCTGACCGACTACCTCGCCAACGCCGACAACCTGGCCTGCACGGTGGTCAACGTGGCGCACTGGGCGGGCGTCGGCGGCCCGCGCGCGCACGCCCACCTCGATCGGCTGGTGGCCGCCAGCGACGCGGTGCAACGGGCGCTGCGGCTGGTCAACGACCTGGCCAGCTACGAGCGGGACCTGCGCTGGGGCGACCTGAACGCGTTGCTGCTGGTGCCGGACCGGGCGGTCGTCGAACAGGAACTCGCGGCTCAGGTGCGCCGGGCCAGCAGCCTCATCGACGAACTGCGCCCGGACGTGCCGCGGGAGGCGACCTACCTGGCCCGCCAACTCGGCTACACCAGCGGGTTCTACCGCTCCACCGATTTCTGGGGCGTTCCGTGAGCGGCCCGGAGCCGGCCGCCGACGCCGGGGCGGCCACCGTCGACGCCGTGGCCGGCCTGGTCGCCGACGTGCTCGCCCGGCCCGCGGGGCGCACCTGTGCGTCCCCGTACGAGACGGCCCGGCTGGTGGCCTCGGCGCCCTGGCTGGGCTACCACGCCGAACGGATCCGCTTCCTGCTGGCCGGCCAGCGCGCCGACGGCGGCTGGGGCGGGCCGGAGGGATACGCCCTGGTGCCCACGCTGAGCGTCGTGGACGGGCTGCTGGCGACCCTGGACCGGGACGAGCCGGCCGGTTGGTCCCGGGACGGCGTGCGGCAGGCGATCGACCGGGGGCTGCGCCTGCTGCTGGACCGGGCGGCCGGCCCGGCGGCCTTTCCGCCGCCCGACCTGCCGGCCGGCGACCTGATCGCGCCGGCGCTGGCGGAACGGATCGGCGCGCGCCTGGCCGACCCGCCCGCCGGGCTGGCGCGTTGGCGGGGAGCCCGGCCGCCGCTGCCCGCCGGCATGGGACGCGGCCGGCTCGACGCGGTCCGGCGGCTCGTCCGCTCCGGCGTCCCGGTCCCGCAGAAACTGGTCCACGCCCTGGAGGTGCTCGGCCCGGCCGCGACGCGGCTGCCGTCCGTGGCGCCCACCCCGCACGGCGCGGTGGGCGCGTCGCCGGCAGCGACCGCCGCCTGGCTCGGCGCCCCGGACGGGAAGCAGAGCGCCGCCGTCGACTTCCTCGACCAGGTGGTGACCGACTACCAGGGCCCGGTCCCGTGCGCCACGCCGATCACCGTCTTCGAACGGTCCTGGGTGCTCGGCGCCCTGGCCCGCGCCGGCGTGCCCGCGGCGGTGACGGCCCCGCTCGCCGCCGGCCTCCGCGAGGCCCTCGGTCCCGAGGGCGCCGCGACCGGCCCCGGCCTGCCCGCCGACGCCGACACCACCGCGGCGACCCTGTACGCCCTGGCCGCGACCGGCGCCCGGGCCGACCCGTCCTGCCTGTTCCGGTACGACCTGGGCACCCACTTCTGCACCTGGCAGGGGGAGGACGGCGCGTCGGTCAGCACCAACGCGCACGTGCTGGAGGCGCTCGGCCCGGCGGCGGGCGGGACCGACGCCCGCGCGGTGTCGGCGGCCCGCCGGGTGGCCCGTTGGCTTCTCGACCAGCAGCAGCCGGACGGCTCCTGGTCGGACCGCTGGCACGCCTCTCCCTACTACGCGACCGCCTCCGCCGTGCTGGCCCTGCGCCCGCAGGCCGCGCCCGAGGTGGCGCCGGCGCTGCGGCGGGCGGCCGACGGGGTGCTCGACAGCCAGCACGCCGACGGGTCCTGGGGGCGCTGGGGCGGGACGGCCGAGGAGACCGCGTACGCCGTGCAGGTGCTGGTGGCGGCGCCGGCCCGGCCGGAGACGGACGCCGCCCTCGCCCGAGCGGTCGGTCACCTGCGGGTGGGTGCGGTCCGTCAGCACCCACCACTGTGGCACGACAAGGATCTCTACCATCCACCGCTGATCGTGCGGGCCGCCGTCCTGGCCGCGCAGAAGCTGGCGGTGGAGCGCCTGCGCCAGGTGGCGCAGCTGAGTCCGCCCGTTTCCACCGTCTCTTGATCGACACTTCTTGAGTGAGGTTCCGGACACTGCTAGCGTGCGCCAGGGCCGGCTGCGCACGTTTCGGCCATCGGCGAACGTCGGTCAGGATCAGCCAGGGACGGTGTAATGGGTTCCCGCAGTACACGGTTGCGCACCAAGGTCGTGGCCCTGCTGGTCTCGCTGGCCGCGCTCTGGGCGTTCGCGGCCTGGGTGACCCTCCAGGATGGACTGAACGTGCTCGGCGTGCAGACGCTGGACGCCCAGGTCGCCGAGCCCAGCGAGTCGCTGCGTACGGCGTTGCAGGAGGAACGCCGGATGTCGGTGGCCTATCTGGGCCAGCCCTCGCCCAAGCAGGTCGAGCAGTTGCGCGAGCAGCGCCGGCGCAGCGAGGAACTGGCGGCCACCTTCGTGACCTCCGCGCGCTCCTGGCGGGCCCGGGCGGCGGCCAGCGACGAGCTGGTGCAACGGATCGACGAGGTGGCCGACCGGCTGGACTCCCTGGGCCCGGTGCGCGACGAGGTCGCGGCCCGGTCCATCGACCGGGGGGCCGCGGCGGCCGCGTACAGCGGCGTCCTGGACTCGCTCTTCCGGATGTACGCGGCCCTGGGCAAGCTCGACGACGAGGACATCGCCAAGGACACCTCGACCCTCACCCAACTGGTGCGGGTACGCGAGCTGATGTCCCAGGAGGACGCCCTCTACTCCGGCGTGGCGGCCGCCGGCCGGATCACCGACCAGGAATACATCCTCTTCGCCCGGCTGGTCGGGGCGCAGCGGTTCCTCGCCGGCGAGGCGATCGCCGAGCTGCCCGCCGCCGACCGGGACCGGTACGCGCGGATGACGGCGGACCCCGCCTTCATCCGGCTGCGGGCGCTCGAGGACCGGCTCATGAAGGACGGCCGGCCGGACCGGCCGCTGCCGGTGACGGCCGCCGAGTGGCAGGCCGCCATCACGCCGGCCCTGGACGAGCAGGAAAGCGCCGTGCTGGCCGCCGGCGACTCGCTCGTCGGCCGGGCCAAACCGGTGGCCATCTGGGTGATCGTGCGGATGGTGCTCGCCGCCGGCCTCGGCCTCATCGCCGTCATCGCGTCCATCGTGGTCTCCATCACCACGGCCCGGGCGCTGGTCCGGCAGTTGGAACGGCTGCGCGACGCCGCGTTCCGGCTGGCGAACGAGCAGCTGCCCGGCGTGGTGGAACGGCTCGGCCGGGGCGATCAGGTGGACGTCGCCCGGGAGGCGCCGCCGCTGGAGTTCGGCGCCGACGAGATAGGGCAGGTGGGCCGGGCGTTCAACGTGGTGCAGGAGACCGCCATCCGGACCGCCGTCGAGCAGGCGGAGCTGCGCCGCAGCGTCCGCGAGGTCTTCCTGAGCCTGGCCCGACGGACCCAGGCCCTGGTGCACCGCCAGCTCACCCTCCTGGACGCCATGGAACGCCGGGAGCACGACGCCGAGGAGCTGGAGGATCTGTTCCGCGTCGACCACCTGGCGACCCGGATGCGGCGCAACGCGGAAAACCTGATCGTGCTCTCCGGCTCCACCCCGGGCCGGGCCTGGCGGCGCAACGTGCCGATGGTCGACGTGGTGCGCGGCGCGGTGGCGGAGGTCGAGGACTACACCCGGGTCAAGGTGCTGCCGCTCGGGCCGGTGTCGCTCGCCGGCCGGGCCGTCGGTGACGTCATCCACCTGCTGGCCGAGCTGATCGAGAACGGGCTCTCCTTCTCACCCCCGCACACCACCGTCGAGGTGCGCGGCCAGCTCGTCGGCAACGGCTTCGCGATCGAGATCGAGGACCGGGGCCTGGGCATGGGCGAGGAGGAGCTGGCCGCCGCGAACCATCGCATCGTGGACCGGTCCGAGCTGAACCTCGCCGACGCCGCCCGGCTCGGCCTGTACGTGGTCAGCCGGCTCACCGAGCGGCACGGCGTGAAGGTCCAGCTCAGGGAGTCCGCGTACGGCGGCACCACGGCCGTCGTGCTGATCCCGCGCGAGCTGGTCACCGACAACGGGCCGGACGCGGAGACCTCGGGTGGCTTCCGGGCCGGTGCCGGGTCCGGCGAAGGCGCCCCGGTGACGTCGAGCGTCGAGGCCGAGGCCGGCACGGAGTCGGCGACCGTCACCGGAGCCGCCGTGCCGACCGCCGCGGAAACCGGACTGGACTCCGAGCCGACGCCGGAGCCGGCCGAGGTGGCCGCCGAGGCGCCCCGGCTCACCCCGTCCGGGCTGCCGGCACGGGTCCGGCGGCGGCCGGCACCGGCCGCACCGGCCGGCACTTCCGCCGGCCCGGCGGCGGCGCCCGGGGGTGCCGCCGAGCCGGCGGCCGTGCCCGGCGGTGCCGCCGAGCCGGCGGCGGACGGTGACGGCGACGGGTCGACCGGCTCCGGCCTGCCCGTCCGGGTACGCCAGGCGAGTCTCGCGCCCGAACTGCGCGTCGAGACGGCCACCGTGGCGGGCGACCCGGACGAGGACACGGTGCGTCCGCCGGAGCAGGTGCGCCGGATGATGACCTCCTACCAGAGCGGCACCCGGCGCGGGCGCACCGACGCGGCGCGGCTGCTCGGCGGGGCGCAGGGCGTCAACGCTGGGCCGGACCCGGGAGACGGACAGGCGACCTGACGGAGACGCCGCGGCGGCGGACCGCAGACGAGTACGGCGAGACCAACCGGGGAGAAGAGGACGACGAGTGGCGCAGAAGACGGCTTCGAGCGCGGACCTGACCTGGCTGCTGGATGACCTGGTAGGCCGGGTCAAGGCGGCGGAACACGCCGTGGCGCTCTCCACCGACGGCCTGCTGATGGCCTCGTCACGGGGGCTCAGCCGGGACGACGGCGAGCACCTGGCCGCCATGGCGGCCGGCATCCAGAGCCTGGCCCGGGGCGCCGGCAAGCGTTTCGGTGGCGGCCAGGTGCAGCAGACCATCATCGAGATGCAGTCGTCGTTCCTCTTCGTCACCGCGGCCGGGCGCAACGCCTGCCTGGCCGTGCTGGCGGCCGAGGACGCCGACGTCGGCCTGATCGCCTACGAGATGGCGATGCTGGTCACCCGGGTCGGGCGGTTCGTCGCCTCGCCGACCCGGGAACCGTCCGCCGGCGAGAATCCGGCACGATGACCGGCGGGAGGGAGTCCGCGGCGGACGAGTGGGTGGACGACCATGCCGGTCCGGTGGTCCGCCCGTACGCGGTGACCGGTGGCCGGGCCCGCCCGGTGACCGGCACGTTCGACCTGATCTCCCTGGTCACGGCGACCCGGGCGGACACGGGCGCGGAGTCCGGGCTGGGGCCCGAGCACCTCGCGATCGTCGCGCTCTGCCAGCGGATCCAGTCGGTGGCGGAGATCGCCGCCCACCTCGACCTGCCGGTGGGCACCGTCCGGGTGCTCCTCGGTGACCTGGTGGCCCGCAGCCTGGTGGAGGTCCGTGAGCCGCGCGCGACTTCCGCCGGCCTTCCCGATGAAAGTGTCTTCGAGGCGGTTATCAATGGACTACGGGCGCTCTGAGCGACCGGCGGGTGCGGCGCCGCTGCCCACCGCGATCAAGATCCTGGTCGCCGGCGGTTTCGGCGTCGGCAAGACCACCCTGGTCGGCGCGGTCAGCGAGACCCGCCCGCTGCGGACCGAGGAGGTGCTGACCGAGACCGGCGTCGGCATCGACGACCTGTCCGGGGTGGAGGGCAAGTCGACCACCACGGTGGCGATGGACTTCGGCCGGATCACCATCAGCGACGACCTGGTGGTCTACCTGTTCGGCACGCCGGGCCAGGACCGGTTCTGGTTCGTCTGGGACGAGTTGGCGCTCGGTGCGATCGGGGCCGTGGTGCTCGCCGACACCCGCCGGCTGGCCGACTGCTTCCCGTCGATCGACTACTTCGAGGGGCGTGGCACCCCGTTCGTGGTCGCCGTGAACTGCTTCGAGGGGGCCCGGAACTACCGGCTCGACGAGGTGCAGGCGGCGCTCGACCTCGACCCGGGCGTACCGGTGGTGCTCTGTGACGCGCGGGAACGGGAGTCGGCCAAGGAGGTGCTGGTCACGCTGCTGGAGCACGCCATGAAGCTGCGCGAGGCACGCCGCCGGGCCGCCGAGGACTGATCCGCGGCGCCGCCGGCAGGCTACCGGGCCGTCACCCGGCAGCCGTGCGGGAACCTGCTGACCTGGGCAGAGCTCAGCAGCGGGTGGCGGTCCGGACCAGGCCGGCCAGCGCCCGGGACCGGCTGTGCGGTGGCCACGCGATCACGGTGGTCACCGAGGGCGCGTCCAGCACCGGTACGGCGGCCACGTCCGGCCGCAGCAGGGACCGGCACGACTCCGGCAGCACCACCGAGGTACGCCCGAGGGCGACCAGTTGGAGCAACTGGGCGTGGTCCCGGACCTCGGGGCCCGGACCGGGCGGATACGACCCGTCGGACCGGGGCCAGCGCGGCATCGGCAGGTCGGGCAGCGCCTCCACCTCGGCCATCCGCAGGTGCGGCCGGTGGGCCAGCGGATGCCCGGCCGGCAGGATCGCCACCTGCTGCTCGGTGACCAGTTCCTCGCTGTCCAGCCCGGTGATCGAGTCGAACGGTCGGTGCAGCAGGGCCACGTCGGCGCGCCCGTCGCGCAGCAGCCGTTCCTGCTCGCCGATGCCGCACAGCAGCACCTCGACGGGGACGGCGTCCGGCTCGGCGGCGTACGCGTCGAGCAGTTTCGGCAGCAGCTCGCTCGATGCCCCCGCCTTCGTCGCCAGCACCAGCCCCGCACCGCCGTTCGCGGCCTGACCGGCACGACGGGTACGGCGGTCGGCGGCCGCCACGGCGTCGAGGGCGGCCCGGCCCTCCCGCAGCAGCACCGACCCGGCCGGGGTCAGCGCGACGCCGCGGCTGTCCCGTTCCAGCAGGGTCACCCCGAGACGCCGCTCGAGCTGCCGGATAGCCCGGGACAGCGGCGGCTGGGCGATGCCCAGGCGGCGCGCGGCGCGGCTGAAGTGCAGTTCCTCGGCCACCGCCACGAAGTAGCGCAACTCGCGGGTCTCCACCTGGCAACCCTACCCTCGGCGATACCGTCCGGGTATCGCGCGCTACCGAAGCGGTGTTGGCGGCCGGTACGCCGCCCGGACAGCATCGACACCATGAGCGAACGGACGATCGCGCTGGTGACCGGCGCGAACAAGGGGATCGGGTACGAGATCGCGGCCGGCCTGGGGGCACTCGGCTGGCGGGTGGGTGTGGGCGCGCGGGACGAGCAGCGCCGGGAGGCGGCCGTGGCGAAGCTGCGCGCGGACGGCGTGGACGCGTTCGGCGTACCGCTGGACGTGACCGACGACGCGAGCGTGGCCGCCGCCGCCCGGCTGCTGGAGACGGAGGCCGGTGGCCTCGACGTGCTGGTGAACAACGCGGGCGTGACCGGGGGCGGGCGGCAGCGCCCCGGTGACGTCGACCTTGCGGCCGTGCGGACGGCCGTGGAGGTCAACGTGATCGGCGTCATCCGGGTGACCGAGGCGATGCTGCCGCTGCTGCGCCGCTCGGCGTCGCCGCGGATCGTCAACATGTCCAGCGGCGTCGGGTCGCTGACCCGGCAGAGCGCCTCGGAGGGCGAACATCAGACCGGGCCGCTGTCGGTGGCGTACTCCCCGTCGAAGACCATGCTCAACGCGGTGACGATCCAGTACGCCCGGGCGCTGGCCGACACGAACATCCTGATCAACGCCGGCTGCCCGGGGTTCACCGCGACCGACCTGAACGGCTTCCGGGGCGTGCGCACCCCGCAGCAGGGCGCGGCGATCGGAATCCGGCTGGCGACGCTGCCCGACGGCGGGCCGACCGGCGGGTACTTCGAGGACGCGGGGGTGATCCCGTGGTGAGCGGGGCCGGTCAGCACAGGACGCGGAGGACCTCACGTTGCCGGCCGCTCCGCAGCCGCGGCGCATCACCGGCTGGCCGCTGGCCACCGCCGCGGCGCACCGCCGGCGCAATGTAGCGCGAGCGTCGGACACCCGTGCCATCATCGGCGGGTGGCCAGCGAATCCCGGCACCTCAGCGTCCACGTCGACCGCCCGGTCGCGGCGGTCTACGCCTTTGCCGCCGACCCGGCGAACCTGCCCCGCTGGGCGCCGGGCCTCGGCAGCTCGGTGACCCTGGTCGACGGCGAGTGGTTCGTCGAGACCCCGGAGGGCCCGGCGCGGCTCACCTTCGCCCCCCGCAACGAGTACGGGGTGCTCGACCACGAGGTGGTCACGCCCGCCGGCGAGACGGTCTACGTGCCGCTGCGGGTCATCGCGGACGGCCCGGGCTGCGAGGTGGTGTTCACGCTGCGCCGCTCGCCGGGGATGACCGATGTGGACTTCGCGCGGGACGCGGAGCTGGTCAGCGACGACCTCGCCCGGCTCAAGCGGGTGCTGGAAACCACGACGGCGTGAGGCGGGCCGGACGCTGATCCTCAGCCGGTTGCCGGACCCGCGGGGACGCCGCCCGGTTGCCCGTCGCCCCGGACGCGGGCGTGCAGGTGCATGTCGTGCCGGCCGTCGGAGTGGACAGCATCGCTGCGCTTCGTGCCCTCCAGGACGAAACCGGCCTTGACCGCGACCCGGCAGGAGGCGAAATTTCGGGTCGAGTGGTCCAGATACAGCCGGTGGAAACGGCCCTCGCCCAGCGCCCAGTTGCTCACGGCGGTCAGCGCACGGGCGGCCACCCCTGCTCCACGGGCGGCCGGGAGCACCCAGTACGCGCACCCTGCGACACCGTCATCGAGATTCATGCTGCCCAGAGCGATGCGCCCCAGCACCACCCCGCCGCGCGTCACTGCCCAGCTCCCGCCCGTCTCCTGCTGCCAGGCCTGACGGTACTGCTCGAACCAGTCACGGACCTGGTCTTCGGACGCGGGTTGGCGAGTGTGCCAGTGCCGGATCTCGGGGTCCTGGTACGCAGCCAGGAAGACCGCGGCATCGGTCGGTTCCCAGGGCCGCAGGAGCAGGCCACCCGGGGCAGGAAGTGCCGGTTGGGGTCCGGCCGCCAGGGTGCCGGCGGGGATTGCGGGCGGCGTCGAAAGAATTGCCCTCACGCCAGATCCTCCCCCGACCCGGGCGCCCGGTGTCAAGTTCCCGGGTCGCCCACCGCCGATCACGAGCTGTCGCCTCGCGCGGCTTGCAGGCCAGCCCGTCAGGGGTGCGTCGGCGAGCAGGCGGTGCCGGAGACACCGTAGGGCCCCTTCCCGCTGGTCGCCGGAAGGGGCCCTGCGCGTTCTACGCGTCAGCTGGCGATCATGCGGCGCAGCACGTACTGCAGGATGCCGCCGTGCCGGTAGTAGTCCGCCTCACCGGGGGTGTCGATCCGGACGACGGCGTCGAACTCCACGCCGGTGTCGGTGGTGACCTTCACCGTGCGCGGGATGTCGCCGTCGTTCAGCGCGGTCACGCCGCTGAACGAGAACGTCTCGGTGCCGGTCAGGCCCAGCGACTCGGCCGTGGTGTCGACCGGGAACTGCAGCGGAAGGACGCCCATGCCGATCAGGTTCGAGCGGTGGATCCGCTCGTACGACTCGGCGATGACCGCCTTCACGCCGAGCAGCATGGTGCCCTTGGCCGCCCAGTCGCGTGACGAGCCGGAGCCGTACTCCTTGCCGGCCAGGATGACCAGCGGGACGCCCGCCTCCTGGTAGGCCACCGAGGCGTCGTAGATCGAGGTCTGCTCGCCGGTCAGGTGGTTGACCGTGAAGCCGCCCTCCACACCGGGGACGAGCTGGTTGCGCAGCCGGATGTTGGCGAAGGTGCCCCGGATCATCACCTCGTGGTTGCCCCGGCGGGAGCCGTACGAGTTGAACTCGTGCCGGGCCACGCCGTGCTCGGCCAGGTAGCGGCCGGCGGGGGAGTCCGCCTTGATCGAGCCGGCCGGGGAGATGTGGTCGGTGGTCACCGAGTCGCCCAGCTTGGCCAGCACCCGGGCGCCGGCGATGTCCTGCACCGGCTGCGGGTCCTGCTGCATGCCCTCGAAGTACGGGGGCTTGCGCACGTAGGTGGAATCGCCGGCCCAGGAGAACGTGTCGCCGGTCGGGGTCGGCAGCGACTGCCAGCGCTCGTCGCCGGCGAACACGTCGGCGTACGCGGAGCTGAAGCCGGTGGCGCCGATCGCCGAGGCGATGACGTCCTGGATCTCGGCGCTGTTCGGCCAGATCTCCCGCAGGAACACCGGGTTGCCCTGGGCGTCCTCGCCGATCGGCTCGTTGGCCAGGTCGATGTCCATGGTGCCGGCGAGGGCGTACGCGACCACCAGCGGCGGGGACGCCAGGTAGTTCATCTTGACGTCCGGGTTGATCCGGCCCTCGAAGTTGCGGTTGCCGGAGAGCACCGAGACGACGGCCAGGTCAGCCTCGTTGACCGCGGCGGAGACCTCCTCGGGCAGGGGACCGGAGTTGCCGATGCAGGTGGTGCAGCCGTAGCCGACCAGGTTGAAGCCGAGCTTCTCCAGGTAGGGGGTGAGGCCGGCGCGGTCGTAGTAGTCCATGACGACCTTGGAGCCCGGGGCCAGGGTGGTCTTCACCCACGGCTTGCGGTTCAGGCCCTTCTCCACCGCGTTGCGGGCCAGCAGCGCGGCGCCGATCATGACCTGCGGATTCGAGGTGTTGGTGCAGGAGGTGATCGCGGCGATCACCACGGCGCCGTGGTCCAGCTCGTACTCGACGCCGTCGGCGCCGGTCACCCGTACCGGGTTGCTGGCCCGGCCGCCCGCGCCGACCGCAGCGGTCTCCAGGTCGCGCGGCGCGTCGGCCGGGTCGTTGACGCCGTTGGCCGGGGAGTCGCTGGCCGGGAAGGACTCGGCGGACGCCTCGTCGGCCGGGCCGTCGGTGCCGAACGGCTTCTCCTGCTGCGGCACGCCGGGCTTGCGGCCCGGGTCGCCGCCGGTCTCGTCGGCGGCCACGTAGTCGCTGAGCGCAGAGCGGAACAGCGTCTTGGCGCTGCCCAGCGGCACCCGGTCCTGCGGGCGCTTGGGGCCGGCCAGGGACGGCTCGATGGTGCCGAGGTCCAGCTCCAGGCGCTCGGAGTACTCCGGCTCGTGGTCCGGGTCGTGCCAGAGGCCCTGCTCCTTGGCGTACGCCTCGACCAGCGCGACCTGCTGCGGGTCGCGACCGGTCAGCTCCAGGTAGCGGACGGTCTCGCCGTCGATCGGGAAGATCGCCACGGTCGAGCCGTACTCCGGCGACATGTTGCCGATGGTGGCACGGTTGGCCAGCGGCACCGCGCTCACGCCCGGTCCGTAGAACTCGACGAACTTGCCGACCACGCCGTGCTTGCGCAGCATCTCGGTGATGGTGAGCACCAGGTCGGTGGCGGTGGTGCCGGCCGGCATCTCGCCGGAGAGCTTGAAGCCGACGACCCGGGGGATGAGCATGCTGACCGGCTGGCCGAGCATCGCGGCCTCGGCCTCGATGCCGCCGACGCCCCAGCCGAGCACGCCCAGGCCGTTGACCATGGTGGTGTGCGAGTCGGTGCCGACCACGGTGTCCGGGTACGCCTGGCCGTTGCGCTCCATCACCGTGCGCGCGAGGTACTCGATGTTGACCTGGTGCACGATGCCGGTGCCCGGCGGGACGACCTTGAACTCGTTGAACGCGGTCTGGCCCCAGCGCAGGAACTGGTAGCGCTCCTTGTTGCGCTGGTACTCCAGTTCGACGTTGCGCTCGAAGGCGTCCTCGCGGCCGAACAGGTCGGCGATGACGGAGTGGTCGATGACCAGCTCGGCCGGGGCGAGCGGGTTCACCTTGGTGGCGTCGCCGCCGAGGTCGCGGACGGCCTCCCGCATGGTGGCCAGGTCCACGACGCAGGGCACGCCGGTGAAGTCCTGCATCAGCACCCGGGCCGGCGTGAACTGGATCTCCACGCTCGGGTCGGCGCTGGCGTCCCACGCGCCGAGCTGACGGATGTGGTCGGCGGTGATGTTCGCGCCGTCCTCGGTCCGCAGCAGGTTCTCCAGCAGGATCTTCAAGCTGTAGGGCAGCCGGTCGTGGCCGTCCACCTTGTCGATCTTGAAAATCTCGTAGCTCGCGTCTCCGACGCGTAGCTGGGTCTTCGCACCGAAGGTGTCGAGGCTCGCCACGTCGTACTCCTTCACACCAGCGACCGTGAGTAGTCCTGAGCAGTCTGTCGCACCGGCCGGGGCGCTGCCGCGCTTAGGCAACACTTACCCGGGCCGTGCTTCCAACAAAACCGTACGTCCGTCTTGCTATTCGCGCAACCTCGTGCCAGGGTTCGGGACGAGGAGGTGCCCCCATGATCCACCACGTCCTGCTCGCCTGCCCACGCGGCTCCGAGGAACTGTCCCGCTCCTTCTACGCCGGCCTGCTCGGCCTGACCGAGAAGGCCAAACCACCGGCCCTCGCCGCCCGCGGTGGTTGCTGGTTCACCGGGTACGACGCCGAACTGCACCTCGGCGTCGAGGACGATTTCCGGCCCGCCCGGAAGGCGCACCCCGCGCTGCTCCGCCCCGACCTCGACGCGCTCGCCGCCCGGCTGACCGCCGCCGGTCACCCCGTCACCTGGGGTGACGAGGAGGTTCCCGGCATGCGGCGGTTCCACACCCACGACCCGCACGGCAACCGGCTGGAGTTCCTCGCCCCGGTGACCCCCGGCTGACGAGGCGGCCCGGCCGCCCGCTCCCGGGTAGGGTTCGAGGTCGGACCGGAAGGGGTGGGTGTGGTGGACGTACAACACCTGCTCGCCGCGCTTCCCCCGGGCGTCGCCTACCTGATCGTCGCCGCGGTGATCGGCGTGGAGAGCATGGGCGTACCGCTGCCCGGCGAGATCGTGCTGGTCAGCTCCGCCCTGCTGGCCGCCACCGGGGTGATCGAACCCCACTGGGTGGCCGCCGCCGCCGCGGCCGGCGCCATCGTCGGTGACTCCGTCGGGTACGCCATCGGCCGGCGCGGGGGGCGTCCTCTGTTGACCCGGCTCGGCCGGCGCTTCCCGAAGCACCTCGGCCCGGCGCAGCTCGCCCGCGCCGAGCAGAGCTTCGCCCGGCACGGCGTCTGGGCCGTCTTCTTCGGCCGCTTCGTGGCCTTGCTGCGGATCCTCGCCGGGCCCCTGGCCGGCGCCCTGCACGTGCCCTACCGCCGGTTCCTGCTGGCCAACGCGGCCGGCGGCCTGGTCTGGGCGTTCGGCACGACGTACCTGCTCTTCAGCGTGGGGCGGGCGGCCGAGCACTGGCTCAAGGACCTCTCCTGGGCTGGCCTGGCCCTGGCCGTGCTGGCCGGCGTGGTGAGCACCTGGTGGCTGCGCCGCCGGGCGCACCGGCCAGCGGCCGTGGAGGTGCCGGACGAGGCCGAGCGGGTACCCGCCGGCGACACCGCTGACCGCCCCGCGACGGCTCCCCGCCGGGCGGTGCCGGGTCGGACGATCTGACCGCCCAGCGACGGCCCTCCCGCCGGGCGGGTGCCGGGTTGGACGATCTGACCGCCCAGCGACGGCCCTCCCGCCGGGCGGTGCCGGGTTGGACGACTTGCGCCGGACGGCGCCGAGTTGGCCGACGCCGGCGGTTGACGTGCGAAAGGGCCCGACCCCGTACGGGGTCGGGCCCTTTCGTGTGTGGCTGGGACTGCTCGGATCGTCAGGAGGTGCTGTAGCCGCGGGTGGCGATCCAGTCGGCGAGGTTGTCGATGCTGATGTGGTAGGAGGCGGTGTTCGGGTTGGCGCTGTCGGCGATGGTGACGGTGTGGCCGTTGTTCTGGTAGCCGACGACGCTGATGTAGTGGCCGCCTTCGAAGGAGTGGGTGTTGCCGTCGGTGTCGGTGGTGGTGCCGGCGATGTTGGCGACCACGGCGCGGCCGTCGTCGATGGTGCGGACGATGTCGGTGCGCAGGGTGTCGGTCTGCTTGTCGTCGGCGTTGCTGTTCTTGATCTCGACCGACCGGTAGTGCTTGCCGGTTTCCTTGTTCAGGACGGGGGTGATGTCGTTGATGCTGTTGGTGCCGTTCTCGGTGGTGCCCATTTCCTTG
>NZ_KQ058694.1 GCF_000982955.1 Micromonospora sp. HK10 | reverse complement strand
CACTCGCGCGGACGCGACCCCGCGGTCCACGCGGCGTCGAAGGGGTACACACCTGGGGCGTACCTGGTTGGGTACGGTGCTCGTCATGCCAGTGGCCCCACTTTCCGAGCCGACCCGCTCCGGTTGGTTGGATCGCCGCCGGGATCTTCGGGGCTGGCTGCTGACGCCACTGACCACCCTGGTCGTCGCCCCGGTGACTGCTGGCGCTGTGGCAATGGTGATGCTGGTAGGGGGCGCCTTCGACGGTACGCCGGCCCTCTGCGAGCCGGCCGTGGGCGAGAACCGCTGTGAGGAGGTCACCCTCGGCATGCTGGGTGAACACGTGGTGCTCGCCGCGGCGGTGTGGCTGCTGCTCTGGCTGGTGCCGTGGTGGCGCGGCCTACGCAAGCTGCGGCTCCTGCTGGCCATCATCGTCTGCGCCGTGCTCGTGGCCGCGCCGATCCGGATGGCCGGATGAGTCAGGAGGAGGCCGACCTGCTCCCCGGACACGTCGGGACGCGGCGACGAAGCATGGCACCGGGCGACGGAGACCGGCGCCTCCGGATCAGGTGACCGTTGCGGCGGTGAGGAAGAACGTGACCGCGTAGGTGAACCGGTGCGCCGCGACGGCCTCGTCGAACTGGTCTTCGAACGCGCGCGCCTCGGCCGGGTCGAGTGCGCCGCGTTGCGCGGCCGTGGCAGCCCAGCTGCGCAGGCCGAGGACGTTGTCGACGGCGGTCGGGTCCCGGACCACCAGCGTCCGTGCTTCGACGGTGAGGTCGAGCAGGCCGTGTGCGGCGAGCAGGCCGGCATGGCGATGCGCCAGGGTGCCGTTGCGGAGGAGGACGTCGGCCCGAAATCTCAGCACGCGCCGGGCCAGGCCCGGGTCGGCGATGTCGAGCACCTGAGTGTCGTAGTCGGGGTCGGCGAGGACGATACGGCCGGCCGGCCGGACCACCCTGACGAGTTCCGTGATCGCGACGTGCGGATCGGCGAGGTGCTGCACGGTGCGATCGGCCCAGGCCCCGTCGAATGAGTTGTCGGGGAACGGCAGGTGATGGGCGTCGGCGACGGCGGTTCGGGTCAAGCCGCGGGCTCGCATGGCGGCGGCCATGGTGAGTGCACAGTCGACGGTTACCACGCTGGCGCCGTGTTCGTCCGTCAGCCGGGCCGCGCTTGCTCCGGTGCCGGCGCCGACCTCGAGGTAGCGACGGTCAGGCGCGGGATGGAGCAGCTCCCGGACCCGCCGCTGGTATGCCTGGTAGAAGGGTTCCTCGGCGAGCCGGCCCAGTACGCCGACCCACGAGTTCGGGTCCGGCTGTCCGTCGACGTCGGTGAACCCATGCATGATCGTCAGCTTATCGGCCACCAACTGGCTGGCCGTGAGATGCCCGCTGCCGGCGCCGTGCCACGCCGAGCGCGTTCAGGCCCACACCCCAGATGAGCAGGACGGCGAGCCACTGGACCCAGTTCAGGGCTGTCATCTGGCCGGAGAGCAGGTGCCGGACCGAGGAGTAGGGAGTGAGGGCCTGGAGCGGCCGGAGGACGTCGACCGCGCCCAGCAGGAACCACAGGCCGAGCGGCAGGACGATGCTGGCGACGAACGCGACGGCAGGCCGCCGGATCAGCAGGCCGAGCCCGGTGCCGACGAACTGGGCCACCACCTGGACCAGGACGCTGCCCAGCGCGACGGTGCCGAGGTGCCGCCACGGATCCTCGGCACTCGACGTGGCCAGGGCGAGGGCCGCGCCGCACACCAGGATGCCGAACAGCGCAACGGCGGCGGCGAGCAGGGCCGCGGCCAGCAGGGTGGGCGTGCGGCGGGCGGCCCCGGGCTGCCGTTCCAGGTCGTGGACGAGCAGGATGCCGAAGGCCGGCACGACGACGGACATCAGGCTCTGCGCCGCATCGGACAGGGACGCGAACGTGCGATCGTCGGGCGGCCCGGCCAGGGCGAGCGCCACGGCGGCCAGTGCCCCGAGCAGCAGGGTGACCGCGAGGAGGACCCGGCGGGCCGGCGTGCCGACAGCGCGGCGCAGGGCGTGGACGGTGGGCGCGCCGAGGGGGTGCGGAGCGGCTGGATCGGTCATGGCGCCCCCGTTCGACAGCGAGGCCTCAGTCTCTCCGAAAAGGACGCCGGCGGCCAGCGCCGGCCGGGGAGAAGCCGGCAGCGACGGCTCTGCCGGCGGCCATCCGGGAACGGCCGGCGTCGTGGGTGCGGACGACCGGGACGCCTGGCTGGTCGGTCATCGTGTGCGGTTCCGGTCAGGTGACGATGAGGCTGCGGCGTTCGATGAGGATGACGTCCCGCCAGGTGCCGTGGTGGCGGCCGACGCGCTCCCGGGTGCCGACGACGCGGAAGCCGCAGGCGGCGTGCAGGGCGAGGCTGGGGGCGTTCTCGGGGAAGATGCCGGATTGGATGGTCCAGATGCCGGCCTGCTCGGTGGAGGCGATCAGGGCGTCGAGCAGGAGCCGGCCGATGCCGCCGCCGCGGGCGTCCGGGTGGACGTAGACGGAGTGCTCGACCACCCCGGCGTAGACGCACCGCTCGGACACCGGTGAGCAGGCGACCCAGCCGAGGACGCGGCCGGTGGCGTCGACGGCCACCCAGCGGTGCGGCGACAGCCGGGCGGCGGTGAACCGCTCCCAGGTGGGTGGTTCGGTCTCGAAGGTGGCGTGACCGGTGGCAATGCCGAGCCGGTAGATGTCGAGCACGGCCTCGGCGTGCTGGTCGGCCATCGCGGCGATGGTGACGCCGGTGGCGGCGGCGGGGTTGGTCATCGGCTCTCCTCGGCGAGGTGCGGTACGACGACCGTACCGGCGGCCTCCGTCGATGCGCGCCGGGCCGGGGCGAGGCTCACGCGGCGTGGTCGGCGGCTGGGGCGGTGGGAATCTCCAGCAGGGCGCCGAGCCGGCGGAACGCCTCCGGCCGTACCCGGTACCAGACCCAGGTGCCGCGCCGCTCGGCGTCGACCAGGCCGGCCTCGCGGAGCACCTTGAGGTGGTGCGAGATGGTCGGCCCGGACAGGTCGAACGCCGGGGTCAGGTCGCAGACGCACATTTCCGGGACCGAGGCGATCATCGACATCAGTCGCAGCCGGACCGGGTCACCGAGGGCCTTGAACATCGGCGCGACCGTGGCTGCCTGGTCGGCGTCCATGGCACGGGCCGCGATCGGGGAGCAGCAGGCCACCGCATTCAGGTCGACCACCGGCAGCTCTTGTTTCGACATTGCTCTAGCTTGACAGACTTCAAAACAGGGAGCAAGGTACGTCTTGTTTCGAAAAACGTCTAGGCAGCACGAGACTCACCAGGAGGAATGCCATGTCTCGCGTCCAGCTCGCCCTGCGCGTGTCCGACCTCGAAGGCTCCGTGGCCTTCTACCGCAAGCTCTTCGGCGTCGAGCCGGCCAAGCGCCGGCCCGGCTACGCCAACTTCGCGGTCGAGAACCCGCCGCTGAAGCTGGTCCTGCTCGAGGGCGAGGCCGACCAGCCCACCGTGCTGGACCACCTGGGCGTCGAGGTGTTCAGCACCGACGAGGTCACCGCCGCCACCAGGCGCCTCACCGAATCCGGCCTGATCACCCTGGAGGAGGAGAACACCGAGTGCTGCTACGCCCTGCAGGACAAGGTCTGGGTACGCGGCCCCGGCAACGAGCCGTGGGAGGTCTACACCGTCAAGGCTGACTCCGCGCAACTCGGCAAGAGCGTCGAGGAGCTGGCGACGAGCAGCGAGGGCGCCTGCTGCACCCCGGCCGCCACGGCGGAGCCCGCTACCGCCACGGCGGAGCCCGCTACCGCCGCGGCGGAGCCCGCTACCGCCGCGGCGTCGAGCTGCTGCTGATCGTCCCGCCTGGTCGCGCCCGCCCTCGACCGGAGGGCGGGCGCGGTCGCCGGGACCCGGACCCGCGGCCGTCCGGTGCGTGCCCGACGGCGCTAGCTGGTGAAGTCGTCCCGGGCGTCCCGGGCGTCCTTCTGCACGTGCTCGCCGGGCTGCTCGCCCCGGATCTCGTCCAGCTCGATCACCTGGTCCGCCTCGGCCCGCTCGGGCCGGTTCATGTCGCCCATCCGGGCACGAGCCGGGCCGGCCAGGTCCTCCAGGTTGTCCCGCGCGCGTTCGGTGCTCATCGTCCCTCCCTGCCGGTCTGCGGACGCGGAGGTGTCCGCGTGGGCTCACTGCCGCGTCCCCGCCTGGCCCGCGCCGAAACCAGGCCGCCGCGGCCCGCCGCTACCCCCGGGGCCGGGCCCGCAGGTGGGCACGTTCCCCCTGCCGGCCGAAGAGGCTGAGGAACTCCACCGCCGCGGCGTCCGCGGAGCCGAACCAGTGCGGCAGTCGGGTGTCGAACTCGGCGGCCTCACCCGGGACGAGCACCAGATCGTGGTCGCCGAGGAGGAGACGCAGCCGCCCGTTGAGCACGTAGACCCACTCGTACCCCTCGTGGGTCTGCGGCTCGGGCTCGGACCTCGCGCCCGCCGGAATGACGATCTTGTACGCCTGGATGCCGCCCGCCCGGCGGGTCAGCGGCAGCAGGGTCATGCCGTGCCGGGTGACCGGCCGCAGGTGCACCCGGGGGTCGCCGGTGGGTGGGGCGTCGACAAGTTCGTCCAGGGTGACCCCGTGCGCCTTGGCCAGCGGGAGCAGCAGTTCGAGCGTGGGCCGGCGGGCGCCGGACTCCAGCCGGGACAGCGTGCTCACCGAGATGCCGGTGGCGGCGGAGAGCTCGGCGAGGGTGGTCTCGCGCTGCTGGCGGAGGGCCCGCAGCCGGGGGCCGACCGCGTCGAGCGTCTGGTCCAGGTCGTCGTCCATGCCGTCAGTTTGCCATCTCGGCAACAACGTTTGCCAGTTTCGGGGTGCCGGTCGGATGGTTGGGGCCGGGAGGTGGTCACCGTGACCGAGCAGATCAGAGACGGGTACGACGTGGTGGTGATCGGTGGCGGCGCCGCCGGCCTGAACGGGGCGCTCATGCTGGCGCGGGCCCGGCGGTCGGTGGTGGTGATCGACGCGGGCGCGCCGCGCAACGCGCCGGCCCAGGGCGTGCACGGATTGCTGGCCCGCGAGGGAATGCCTCCGGCCGAGCTGCTGGCGCGCGGCCGGGCGGAGGTCCGGGGGTACGGCGGCGAGGTGGCCTCGGGCCAGGTGGCCGAGGTAAGCCGGGACGGCGACGGGTTCCTGGTGACCCTGGCCGACGGCCGGCGCACCCGGGCCCGCCGGCTGCTGGTGACCACCGGGCTGGTGGACGAGCTGCCGGACGTGGCCGGGCTGCGCGAACGCTGGGGCCGGGACGTGCTGCACTGCCCGTACTGCCACGGGTGGGAGATCCGGGACCGGGCCATCGGGGTGCTGGCCACCGGGCCGATGTCGGTGCACCAGGCGCTGCTGTTCCGGCAGTGGAGCGACGACGTCACCTACTTCACCCACACCGCGCCGCCGCTCGACGCGGAGCAGGCCGAGCAACTCGCCGCCCGGGGCGTCCGGGTGGTGCCCGGCGAGGTGGCGTCACTCGCGGTCGTCGAGGACCGCCTGGTCGGGGTACGCCTGTCCGACGGCACCCTGGTGCACCGGGAGGCGCTGGCCGTCGCGGCCCGGATGGTGGTACGAGCCGACTTCCTGGCCCCGCTGGGGCTGCGTGCGGCGGAGCATCCGTCGGGGATGGGCGGGCACGTCCCGGCCGAGGCGGGCGGCCGCACCGAGGTGCCGGGGGTGTGGGTGGCGGGCAACGTCACCGACCCGAGCGCCCAGGTCGGTGGCGCCGCGGCGGCGGGGGCGCTGGCCGCCGCGCAGATCAACGGGGACCTGGTCAACGAGGAGACCCGCCAGGCGGTGGCCGCCCGGCGGGAGCCGTTCTCACCCGCGGCCGAGACGCGGGTGAGCGAGCTGGTGGCGGGCGACCGCCGCCACGGACTGTGAGGGGATGAGGGTGTCGCAGGAGTTCGGCGCGGCGTACTGGGAAGAGCGGTATCGGCACGCGGACGGGTCCGGCCACGGGCCGAACCCGCAGCTGGTGACCGAGGTGGCCGACCTGCCGCCCGGTACGGCCCTGGACGCCGGCTGCGGCGAGGGCGCCGACGCGCGCTGGCTCGCCGAGCGGGGCTGGCGGGTCACCGCGGTGGACATCTCCCCGACCGCGCTGGACCGCGCGAGCCGGCGGGAGCACACCGGCCGGGTCGACTGGGTGCGCGCCGACCTCACCTCCTGGGCTCCGGCGGAACGGCACTTCGATCTGGTCAGCGCCCATTACGTACACCCGGCGGGGTCGCCGGAGGAACTGGTCGACCGGCTGGCGGCGGGCGTCGCGCCGGGCGGCACGCTGCTGATCGTCGGGCACGCGCCGGGGGAGTCGTCGCCGCACGCGCCGCGGTCGCACGTCACGGCGGAGCAGCTCGCGGCCGGCCTCGACGCGACCGAGTGGGACGTGCTCGTCGCCGAGGTGCGGGTCCGGCCGGTCCGGCACGACGGCCACGGGACCGTGCTGCGGGACGCCGTCCTGCGGGCCCGCCGCCGGTCCTGAGCGGCCCGGCGAACGGCGCAGGGGCCGTCCCCGGGTGGGGACGGCCCCTGCGGGGCACGCGGGACGGTCGGTGTCCGTCCGCTCCGGCGCGCGTCAGGGCTTCCAGGACCCGGCGGGCCGGAACTTGTGCTGGTACTCGATCACGCCGTTCTTGTCCTTCACGTCCAGCACGAGCTGGCCGGTGCGCTTGGTGCCGCTCGGCAGGTTGTTGCCCGCGCTGAGCAGCTTGCCGCAGCCGGAGAAGGCACCGGAGATGCCGCTCTCGTCGCTGCCGTCCGCGCCCTTCCAACGGAAGTAGAACGGGTTGATCGAGCCGGTGCCCTTGGTGACCTCGGCGGTCACGTCGGCGATCAGGTACATGCCCTTCTTCGGCCCGGGCATGAACTCCTGGCAGGAGCTCGTCTTGGTACGGAAGTTGCTCAGGGTGATCTTGATCGTGCCGTCGTCATCGTTGATGATCAGCGTGTCGCCGGGCTTCATGTTGAAGGTCTCGCCGTCGGTCTTGCCGGCGTCCGGGCTGGGCTGGGAGGCGCTCGGCGCCGGGGTGTCGTCGAACGGCCCGCTGGTGATCCCCGGGGTGGGCAGGTTCTCGATCGCGTCCTGAGTCTTCTTCGCTCCGCTGTAGAGGGCGAAGATGCCGCCACCGCAGCAGAGCAGCAGCAGGACCAGCGCGCCGACACCGAGGCCGATCCAGAGGCCCTTGTTGGACTTCTTCACCGGCACCGGCCCACCGAACGGCTGGCCCGGAGCGGGCGGGTACGGCCCGCCGGCCGGCGGGTAGGCCTCACTGGGGGCCGACGGGTACTGCCCGGGCGGCGGGTAGCCCTCACCGGGCGCCGACGGGTACTGCCCCGGCGGCGGGTACGGCGCCCCGGAGGTGGGCGGCGGCGGGTAGGCGCCCGGCTGGGGCGGCGGGTACGGCGCGCCGGAGGTGGGGGGCAGCGGGGCGAACGGATCGTTCGGCGGCTGGGCCGGGTACGGGGCTCCCGAGCTGGGCGGTGGCGCGTACGGGTTGTTCGGCACCGGCGGCATCGGTGCGGTGGGGAACGGCTGGGTGGGCGGTTCCTGGGGCTGCTGGTTCGGGTCCTGCGACCCGAACGGAGGCTGAGGGTGGCTCACCGTACTCCTTGGCACCTTCGAAGATTCAGTCGGGACGACGGTACAAGCCGGGGGCAAGCCGACCGCGCGGACCTCATCGGGGTACCAGAACGGCGGCGGTACGCACCAGATCGGCGTCGATGACGAACCGTCCGGCGATCGACGCCGGCGGATCGGTCACCGGTGCCGAGGCGACCCGGGCGGGCGCGATCTGCGCGGTGAACGTGCCGGCCCCCGGGTCGAGCGTCACCCGGGCGTCGGCGAAGTCCAGCCAGGTCCCGACCACCGGGTACCAGACCTTGTAGACGGTCTCCTTGACGCTGAACAGCACGGTCGGCCAGGGTGCTCCGGCGGGCAGCCGGGCCAGGGCGTCCTCCTCCTCGGGCAGGCAGACCCGGCGGCGTACCCCCGGGCTGAGGTCCTGGCGGCGTTCGGCGTCCATCCCGACGGAACGCACCTGCGTGGCGTGGGCGGCGGCCGCGGCGCAGTACCCGGTGGTGTGCGTGATGGTGCCGACCACCCCGACCGGCCAGACCGGCGACCGGTCGGGCGCCGTCACGACCGGCGCGGCCGGCAACCCGAGCCCGGCCAGCGCGCGGCGGGCGCAGAGCCGACCGGCGGTGAAGTCCCGGCGCCGGCCGGCCACGGCGCGGTCGCCCAGGCAGGC
>NZ_KQ058693.1 GCF_000982955.1 Micromonospora sp. HK10 | reverse complement strand
GGGTCGCGTCCGCGCGAGTGGTGTAAGAGACGGCCATCGCGGGATCCGGTCTGATGTTATGCGGCGATCGGGGCGGGGTCGGTCTGGTCGGTGACGTGTTGGTCGGTGTCGATCGTGACCATGCGGGCTTTGGCGAGTAGTTCCAGGCCCATGTAGCGGCGTCCTTCGGTCCACTCGTCGGTTTGCTCGGCCAGGACGGCGCCGACGAGGCGGATGATCGACGGCCGGTTGGGGAAGATCCCGACGACGTCGGTGCGGCGGCGGATCTCCTTGTTCAACCGCTCCTGCGGATTATTCGACCAGATCTGACGCCAGATCTCGCGCGGGAAACCGGTGAACGCGAGGAGGTCATCCCTGGCGGCGTCGAGGTGCTCGGCTGCGGCTGGGAACTTCGCCTCGATCGTGGCCACGACCCGCTGGAACTGGGCTCGGACGGCGTCGGCATCCGGCTGGTCGAAGATTGTGCGGACGAGGGTGGCGATCCAGGGCTGCGCCGACTTGGGCACCTTGGTCAGCAGGTTGCGCAGGTAGTGGGTCCGGCAGCGCTGCCACGCAGCGCCGGGCAGGGCCGCGCCGATCGCGGACACCAGGCCGGCGTGGGCGTCGGAGATGACCAGACGCACCCCGGTCAGGCCGCGGGCGGTCAGCGACCGCAGGAACGCCAGCCAGCCGGCGCCGTCCTCGTCGGAGGCGACGTCGAGGCCGAGGACTTCGCGTTGGCCGTCGGCGTTGACGCCGACAGCGATCAGCGCGTGGACGTTGACGGTGCGGCCGTGCTCGCGGACCTTCATCGTCAGCGCGTCCATCCACACGAACGTGTAGTGGCCTGAGTCGAGGGGTCGGTTGCGAAACGCCTCGACCTGGGTGTCGAGGTGGGCGGCCATCTCCGAGACCTGCGACTTCGACAGCTGCCGGATCCCGAGCTGCTCGACCAGCTTCTCCACCCGCCGCGTCGACACCCCCAGCAGATAGGAGGTGGCCACGACCGACACCAGAGCCTGCTCGGCCCGCCGACGGTGGGTCAGCAGCCAGTCCGGAAAGTACGAGCCCTGGCGCAGCTTGGGGATGGCCAAGTCGATCGTCCCGGCCCGGGTGTCCCACTCCCGAGGCCGGTATCCGTTACGCGAGTTCACCCGCTCGTCGCTGCGCTGCCCGTAACCGGCACCGCAGATCGCGTCCGCTTCCGCGGACATCAACGCCTGCGCGAACGTTTTGATCATCGCCTGCAACACGTCCGGCGACGCGCCCTCGATCTGCTCGCGCAGCAGGTCAACAGGGTTCACACTCTCTGATGCGGCCATCGCGTTCTCTCTTCCTTCTCTGACTTGGTCGTCTTGAAGGATCGACGCGATGGCCGTCTCTCATCTACGCAACACGCCCATCACGGGCAAGTCGTACACCACTCCAGCGGACGCAACC
>NZ_KQ058692.1 GCF_000982955.1 Micromonospora sp. HK10 | reverse complement strand
CATGACGGCGAACAGGACGGGCTGGACGACGTCGACGCGGGTGAGCCAGTCGGGGTTGTCGTCGTGTAGGACGGTGTGCAGGTCCCAGTCGACGTAGGGGCGTAGTGCGGTGGCGCAGGCGTCGAGGTGGGCGGCGAAGACTGGGCTGTGTTGGGCGAGTTCGCGGCCCATGCCGAGCCACTGTCCGCCCTGGCCGGGGAACACGAACACCACCCGGCCGTGGTGCGCGGCGGTGTGCTGGAGCAGCGCGGGGTGCGGCCGGTCCTCGGCGAGGGCCCGCAGCGCCTCGGACGGGTCCGGGCCGGGCAGCACGGCGGCCCGGTGCGCGAACACCGCCCGGCCACCGGCCAGTGCGGCGCCGACCGTCGCCCGGTCCACCTCGGGCCGCTGCGCGACGTACCCGAGCAGCCGCGCGGCCTGTTCCCGCAGCCCGGCGGGGGTCTTCGCGGAGAGCAACCACGGCAGCGGCGCGGACGCCGCCGGTGCCGGCGGCGCCTCCGGTTCGGGGGCCTGTTCCAGGATGATGTGCGCGTTTGTGCCGCTGATCCCGAACGAGGAGACCGCCGCGCGGCGCGGGCGGCCCTGCGCCGGCCACGGCCGGGTCTCGGTGAGCAGGGCCACCGCGCCGGCGTCCCAGTCGACGTGCCCGCTGGGCCGATCGACGTGCAGGGTGCGGGGCAGCACCGCGTGGCGCAGCGCCTGGACCACCTTGATGATGCCGGCGACCCCGGCGGCGGCCTGGGTGTGGCCGATGTTGGACTTGATCGAGCCGAGCCAGAGCGGTTCGTTCCCGGCCCGCTGCTGCCCGTACGTGGCCAGCAGGGCCTGCGCCTCGATCGGGTCGCCCAGGGTGGTGCCGGTGCCGTGCGCCTCCACGGCGTCCACGTCGGCCGGAGCGAGGCCGGCGGCGGTGAGCGCCTGGCGGATCACCCGCTGCTGGGAGGGCCCGTTCGGCGCGGTCAGCCCGTTGCTCGCACCGTCCTGGTTGACCGCCGACCCGCGGATCACCGCGAGGATCCGCCGGCCGTTGCGCCGGGCGTCGCTCAGCCGCTCCAGCAGGATCAGCCCGGCGCCCTCGCCCCAGCCGGTGCCGTCCGCCGCGTCGGCGAAGGACTTGCACCGACCGTCCGGTGACAGGCCCCGCTGCCGACTGAACTCGAGGAAGATCTCCGGGGTGGCCATGACGGTCGCCCCGCCGGCCAGCGCCAGGGTGCATTCGCCGCTGCGCAGGGCCTGCACCGCCAGGTGGGTGGCGACCAGCGACGACGAGCAGGCGGTGTCCACGGTGACCGCCGGGCCCTCCAGTCCCAGCGCGTACGCCACCCGGCCGGAGGCGACGCTGGTGGTGTTGCCGGTCATCAGGTAGCCGGCCACCTCCGAGGTGCCGTGCTGGGTGGTGGGGGCGTAGTGCTGGGCGACGACGCCGGTGAACACGCCGGTCGGGGTGGCCCGCAGCGCGGCCGGGTCGATGCCCGCGTGTTCCAGGGTCTCCCAGGCCGTCTCCAGCAGCAGCCGCTGCTGCGGGTCCATCGCCGCCGCCTCCCGCGGGTTGATCCCGAAGAAGTCCGCGTCGAACAGGTCGGCGTCGTGCACGAAACCGCCGTGCCGGGTGTACGTGGTGCCGATCCGGTCCCGGTCCGGGCTGTACAGCCCGTCGACCGGCCAGCCGCGGTTGGTGGGGAAGGTGGACATGGCGTCCACCCCGTCGGCCACCAACCGCCACAGCGCGTCCGCCGAGTCCGCCCCGCCCGGGAACCGGCAGGCCATGCCCACCACGGCGATCGGCTCGTCGGCCGCGACGGTCACCGGGGCCGCCGCGGTGGCCGGCCCGGTGCCCGGGTCGATCAGCTCGTGCAGGTGTCCGGCGAGCGCCTCGGCGGTCGGGTGGTCGAAGACCAGCGTGGCCGGCAGCCGCAGCCCGGTGGCGGCGTTGAGCCGGTTGCGCA
>NZ_KQ058691.1:6733-7085 GCF_000982955.1 Micromonospora sp. HK10 | reverse complement strand
ATCGAGGTAGAGGTAGACCTCGGCGAGCACCTCGCGGCAGTCCGTCTCGTGCGGCTCTCCACAGCTCACGGTCACACCTCCCGGCCGGCGGCGGCGGTCGAACCCTTCGACGGCGCGGAGCTGAAGCCCCGCTCCGCGGCGTACCGCTCGAGCAGCTTGCGCAGATTACGTCGACCGCGGTGCAGCCGGGACATCACGGTGCCGATCGGGGTGCCCATGATGTCGGCGACCTCCTTGTAGGCGAAGCCCTCGACGTCGGTCAGGTAGACCGCCAGCCGGAACTCCTCCGGCAACTGCTGGAGGGCCTCCTTGACGTCGCTGTCCGGCAGCCGGTCCAGCGCCTCGGTCTCCG
>NZ_KQ058691.1:0-6700 GCF_000982955.1 Micromonospora sp. HK10 | reverse complement strand
CGTCTCCTGGACCAGGTCCTCGGCATCCGCCGGGTTACGCGTCATGCGTAGCCCGGCAGCGTAGAGCTGATCGACGAAGGGCATCGCGTCCCGTTCGAAACGGGCCCTGCGCTCGTCCGTCTTCTCGGTGGTCAACCGCACATCCCCTCGCGTCGGATGCTGTCCCGCCGAGAATACGCGTACCCGCCTGACGGCAGATTCACTTCCGGACTGTGTGCTGGTGCTCACGGCCGACGCCGCCGCGGGCCACTCCGGCGCGTCGAGCAACTCCCTGAGCTGCCGCGCGTCCTGTTCGTCCCGCTCCCGGCTCCGTGTCTCGGTCGGCACCGGTCACCCCCCTCGCCTGGAAATGCCATCCGGAGGTAGTAACGCGGGTCGTGGGCCGGCGCATTCCGCCACCGCCCCCGCCGTTCCTGGTCCCGGCCCCGGCCGCGACCGGCGCTGGGACCAGGAAGGGCCTGGGAGGTGGCCCCGGAAGCCCGAACCGGGCGACCGGCACCATCCGATGCAACGACCACCGCCACCCACGGTCACGCCAACCACGCGCGCCGTGCCCGTCCCGTAACCCGCAGCGCCGCCCGGCCCGGCCCGAGCCGGTTTCCCGCTCCGGCCCCGGTCCGGCCGCGCCTCGGTGGAACGCCATGGAGGTCACCGGCCCGTTTTGACCGCCATAGCGTTCCAGTCGCCTGGCTTCCGGCTGTCTCGGGCGGCGAACACCGGCGCCCGGAGCACCCGGAAACCGCCGAGCCGGATGGCCGGTGTCGTTACCGCCGGGCACGTCAGGCCGGTGTCCAGCCCTGTGCGCGCAGCCATTCGCGCACCACCGCGGCGGTCCCTGGCGGGTCGCCACGCAGGTCGTGCCGCTCGCCAGGGCGGCGGACCACCTCGATGCCCGGCCCTGGCGCCGGAACCCCGAACGGGTCGCGGTCGCCGTTGACGACCAGCGTGGGCAGACCGGTGGCCAGTTCGTCGGCGCGGGACCGCTCCGGACGCCCCGGCGGGTGCAGGGGGAACGCGAGCGCGACCACGCCGGCGGCGCCGACCTCCCGAGCGGTACGGCAGGCCACCCGGGCGCCACTGGACCGGCCACCCACGATCCACCGGGACACCGTGGGGTGGCGCGCCCGGAGCACGGCCAGTACGGCTCGCCAGGCTTCGTCGAGGTGGCCGGCCGGGGCCGGTGCCCGGCGGCCGGCGACCCGGTAGGGCTGGGTCACCCGGATCACGCCCAGCCCGGCCTCGGTCAGCGCGTCGCGCACGGCGACCAGGTCCGGGGCGGTCACGTCGCCGCCGGCGCCGTGACCGAGCACGAGCATGGTGGAATACGCCGCGCCGGGCAGGTCGGTGTCGGCACGGGCCGGGCCGCGCGGTGTCTCGATCTCGTCGCCGTGGGGCACCGGCCCATTCTGCGTCCCCGCCGACCCGCGAACCCCGCGGTGCCGGGAATGCGGGACCGCCCCGCTCCCCGGCCGGTGAACCCGACCCTGCCGACCGCACCCCGACAGCCGTGAACCCGGCCCTGCCGACCGCACCCCGACAGCCGTGAACCCGACCCTGCCGACCGCAACCGGCAGCACCGGAAATGCCGCCGCCCACGGTCCCTGAGCCGGGAGCGCGGGCGGCGGCATCGGTCAGCTCAGCGGCACCAGGGTGAGCAGGCGGTCGCGGACCGGCGGGCCGGCCTCGTCGAGAGCGTGCGGATCCGGCTGCACCTCCTGACGCCAGGCGACGAGCATGGCCCGGCGCTCGCGGGGCGTGGTGCCACCCCAGACGCCGTGGCAGTCACCCACCTCCAGCGCCCAGGCCAGGCAGGATCCCTGGACTTCACAACTGCGGCAGAGCGCCACGGCCGCGTCGGCCGGCTCGTTGGGCGCCGGAAAGAACGTTTCCGGATCCACGCTCTGGCAGGTCCCTCTGGTCCGCCACGCCTCGTCCTGTCGCCGTTCGCGCAACGCCCGCAACAGTCGCGGGTCGCGCCGCGCGGCGGCAACTTCGTGCGGGCGGGGCATACGTGCCCGTGTCAATACACCCACCTCCCCCGTGGGACCGGCCTTGATCATGAAGGATCGATGGGAATCATCCGCCCCCTGCGGACAGACGCCCAACGCCGGCGCTGTGTTCTATCGCACTCGAGCACACGGAGACAAGACTCTATCCCCAAACATGGCTGAACGGCCGGGCGACTTTTCAGGGCCAACCCCGGCAAATCAGCACACGACAAATGTGCTGAGCGTGATCAGAACAGCGTCATGTCCGCGGCCGCCTCCTCGCGCGCCAGGGGAACCCGGGCAGTGAGCTCCGGGCCGTCGTTCCGGACGTCGCCGACCGCCGGTGCGACCGGGCGGATCTCCAGCCCGGCCAGCCACTCCGCCGGCGGCGGGGCGAGCAGCGCGGCGGGATCCTCGGCCGGCCCGAGCCAGTCCGCCCAGCGCTCGCGGGGCAGCAGCAGCGGCATCCGGTCGTGCACCTCGGCCAGCTCGCCCACGGCGGCGGTGGTGAGCACGCTGAAGGTGAGCAGCGCCGCGTCACCCGCCGCCCAGACCGACCAGATGCCCGCGAAGCTGAGCACCGAGCCGTCGCGGGGGGTCATGAAGTACGGCTGCCGCCGGCCACCCGGCTCGCGGACCCACTCGTACCAGCCGTCGGCCGGGACCAGGCAGCGGCGGCGGGCGAAGGACGAGGCGTACGCGCGGCTGGTGGCGACCGTCTCCACCCGCGCATTGATCATGCGGGCCGCCCCCGAGGCGGTGCGGGCCCAGTGCGGCAGCAGGCCCCACCGGCCCACCGACAGCAGCCGGTGCCCCTCCGGCGCGAGGCGTACCAGCGGCACCGGGTCGGTGGGGGCGACGTTCCAGTCCGGGCCGACCCCGCCGCCGGTCTCGTCGTACGACTCGAACAGCGCGCTCAGGTCGCCCGCGCTCCGGGTCGTCGCGTACCTCCCGCACATGGCGCACACGCTAACGCGCCACCGGCGTCCCGGCTGTCCCGCCAGCCGGGAGCTGCGACGACGGGCGGTTCCATCGGCTTCGGGAGTTGGCAGAATGTGAGCGTGGGGAATCTGACCGCTACGCGCCCGCCGCAGCCGTGGACGCCGCCGACCGCCACCGATCCGGTCGGCGTCACGCTGCGCCTGCCCGGCTCCAAGTCGATGACCGCGCGGGCCCTGGTGCTCAGCGCGCTGGGCAGTGGGCCGAGCACGCTCGCCCAGCCGCTGCGCGCCCGGGACACCGAGCTGATGGCCGGCGGCCTGCGCGAGATGGGCGCGCACGTGTCGGTTTCCGACGACGAACGCTGGCTGGTCCGGCCGCACCGGTTGGTCGGCCCGGCCCACGTCGACGTCGGCCTGGCCGGCACGGTGATGCGCTTCCTGCCCCCGGTGGCCGCCCTGGCGGAGGGTCGGGTCACCTTCGACGGCGACCCGTACACCCGGGTCCGCCCGCTCGGCCCGCTGATCGGCGCGCTGCGCTCCCTCGGGGTACGCATCGACACGCCGGAGACCGGCAGCCTGCCGCTGGCCGTCCTCGGCGCCGGCCGGGTCGCGGGCGGCGAGGTGGTCATCGACGCCTCCGCCTCCAGCCAGCTCGTCTCCGGCCTGCTGCTGGCCGCGCCGCGGTTCGACCGGGGCGTGGTGGTCCGGCACGAGGGGCCGCCGGTGCCCTCGGCACCGCACCTGCGGATGACCGTGCAGATGCTGCGGGCCGCCGGGGCCGCCGTGGACGACACCACCCCCGACGTCTGGGCCGTCGAGCCCGGCCCGCTGACCGGGCGCGGCTGGGAGATCGAGCCGGACCTCTCCGGCGCGGTGCCGTTCTTCGCCGCCGCGCTGGTCACCGGCGGCGAGGTGACCCTGCAGGGCTGGCCGCACAGCAGCATGCAGCCGGTCGAGCAGCTCCGCACCCTGCTGACCCGGATGGGTGGGGAGGTGACGCTGGGCACGGCCGGGCTGACCGTCCGGGGCACCGGGGTGGTGCACGGTCTCGACGCCGACCTCTCCGACGTCAGCGAGCTGACCCCGGCGCTGACCGCCCTGGCGATGCTCGCCGATTCGCCGTCCCGGCTGACCGGCGTCGGGCACATCCGGGGGCACGAGACCGACCGGATCGCCGCGCTGGCCACCGAGTTCACCGGGCTGGGCGCCGACATCACCGAGGTCCGCGACGGTCTGGAGATCCGGCCCCGCCCGCTGCGGGGCGGCACATTCCGGACGTACGCCGACCATCGGATGGCGCACGCGGCGGCGGTGGCCGGGCTGGCCGTGCCCGGGATCGAGGTCGACGACGTGGCGTGCACCTCGAAGACCATGCCGGAGTTCCCGGCACTATGGTCGGGGATGGTGACCGGCAAGAACTGACGCGACGGGGGGACGTCCTGGCGACCAGGCGGCGGGAGTACGACGAGGACGACGTGCGGGTCCGGCCCGGGAAGTCCTCGCGCCCGCGTACCCGGACCCGACCCCGGCACGAGGACGCGGTCGACGGCTTCGTGATCGCCGTGGACCGGGGCCGCTACACCTGCGTACGCCCCGGCGACGGTCCGGACGTGCCGGCGGTCACCGCGATGCGCGCCCGCGAGCTGGGCCGCAAGTCGGTGGTGGTGGGTGACCGGGTCGGGCTGGTCGGCGACACCTCGGGCGCGGCCGGGGCGCTGGCCCGGATCGTCCGGATCGCCGAGCGCACGTCGGTGCTGCGGCGCACCGCCGAGGACGACGCCACCACCGCCGAGGGGCGGTTGGAACGGGTGGTCGTGGCCAACGCCGACCAGCTGGTGATCGTCAGTGCGCTGGCCGACCCGCCGCCGCGTACCGGGTTCATCGACCGCTGCCTGGTGGCCGCGTACGACGCCGATATCGAGCCGCTGCTCTGCCTCACCAAGGCCGACCTGGCCGGTCCGGAGACGGTCCTCGGCTACTACACCGAGCTGGAGCTGCCGTACGTGCTGATCCAGCCGGACGCCGACCTGGCCGCGCTGCGCGCGCTGCTCGCCGGGCGGGTCTCGGTGCTGGTGGGCCACTCCGGGGTGGGCAAGTCGACGCTGGTCAACCGGCTGGTGCCGGCGGCGGACCGGGCGGTCGGCGTGGTCAGCGCGATCGGCCGGGGCCGGCACACCTCGACCAGCGCGGTGGCGTTGCGGCTGCCCGCCGTCGACGGCCGCACCGACGACCCGGGCTGGATCATCGACACCCCCGGGGTACGCAGCTTCGGGCTGGCCCACGTCTCCGCCGAGAGCCTGCTGCACGGCTTCCCCGACCTGGTGGAAGGGACGGTGGAGTGCCCGGCGAACTGCCCGCACACCACGGACGAGGCGGACTGCGCGCTGGACGCCTGGGTGGCGGCGGGCCGGGCGGACCCGCGCCGGCTGGCGTCGTACCGCCGGCTGCTGGCTTCCCGCAGCGGGGAGGGCGATCCGCGCGAGGCCGAGCGCAACCCGGGCGACCCCCTCGCCGGCTCCTGATCCACCGACCCCGGCGGACGTCGGCGACCCGGCGGCCGGGGGCGGGCGCCGGCCTCGCTACCGTTGCGCCATGACCGGGTACGCCGAGGACCTCGCCCTCGCCCACACGCTCGCGGACGCCGCCGACGCCATCTCCATGGCCCGGTTCCGTGCCCTGGACCTGCGGGTCGAGTCGAAGCCGGACCTCACTCCGGTGTCGGACGCGGACACCGCCGTCGAGCGGGCGGTCCGTACCCTGCTGGCCGAGCACCGGCCCGGCGACGGTCTGCTCGGCGAGGAGTACGGCGAGCAGCCGGCGGCCGGCTCCGACGGGCGGCGCTGGGTGATCGACCCGATCGACGGCACCAAGAACTTCGTCCGGGGTGTGCCGGTCTGGGGCACCCTGATCGCGCTGCTGGAGGGGGACCGTCCGGTCCTCGGCCTGGTCTCCGCCCCGGCGCTGGGCCGGCGCTGGTGGGGCGCGCGCGGCGCGGGGGCGTACGCGGGACCGGGGCTGGCCGCCGGCACGCCGATCCGGGTCTCCGGCGTCAAGGAACTGGCCAGCGCCAGCTTCTGCTACTCGTCGTTGACCGGCTGGGAGGAGTCGGGCCGGCTGGACGCGGTCCTCCAGCTCATGCGGGACGTCTGGCGCAGCCGCGCGTACGGCGACTTCTACGGTTACATGCTGCTCGCCGAGGGGGCGCTGGAGGTGATGGTGGAGCCGGAGCTGTCGCTCTGGGACATCGCCGCGCTGGTGCCCATCGTGACCGAGGCGGGCGGCACCTTCACCAGCCTGGACGGCCGTCCGGCCCCCGGCGGGGTCAACCCGGACGAGATCAGCGCGGTCGCCACCAACGGCCTGCTGCACGACGACATCTTGGCCCGGCTCGGCCGGCCGGCCGAGCGCTGACCCGGCGGCAGCCCTTATCCTCGCCAGGTGGTTTCCTCCGGTTGGTGCTTCCTGGCGGCGATGATCATCGCGTACGGCTTCGCCAACCTCCTCCAGTCGATCGCCGCCGCGCGGACCACCGTGCACCACACCTTCGATCCGGGGTTGCTGCTGCGGCTGGCCGGTCACCGCACCTACCTGGTCGGGCTGCTCTGCCAGATCACCGGCTTCGTGCTGGCCTTTCTGGCCCGCCGGGACCTGCCGCTGTTCCTGGTCCAGGCCAGCGTGGCGGCCGGGCTCGGGGTGACCGCGGTGATCGGGGTGGTGGTGCTGAAGTGGCGCCTGCCGGCCGCCGAGGTCGCCCTGCTGGTGCTGCTCTTC
>NZ_KQ058690.1 GCF_000982955.1 Micromonospora sp. HK10 | reverse complement strand
CCGACCCGGTTGCGCCCCGCCGCGCCGGCTACCGCCGTCCCGGCCCGGCCGCCTACCGGGTTGCGGCCCGCCGCGCCGGCGGCCGCCGTCCCCGGCCAGCCCGAGCCGGTACGCGGACAGCCCGCCCCGGTCCGCACGGAGCGCTGACCCGCCGGCGACAGCCCGCGTGCGCCCTCGGCGGCTGACCCCTCGGCCGGCTCGGCGCCTGCCGCCGCAGGGGTCAGGGAACCCGCTGCTCGCCCGGGTCAGGAGAAGAGCGCCCGGCCCCACCAGTCGGCGGCGTCGCGCACGCCCGGCGGGCAGGCGAAGAGGCCGCTGGAGACGTGCCGCAGGTACTCGTTCATGGCGTCGTTGCGGGCCAGCCGGGTCTGGATCGGCACGAACTGCCGGCGGGGGTCGCGCTGGTAGGCGATGAAGAAGAGTCCCGCGTCGAGCCGGCCCAGCCCGTCCGAGCCGTCCACGAAGTTGTAGCCGCGGCGCAGCAGCCGGGCGCCGTCGTTCTGGTCCGGGTGGGCGAGCCGGACGTGCGCGGTCTCGGCGATCACCGGCGCGCCGTCGTCGCCCTTGGCGGCGAAGTCCGGCTCGTCGAACTCGGCCCGCCTGCCCAGCGGCGCGCCGCTGCCCTTGGCCCGCCCGACGATCATTTCCTGCTCCGCCAGGGGGCTGCGGTCCCAGGTCTCGACCAGCATCCGGATCTTGCGGGTGACCAGGTAGGACCCGCCGGTCATCCAGTCCTGGCCGTCGCCGGGCTGGGCCCAGAGCTGCTCGCGGAGCAGGTCGGCGTCCTCGGCCTTGAGGTTGGCGGTGCCGTCCTTGAAGCCGAACAGGTTGCGCGGCGTGGCCTGCCCCCGCGTGGTCGACGAGGTACGCCCGAAGCCCAGCTGCGACCAGCGGACGCTGACCACGCCCATGCCGATCCGGGCCAGGTTGCGGATGGCGTGCACCGCCACCTGGGGGTCGTTGGCGCAGGCCTGGACGCAGATGTCCCCGCCGGAGAGCTCCGGCTTGAGCGCGTCGCCGGCGAAGCGCGGCAGGTCGGCCAGGGCGGCCGGGCGCCTGCCGGCGATGCCGAACCGGTCCCGGCCCTGGGCGTCGCGGAACAGCGTCGGGCCGAAGCCGACGGTGAGGGTGAGCTGGGACGGGGGCAGCCCCAGCGCCTCGCCGGTGTCGTCCGGCGGGGCCTCCGGCATGCCGTCGACCGCGCCGATCAGCCCGGCGTCCTGGCCGGCGGTCATCCGGGCCGCGGCGGCGGTCCACTCCTGGAGCAGCGCGACCAGCTTCGCCCGGTCCTTGGTGATCACGTCGAACGCGACGAAGTGCAGCCGGTCCTGGGCCGGGGTGGTGATGCCGGCCTGGTGCGCGCCGAAGAACGGGACGGCTCCGGCGGCGGTCGCGGTGGCCGACGCCTGGTGTCCCCCGCCGAAGAGGGCGCCCGCGCCGGCGGCCACCCCGGCCACGCCGGCGACACCGGCCCCGGCCAGGGTGATGGCCCGGCGCCGGGACACCCCGCGTGCGGTCTCCCCGGCGCTCGGCGCGCGCACCGCGCCGGCCGGCTCGCTGGGCTCACTCATCGCGTCACCTCCCGGTCGGGTCGTCATCGAGCGACGACGGCGGCAACCTTGCTGATCGGCTCGGCCAGCGCGTTGATGCTGTCCGACAGCTCCTTCAGCTCGGCCTTGCTGAGCTGGTTGTGCAGCTTCCAGCCGTCGCCGACGCGGTGCTTGCCGAGCGCGGCCTCGACGTTGCCGAATTCGGTGTCGAGCTGCTTGACCAGGTCGGGCGAGCGCTGCTCGAGGGCGGGCCGGAGGGCCGCGATGGCCGCCTTGGAACCTTCCAGGTTGGCGTTGAAGTCCCAGAGGTCGGTGTGCGAGTAGCGCTCCTCCTCGCCGGTGATCTTGCCGCTGGCGACCTCGTCGAGGAGCGCCTTGGCGCCGTTGGCGAGCTGGAGGGGGGTGAGTTTCTCGGCGTTGGCCTTCGCCACGATCGCCTTGACGTCGGTGAGCAGCTGGTCGGCGAGCGCGCCGTCCTTGCTGACGTCGCCGGTGGTCCAGAGGTCCTTCTCGATCCGGTGGAAGCCGGTGAACTCCATGCCCTCCTCGACGACCTCCTCCCGACCGTCGATCTTCGGGTCGAGGTCGCCGAAGCTCTCCGCGACCGGCTCGATCCGCTCCCAGTAGGTGCGGGTCACCGGGTAGAGCTCCTTGGCCTTGGCCACGTCGTTGGCCTTGACGGCGGCCACGAACTCCTCGGTCCTGGTGAGCAGCGCCGCGGTCTGGCTCCGCACGTACCGCTGGTAGCTGGCGGTGGCCTCGCTGAGGGCGGCGTCGGGCGCCACGGTGGCGGCGGTGCCGCTGACCTTGAGCGCGCCCCGGATGCCGCGCCCGCTCATGCCCGGCTTGCAGGCCGTCTCGTACGTCCCGGCGGGCAGTTCGACGCGCAGTTCGCGGCTCAGGCCGGGGGCGATGTTCTCCACCTCGCCCATCACCCGGTCACCGGCGGCGTAGACGTAGAACTCGTTGACCTTGGATCCCGAGTTAGTCACCTTGAAGGTGACCTGGCCGGCCCCGATCTCGGTGGCGGCGACCTCGCAGGCGCTGTCGGTGGCCTTGACCTCGATCGGGCCGCCGGCCTTGGCGTCCTGCTGGTCCCCGCCGCCTCCGCAGCCGGCCAGGCCGGTCAGGGCGAGCAACCCGGCGGCGGCGGGCACGACGAATCGAGTGGTACGCATCGGTGCGGTGTCTCCTCGGAAGGCGGGCATCAGGCGCGCTGCGGCGCGGTGACCGGGGTGTCGGTGCCGGCCGGCGGGGCGGCGGGCGGGGCGGCGGGCCGGGCGGGTGCGGCCGGCTTGCGCAGGAAGAGCAGCAGCACCGGGACCGCGTACGCCACCCAGGCGATCGCCTCGAGCACGGACGGCGTGGCGGTGATGTTGAACATGCCGCTGAGCAGGGCCGCGTACCAGGTGCTCGGGTCGAGCACCGAGGAGATGTCGAAGGCGTGGTTGTTCAGGCCGGGCAGCACGCCGGCCTCCTGGAAGTCGTGCACGCCGTACTTGAAGATGCCGGCGGCGACGAGGATCAGCAGCGCGCCGGTCCAGGTGAAGAACTTGCTCAGGTTGAGCTTGAGCGCGCTGCGGTAGAGCAGGAAGCCGATCACCACGGCGGTGAGGATCCCGCCGATCAGGGCGAGCAGCGGCCCCCGGCTGGCGCCGCCGGCGGCGCTCTGCGCCGCGGAGTAGAAGATCAGGGCGGTCTCCAGGCCTTCCCGGACGACCGCGAGGAAGGCCATGCCGGCGACCGCGAACGCGCCGACCGCGAGCGCGTCGGAGAGCTTGCCGCGCAGCTCACCGGCGATACTCCGGGCGGCCTTGCGCATCCAGAAGATCATCCAGGTGACGAAGACGACGGCGGCCACCGAGGTGACGGCGTCGAAGAGTTCCCGTTCGTCGGAGGTGTCCAGCAGGGTGGTCGAGGTGTACTCGATGAGCCAGCCGAAGAGCACCGAGAGTGCCACGGCCGCGCCGATGCCGAGCCAGACCTGCGGCAGCCGGCCGCGCCGGTCCGACTTCACCAGGAAGGCGACCAGGATGCTGACCACCAGGGTGGCCTCCAGGCCCTCCCGAAGGCCGATCAGGTACGTGGCGAACATCGGTACTCCGTAGTCGGTTAGGCACGCCTCAGTTAACTTAGGGCAGCCATACCTTCCTCCTGTTCCGACGGTGCGTCAAGTCGTTCATGACAACCTTCACCTGGCGGGGGGCCACTGTTCTTCTCCCGGCTGTGGCAGGATCCGGCAGACCCCTCGCCAGACAGGACGACCGTGGCCGACGACCTCTTCACCCCCACGATCACCCCCACCGCGTACGCCGGGCCGCGGCGCCCACCGTGGCGGCCGGGCTCACTGATCTATCCGGCCATCCTCGGTGGGGCGCTCGCCGGTACCACCCTGGCCCTGATCAACGCCGGCCGGCTCCGGCTGCCGGCCCGGGACACCCTGGCCATCGCCGGCGCCGGGCTGGTCGCCCTGGCCGCCCGGGTACTGGTCACCACCATGCTGCTCGACGGCCGGGTGTCCGGGCCGGGCCGGGTGGTCGGCGCGCTCTGCGGCGCACTGGCCTGGACGGTCGCCAACCTGCTGCAGAAGGGCCGGTTCCGCAGCTACGAGATGCGCGGCGGCGAGCCGACCTCGCTGGTGAAGGCCGGCATCGCCGCGACGCTCGGGCTCGGCCTCGTCGAAGGGCTGATCATCGTGCTGGCCGGCGGCCTGCGGTGACCGCCCCCGAGCAGCAGCTGGCGCGGGTGGTCGCGCTACTGGAGGCCAACCGGCCCGAGCAGGCACTGACCGAGCTGGGCAAGGTGGGCGGGTCGGCGGCCACCGGCCGGCTGGCGTACCGGTGCCGCACGGTCGCGCTCAGCGAGCTGGACCGCTGGGACGAGGTCGCCGAGACCGCCCGGCGCGGGCTCGCCGAGGTGGGCCCGGACGCCGAACTGCTCGGCCGGCTGGGCCGGGCGCTGCGCGAGCAGGGCGCGCTCGCCCCCGCGGAGCGGGCGCTGCTGGACGCGCTGGCCCTCGAACCGGAAGACCCCTGGCTGCTCTGCCAGTACGCGGACCTGTGCACCTCGGTCGGGCAGACCGACAAGGCGGGCCGGCTGGTCGACCGGGCCGCCGCGCTCGCGCCGGAGGAGCCGGCCGTCTACGCCAGCCGGATCCAGCTCGCCTACGCCCGCGGCGACGACCGGAGCGCCCAGCGGGCGGCCCGCGACTTCCTCGGCCGGCACCCGGACCATCCGGCGGCGCTGGCCCTGCACGGCAGCGTGGCGGTGACGGCGGGACGGGTCGGCGAGGCGCACCGCTCGTTCGGCCGGGCGGTGGCGCACGACCCGGCCGACGCCGACTACGCCGAGGCCGCCTGGGAGACCCGGGTGTACGCGCACCCGCTGCTGCTCCCGCTGCGCCCGCTCTACCGGTTCGGCTTCCGGCTCTGGTTCGCCGCGGCGGCGGCCATCGTCGTGCTCAACCTGGCCGGCCTCCAGGTCGCCGCGCTCGTGGTGTCGGTGCTCTGGGTGCTCTACTGCGTCTGGTCCTGGATCGCGCCGCCCCTGGTCCGCCGCCTGGTCCGGGGCCGCTGGCGCGCCTGAGAGCGCGGAAAGGGGCCCCTGCCGGCAGGGGCCCCTTTCACACCGCGGCGTCGATCAGTAGCGGTAGTGCTCCGGCTTGAACGGGCCCTCCTGGGACACGCCCAGGTAGGCGGCCTGCTCCTTGGTGAGGGTGGTCAGCCTGGCACCGAGCGCGTCCAGGTGCAGCCGGGCGACCTTCTCGTCCAGGTGCTTCGGGAGCACGTACACGCCGACCGGGTAGTCGTCGGTCTTGGTGAACAGCTCGATCTGGGCGATGGTCTGGTTGGCGAACGAGTTCGACATCACGAAGCTCGGGTGCCCGGTGGCGTTGCCCAGGTTCAGCAGGCGGCCCTCGGAGAGCACGATGATGGCGTGGCCGTCGTCGAAGCGCCACACGTCGACCTGCGGCTTGATGTTCTCCCGGGTCACGTCCGACCGCTTGGCCAGGCCGGCCATGTCGATCTCGTTGTCGAAGTGACCGATGTTGCCCACGATGGCCTGGTGCTTCATCCGGGCCATGTGCTCGTGGGTGATCACGCTGAAGCAGCCGGTCGCCGTGATGAAGATGTCGGCCTGCTCGACCACGTCGTCCAGGGTGGCCACCTGGTAGCCGTCCATCGCCGCCTGGAGCGCGCAGATCGGGTCGACCTCGGTCACCACGACCCGGGCGCCCTGGCCGCGCAGCGACTCGGCGCAGCCCTTGCCCACGTCGCCGTAGCCCATGACGACGGCCATCTTGCCGCCGATCAGCACGTCGGTGGCCCGGTTGATGCCGTCGATGAGCGAGTGGCGGCAGCCGTACTTGTTGTCGAACTTGCTCTTGGTCACCGAGTCGTTGACGTTGATGGCCGGGAAGAGCAGGGTGCCGGCGCGGTGCATCTCGTAGAGCCGGTGCACGCCGGTGGTGGTCTCCTCGGTGACGCCCTTGATGCCGGCGGCGATCCGGGTCCAGCGCTGGCCGTCCTCGGCGAGCGAGCGGTGCAGCAGCTGGAGGATGACCGCGTACTCCTCGGAGTCGGCGGACTCGACCGGGGGCACCACGCCGGCCTTCTCGAACTCGGCGCCCTTGTGCACGAGCAGGGTGGCGTCACCGCCGTCGTCGAGGATCATGTTGGGGCCCTGCCCGTCCGGCCAGGTCAGCACCTGCTCGGTGCACCACCAGTACTCCTCCAGCGTCTCGCCCTTCCAGGCGTAGACCGGGACGCCGGCCGGGGCCTCCGGAGTGCCGTCCGGGCCGACCACGATCGCGGCGGCGGCGTGGTCCTGGGTGGAGAAGATGTTGCAGGACGCCCAGCGGACCTGCGCGCCGAGCGCGACCAGGGTCTCGATCAGGACGGCGGTCTGGATGGTCATGTGCAGGGAACCGGTGATCCGGGCGCCGGCCAGGGGCTGGGCCTCGGCAAACTCGCGCCGGATCGCCATCAGCCCGGGCATCTCGTGCTCGGCGAGCTGGATCTCCTTGCGCCCGAACGCGGCGAGCGACAGATCCGCCACCTTGTAGTCGCCCTCGGCGAGGGTGCTCGGCCGGGCGCCGGACGACGCGCCACTGGGGGCCGCCGGGAGGGTGCTGGTCATGGAAGCTCCTGTCGAACGAAGTGCTGCGCAGCCTTCCACCTTACGCGGGTCCGGTTCGTCTCCCGTGCCCGGTTGGCCGAGGCGCGCCGACCCGGCCGGCGGACAGCGCACGGGGCGGTCGGTCATGAACGGACTTTCCGCCCACGGCCCGGCCGCCCCGTGCATCCCCCCGGTTTGGATCCCCCGCGCGTCACCGGACCTTCGTCGCGACAACGCTGCGTACCCATAGAGTCACACCGAGCGACCAGGCAGTCAAGCTATTTCGGAAAAGTCGGATTCGTCGCGGCGGCCGGGCCGGGCTGGATCCTCAGCAGGCGCCGCAAGTGGCGACGTACGCCTCGCCCACGCCGCCGACCAGCAGCGGACCACCCGCCGCGGTGCCCACCGCCGCCTGCCCCGGCCCCAGGCCGACCCGGCCCACCCCGTCGTCCACCGTCACGGTGCCCGCGGCGCAGAGCACCACCCGCGGGCCGGGCAGCGCCAGCCGCACCTCCGGGTCACCGGCCGAGAGCGCCACCCGGTGCAACGCGAAGTCGTCCACCGGGACCGGCCAGGTCACCACCCCGGCAGCCACCGGCACGGCGCGGACCACCGGCTCGCCGAGCACCTCGAAGCGGAGCACCCGCAGCAACTCGTCCACGTCGACCCGCTTCGGGGTGAGCCCGCCGCGCAGCACGTTGTCGCTGGCCGCCATGATCTCCACGCCGGTGCCGCGCAGGTAGGCGTGCAGGTTGCCGGCCGGCATCCAGATCGCCTCGCCGGGCGCCAGCCGGACATGGTGCAGCAGCAACGCCACGACCACCCCGGGGTCGGCCGGATAGCCCGCCGCCAGGGCCCGGGCCAGCTCCGCGTCCGGGCCGTCGGCGCGTGCCGCCAGCACCTCCGCCACCAGCCCGGCCCGCTCCGACTCCGGCCAGCTCAACAGCAGGCGGACGGCCTCCCGCAGCCCCGCCGGACCGGTCCGCAACGCCCCCACCACCGGCGCCAACGCCGGTACGCCGAACGCCTCGATCGCCGCCGCCGACACCTCCGGATCGCGGAACCCGCAGAGCGCGTCGAACTCACTCAGCGCGACCAGCAGCTCCGGCTTGTGGAACGGGTCCACGTAGTTGAGCCGGTCGACGTCCGCCGCGTATCCCGCCCGGGCCTGCTCGGCGTCCGGGTGCGCCTGCAGGCTCAGCGGAGCGTCCGCGGCCAGCACCTTCAACAGGAACGGCAGCCGGGTGCCGAACCGGCCGACCAGCCGCTCGCCCAGCCAGTGCTCCGGTTCGGCGACCAGCAGGTCGGTGAGGCTCACCGCGCCGCCCGCCCGGTCGACGGTGGCCGGGGCACCCGG
This sequence comes from Micromonospora sp. HK10, assembly GCF_000982955.1. Taxonomy (GTDB): domain Bacteria; phylum Actinomycetota; class Actinomycetes; order Mycobacteriales; family Micromonosporaceae; genus Micromonospora. The sequence goes on along the minus strand of NZ_KQ058690.1, from coordinate 27,306 downwards.
GTGGGCGCCCAGCCACAGCTCGGCCTCCGGGCCGGCACTCGGCACCGGCCGCCCCTGCAACCCGGCGAGGGCCGTGCGCGAGCCCCACGCGTAGTCCCGGATCCGTCCCCGCAACAGCTCCACGGTCAGCTCCCGGGCCGGCCGGACACCTCGTCCACGGCAACCTCGGCCTGCGCCGCCGCGGTGTGCGCCGCCTGCCCGGTGCCCGCCCGCTCGGCCGCCGCGGAGTAGATGTCCGGCTCCAGATAGATCACCCGGGCGATCGGCACCGCGGCGCGGATCCGCGCCTCCACGGTGTTGATGCCCCGGGCCAGTTCCTCGGCGGACTCGCAGGCCGGCACCGCGATCTTCGCGGCCACCATCAGCTCCTCCGGACCCAGGTAGAGCGTCTTCATGTGGATGATCCGCTCGACCTCGGGGCCGGCGCCGACGGCCTTCTCGATCGCCGCCAGGTCGTTCGGGTCGGCGCCCTCACCGAGCAGCAGGCTCTTGGTCTCGATCGCCAGGGTGAGGGCGATGAGCACCAGCAGCACGCCGATCATCGCGGTGCCGGCGGCGTCCCACATGCCGTTGCCGGTGATCAGGGTCATGCCCACACCGAACAGCGCGAAGACCAGACCGATCAGCGCGCCGAAGTCCTCCAGCAGCACCACCGGCAACTCGGGCGCCTTGGCGCGGCGGATGAACCGCACCCAGGTCTGGTTGCCGCGGATCAGGTTGGACTCCTTGATCGCGGTACGGAACGAGAAGCTCTCCATCAGGATCGCCGCCACCAGCACCGCCACCGGCACCCACTGCCAGCTCTCGATCGGGTGCGGATCGGCCGCCTTGTGGTACGCCTCGTAGAGCGCGAAGAGGCCACCGAGGCTGAACAGCACGATCGCCACGATGAACGCGTAGATGTAGCGCTCCCGCCCGTAGCCGAACGGGTGCTCCGGGGTGGCCACCCGCTTGGCCCGCCGACCGCCCAGCAGCAGCAGACCCTGGTTGCCGGAGTCGGCGACCGAGTGGATCGACTCGGCCAGCATCGACGAGGAGCCGGTCAGCAGGAACGCGATGAACTTGGTGACGGCGATGCCGACATTCGCCGCCAGGGCGGCGATGATCGCCTTCGTCCCACCGTTGGCGCTCATGCTCTCCGCCCGGTGCCGCACGTGCTCACTGGTTTGCCAGCTCCTTCATTTCCGTGATGGCCGGGACGGCCATCGGGTCCAGCCCGTGTGCCAGGGCCAGGTAGACCGAGGCGAAATCCGGCACCGCCATCAGCGAGGCCAGCCGCTCCAGCGCGGAACCGCCCTCGGCGGTCACCACGTCGCAACGCACCCCGCGCCGCTCGGCGAGGGTCTGCACCGCGTCGGCCCGGCGCTCCTCCACCGCGAGCGGCTCGTCGGTGTCGTCCTCGGCGTTCAACCCGCCGTCGCGCAGCAGCACCAGCCGCAGCCGGGTGGCGCTGCTCTCGGTCTCGTCCGGGTCGGCGAAGATGTCCCGCTCCCCCTCGGCGAGCCCGCCGAAGACGCCGTCGAGCAGACCGACCCGGCCCCGGCCCGCCTCGCCCAGCGCCCCGGCGACCACCGGGTAGCGGGCGTTGGCGGAGAGCGTGTCACCGAACCGCCGGGCGGCCACGGTGGCCAGCGGGGACGAACCCCAGACGATCGGGATCGAGCCGGCCAGCCCCAGGGCCAGCGACTTCGCCGGGTTCACGAAGGACTCGGCGGTGGGGCGGCAGCGGTCGGCCTCCGCGTCCAGCCGGGCCGCGGTCTCGGCCAGGTCCGCCTCGTTGACCTTCACCAGCCCGAGCGTACGGGCGGCGAGCAGCACCGGCACGGTGAGCGCCCAGAGACTGGCCCGGGCCGGGGCCCGCCGGGGCACCGGGATGAACGGCGCCCGGGCCCGCTCGGCGACCGACTGGAGTTGGGAGTCCGGTGCGCCGACCGCGACCAGCCGGGCACCCCGCCGGTGCGCCGCCTCGGCCGCGCCGAGCGCCTCAGGGCTGCGGCCGGAGGCGCTCACCGCGATGACCACGTCCGCCGCGCCCACCCAGCCAGGCACGCCGGCGCTGCGGTGCGGGATCACCGGCACCGGGCAGCGCGGCCCGGCGACCGTGGCCAGCACGTCACCGGTACGCCCGGCGGTGCCGATGCCGGCGATGACGACCGCGCGGGGCCGCCCCTCGTCCGCCAGCACGGTCAGGTTGGCCTCGGCGGCCAGCGCCGCGGACTCGCGCACCTGGGCACCGGCCGACGCGGTGAACCGCAGCATGCCGCCCGGGTCCTGCTCGGCCAACTGGCGCGGGTCGTCCAGCAGTGACTCGTCGGCGTGCCGGTGCCCGCTGACCCCGGCCGTACCCTCCATCACGGCTGCGGCGCGGAGCCGCCGCGCGCGTCCTCCGCCGCGGGCCCGCCGCGCGCCTCGTCCAGCAGCAGCACCGGCACGTCGTCGCGCACCTCGAAGATCCGGCCGCACTCCGTACAGGTGAGGGTCTGCGCCTGCGAGTCGTAGTCGAGCGGGGCGTGGTGCGTGTCCGGGCAGGCGAGGATCTCGAGCAACTGCGGGTCCAGGGCCACAGCGCGGCTCCTTCCACGTATGCGGTCTCACCGGTCGGCGGTGCCACCCGGCGCACGCGATCTTATCGGCGAACCGGCGCGGGCACCGGGGCACGTCTCAAGCACCGGCGGGCCGCCGGCGCGGGCCTCCCCGGTCCGCTGGTCGCCCGCCACCGTCACGGTAACCCCGGCGCGGGGCCGGGCCGGCTCAGCGGGGCGGACGGGGCAGCACGCTGGTGGCGTCACCACCGGCCGGGGCCGGCGGCTCGCCACCCGGTCCGCCGGTCGGCGCGGGGGCGCCGTAGACGTTGCCGGCCGGTCGGGGCGCGGGCGCCCCGTACACCCTCGGGGTGGGCGGCTGCTGCCCGTACACCGGGCCCGCCGGGGCACCGGCGCGGTACGTCGTGCCGCCCGTCCCGCCCGCCGCCGGCACCGGCGGGTGGCCGGTGGCCGGCTCGTCGGTCCGGTCGGCCCGGTTGCGCCGGACCAGGAGGACGATCAGGGCGGCGCCGACGAGCACCAGCAGGATGCCGATCCACATGACGAGGGAACCTCCGGAGGACGTGCCGGCCGCGGCGGTGCGGGACCCGGCGGCCGGGCCGGCCGCGGCCAGCGCCGGGGCGCTGTCGTCGGCCGACGCGACGGTCACCTCCACGCTCGGGCTCGGGGTCGGGGACGGCTTCCGCGTCGGCGTCGGCGAGGCGGCCGGCGCGCCACCCACCACGCGGGCCGAGTCACCGGCGCGGCCCAGCACCCGGCCACTGGCGGCGGTCGCCTCGCCGACGACCGCGAGCCGCCCGCCCGGCGCGCCGCCCAGGAAGGCCACCCGGTAGCGGACCGTGATGCTCTTGCCCTTGCACAGGGTGGGCTTCGCCGGCGCGGTCCGTGGCGTGGTCACCGTGCCGCCGCCCCCGGAGACCGCCACCGGCCACCACCGACCGGCACCGTTCACCTGCACCCGGACCTGCTCGGCGCGTACCCCGTCGAGGTGCAGCCCGAGGGCGGTCCGGAGCTGCACGCAGCCATCGGTGCGCTTGCGCACCTCGACCGCCAACGAGCCGGCCGCCCCGCCGACGGTGAAGCTGCTCGCCGCGCGCACCTCCACCCGGTCGTCGGCGGCCGACGCCGGGGACGCCACGACGGCCAGCAGGCCGCCCAGCATCGCGCCGACCGTGGCCAGCCGCGCCGCGTGCCGCCTCACCGACATCTCCACCTCACCTGTCCCGCCCGACCGGATCCGCCGGTCAGGTTACTACCGGGTCCTGGTGATACCCGCCCATCGAGCGCTCAGCATGTGTGCCGCGACACCCGCCCGCGTCGCCGCACCTCGTCGGCCGGGCGCGACCTCAGCCAGGCACGGCGGCCAGGGCCTCCCGGCACAGCCGGTCGGCGGTACGGGTGGTCTCCGGCAACCGGTACCGCGGGCACAACGCCAGCACCCGGTCCACGGCATTGTCCAGGCTCATCCGGTGCCCGACGCTGACGAACACCGGCTTCACCCCGTCCCGGGTACGCAGCACCCGGCCGACCACCTCGCCGCCGTCCCGCAGCGCGCTCCAGGCGCCGCGCTCGGGGCCGGGCGGCGCCCACTGCCCGACCAGCGGCGTCTTCGCCACCCCGATCGCGGGCAGGCCGGTGACCAGGCCGAGATGGCAGGCCAGCCCGAACCGGCGCGGGTGCGCCAGCCCGTGCCCGTCGCAGACCAGCAGCTCGGGCCGGACGGTCAACCGCTCCAGGGCGGCCAGCAGGGCGGGCAGCTCGCGGAAGGCGAACAGCCCCGGCACGTACCCGAAGGCCGGCCGGCCCACGCTCACCGCCTGGTCGACCACGGCCAGCGTGGCGGCGTCGAGCACCGTGACGGCCGCCGCGAGCCGGTCACCGCGCTCGGCGTACGCCACGTCGAGGCCGGCCACCGTCGTGGGCGCGGTGGGCCCCGGCCCGACCAGGTCCACCCGCGACCGCAACTCCTCCTGTACGCGCAGCGCCTCCGTGACGTCGGCCGGCGGCACGTACCGGACCGGTCCCGCCGTCACGGCCGCCCAGCGCCCTCCCCGGCCGGCGCGAGGTCCGTCCGGGCCTCCTCGGCCCAGCGCACGATGCCGTGGGCGCTGCACGCCTCGGCCACCTGGGTCGCCTCGTCGACCAGGCCCAGGGCCCCCTCCGGATCGCCCTGCTCCGCGGCGAGGTAGCCGAGCGCGAGCAGGTTCGCCGCCACACCGGGCAGGAAGCCCACCTCCCGGCGCAGTCGGGTCGACTCCTCCATGAGCTGCCGCGTGGCGTCGAGCCGGCCCGCCGCCTGATCGAGGAACGCGAGGTGCCGCAGCACGTACGACAGGGTCAACTTGTCGCCGGCCCGGGTGGCCAGTTCCCGGGCCCGGGCGAACGCCGGGGCCGCCGCGTCGCCATCGCCCCGGATCACCTGGTGCAGGCAGCCCACCCAGAACCGGGCCTCACCCTCACCGCGCTCGTCGCCGAGCTGCCGGTACAGCTCGGCGGCCCGCTCGAACAGCTCCAGCTCCCGCGGGTCCTCGACCTCCTCCGCCAGGTAGCGGGCATGCAGCACCCGACCCCGGGCCAGGGCGAGATCGGCCTCCACCCCGTCCAACGCCCGGTCGGCCGTGACCAGCGCGTCGGCGTCGCCGCCGAACACCGCCCTCTCGTACAGCTCCCGCGCCAGCTCGATCCGGTCCGCCGTCGTCATGCCGCTTCCGCTCCTGTCGTCGGTTACCGGTGTCGTGGTTACCGGTTGTCGTCGGGTTCCTGGTGTCGTTGGTTTCTGGTCGACCCGGCCGGCGGTCCTCCCGCGGACCGGTCCGGCCGGGCCGTTCCTCGTCGTGGGCAGGGGCAACCCGTACGGAAGGTCGTCAGGGGGCGGCGATGCTCGGGTCCGCGCCCGGGTCGCCCGCCGCCCGCAACTGCTCCTCGAACATGACGAACGTCCGCCGCCGGATGCCGGTGATGAGGGCCTGCTCCCTCGGGGTTGGATAACGTCGCTCTGCCCGGATGGTGTCCTGAAGTGCTTCCACGGTCTTGTACAGAGCGAACACCGGCCCGTCGCCGTCCAGATGCCGGCCGCGCTCCTGCTCGGTGAGCCAGATGAATTCGTCCGGCGAAATCTCATAGATCTCCTGCTCACCACCGGCGGAGAGGGCCTTGTCGATCAGGTGGTTGGCCGGTTCCCAGCCGCCGCTGTCCTCGGAGAGACGCCATCCGGCGACACCCCCATCGGGCGTTTCGACGAGCTTGAGTGACGACCCGTAGTACTCGAAGAACCTCGGGAACTTATTGCCGGCCACGCCAGTCACGGTTTCGTCGTCCCCCCAAGCCCTTCCTCAAGCGCCCTCTGGTAGGCGTCCTGCGCCCGGCGGAGCAGACCGTCCCGGATGGCCTCCTCCACCTTCATCAGGGGCCGTCCAACTGACTCGGACAACGTCTCCAGGTCTCGCCGGACCTCGTACAGGGCATGCTCCCACCGGGCCACCCGTTCCACTGACCGCAGTTGCAGGCGAAGCTCCGCCACGTGCCCGTTCGGCATGTCCAGGTTGAGCAGCACGTCGCGATATCCGCTGCCCTGCGGCGACTGGAACCGATCTTTGATGCTGAGGATCCGCACCGAGGGATCGGCGGCCAACTGGCTCAGCGCTCGATAGATGTCGTCCAGACGGTCGAATTCCACCTTCGCGCCAGCGAGATCCTTCAACCGAGAAGCGTCATTGCGATATTCGATCAGCTTGTCCATCACCCTGTCGCGCTTCTTCGGCTCACTTCTCCAGCCCGGATGCCCGCAATCCCCCGCCAGCCGCAGGGCGAGGGCATTCAGCTGCAACTGCGCTTCCGCCGCATCGACATACAGCTTCTCCACATACGCGAGCCGGTAGCCGGCATCGTCCTTCCGTGCCTGGTCAAAGCCGAGTTGCAGCGGTCGCTGTCGACGGTTGCGCACCGTAGCACTTATCGCCCGCTGTTCCGAGGTCAGCGGTGTCGGAGCCGGCACGGGATCGTCGTGGTGGGTCAACGCCTCGGGGCCGCGGACGGCCAGGTCGCCGAGGACGGCACCGAGAACGCCCAGGGCTTCTTGCTGACCCGCCAACCTGTGGAGCGTCAACGGTCTGGCCAGCAGTGAGTCTCCCAGTTCCGGGACCGACAGCACGATCCGCGCCACGTCCGGTTGCCCGGCGAGCTGGTGGAGCAGAAACTCGGCGAGCAGCGGTTCGCCTCGGGGCGGCGCCTCCCAGGCCTGGTCGAGCATGTGCCGGACCCGTGGGTCACCGAGCAGCCGGGCCAGGTCGGCGGCGGCCGGCTCGTCCAGCGTCGGGACCAGCCGCCGCAGCGTCGCCGGGTCCACGTGGTGCGCCAGTTCGACCGGGGTCACCCCGGCGGCGAAGACCTCGTCGAGGTGCGCGCTCGCGGCGATCGCGTCCCGGACGAAGAGCCCGGCTCCGATCCGTTCCGCATGGGCGGCGAGGTGCTCTCTCCGCCTGGCGTCGTCCGGGTCCGGCTCGGGCAGGCTGCCAGGTGGGGACGAGACGTCGCCGTGGCGCAGAGTCGTGCCCTCGCCAAGGAGGTGAACCCGGTTGAAGTCCGGGGCGGGCTGGTCGCCGTCGTACGGGGCCGGCAGATCCGGTGCCGGCGGCGGCTCGGGCCGTTCGTGCGGTGCGGGGAGCACGTTGTAGCGGCCGGGCGGTCGGCCCGGCACCGGCATCGGCTGGCCGTCCGGGCCGAGCACCAGCGCGTCGAGGCCCACGACGTTGTCGTCGTGCGGCACCCCGCTGTGGGTGTAGAGCGGCTGGTCCCAGGCGACACCCTGCTGCGGGTCGAGGTAGAGCACGGTGCCGTTCTGGTTGAGCGCCACCCAGGCGTGCGACGCGCCGTTCTGCCAGCCGGTGATCAGGAACGCGTAGCTGCCGTGACCACCCGCCAGCAACTGACGGTGCAGGTCGCGATAGCCGTGTTCGACCCGTTGCCGTACCTCCGGCTCGGTTGTCGGCCCGCGGCCCGGGCAGAGGTCCTGGAACTGGCCGCCGGTGATCTCCTCGACCCGCCGGGGCCCGTCCGCCTCGCCGCCGACCGGTTGGCGGACGTCCCCCATCAGGTAGCCGTCGAAGGTACGCGGTGCGGAGACCCGGGGCCGGCCGTGTACCCAGGTCTCGTAGAGCGACAGGGTGCAGTCGAGACAGTTGATGCTCCGGGTCGCGTCGGCCTGCGGACCGCCGTCGTTGGCGAGCTGGAACCAACCACCGTGCCGCGGGTCGGCGGTCCGCATCACGCTGCCGTCCGGGTTTCGCGGCATCTGCCGCTCCAGGTCCGTCTGGTGCAGCGCGAGCGGCGGACGCAGCCCTCCGCGTACGCCGTAGCGCCGGGACCGGTCGATCGGCGGCGGGCGGCCGTCGCCGGTGAGGGCCGACAGGTCCGACGATTCGACGGCGCCGACCGCGAGATCGGCCACATCGTCGTTGATCCGGTAGAAGTCGGCGTCGTCCTCGACGGTCACCTGAGCCGGCACGAACTCGCCGGTCAGCGTCGCCTCGGCCTCGTCGACGAACCGATGGTAGAAGTTCTCCCTACGGCGTCCCTCCCGATGGTGTTCGTCGGCGAGCTGTGGCTGTCCCTCGTTCCGCAGCTCGTAGGCACGCCGCAGCAGCCAACGGGCGGCTGCCAACTGCCGCTCCGCGGACTCCCGTAGTTCCTTCGCCCGGCGGCGCCGCCGCTTGTCCTCGAACCACTCCCGCTGCGCGCGGAGGTTGCCCTGATACCGGCGTCGCTCAAAGGCCTCCCGCTCGGCCGCCCGACGGGCGGCCAGTTCCTCCGGAGACGGGCGGCGGGGTGGCAGCGGGTCGAAGGGCTCCGGCCGAGATGGTGCGGGATCGTGCGACGGCTGCGGCGCCAGTGCCTCCAGCAGCGGGAACCGCGGGTTCGGCACCGGCCGGGGGTCGGAGGCTGGGGGCGCGGCCAGCGGGTCGGCCGGAGGTCGCGGGTGCTGATGCGGTGCAGGGGAGGTCAGCGGTTCGGCTTGCGCCGGCATCGCACCGTTTGACGGGCGGTCAGGGACCACCGGCGCGGAGGCGGCCGGCTGCGTGACGGGTGCCGGCGCGGAGGCGGGGTTGGGGTGCACCGGTAGCGGCTGGCCCGGTCCGCCGAGGTCGACGCCGGACGTGGTGTGCGCTGACCCGGAACTGTGGTCGCCGGCTCCCGGCGATGCGACGCCGCCGGGCCTCCCGATGCTGGCCGGGGACGCCGCCGTGAGGGGCGGCTCGACGGTCACCGAGGAGAGGATGGGGGCGGCCGCGGCCCCGACACGCGGCAGCGCCGCCTCGTGGTCGGCCGTCGGGCTCGCGTACGACGGGCCGGCTTCGACGGCCGCACGATCGGATTGGCCAGGTGCGAGGAGCTGCCCGGCATCACCGGAGGACGGGCTCGCCCCTCGCCCGGCTGGGTGCGGGTCTGCCGCGGCGAAATCGGCCACCGCCGGCTCCGGCTGTGCGGGGGCGGCAGGACGGGCATCCGCGGCGACCGGATGGAGCGTCCGTTGCGCCGGAAGGAGCCCGGCGGTGTCCTGCGTCTCACCGGGGAAGGCGAGTTCGGTGGGCAGAGCCAGATCGGCCAGCTTCCCGTCGAGGCGGTGGTGCAGGGCCGTGTCGGCCTGGCTGGTGGCCGAGCCGCTGGCCCCGGAGACCGCCGCGCGGGCCAGATCCTCCAGCGAGGCGTTCTGCCCGGTGGCCAGCCCGGCGGCGCCCTCCGCCAGGGTTTCACCGGCCATCTCGCGGCCGAAGCGCTCGCCGATCCCGGCGAAGCCGCCGTGCGCGTGCCGGCCCAGGCCGGCCAGCGGCGCCACGCCACCGCCGGCGAAACCGCCGAGCGCCGACGTGCCGACGTCGGTCAGGTCCAGCCCGTCGCGGCGTCCGGTGGAATTCTGGTACGCCTGGGTCGCGAGGCTGGTGCCGGCCTCCTGCCCGGCCTCGACGAGTCCGCTGATCGCGGCCCGGCGGGCGAACCGGCGTACGCCGCTGCGGGCGGCCTCCTTGGCGGCCCGCTCGCCCGCCTCCTTGAGGCCGTCCTTCATCGCCTTGCGCGCCAGCTGCGCCACGAGGCGCTTGAAGATCTGTTGCACCACCATCCGGCTGGCGGTGACGGCCGCGCCGGCGGCCGGCGACGCGGCGCCCAGGGTGAGCACGGTCGCCACCGCCAGGGACAGCAGCTCGATGACGAGGATGCCCAGCTCGATCCAGACCTCGAGCTTGGCGCCCTCGATGTCGCAGCCGCAGGACTCGACGATCCGGCCCATCTCGTCGCTGATCGCGAGTACCGCGTGCAGCGGCGCGTCCTCGTCCTTCGCGACCTTGTCCCAGGCGATGTCGAAGACCTCGGCCACCAGGCCGACGCCGCCGTACCCGCCGCGGACCTCGCCGGCCGCGGCGATCGCGTCGGCACGCGGGACCGCGAGGACGTCGGAGACCGTGTACCACTGGTCGGCGAGGTCCCAGACGGCGCGCTCGTTCCCGTCCGGCCACTCGACCCCGACGACCCAGTCCAACGCCTCGTAGATCCAACCGGGCAGGTCCCACGGGCAGTGGTCGAGCGGATGCGGGATCGGGCTGGGCAGCAGGCTCACGCGCGGATCCTCCGGGGGTCAGCGCCAGTGCCGAGGCGGGGATCGGTGCCCGCGCAGGATATCGCCGAGCCGGCGCGACGCGCCGCCATCGGTCTCCACGGTGGACACCACGGACCGGACGACCTCGCCACCCAGTCCTTGCACCGATCGGCCCAGCAGCTCCCACGCCCGCAGCAGCGTCTCCTCGTACCCCCGGTAGTGCTTCTCGAAGGCGGCGCCGATGTCGTCGCGGCCCCACGGACGCTCCGCGCTCGCCGCCGCGATGGCACCGCCCGCCTCGCGCCGGGCCGCGCCGATCGCCTCGCCCGCCGCGGTCAGGTCGGCACCGCCGCGGCGGGCCCGCTCCGGGTCCAGCCAGATCTCCCCTTCGGCCACCGGGTCACTCCCCGCGCGACATGACCGCGTCCGCGCGGCCCAGCAGCGCACCGAAGTCATTGGTACGCAGGAACTCCACCGACGGTGAGCCGGGTGGCAGATAACCGGCGACCAGCTCCCGGGTGGCGTCGACAGCGGCGGCGGAGGCGCGCCCCACCGTGGCGGTGACCTTGCGGCCGAGCGCCTTGGCGTCCCGGTCCTGGAAGACGGAGGGGGTGAATTCGACGCTGATCAGCTCGCCCCGGGCCCCGACCACCGCCGTTACCTGGCCGTCCTCGGAGCGCTCGGTCACCCGAAGCTCGGCGAGTCGGGTCTGCAGTTCGTCCAGTCCGGACCGAAGTCGCTGGTACTGGCCGTACACCTCGTCGAATCGCGCGCGCAGCGCGCGATTGGCGTCCCGGTCCGCGCTCTCGGCCACCGCCACTCCCTCCGTCACCGTCGGTAGGGGAGACCATACCGGGCGCCACGGGATCCGTGGGGTCCGGTAGTTTCGGTCCGTGATCGAACGACAGCAGGCCGAACAACTCGCCGCCGTCTGGGCGCGGCGCGACTCCGAACGCCTCGGGTCCCCCTGCACGCCGGTGGTCGAGGAGTTCGACCTCGGCTACCTGATCACGTCCCGGGTCGCTCGGGAGGCCCGGGCGCTCCCCGGCGACCTGCCCGCGACCGTGGTGGACAAGGAGACCGGCGAGGTCTCCAGCTGGCCCCGCCTGCCGCTGCCGGCGGTGGCGCAGCTGTTCCGTCAGCGGCGCTCGCCGGCGCCGCGCGCGCCCCGCACGGTCGACCCGGCGAGCCAGTTGCTCCGCGAGCTGACCCGGCTGCCGATCCCCGGGGCAGCCGCGCATCTCACCCTCGACGGCCGGACCCACGTGGCGCACGGCGCGAAGGGCGACATCGAGCTGCATCACCATCCGCTGGTTCGGGCCTATCTGGACCAACTGCCCCCCGGGCAGCTGGTGCGGGGCGGGGAACGCCACGCCGAGCTGATCGTTGTCTCCGACGTGCTGCACGAGCACGATCATCAGCGCGCCGCCCAAGGTCTCCCGGCCCTGACCCTGGCGGAGGCGCAGGCGCTGCTCGGGGCTGCCCGCATCGAGTTCTTCCGGATCCGGGAGGCCGGTGACCCGGCCGGCGGCTCAGCCGAGCTGCCGTGCGACTCGTGCGTCAATTTCCTGGTGCGGTTCCACGCGCTGCCCTGGTCCGACCTGGCCTACACCGAGGCGTGGCATCCGCAACCGGCACCCGCCGTCCATCCGGGGCGTTTTCCCGACGAGGTTTCCCATGCGCTGGTCGAGGCAGGCTGGGAGGACAGCATCTTCAACGAGGCGCTGGCCATGGGCGCGATCACCGACACCCGGCAGGTCGCCGGGCGACACCACCGCCACGAGCCGCTCCTCGCGGCCGAGCGGGCCCTGACCGCGTTTCCCGCGTTGCTGACCCGGAGACGGGGGCCGGGGCAGCAGGTGTGGATCAGCCCTTTCACCACCAATCCGCTGCGCGCCGCGCACACCGCCGACACGCTCGCCGACTTCGGCGCGGTGCTCGGCGTACGGCTGTTTCCGCTGGGCACCGAGCGCGGCGACAGCATTATCGCGGTCGACGAGCGGGGCCGGGTCTTCGCGCTGGACCAGGCCGGCGAGTGGTTCCTCGGCGCGGACATCGACGCCGCGCTGACCACCCTGCTGCTCGGCCGGGCACCCGCCCGGTTACGCGACGACGGCACCTGGTGAGCGGTTACAGCGCCACCCCGGTGAGCACCATGACCCGCGGCTCGGTGTAGTCGTCCATGGCGCTGCGCAGCCCTTCCCGGCCGACGCCGGAGCCCTTCACCCCACCGTACGGCATCTGGTCGGCCCGGTACGACGGCACGTCGCCCACGATCACCCCACCGACCTCCAGGGTCCGGGCGGCGTCGAACGCGACGTCCAGCCGGTGGGTGAACACGCCGGCCTGCAGTCCGTACGCGGAGTCGTTGACGGCGGCGAACGCGGCCCGGTCGTCGGTGACCGGGGCGACCACCAGCACCGGCCCGAAGACCTCTTCGCGGCAGACCCGGGCGGACGAGGGCACCCGGGACAGGACGGTGGGCGGGTAGCTGGCGCCGTCCCGGCGCCCGCCGACCTCGATGGTGGCCCCGGCGGTGACCGCTTCGTCCACCCATTCCTCGACCCGCCGCGCGGCGTCCTCGGAGATCAACGGCCCGACGTCGGTGAGTGCGGAGGTCGGGTCGCCGGTGCGCAGTTCCTGCACGGCGGCGACCAGCCGGGGCAGGAAGCCGTCGTAGATCCACTCGTGGACGTAGACCCGCTGCACGGCGATGCAGGACTGCCCGGCCTGGTAGTTGGCGAAGGTGGCGATCCGGTGCGCGGCGGCGGTCAGGTCCGCGTCGGAGTTCCAGTCTTCGCAGATCACCGCCGCGGCGTTGCCGCCCAGTTCCAAGGTCACGTGCTTTTCGGGCACGGCGCGGCGGATGGCGGTGCCGACCGGCCCGGAGCCGGTGAACGACACCACCGGCAGCCGGGGGTCGGCGACCAGTTCGGCGGCGCGCTCGTTGGGCAGCGGCAGGACGGAGAACATCCCCTCGGGCAGCGCGGTCTCGGCCAGGAGTTCGCCGAGCAGCAGCGCGGAGAGCGGGGTGGCGGGGGCGGGCTTGACCACGATCGGCGCGCCGACGGCGAGGGCGGGGGCGACCTTGTGCGCGACGAGGTTCAGCGGGAAGTTGAACGGCGCGATGCCCAGCACCGGGCCGCGGGGCACACGCCGGACCAGGGCGATCCGTCCGGTGGCCGCCGGGTCGGTGTCCAGGCGCTGCAGTTCGCCGGAGAAGCGCCGGGCCTCCTCGGCGGCCCAGCGGAAGGTGGAGACGGCCCGCCCGACCTCCGCCTTCGCCCACTTGATTGGCTTGCCGTTCTCGGCGGTGATGAGGGCGGCGGCCTCGTCGGCCCGTTCGGCGAGCCGCCGGGAGACGTGGTCCAACGCCGCCGCGCGGGCGTGCGCGGGCAGGGCCGCGGCCGCCGCGGCCACCCCGGCGGCTGCCGCGACGGCGGCTTCGACCTGCTCCGGCGTGGCGAGGGTGGTACGCCCCACCGGGCGGCCGTCGTACGGGTGGGTGACGGTCAGCTCGCCCGCGCCGTGGGCGGGGCGGCCGGCGACATAGAAGGCTCTCGGCTCCACGATCGGCAGCGTAGTCCACCCGCGTTCGCGCGGAAACAGTTGCTCAAACCCTTGTCTGCCGCGAATTCAGTGGCCAAGATGGCAGTCAGATTGCGATAACCTCCGCCGACCCTACCCCCGGCCACCCTTCGGAGACTTCTGATGAGCGATCGGCAACAGCTGCGCAACTTCGTCAACGGCGAGTACGTCGACCCGGTGGACGGCGGCTACGCCGACCTGATCGACCCGTGCACCGGCGAGGTCTTCGCCCAGGCGCCGGTCTCCGGGTCGGCGGATGTGGACCTGGCCATGACGGCGGCCGCCACCGCGTTCGAGAGCTGGCGGGACGCCACCCCGGCCGAGCGGCAGAAGGCCCTGCTCAAGCTCGCGGACGCGGTGGAGGCCCGGGCCGCCGAGCTGGTCGACGCCGAGGTCCGCAACACGGGCAAGCCGCGCCAGCTCACCGCGGACGAGGAGCTGCCCCCGGCGGTGGACCAGTTCCGCTTCTTCGCCGGGGCGGCCCGCCTGCTGGAGGGCCGCTCGGCCGGCGAGTACATGGCGGGCCACACCTCGTACGTGCGGCGCGAGCCGATCGGCGTCTGCGCGCAGGTCACGCCCTGGAACTACCCGCTCATGATGGCGGTCTGGAAGATCGCCCCGGCGTTGGCGGCGGGCAACACGGTGGTGCTCAAGCCGTCGGACACCACCCCGGTGTCGACGCTGCTGCTGGCCGAGATCGCCGCCGAGTTCCTCCCGCCGGGCGTGTTCAACGTGGTCTGCGGCGACCGGGACACCGGCCGGGCGCTGGTGTCGCATCCGACCCCGCAGTTCGTCTCGATCACCGGCTCGACCCGGGCCGGCATGGAGGTCGCCGCGGCGGCCGCCCCCGATCTCAAGCGGACCCACCTGGAGCTCGGCGGCAAGGCCCCGGTGGTGATCTTCGACGACGCGGACGTGGCGGCGGCGGCCGAGGCCATCGCGGTGGGTGGCTACTTCAACGCCGGGCAGGACTGCACGGCCGCCACCCGGGTCCTGGCCGGGCCGGGCATCCACGACGACTTCGTGGCCGCCCTCGCCGAGCAGGCCCGGAACACGAAGACCGGCGCCCCGGACGACGAGGACGTGCTCTACGGCCCGCTGAACAACGCCAACCAGCTGGCCCGGGTACGCGGCTTCGTGGACCGGCTGCCGGACCACGCGCGCGTCGAGACCGGCGGCGCCCAGCTCGGCGAGCGCGGCTACTTCTACGCCCCGACCGTCGTGTCGGGCGTCCGGCAGCCCGACGAGATCATCCAGGACGAGGTGTTCGGCCCGGTCATCACCGTGCAGCGCTTCTCCGCCGAGGACGAGGCGGTGCGCTGGGCCAACGGCGTCGACTACGGCCTCTCCGCGTCGGTGTGGACGAAGGACCACGGCCGGGCCATGCGGATGACCCGCCGGCTCGACTTCGGCTGCGTCTGGGTGAACACGCACATCCCGTTCGTCTCCGAGATGCCGCACGGCGGCTTCAAGCACTCCGGGCACGGCAAGGACCTCTCGGTCTACAGCCTGGAGGACTACACCCGGATCAAGCACGTCATGCACAACATCGAGGGCTGACCGGTGAGCGCGAGGAGTGAGCCGGGTCTGCGAGCCCCGCAGTCGCGAACGGAGAGCAGCCCAGTGACATCGTCGGACGAGCTGCACAAGCGCCGCGGGGCCGCGGTCGCCCGAGGCGTGGGCAGCACCATCAGCGCGTACGTCGACCGCGCCGGTGGCGGCACCATCACCGACGTCGACGGGCGCGAGTGGATCGACTTCGCCGCCGGCATCGCGGTGGCGAACGTGGGCAATTCCGCCCCACGGGTGGTCGAGGCGGTGCGGGCGCAGGTGGAGCGCTTCACCCACACCTGCTTCATGGTCGCCCCGTACGAGTCGTACGTGGCGGTGTGCGAGCAGCTCAACGCACTGACCCCGGGCGGCTTCGAGAAGCGCTCGGCGCTGTTCAACTCGGGCGCCGAGGCGGTGGAGAACGCCGTGAAGATCGCCCGGCACGCGACCGGGCGGCCGGCGGTGGTGGTCTTCGACCACGCGTACCACGGCCGGACCAACCTGACCATGGCGCTGACCGCGAAGAACATGCCGTACAAGCACCGGTTCGGGCCGTTCGCCGGGGAGATCTACCGGGTGCCGATGTCGTACCCGCTGCGCGACGGCGGCCTGGCCGGGGCGACCGCGGCGGCCCGGGCCATCGAGCTGATCGAGAAGCAGGTCGGCGCGGAGAACGTGGCGGCGCTGCTGATCGAGCCGATCCAGGGTGAGGGCGGGTTCGTGGTGCCGGCCGAGGGCTTCCTGCCGGCGCTGCGCGAGTGGGCGACCGGCGCCGGGGTGGTCTTCGTCGCCGACGAGATTCAGACCGGGTTCTGCCGCACCGGCGACTGGTTCGCCTGCCAGCACGAGGGCGTCGAGCCGGACCTGATCACGCTGGCCAAGGGGATCGCCGGCGGCCTGCCGCTGGCGGCGGTCACCGGCCGGGCCGAGCTGATGGACGCGGTGCACGTCGGTGGCCTCGGCGGCACGTACGGGGGCAATCCGATCGCCTGTGCGGCCGCGCTGGCCGCCATCGAGACCATGCGCGAGCTGGACCTGGCCGCCGCCGCCCGGCGGATCGGCGCGGTCATGGCCGACCGGCTGCGCGCGGTGGCCGGCCGTGATCCGCGGATCGCCGAGGTGCGCGGCCGGGGCGCGATGCTCGCCGTGGAGCTGGTGCAGCCCGGCACCCTGACCCCGGACCCGACCGCCGCGGCGGCGGTCTCGGCGGCCTGCCACGCCGCCGGCCTGCTCACCCTCACCTGCGGCACGTACGGCAACGTGCTGCGCTTCCTGCCGCCGTTGGTCATCTCCGACGACGAGCTGGCCCGGGGTCTGGACATCCTGGACGTCGCGTTCGGCTGACCCCGGTCAGCTCCCGGTCGTGGACCGCCATGGGCACCAATCTCCCCAGGTAGCGCCCATGGTGGTCCACCGGCCGCCCGTCCCCCTGCGCACGGCCAGATCCCGGCGATAGGCGGGGACGTCGCCACAGCCCGGCGTCATCGATCCGCTCGCCCCGCAGCGAGGAAGCTCGCCGGCGCACGCCGGCTTGAGCCGGTGACTCCTGCCTCCGACACGCCCGATCCTCCACAGCGGGTCCCGGCCGCCGCCATCCTGTTCTATAGTCCTACTGTCGTAGGACAATAGAAGGGCGTCGCGTGATCGAGTTCGTACTGGACGGCCGGTCCAAGGTGAACACCTATGTGCAGCTGATCCAGCAGGTCAAACAGGCCCTGCGGGTGGGGCTGCTGACCGCTGGCGACCAGTTGCCGAAGGTCCGCGACGTCGCGCAGTCGCTGGCCATCAACCCGAACACGGTGCTCAAGGCGTACCGCGAGCTGGAGATCGAAGGTCTGGTCGAGGGGCGCCCCGGCGTCGGCACCTTCGTCCGCCGGACGCTCGCCGGCCCCGCCTTGGCCGATCAGGCCGAGCTCCGCGAGGAGCTGGTGGCCTGGCTGCACCGCGCCCGCGCCGCCGGGCTCACCCCGGAAGACGTCACCGCCCTGGTCGAGACCACCATGCGGGCCGCACTCGTCGCCGGCACGACGCGTGCCGAACCCGCCTCAGCAGGATGAGAGGACAGCTGATGGAGATCGCGCTGGAGGCCGAGCAGCTCGGCAAACGGTACGGAAGAACCTGGGCGCTGCGGGACTGCTCGCTGCGCCTGCCCGCCGGGCGGATCGCCGCCCTCGTCGGCCCGAACGGTGCCGGCAAGAGCACCCTGCTGCACCTCGCGGTAGGCCTGCTGCGGCCGGACGCCGGCGCGGTGCGGATCTTCGGCGAAGCGCCGTACGCCAACCCGTCGGTGCTGCCCGGGATCGGCTTCGTCGCCCAGGACACCCCGCTCTACCGGGACTTCACCGCGGCCGAGCTGGTGGAGGCGGGCCGCCGGATGAACCGGAGCTGGGACGGGGCGCTCGCCCGCAACCGGCTGGCCCAGCTCGGCATCCCGCCGAAGCTGCCCGTCGGCAAGCTCTCCGGCGGCCAGCGGGCGCAGGTCGCGCTGGCGCTCGCCCTCGCGAAGCGGCCCCGGCTGCTGCTCCTGGACGAACCGGTCGCCAGCCTCGATCCACTGGCGCGCCGGGAGTTCCTGCAGTCGCTGATGGGCAGCGTCGCCGAGTCCGAGACCACCGTGCTGCTCTCCTCGCATCTGCTGGCCGACCTGGAGCGGGTCTGCGACTACCTGGTCGTGCTGCAGGCCGCCCGGGTGCACCTGGCGGGCGCGGTCGACGACCTGGTCGCCGCACACCGGCAGCTGGTCGGGCCCCGGCACGACGGCGAACCGATCGAGGGGGTCGACGCCGTGGTGCGGGCGAGTCACACCGCCCGGCAGTCGACGCTGCTGGTCCGGACGAGCGGCGAGGTCCTCTCCCCGGAGTGGACCGTGCACGACGTGACGCTGGAGGACCTTGTGCTGGCGTACCTCGCCGAGGGTGAGACCACCACGAGCCACGCGGCCTGGGAGGTGCCGGCATGATCTGGCTGGCCTGGCGGCAGCACCGCAAGCAGCTGCTCTTCACCCTCCTCGGGTTCGCCGCGCTGGCGGCCCTCATGGTCCCGATCGGCCTGTCGATGCGGCACAGCTTCACCGAGCTCGGGCTGCCCGACTGCGTCGACCAGCTCGCGCGCTCGACGGTCGACCCGGTCACCGCGAACGGCTGCGAGTCGTCGTTCCGCCAGTTCACCAACCGGTACGCCAGCCTGAACCTGGTGGCGGTCCTGCTCGTCGTCCTGCCGGTGCTCGTCGGCCTGTTCTGGGGCGCCCCGCTGGTCGCCCGGGAGGTGGAGCACGGCACGCACCGGTTCGCCTGGACCCAGGGCGTCGGCCGGACCCGGTGGGCCCTGGTGAAGTTCGGCTTGGTCGTCGCGGTCACGGTGACCCTGGCGATCGGCTACGGACTGGGCATGGCCTGGTGGGTCAGCCCGTTGACCCAGGCCGCGCACGAGGGCCGGCTCGGCTTCATCGTCTTCGACCTGCAGGGCATCGCCCCGATCGGCTACACCCTCTTCGCGGTGGCGCTCGGCGTCTTCGCCGGCACGCTCTGGCGCCGGATGCTGCCCGCCATGGGCGTCACCCTGGCCGCGTTCATCGGGGTCCGGGCGGCGGTGGCGATCCTGGCCAGGCCGCACTACCAGGCCGCCCGGACCCGCACCTTCCCGATCGAGGGGGCCGAACCGCTGCAGGAGGGCCGGGGCAACTGGATCCTCGCCAGCGGCGTGCGTAACCCGGACGGGCGGATGGTGGCGGCCGACACCCGGATCATGTGCCCGCCGGGCGGCAAGGGACCGGACGGTCACCGGTGCGGGGCCGAGCTCGG
The DNA here is from genome assembly GCF_000982955.1 of Micromonospora sp. HK10. Lineage (GTDB taxonomy): Bacteria > Actinomycetota > Actinomycetes > Mycobacteriales > Micromonosporaceae > Micromonospora. The sequence goes on along the minus strand of NZ_KQ058690.1, from coordinate 8,236 downwards.
CGCCGAGCCCGGCGCCTACAACTGGGAGCTGTACCAGCCGGCGGACCGGTTCTGGCTGTTCCAGTGGATCGAGACCGGCATCTTCGTCGCCCTCGCCGCCCTCCTGCTCTACCTCGCCGTACGCCGGCTCCGCCGGATCGCCTGAGCGGCTCGGCCGGGTGGATCGCCAGGGCGCGTCGGCCCTCGGCGGTCCACCCGGCACCGGCCGGCGGTCAGCGCAGCAGCTCCACCGTGTTGCGCCGGACCAGGTTCTTGCCGGGCTCCCGGATCAGGTCCATGGCCGCGGCGTTGAGCAGCACACAGCTGCCCGACGGGCCGGTCACCGTGACGGTCGCGACCTTGCCGTTGTCCAGGTTGGTCACCCGCAGCCGGGTGCCGACCGGGAACTGCCCGCTGGTGGCCGCCGGCGCGCCGCCCTCGGCCGAGAAGGTGATCGCCCCGGCGCAGACGCTGCCGGCCGCCGGCGGGCGCGCCGCCGGCTGGGCCCGGCCCGGACGGATGTCCTCGCCGGCCGGTGTGCCGCCGCCGGGCGCCGCGGCGTCCAGGCGTTCCACCACGTTGCGCCGGATCACGTTCTTGCCCGGCTCGCGGACCAGGTCCATGGCGGCCGCGTTGAGCAGCACGCAGCTGCCCGACGGGCCGGTCACCGTGACGGTCGCGGCCCGGCCGTTGTCCAGGTTCGTCACCCGCAGCCGGGTGCCCACCGGGAACCGGTCGCTGGTCGCCGCCGGCGCGCCGCCCTCCGCCGAGAAGGTCACCGACCCCGCACAGGCCGACCGCGCGGGCGGGGCGGTCTCCGCGAACCCCATCCCCGTACCCACCGCGACGACCGCCGAGGCGGCCAGCGCCACGGTCGCCGCCAGCACGTGCCTGCGTTGCACCTTCACGTTGTCACTCCCGTCGTCCGGTGGTCCCGTTCGACGCCTGGTACGGACGGGACGGCCGGACCGTTCAGTCGGGCCTACGAATCACAACGGACCGTAACGGGTGTGCGGCGCTCCGCTGAGCAGCGCCCAGTACCGGTCGCCGTAGGACCAGTGCCACCACTCGGTCGGGTAGTTCACCAGCCCCGCCCCGCTCAGCGCGGCCACCAGGACCTGCCGGTTCCGCCACGCGCTCACCGGGATGTGCCGGGCCGCGGTGAAGCAGGCGTCGGCGCTCTCCTCCGGGGTGGCGTCAAGCGCCGTGCCCATGTCCAGCTCGATGCCGTCGGCGTCACAGAGGGTGAGGTCCACGGCCCCGCCGGTGCTGTGCGGCGCCACCTCGACCGGCGAGACGAACTTGGTGGTCTCCCGGTGCAGCCGCTCCGGCGACCAGTCCGGATAGCGCCGGCGCAACTCGTCCCGGTAGCCGGTGAAGATGTCCAGCTGCGACCGGTACGGCCGGTACCCCTCGACGACGAGCAGGCGCAGGCCGCCCGGCAGCGCGCGCTGCGCGGCCAGCAACCGGTCCGCGACCCCGCGCCGCACCCGGGCGTACGCCCCGGCCGGGTCGGCGGCCCGGCCGTCCAGCCGCAGCTCCGGCAGGTCCCGCAGGTCGACCAGCGGGTCGCCGTCGTCCCGGCTGGACACCGCGGCGACCCGGGGATCGGAGAGCAGGATCATGCCGCACCACCAGCGGGGCGTACGCCCGGCCGGGCCGCGTGCCGCGCGAAGGCGAGCGCCACCAGGCGGTCCACCACCTCGGGATAGTCGACGCCGGACGCCGCCCACACCTTCGGGTACATGGAGTGCGCCGTGAAGCCGGGCAGCGTGTTCAGCTCGTTGACGAACACCTCGCCGGCCGTCTCGTCGTAGAGGAAATCGACCCGGGCCAGGCCCCAGCCGCCGATCGCCGTGAAGGCCCGGACCGACAGCTCGCGGATTCGCTCGGTGATCTCGGCGGGCAGCTGCGCCGGCACGATCATCGGATCGGCGTCGCCGAAGTACTTCTGCCGGTAGTCGAACCAGCCGCCGGTGACCCGGACCTCGCCGACCGCCGACGCCTCCGGACGCCAGCCACCCAGCACGCCGCACTCCAACTCGCGGCCGGTCACCCCCTGCTCGACCAGCACCACCTGGTCGTGCCGGAGCGCCTCCTCGACCGCCGCCACCAGATCGTCGCCCTCGGCCACCCGGGAGATCCCGATCGAGGAGCCCATCCGGGCCGGCTTGACGAACAGCGGCCAGCGCAGCCCGACGACCAGCTTCTCCGGGTCCTCGGCGGCCCGCCAGGTCGCGGCGTCGAACCAGACGTGCGGGGTGGTGGGCACGCCCTCGGCCCGCAGCGCCCGCTTCATTGCCACCTTGTCCATCCCCACGGCGGAGGAGAGGATGCCGCACCCGACGTACGGCACGCCGAGCGATTCGAGCAGCCCCTGCACCACGCCGTCCTCGCCGTACGGGCCGTGCAGCACCGGGAAGGCCACGTCCAGCTCGACGTACCGGCTGGCCGGCGCGTCGGCGGCGGTGACCGCGACCGTGCCGGCACGGCTGCCGCGGCGCAGCTCGACGGGCGGCCCGGTCACCGGCAGCCGGTCGTCGATGGCCCGCCCGGCGGCCACGCTCGCGAGGTGCCCCGCGAGCACCGGCTCCGGCACCAGCCGCAGCGTCCCGTCCCGGTCGATCCCGAGCGCGACCACCTGGTGTCCCCGCTCGGCCAGGGCCCGGGCCACGCCGAGCGCCGAGGCGCAGGAGACCTCGTGCTCCGCCGACGGGCCACCGAACAGGACACCGATCCGTACCGCAGCACCACTCACGCCGCCACCCCTTCCATCCGTGCCCGGTCGGCGACGACCCCGGCCGTCAACCGGGCGACCAGTTCCGCCTCGACGTTCCCGCCGGTCAGCACCACGCCGACCGTCCGGTACCGCTCTGTTCGCCCGCCGTCGGGGTCGTCCGGCCGCAGCGCGCCGCCGAGGTAGCCGGGGTCGACCGGCCATGCGGCGAGCCGCAGCGCGCCGGCCAGCCCGGCCGCGCCGGACGGCTCGACGAGCACCTTCAGCTCCAGCAGCAGCAGCCGGAACGCCTCGGCGATCGCGTCGTCGTCGACCCGGACGACGCCCCGCACGGTGTCCCGCGCCACCGCGAACGGCAGCTCCCCGACGCAGCCCGGGCGGAGCCCGTCGGCGATGGTGGCGGCCGGCACGACCGGGGTGGGCCGGCCGGCGGCGAGGCTGCGGGCCAGCGAGTCGCAGCCGACCGGCTCGACGCCGTACACCTCGATCGGGGTGCCGGCGGCGGCCAGGCAGGCCCCGGCCACGCCGCCGCCCCCGCCCACCGGCACCACGAGCGCGTCCAGCGGGGTGCCGGCGCGCGCCGCCTCCTCGATCAGCTCCAGGCTGGCGCTGCCCTGCCCGGCCACCACGTCCGGGTGGTCGTACGCGTCGACCAGCGGGTGACCGGCGGTGTCGGCGACCTGGCGGGCGGCGGCCAGCCGCTCCTCGACGCTGGTGCCGGCCAGGACGACCCGCGCCCCGGCCGCCCGGGCCCGGGCCACCTTGACCGGCGCGGCGTCGACCGGCAGCACCACGGTCGCGGCCAGGCCGTGCCGGCGGGCGGCGAGGGCCACCGCCACCGCGTGGTTGCCGGTGCTCTGCGCCACCACCCCGTGGTGGCCGGCGGCGGCGAGCCGACCCACCGCGAGCATCGCGCCGCGCATCTTGTAGGAGCCCCCGGTCTGGAGGTTCTCCGCCTTCAGCAGGATCCGGGCGCCGGCCAGCCGGTCGATCGCCGGGCTGTTCAGCACGGGGGTACGCACCACCCGGCCGGACAGCCACCGGGCGGCCTCCTCGACGCTGGCCCGGTCCGGCAGGGCCGGGGCGTGGCTGCGGGACATGCTTTCTCCTTCTGGGTCGTGGTCCGCCCGCGCGGGGCGGGGCAGGTCGTGGTCCACCGGCGCGGGGCGGGGCAGGTGGTCTGCCCGCGCGCGGCCGGGCAGGTCGAAGATCCAGCGCGCGCCGGCGGCGGTGAGTCCGCAGTGGACGGCCAGGCTGAGCACCAGCACCACCGCGGTGAGCAGGGCCGGATAGCCGGCCGCCAGCAGCAGCCGCCCCGGTCCGTTCAGCTCGGCGACCGGGCCGGCGAGGAACCGGTGCAGCAGCGCCAGCACCGGCATGTGCAGCACGTAGATCGGCAGGGTGCGGCGGCCGAGCCGGGCCAGCGCCGCCCCGACCACCGGAAGCTTCGCCAGCCGGGCCGCCGCGGTGAGGCCGAACGCCACCGCGACGGCCGACACCAGCAGCCGCACCCCCGGCCAGCCCGCGGCCCCGGCCAGCGCCATGCCGGCCAGCACGGCGGCGTACGCGGCACCGACCGCGGCGAGCCGGCGCGCGGTGGCGCTCGCCGCCCAGCGCTGAAGGTGTCCCCGCGCGTGCACGCCGGCCAGGAAGAACACCAGGTTCTGGTAGACCTGCCCGCGGTTGCCGGGACCGTCCAGCAGGCCGGTCGCCGCGAGCGCGGAGAGCACGCCCGCGCCGGCCAGCAGCACCGCCGGGTGGAGCCGGCGCAGCGCCTTGGCCAACGCGAAGTAGAGCGCCAGGGCGTACAGGTACCAGAGATTGGAAGGGGTGACGGTGAGCTGGGCGAGCAGGCCGCCGAGGCTGGTGGCGCGGTCGGTGGGGAAGCCCGGTGCGAGGGCCAGCAGGGCGGTGTGGATGAGCAGCCAGGTGGCGTAGAGGTAGAGGTTGCGGGCGATCCGGGGGCGGGTCGCGACCCGCCACGGCCGGACCACCGCGTGCGCCGCGAAGATCCCGGAGATGGTGAAGAAGAGCGGCATCCGCAGCGGGAGCAGTTGCTCGCCGAACAGCCCCCAGGCGCCCGGCAGCGGCAGGTCGAGCCGCCAGTCGATCTGCAGGTAGTGCTTGACGATGACGTGCCAGAGCACCACGAGGATGATGCAGGCGCCCTTGGCCACGTCGGCCCAGAGCAGCCGGCCGGCCGGCGGCCCGGATTGATCGGTACGGGTCGGCACCGCGGTCTCCTCTCCCGGCGTCGCACGCCGTCGGTCGTTTCGGGGCAGGGGTCATCGCGGGAGGCCGTGTCGGCGACTCCCGGAGGGTGGTGCGGGGTGGGTCAGGTCAGGGCGGGTAGCTGGACGTCGACCCGTAGGCCGCCGTCCTCGCCCGGCCGGGCGGCGATGATGCCGCCGTGCGCCTGGGTGATCGAGCGGGCGATGGCCAGGCCGAGCCCGGCCCCGCCGCCCTGGTTGGTCCGGTCCCGGGCCAGGCGCCGGAACGGTTCGAAGAGCCCGGCGACCGCCTCGCCCGGCACGGTCTGGCCGGTGTTGACCACGGTGAGCGCCGGGTTCCCGCCGACCGTGACGGTGAGCCGACCGCCCGGCCGGTTGTACTTGATCCCGTTCTCCACCAGGTTCGTGACCAGGCGCTCCAGCAGCACCCGCTCGCCCGGCACGAGTCGCGGCGCCAGCTGGCTCTCCACCGTGACCCCGGCCTGGGCGGCGCGGTCCGCGTACGCGGCCAGCACGGTGCCGACGATCTCGTCGAGGCGCTGCGGGGTCGCGGAGCGCAGCCCCTGGTCGCTCTCGCTGAGCGCGAGCAGCCCTTCGATGAGCCGCTCGTTACGCTCGTTGGTGGCCAGCAGTTGGGCGGTGAGCAGGTCGAGCTGTTCGCCGGTGAGCGACTGGGCCATGCCCACCTCGATCAGGGTCCGCTGCACCGCCAGCGGCGTACGCAGCTCGTGCGAGGCGTTCGCGGCGAACCGCCGCTGCCCCTCGTAGCCGGCGGTGACCCGGTCCATCATGTCGTCGATCGCCCGGGAGAGCCGGGCCAGCTCGTCGCGGCCCGGACGGCGGATCCGGTAGCCGAGGTTCTGCGGGCCGAGGTTGGCGATCGGGTCGGCGAGGTCGCGCACCGGGCGCAGGCACCAGCGGGCCCCCGCCCACACCGCGACCCCGACGGCCACCAGCAGCGCCAGCTCGGTGAGCAGGGGCAGCAGCGGCACGAACGGGCGGGCCGGTTCGCACACCGCGCCGATCGTGGCCAGCCCGCAGAACTGCTGGGCCCGCCACCACACCAGTTCGAGCAGCCACTTGACCAGGTTGGGCAGCAGGAACCCGGCGAGCAGCGCGAGCACCCCGACCAGCAGGACCCGGCGGCGGGGGCTCACGCTGGCTCGCCGATCCGGTAACCGGCCTTCGGCACCGTGTGGATGACCGACGGCTGGCCGAGCTTCTTGCGCAACGTCATCACGGTGACCCGGACCGCGTTGGTGAACGGGTCGGCGAACTCGTCCCAGGCCTGTTCCAGCAGTTCCTCGGCGCTGACCACGCCGCCACCGGCCCGCATCAGCACGTGCAGGACGGCGAACTCCTTGGGGCTCAGGCCCAGCGCCCGCCCGTCCCGGCTTACCGTGTGCCGGGCCACGTCGAGCACCACCCCGTGCCGCTCCAGCACCGGGGGCACCGCCGGGGCGGACCGCCGGCCCAGCGCCTGCACCCGGGCCACCAGTTCGGCGAAGGCGAACGGCTTGGTCAGGTAGTCGTCGGCGCCGAGCCCGAGCCCCATCACCCGGTCCCGGATCCCGGCGGCCGCGGTGAGCAGCAGCACCCGGGTGCCTGCCGCGGAGCCGGCGAGGCTGCGGCAGACCTCGTCGCCGGTGGCGCCGGGCATGTCCCGGTCCAGCACGGCCACGTCGTACCGGTTGACCCCGATCCGTTCCAGCGCGCCGTCCCCGTCGTAGCAGACGTCGACCGCCATCGAGAACCGACGCAGCCCTTCGGCGACCGTGTCCGCCAGCAACCGCTCGTCGTCCGCCACCAGTACCCGCACCGCGCTCCGCTCCCCCGTGCTCCTCGTCCGTGCCACCTACGGTCCCAGGCCGGAGATAAGGGTTCCGTAAGCGCCGCCGCAGCCATCCTCCACTCCAGCGGGGCCGGAACAACCCCAGCTCGGAAAGGGTGTCACCCAGTGCGCCGGCTGCGGCGTTCGTCCCGCCGCAGGGGCCCGGTGCGAGCCGCCCGGGTGAGCCGGATCACTGCCTCCGGGACCAGGGTCCGGGATTCGCGGTGAGACGGGCCCGGCGCCGGTTGGCGATCAGCGGTGACCTGGGTCACCATGGGCGCGAGGAGGTCGCCGATGACCGACCCGTGGCTCGCCCTGGAGTTCGGCGCCGATCCGGCCGAGCGGATCGCGCAGGTCGGTGCCGCCCACGAGGCGTTCCTCACCGCCGGCACCACGCCCGAGCGGGTCCGCGACGTGGTCCGCCGGTCCTGGGAGCGGTCCGCGCTGCTCGACCCGGAGACCACCGCCCCGGTCGACCTCGCCGACGACGCGCTGGAGAGCTACCGGGCCGGGCATCCGCTGGCCCGCGTGCTGCCGCTCTTCCGCGACCTGCTCGGCGGCATCGCCCAGGACGGCGCGCACCTCATGGCGGTCTGCGACGCGTACGGGCGGCTGCTCTGGGTGGACGGGCACCCCGGGGTGCTCCGGCACGCCGAGCGGATGAACTTCGTGCCCGGCGCGCGCTGGGACGAGGCACACGCCGGCACCAACGCGCCCGGCACCGCCCTCGCCGTCGACCACAGCGTGCAGATCTTCGCGACCGAGCACTTCGTCCGGCCGGTGCAGCGCTGGACCTGCGCCGCCGCGCCGATCCACGACCCGATCAGCGGGCGGCTGCTCGGCGCCGTCGACATCACCGGGGGCGACCACCTGGCCACCCCGCAGAGCCTGGCCCTGGTCCGGGCCACCGCCCGCGCCGCCGAGGCGTTCCTGCTGGCCGGCGCGGCACCCGCCGAGCCGGACGTGCTGCACGTCGCCGCGCTCGGCCGGGACGAGGCCCAGCTGCGCATCGGCGGCCGGCGGATCCGGCTCGGCCGCCGGCACAGCGAACTGCTGGTGCTGCTGACCGAACACCCGGAGGGGCGCACCGGCGAGCAACTCGGCCTCGACCTGTACGGCGACGACCGGCTGCACCCGGTCACCCTGCGCGCCGAACTGTCCCGGCTGCGCCGGGCACTCGGCGAGGACGTCCTCGACTCCCGCCCGTACCGGCTGCGGCCGGCCGTGCGCGCCGACTTCCGTACCGTCACCGAGCTGCTGGAACGCGGCGACCCGGCGGGGGCGCTCCAGGCGTACGCCGGTCCCCTGCTGCCCGGGTCGGACGCGCCGGGAGTGGCGCGACTGCGCCGGCTGCTCGACGGCCAGCTCCGCGCGGCCGTGCTGGCCACCGCCGACGCCGGGCTGCTCGCGGCCTGGACCGCCACGCCCGCCGGCGCCGGCGACCTCACCGCCTGGCAG
>NZ_KQ058689.1 GCF_000982955.1 Micromonospora sp. HK10 | reverse complement strand
TTCGTCTACCGGTTCCGCGCCGACCAGGCCGGAACCTACTGGTACCACACGCATGCGGTGTCCGACGTGGGCGTACGGATGGGCCTCTACGGCGTCCTGGTGGTGCGTCCGGCGCCGGCGGTCGGCGTCGACGTCACGGTGCCGGTGCACACGCTCGCCGGCCGGCCGCTGCCCGACGCGCGGACGGAGCCGGTCGCGGCCGGGACGCCGGTACGGCTGCGGCTGATCAACACGGACAGCACGACGCACCGGTACGCCCTGGCCGGGACCGCGTTCCAGGTCGCCGCGATCGACGGCACCGATCTGCGGGGCCCGACCCCGCTGGCGGAGACCGCGGTGCTGATCCCGGCCGGGGGCCGCTACGACCTCGTGTTCACCGCGCCCGCCACGCCGGTGGCGCTGCTCGTCGACGGCCGGGTGGTCTACGCGACCGGGCCGACCTCGGTGGCGACCGGCGGGTGGCCGGTGCTCGATCCGCTCCGCTACGGCACCGCCGCCCCGGTGCCCTGGTCGCGGGTGGACCGGGAGTTCACCCTCGTCCTCGACCGTGGCCTGGACCTGCACGGGCTGCTGCCGCGCTACGCGCACACCGTCAACGGCGCGGCCGACCCGGACATCCCGCCGCAGCTCGTCCGGTTCGGCGAGGTCGTCACGTTCACCATCGTGAACCGGTCGCTGGTGGTGCACCCGTGGCACCTGCACGGGCACCACGTCCTGGTGCTGTCCCGCGACGGCAGGCCGGCCACGGGCAGCCCACTGTGGCTGGACTCCTTCGACGTACGCCCCGGCGAGGTCTGGCGGGTGGCGTTCCGGGCCGACAACCCCGGCATGTGGGCCAACCACTGCCACAACCTCGCCCACGCCGAGGCCGGGATGGTGCTGCACCTGATGTACCAGTGAGCCCTGGGACCCGTCCCGCCGGCGCGGTGCCGGGCCGGTCGTGGCGGTGACCGGCACCACGGTGCCGGCCACCGTCCGGCCCCCGCGTCGACTAGTAACGTTGCGGCGTATGAGGATTCTTGTCGTCGGCGCGGGCGCGACCGGAGGCTACTTCGGCGCCCGGCTCCAGCAGGCCGGCCGGGACGTCACCTTCCTCGTCCGGCCCGGACGGGCCGAGGTGCTGCGCGGGCGCGGGCTGCGGATCACCGGGCTGGGCGACGACACCGTGCTCACGCCCCGGCTGGTCACCGCCGCGACGGTCGACGGGCGGTACGACGTCGTCCTCGTCTCGGTGAAGGCCACCGCGCTGCCGGCGGCGATCGAGGACGTCGCCGCCGCGGTCGGCCCGGGCACCACGGTGGTGCCGTTCCTGAACGGCATGGCCCACCTGGCCGCGCTGAACGCGCGGTTCGGCGCGGACGCCGTGCTCGGCGGTGTGGTCCGGGTCCTCACCACGCTCAACGCCGAGGGCGACATCGTCCGGCTGGGCACCCCGGCCGACATCGTCATCGGCGAGCAGCGGGGCGGCGCTTCGGCGCGGGTCGAGCGGGTCGCCGAGGTGCTCTCCGGGGCGGGCTTCGACGTCGCCGTCGCGCCGGACATCCTGCGGGCCATGTGGCACAAGTGGGTCTTCATCAGCACCCTCGGCGCGCTCAACACGCTGGTGCGCGGCGCGGTCGGCGACGCCGTGGCGGTGACCGGCGGGGACGACCTCGGTCCACGGATCGCGGCCGAGGCCGCCGCCGTCGCGGCGGCGGCCGGCCATCCGGTGCCGGAGCCGGTCCTCGGGCAGGTCCGGGCCTTCGTGACCCGGGCCGGCTCGGCCGACACCGCCTCGCTCTACCGGGACCTGGCCGCCGGGCAGCCGACCGAGGCCGAGCAGATCTTCGGCGACCTCACCGCGCGGGCCCGCGCGTTCGGCGTGCCCACGCCGCTGCTGGACGCCGCGACGGTGGCGCTGCGCGTGCACGAGCGGCGCCTCGCCGCCGGAGCCGGCCCGGCCGGTACGCCCCGATCGGAGCCCGCCGCCGCGGCGTGACCGCGGCACCGCCTGGTGCCCGGTGGTCGCGAGGTACCGCGACGCCGCCGACGACGCGACCGGTCAGGCGTCCTGACCGGGAGCCGCGAATCGGGGAGCCGGCTCGGGGGACGTCCCGGTCACCTGCTTGATGATTTCCGTGGCGACGTCGCGCAGCTTGCGGTTGCGGTGCTGGGACGCCTGCCGGAGCAGGCCGAACGCCTCCGCGGCGGTGCACCGCTGCTGGCCCATGAGCACCCCGAGCGCCTGGTCGATCACGCTCCGGGAGGCCATCGCGTCGGTGAGCTGCTGGTGCACGAGAGCCTGGTCGGCCTGGCGCAGCATGACGGCCAGCCCTGCGGTGGCCTGATCGCTGAAGGCCAGGGCGTGCCGGCGGGCCGGCTCGTCGAAGGCGGCGCGGTCGGTGGCGTAGAGGTTCAACGCTCCCACCGTCTCGCCGTCGATCGTCATCGGCAGCGACAGCGAGCTGAGGATGCCCAGCCGGAGCGCGTGTTCCCGATAACCGCGCCAGCGCTCGTCCCGGCGCAGGTCGACGACCTCGACGACGGTGCCGCTGCGCAGGGCGTGCAGGCAGGGGCCCTCGTCCGCGCCGTACTGAATCTCGTCTGCCTGGGCCGCGAGGTCGCCGCTGGCGGAGACGGTGCCGGCGCCGCCGTCCCGGCATACCGTCAGGCCGCAGGCCACGGCCGGGGCGACCACCTCCACGGCGACGCGGACGACCTGGTCGAGGAAGACGTCGACGTGGGGCGAGTCGGCGAGCAGGGTCAGCAACTGGCCGTACGCCGAGGCCAGGTGCGTCGCGGGGGGGTCGGACACCACCGCTACCTCCTGAGGGTCGAGTGGCCGTTCGTGCCAATCACGTTGATTCGGGCGGGCCGGGCGGTCCTCAAGGGAGGTCCGGCCGGTACGTCGAGGGGCGGTCGCCGGGTCGGAACAACCGGGTCCGGGCCGGCAGAGGGTGCGGATCGGGCGGAACGGCGCTAGGGTCGGGGGTGGGTTCGGACATGAGCCCAGGACCTGTGCGGCCCACCGATGGTGGCGGCACCCCCCGGTCCGGTCCTCCTCAGCGAGGAGCTGTCTCATGTCGGTTCATCCAGCGCCGTATCCGGCGCCGCCGGAAACCTCCGGCCTGCCCGTGCTGTCCCTCGCGGTCGCTGCCGAGGGCCCGGCGCTGGTGCTGGCGGTGCGCGGGCCGCTCGACCTCGACACGGTGGACGTCCTGTCCAACGCCGTCGACCGGGCGATGGCGGGTCAGCCGCCCCCGGTGCTGGTGCTTGACCTGAGCGGGGTGAGCTTCTTCGGCGCCGCCGGGGTCACCGTGCTGCTGCGGGTGCGTCGGCGGGTGGTCGCGGCGGGCCGCACGCTGGTGCTGCGTGAGCCGTCCCGCATCTGTGGCTCCGTGCTGAACATGGTCGGCCTCAGGGACGAGTTCATCACTGAATGACCTGCCTTCCACTCCCGGTCCGTGCTCGTGCGCCGGAGTCGTACCGACCGGTCAGCGGACGCGCTCCGACCCGCGCGGTCGTCCGGTCATCCGCGACGCCGGCTGACGGCGTCGCGGCGTCGGCGCGGGCGACAACGCTCGGAGGCGACCCGGCTGCCAGTCGAACCGCCTGCCGGTAGGACAGAGATACCCCGCCGTTTGATCACTCCAAACGTGTCCTGGCCCGCGGCGGGGAGACGGCGGCCGGCGGTGGTCGCTCCCCGGAGCCGCGAGCCAGCAGGCTGGTCGGGATGACCACGTGCCGGGCCGGCCCGCGCTCGCCGTCGATCCGGTCGAGCAGCAGTTGGGCGGCCCACCGCCCCATGTCCCGGGGATCGTGCGCGACCACGCTCACGCCCAGCACGTCGCCGAGATCCACGTCGTCGAAGCCGATCAGCGCGGGCGGCGCGGGGTGGCCGCGCAGCGCCCGTAGGGCGCCGAGGGTGATCCGGTTGTTCATGGTGAACAGGGCGGTCGGCGCGGGGGTACGGGCCAACAGCCCGCGTACGGCCTGCTCGGCGGCCGCCACGTCGTGCGCGTTCTCGACCAGATAGTCGGCCCAGTTGGACACGCCGGCCGCGTGCATGGCCGCCGAGAACCCGTCGAGACGCTCCCTATGGGTGCTGAGCCGGGAGAAGTCGCCCACCACGCCGATCCGCCGGTGGCCGAGGGCGGTCAGGTGGGCTCCGGCCCGCCGGGCGCCGGTGTGGTTGTCCAGCAGGACGGTGTCGGCCGCCAGCTCGACCGGGGGCCGGTCCACGAACACGAACGGGATGCCGTGGCGGCCTTCGGCGGCCAGATACGCGTGCTCGGTCGCCGTCGAGGCGATCACCAGGCCCCGGACCCGCCGCTCCAGCAGCGCGTCGGCGAGCCGGCGTTCCCAGTCCGGATCCTCGTCGGTGCTGGCGGTGATCAGTTGCAGGCCGCGCATCCGCAGCTCACGTTCCAGACCTCCGGCCAGCCGCGAATAGAACGGGTTGGCCAGGTCGCCGATGAGCAGACCGACCAGGGTGGAGGTGTCGGCACCGCGGCGCAGCTCGCGCGCCACCCCGTTGAGCCGGTAGCCGAGCTGGTCGGCGGCGTCGCGTACCCGGGACCGGGTGTCCGCCGCGACCCGGGGCTCACCGCCCAGCGCCCGGGAGGCCGTCTTGACCGACACCCCGGACAGCGCCGCGACCTGCGCGAGGCTGGGCCGAGCGACCTTCGGGTCAGAGGTCATGCCCGCGATTATGCCCGCCGCCCCCCGCTGGCCCGCCGGCCGACCGGCCGCTCGCCGCCGGCCGCCGACCGCTGGCCGCCGACCGCTGGCCGCTGGCCGCTGGCCGGGGACGGGTGGCGGCACCGATTGCGGCATGTCGTGGCTACCGAGGCCTCGGATACCACCGTTTGCCGCAAACGGAGTCGATCATGGCCCGGGCCGGCGGTCAGGGCTGGTCCGGGGGCCGGCGGTCAGGGCTGGACCGGGGTCGACCAGGCTCGCCCGGTGCGCGCTGGTCAGGGTGGGACCGGGTACGACAGGCCGGGCTTTGCCGGCCCGGGGGAGGCGCGGAGCGGGCCATCCGGAAGATCGGTATACGATGTGTCAACGATGTCATAAGTTGATCTTCGGCGCCCGGCGCGGGCGGCGGCAGCGGGCTCCGGTGGACGGCTGGTGAGGCGGTTCCCGGGCCCGGCGCCCCGCTCCGTCGGGCGCTGCCGGCTCGGTATCGGGGCAACCCGTTTCCTGGCCAAACATCCCCTTCGGGCGCATTCCCGCAGCGGATGTCGGGAGAGTCACTCGTGACAGATGGGGATATTACCGATTTGTTACACAGTTCATGACTTGACCACTTGCGGAACGGCTCCGAGCGAGGTTGGGTTGCCCGGCAGCACCAAACGTGAGCGAAGGTCATGAACCATCGCGGAGGCAACGATGACGTTGGCAAGGTGGCGGGACGATGAGTGAATTGCCTGTCCTCCTGGAGATGCGCTCCATCACCAAGGAGTTTCCTGGCGTCAAGGCCCTTGCCGACGTCAACCTGGTGGTGCGGGCCGGCGAGATCCACGCGATCTGCGGCGAGAACGGTGCGGGCAAGTCCACGCTGATGAAGGTGCTCAGCGGGGTCTACCCGTACGGCAGTTACGACGGCCAGATCATCTACCAGGGCGCGGAGACCCGGTTCTCCGACATCCGGGCCAGCGAGCAGGCCGGCATCGTGATCATCCACCAGGAGCTCGCGCTCATCCCGCACATGTCGATCACCGAGAACATTTTCCTCGGTAACGAGCCGCGGAAGCACGGTGCGATCGACTGGAAGGCCGCGAACCGGCTGGCGCTCGACCTGATGGCCCGGGTCGGCCTGCGGGAGGACCCGGACACCCTGGTCAAGGACATCGGCGTCGGCAAGCAGCAGCTGGTGGAGATCGCCAAGGCGTTCGCCAAGGACGTCAAGCTGCTCATCCTGGACGAGCCCACCGCGGCACTCAACGAGGCCGACTCCCGGCACCTGCTCGACCTGCTGCGCGGCTTCCGGTCGCGCGGCATCACCTCGATCATGATCTCGCACAAGCTGAACGAGATCGAGGCGATCGCCGACCAGATCACCATCCTCCGGGACGGCCGGACCGTCGAGACGCTGGACGTCAAGGCCGACGGCGTCGACGAGGACCGGATCGTGCGGGGCATGGTGGGGCGGGAGCTGCACAGCCGGTTCCCGGACCACACCCCGAAGATCGGCGAGGTCTTCTTCGAGGTCCGCGACTGGAACGTCCGGCACCCGATCTCCGCCGACCGGCAGGTCTGCAAGAACGAGAGCTTCGTCGTCCGGCGCGGCGAGATCGTCGGCTTCGCCGGCCTGATGGGCGCCGGCCGCACCGAGCTGGCGATGAGCGTCTTCGGCCGATCCTACGGGGTGTACGAGTCCGGCACGATCATCAAGGACGGCAAGGAGATCGTCCTGAAGACCGTCGCGGACGCGATCGCCCACGGACTGGCGTACGTCAGCGAGGACCGCAAGGCGATCGGCCTGAACCTGCTCGACGACATCAAGGCGTCCACGGTGTCGGCGAAGCTGTCGAAGATCACGCGCCACGGCGTGCTCGACGAGGTCGCCGAGTACAAGGCGGCCGAGGCCTACCGGCGCGAGCTGCGCACCAAGGCGCCGACGGTCGACGAGAGCGTCTCCAAGCTCTCCGGCGGCAACCAGCAGAAGGTCGTCCTGGCGAAGTGGATGTTCACCGACCCGGACCTGCTGATCCTCGACGAGCCGACCCGCGGCATCGACGTGGGCGCCAAGTACGAGATCTACGGCATCATCCAGCGGCTCGCCGACCAGGGGAAGGGCGTCGTCGTCATCTCCTCGGAGCTCCCGGAGCTGATCGGGCTCTGCGACCGCATCTACACCGTGTTCGAAGGCGCCATCACCGGCGAGATCGCCCGGCAGGACGCGGACCCGGAAACCCTCATGAAGCAGATGACCTCGACGAAGAAGATGCAGACACGATGAGCCGAATCAAGGACCTGCAGAAGAACCTCTTCGGAGGGACCACGTCCAACGCCCGCCAGTTCGGGATGATCTTCACCCTGGTGGCGATCGTCGTCCTGTTCCAGATCCTCACGGACGGCCTGACCCTGCGATCGGACAACCTGATCGCGCTGTTCAACCAGAACTCGTACATCCTCATCCTGGCCATCGGCATGCTGATGGTGATCGTCGCCGGGCACATCGACCTCTCGGTCGGCTCGATCGCGGCCTTCACCGGCATCCTGGTGGCCAAGTCGATGGCCGAGTGGTCGCTGCCCTGGCCGGTGGCCATCCTGTTCGGCCTGGCGATCGGCGCGATCATCGGTGCCTGGCAGGGCTTCTGGGTGGCCTACGTCGGGGTGCCGGCGTTCATCGTCACCCTGGCCGGCATGTTGCTCTTCCGGGGCGGCAACCAGTTCATCGGCAACGCGAACACGATCGCCGTGCCGGAGGGCTTCCGGGTGATCGGCTCCGGCTTCCTGCCCGAGGTCGGCCCGAACACCGGCTACAACAACCTGACGCTGCTGCTCGGCCTGGCCGCGTGTGTGGCCGTGGTGTGGCGGGAGTTCCAGGCCCGCAAGACCCGCCGGGACATGGACGCCGAGCCGGCCCCGATGTGGATCTCGGTGCTCCGGATGGCGGTCATGGTCGGCGTGATCGTCTTCGCGTCGCTGCGCTTCGCCAGCGGCCGCGTCGGCACCAGCTTCCCGGTCTCCGGCATCATCCTGGTGGCGCTGGTGCTGGCCTACTCCTTCTACACCCGCAACACGGCCGGCGGTCGGCACATCTACGCCGTCGGTGGCAACTCCCGCGCCGCCGAGCTCTCCGGTGTGAAGCTCAAGCGGGTCAACTTCTTCGTCATGATGAACATGGCCGTCCTGGCCGCCCTGGCCGGCATGATCTTCGTGGCCCGCTCGGCGGCCTCCGGCCCGCAGGACGGCAACGGCTGGGAGCTCGACGCCATCGCGGCGGTCTTCATCGGCGGCGCGGCCGTCTCCGGCGGCATCGGCACCATCAGCGGCTCGATCGTCGGCGGTCTGGTCATGGCCGTGCTGAACAACGGCCTGCAGCTGCTCGGCGTCGGCACCGACCGGGTCCAGATCATCAAGGGCCTGGTGCTGCTGCTGGCCGTCGCGCTCGATGTCTACAACAAGAAGCAGGGCAAGTTCTCGATCATCGGCAGCCTCACCCGGTCGATGCGCCGCGAGACTCCCGCCCCACCCACGGCACCACCGGACGCGGACCGGGAGACCGCCCGCACGGCCGTGCCGAGCTGACGTTCCACCCCGCCTCACACCCCGTATCACCTCTCCAGAAGGGCACCATCCAGCCATGCGTAATCTGATCGGCAAATCGGTGGCCATCGGCGCCATCGCCGCGCTGGCCCTGACCGCCACCGCCTGCGGCTCCGGCCGCGACGGCGACACCGGCGGCTCCGCGGGCGACACCAAGGGCTTCGCGGCCGACTCCCTGATCGGCGTCGCCCTGCCGTCCAAGACCTCGGAGAACTGGGTCCTCGCCGGTGACCTGTTCACCAACGGCCTCAAGGAGGCCGGCTTCAAGAGCGACGTGCAGTACGCGGGCGCGTCCACCACCGTCGCGGACCAGCAGGCCCAGATCACCGCCATGGTGACCAAGGGCGCCAAGGTCATCGTCATCGGCGCGACCGACGCCGCGCAGCTGTCGACCCAGGTCGCCGCGGCGCACGCCGCCGGCGCGAAGGTGATCGCCTACGACCGGCTGATCACCAACACGCCGGACCTCGACTACTACGTCGCGTTCGACAACTTCAAGGTCGGCCAGCTCCAGGGCCAGGCCCTGCTGGACGGCATGAAGGCCAAGAAGCCGAACGGCCCGTACAACATCGAGCTCTTCTCCGGCTCGCCGGACGACAACAACGCCGGTGTCTTCTTCGACGGCGCGATGAGCGTGCTCAAGCCGGAGATCGACAAGGGCAACGTGGTCGTCGCCTCGAAGCAGACCGACGTCAAGCAGACCGCCATCCAGGGCTGGAAGGCCGAGGGCGCCCAGGCCCGGATGGACCAGCTGCTCACCTCGACCTACGGCGGCAAGACGCTGGACGGTGTGCTCTCCCCGAACGACACCCTGGCCCGCGCCATCATCACCTCGATCAAGGGTGCCGGTAAGCCGATCCCGGTCGTGACCGGCCAGGACTCCGAGGTCGAGTCGGTCAAGTCGATCATGGCCGGCGAGCAGTACATGACCATCAACAAGGACACCCGGAACCTGGTGAAGCAGACCATCGAGATGGTGAAGGCCCTGCAGCAGGGCAACACCCCCGAGGTCAACGACACCAAGTCGTACAACAACGGCGTCAAGGTCGTGGACACCTACCTGCTGCCGCCGGTGGCGGTCACCAAGGCCAACGCGGCCGAGGCGTACGCCAACGACCCGAAGCTCGCGCCGCTCACCAAGTGAGCACCGTCGAGTAGTCGTCGCACCAGAGGGGCCCCGGAACGCGTTCCGGGGCCCCTCCCTCGTGCGCGGGGGGTGCCGATGCGCGCCACGCCGCCGCGGGCATCGCGACTCGCCGTGACGAAAAGTCAAGCTCCTGTCACTGTCAGCAACCATGCCCAGGCAGTGACTTGCCGTACATGCCCCCACACACTGCGAAGCGACCGGTCACTCAAGTTCCCCCTGA
The DNA here is from genome assembly GCF_000982955.1 of Micromonospora sp. HK10. GTDB lineage: Bacteria > Actinomycetota > Actinomycetes > Mycobacteriales > Micromonosporaceae > Micromonospora. The sequence goes on along the minus strand of NZ_KQ058689.1, from coordinate 5,833 downwards.
CCCAGGAGGTCACGACCGATGATCGATTCGCAGCACACCCGGCGGCGCACCCTGTTGCGCGGCGCCCTGGCCCTGGCCGGAGCGGCCGTGCTGGCCGTCTCCCCGCTCGCCGGCGTGGCGTCGGCCAGCGAGCCGGCCAAACCCGTGGCGGCCGGCGCCGGCCCAACCGGCCCGGTGCCCGCCGGGTTCGCCAGCTGGACGGAACTCATCTCCGTCCAGGAGAGACTCAACCAGGCCGCCACCCGCGTCGCGGCGGTCAAGGGCGCCGGCTTCGCGGGCATCGTCGCCGCGCCCGAGAACCGCGAGCTGCGGGTCTACTGGAAGGGCGACGCCGGGACCAGGATGCGGGCGCTGGTCCGCGACCTGAACCGCACCGTGCCGGTCCGGCTGGTGCCGGCCCGCTACTCCGAGGCCGACCTGGCCGCGACCGCCCGGAAGCTGGCCACCGTGCCGGACGTCGCCTCGGTGGTGCCCCAGGTGGACGGCAGCGGCGTGCAGGTCGTCGCCCGGGCCCCCAAGCTGGCCAAGGTCCGGGCCACCCGGGCGGTGCGCGACTCCGCGGCCGTGCTGTCGGTGGTGGCCGGCGACGCGCCCGTGGCCACCTACACCCGGCAGGCGGACATCCCGAACTACTACGGCGGCGGCCGGTTCTGGTCGCCGACCGGCGGCTGCAGCACCGGCTTCGCCATCAACACCGCCGGCACCGTACGGATGCTCACCGCCGGGCACTGCGGCGAGAACGGGCAGTCCGTCACCACCGGCGCCGGGGCGGCCATGGGCACCATCTCCAACAAGATCACCTGCACCGACCTCGAGATCATCAACACCGGTTCGTGGGGTCGGGTCTTCACCGGCGGCCCGTACTCCGGCACCAGCGTCGCGATCGGCGGCACGGCGGGCAGCTTCGTCGGCAACTACATCGTGACCACCGGCGCCACCAGCGGGGAGCACAGCAACATCCAGGTCACCGCGGTCAACCTGTACCTCGCCGTCGGCGGCATCCCGTGCGGCACGGTCGGCCCGCTGGTGCAGGCCCGGCAGCTCAACGGCACCTGCGCCGTCGCCCCCGGGGACAGCGGCGGCCCGGTGATCGCCTACCGCACCGACGGCAAGGCCAACGCCCTCGGCACCATCACCGCCGGCGCCGCGGCGGTGGCCAACAACCTCTGCCCCGGCACGATCTACACGCCCGGCTACAACTACGTCTACTACATCCCGATCGGCACGTCCCTCGCCGCGTACGGCGCCAGCATCGTGACCAGCTGACCCGCACCGCCCGACGCGGGCGTCCCGGCTTCCCGGCCGGGGCGCCCGCTCCGCCGAGGAACCGGCGGTGGGTCAGCCGACGGCGGTGGCGGAGGGCGGGGCGCTGCCGCCCTGCGGCGCCTCGGCGGTCATCAGCCGGATGATCTCGGCGCGGTCGGCGGCGGACGGCAGTCCCCAGCCGGGGCGGTACCCGTACACCTGGCCCAGCGGGGTGGAGGCGGTACGGCCGTCGAGGATCTCGACCGAGCCGGTGTCGATCAGCGCGGGGTGCTCGACGCCGCACGCCTCGGCCACCTTGACCAGGTCGCGGCGGAGGGTACGGATGTAGTTGGCCGCCCGCACCGACTTGCGCCCGGGGTCGACGCCGCGCGCCAGCCACGGGTTCTGGGTCGCGACACCGGTGGGGCAGGTGTCGGTGTGACACTTCTGGGCCTGGATGCAGCCGATCGCCAGCATTGCCTCCCGGCCGACGTTGACCAGGTCGGCGCCGAGGGCGAACGCGACCACGGCGTTGTCCGGCAGGCCGAGCTTGCCGGCGCCGACGAACACCACCTGCTCGTGCAGGTCCCGCTCGGCGAAGATCCGGTAGACCCGCGAGAAGGCCTGCTGGAACGGCAGCGACACCGAGTCGGTGAAGATCAGCGGCGCGGCGCCCGTGCCGCCCTCGCCGCCGTCGATGGTCACGAAGTCCACCCCGCGACCGGTGTCGCGCATCAGCGTGGTCAGGTCGGTCCAGAAGGTCAGGTCGCCGACGGCGGACTTGATGCCCACCGGCAGGCCGGTCTCGGCGGCGAGCAGCTCCACCCAGTCGAGCAGGCTGTCGCAGTCGGAGAACTCGGCGTGCCGGGACGGGCTCACGCAGTCCTCGCCGCGCCGGATGCCCCGGGTGGCGGCGATCTCCGCGGAGACCTTCGCCGCCGGCAGCAGGCCGCCGAGGCTCGGCTTCGCGCCCTGACTGAGCTTGATCTCCAGGGCCCGTACCGGCGCGGACGCCACCAGGTCCTTGAGCCGGTCCAGGCTGAACCGGCCGCGCTCGTCCCGGCAGCCGAAGTAGGCGGTGCCGAGCTGGAAGACCAGCTCGCCGCCCTTGCGGTGGTACGGCGACAGCCCACCCTCCCCGGTGTTCTGCAGGCAGCCGGCCAGGGCGGCGCCGCGGTTGAGGGCCTCGACCGCGTTGCCGGAGAGGGAACCGAAGCTCATCCCGGAGATGTTGACCACCGACTCCGGGCGGAAGGCCCGGGCCCGTCCCCGGGCCGCGCCGAGCACCTTGGCGCACGGCAGCGTCACGTCGTGCCCGGCGGCGGGGGAGGACGGCGGCACCGCCCGGCCAAACGTGCGGTGCTTGATGATCGGGTAGCCCGGGGTGGACTCGATGTCGTTGTCGGTGCCGAACCCGAAGTAGTTGTTCTCCTGCTTCGCCGACGCGTACACCCACCGCCGCTGGTCCCGGGTGAAGGGCCGCTCCTCGTTGTTGCCCGCCACGATGTACTGGCGCAGCTCCGGCCCGATCGATTCGAGCAGATAGCGGGCGCGCCCCAGCAGGGGGAAGGTGCGCAGCAGCGCGTGGTCGCGTTGCAGCAGGTCACGCGCGGCGAGCGCGGCGACGGCGGCGACGGCGGCGGGTGCGGCTCGACGGGCCCAGCTCATAGCCGCCACTCTTTCCGGGATCGCGGTCCGCCAAACGGGGGTCGGGGGAGCCAAGCCGTCCGGAACGAGCCACCCGGCAAACCAGGAGACAGTACGGTGGCGAAGGCGCACGGTGCGTGGAACTCAGCCCGGGAGGCCGCGATGAGCACGACGGACGTCCGGAGCCCCGCCGGCGGGGCGGCCCGCCTCGGCAACCTCGACATGAAACTCGAGGTGGCCGTCATCCCGGTCGCCGACGTCGACCGCGCCAAGGAGTTCTACGCGCGGCTCGGGTGGCGGCTCGACCGGACCCCGCCGGGCGTCGTCCAGTTCACCCCGCACGGCTCGGCCTGCTCGGTGCAGTTCGGCCCGGACCTCACCGCCGCGGCGCCCGGATCGGCCCTGGAGTACCTGGTCGTCTCCGACGTCGAAGCGGCCCGGAACCAGCTCGTCGCCGCCGGCGTCGAGGTGGACGAGATCTTCCACCCGGGTCCGGACGGTCCGGTGCCCGGTCGGGACCCGGAACGCCGCAGCTATTTCTCGCGGGCCGCGTTCCGCGATCCCGACGGCAACACCTGGCTTTTGCAGGAGATCACCACCCGGCTGCCCGGACGGGTCGAGGCCGCCGAGACCTCGTTCGGCTCCGCCAGCGACCTGGCAGCCGCCCTGCGCCGGGCCGCCGACGCCCACGGCGAGCACGAGAAGCGCACCGGCCAGGCAGACCCGAACTGGCCCGACTGGTACGCCGACTACCTGGTGGCCGAGCAGTCGGGCGCGGAACTGCCCACCTGATCCCCGGCCACCCGGGCGTCGGTCCGCTCCCCGCCCGGCCCGGCGGCAGCGGAGGGCTCGTCGTCGGGCGGCCCGGCGGCGGAGGGCTCGTCGTCGGGCGGCCCGGCGGCGGAGGGCTCGTCGTCGGGTGGCCGCGGCGGGGAGATCCAGGTGACCAGCACCACCGAGATGATCATGAGCAGGAACCAGGAGGCGAGCTTCGCCGGGGACACGAGCTGCCAGCCGCCCACCTGGCTGGGATAGAACCAGGCGTGCGACCAGGTGGCGATGTTCTCGGCCAGCCAGATGAAGGCGGCGACGAGGAGGAACGCCAGCAGCAGCGGCATCCGCCACCGGAACCGGAACACCCGGAAGTGCATCACGCACCGCCCGAAAACCAGCGCGACGACGGCGATGAGCAGCCAGCGACGGTCCCAGACGTAGTGGTTGGTGAAGAAGTTGCCGTAGATGGCGACGGCCAGCAGGGCCGTCACCCGGCGTTGCGGGTAGCGGGTGAAGCGCAGGTCGAACAGCCGGTTGACCCGGACCAGGTAGGAACCGACGGCGGCGTACATGAAGCCGCTGAACAGCGGCACCCCACCCAGCCGCAGGAAACCCTCGTCCGGGTAGGACCACGAGCCGATGTGGGTCTTGAACAGCTCCATGACCGTGCCGACGACGTGGAAGAGGACCACCACCCGCAGCTCGCGCAGGGATTCCAGCCGGCCGGCCACCATCGCGACCTGGATGGCGACGGCGGCGACGGTCAGGAAGTCGTTGCGGGCGAAGCCGGCGTCCGCCGGATACCAGAGCCGGGCCGCGAAGATGACCGCGAGCATCGCCCCGCCGAACACGCACGCCCAGGCCTGCTTGAGCCCGAAGACCGCGAACTCGGTGAGCCAGCCGGCCGGCCCGCGGCGGGGCAGCCGGGCCAGCAGCGCGCGGAACCGGGCATCGATCGCGCGCTCGGCGGTGGTCAGGGCGGCCGGATCGGCAGGGGTACGCACCGCCCAGAGGCTATCGTGCCCCGCCGGAGGCCGGGCAGATCCGGCCGGGCAGGTCAGGCCGGTCAGGCCGGGCAGATCCGGCCTGGCAGTCAGGTCGGGCAGGTCTGGTCCGGCAGGTCAGGTCGGGCAGGTCAGGTCGGCGGGGCCAGTCGGCCGGCCGCCGCCAGCCGCCGGACCGCCGCCTCCCCGGGTACGGCGTGCCGGGTACGGCCCGCCACGCCGGTGGTGGTCGTGGCCGTGAACAGCGAGTTGAGCAGCGCCTCCTCGACCGAGTCCAGGACGGCCGCGAAGACCGGGTCGAGGTCCGCATCGGGCAGCGGCACCTGGCCCGGCGGGGCCGTGCTGAACGCGATCGCGTAGTCGCCGCTGCCGTTCTGGTAGGCCGCGCCGACCCGGCCCATCGCGAAGATCGCCCGCCGGGCCAGCCGGCCGAGCCGCCGGGCGTCCAGGGGGGCGTCGGTGGCCACCACGATCATGCAGGAGTTGCCGGGTGGCTCGGTCCGGTCGGCCGCCGGGACCAGCTCTTCGACGGGCAGCGGGACCCCCAGCACGGTCAGCACACCGCCGAAGTTGGACTGGGTGAGGGCGCCCACCGTCACCGCGCCGGCGGCCGTCCGCACCACCCGGGACGAGGTGCCGATGCCCCCCTTGTAGCCGAGCGCACTGGTGCCGGTGCCGGCACCCACGCAGCCCTCCGCCGGCGGTCCGCCGGAGGCCCGCCGGATCGCGTCGAGGACGTGCTCCTCGGTGATCGGGCGACGGCGGATGTCGGACAGGTGCCCGTCGTTGGTCTCGCCCACCAGCGGATTGAACGACAGGCCGTCGGGCCGGCCCGCCATCAGGTACGTCAGCAGCGCGTCCGCCGCCCGGAACACCGACAGCGTGGCGGTGAGCACGATCGGTGACTCCAGTACGCCGAGTTCGTCCACCTGCGTCGAGCCGACGAGCTTGCCGTAACCGTTGCCGGTGTGCACGGCGGCCGGCAGGCTCCACCGGCCCGGACCGAGCTGGCCGGGTACCACCGCGGTCACGCCGGTGTGCAGGTCGCGGCCGTCGTCGACGGTGGTGTGCCCGACCAGCACCCCGGGCACGTCGGTGATCGCGTTGTGCCGCCCGGTGGGCAGCGGCCCGACGACGATGCCGAGGTCGCGGGCCCGGCGGGC
>NZ_KQ058688.1 GCF_000982955.1 Micromonospora sp. HK10 | reverse complement strand
GGGTTGCCCGGCGGGTGGCGACGCGGCCGGATACGGTGGCAGGCGTGACCGAGCCGGTGCGGGTGTCGACGTGGTCGAGCTGACCTGGTACGGGCACAGCACCGTGTGGCTCGAGGACGCGGGCACCCGGCTGCTGACCGATCCGCTGTTGCGAAACCGGCTGGCCCACCTGCGCCGCCGCCGTGGGCCGGCCCCGCGGCTGCCGGGCGCCCCGGACG
>NZ_KQ058687.1 GCF_000982955.1 Micromonospora sp. HK10 | reverse complement strand
CGGGCAGGCATCGTGAGCGCGCCCACCGCCGTGCTGCCCGGGCGGTCGCTGCTGCGGCTCGGCCCGGTGACCGTGCGGGTCCGTCGCCGGCCGGTGCTGGTCGCCGCCGTCCTGCTCGTGCTGCTCGCCGCCGCCGTGGTGGTCAGCCTCTCCCTCGGCACCCCGTACGTCGCCCCGGCCGACGTGCTGCGCTCGCTGTCCGGGGCGGCCACGCCGTACGACCTGGTGGTGCTGAACCTGCGACTGCCCCGCGCGGTGCTCGCGGCCCTGGCCGGCGCGGCGTTCGGGGTGGCCGGCACGCTGATCCAGAGTGTGGCGCGCAACCCGCTGGCCAGCCCCGACGTCATCGGTGTCACCCAGGGCGCCGGGCTGGCCGCCACGGTGGCGCTGACCAGCGGCGCCGCGGCGGTCCTGGTGGCGCCGGCCGCGCTGCTCGGCGGCCTGCTCGCCGCGCTGCTGGTGTTCGCCCTCGGCGCCCGGCACGGGCTGGCCGCGCAGCGATTCGTGCTGGCCGGCGTGGCGGTGGCGTTCGCGTTCCGCGCGCTGACCGAGGTGGTGATGCTGGCCGCCGACCCGATCGACGGGCTGCGCGCCCAGGTCTGGCTGATCGGCACCCTGGCCGGCAAGGGCTGGACCGAGGCCGCCTGGATCGCGGGCACCCTGGCCGCCCTGCTGCCCGTGCTGCTCTGGGCCGGCTGGGCGCTGCACAGCGCCGCCCTCGACGACGACACGGTCCGGGGCATCGGGCTGCGCCCGGTCGCCCGCCGCGTCGGGCTGGCCGCCACCGGCGTGGTCGTCGCGGCCACCGTCACCGCCCAGGTCGGCGCGGTCGACTTCGTGGCGCTGGTCGCCCCGCAACTGGCCCGGCGGCTGGTCCGCGCCGAGCGGCCGCCGCTGCTCTGCGCCGCGCTGCTCGGCGCGCTGCTGCTGGTCCTCGCCGACCTGGCCGGCCGGCGCCTGCTCGCCCCGACCCAGCTTCCGGCCGGCGTGCTGACCGCGGCCATCGGCGGCCCGTACCTGATGTTCCTGCTGCTGCGCACCCGAGGGAGGCGCTCGTGACGCCGCTGCTGTCCACCCGTGACCTGGCCGTCGGCTACGAGAGCCGCACCGTCCTGGACGGGCTCGACCTCGACCTGCCGGCCGACGCGTTCACCGTGATCGTCGGCCCGAACGCCTGCGGCAAGTCGACCCTGCTGCGCACCATGGCCCGGCTGCTCAGCCCGCGCCGGGGCGCGGTGCTGCTCGACGGCACGGCGATCCGCGACCTGCCCACCCGGGAGGTGGCCCGCCGGCTCGGTGTGCTGCCGCAGAGCCCGCTGGTGCCCGAGGGCATCACCGTGGCCGACCTGGTCGGCCGGGGCCGGCAGCCCTACCAGCGCTGGTGGCGGCAGTGGTCCGCGGCGGACGGCCGGGCCGTCGAGGCGGCCATGGCGATGGCCGACGTGGCCGGGCTCGCCGAACGGCCGGTGGACACCCTTTCCGGTGGGCAGCGGCAGCGGGTATGGATCGCGATGACCCTCGCCCAGGACACCGAGGCGCTGCTGCTCGACGAGCCGACCACCTTCCTCGACCTGGCCCACCAGGTGGAGGTGCTGGACCTGCTGCACCGGCTGCGCGCCGAGCGTGGCCGGACCGTGGTGGCCGTGCTGCACGACCTCAACCAGGCCGCGCGCTACGCCGACCACGTGGTCGCGATGCGCGCCGGCACGGTGGTCGCCGCCGGTCCGCCGCGCGAGATCATCACCGCCGATCTGGTCCGTGACGTCTTCGGGCTCGACTGCGTGGTCGTGCCCTGCCCGGTCACCGGCGCCCCGCTGGTGGTGCCCGCGCGCACCCACTCCTCGGCCACCCCGGCCGGCGTACCGGCCCAGGCCGGCTCCTCCGTCGACGACGCCTGAACCGTCGCGTCGACCCGTACCGCTCGAAAGGACCATGATGCGTCGTCTCGCCGCCGCTCTCACCACGGCCCTCGCCCTCGGCGTCGGCCTCACCGCCTGTGGGAAGAGCGACCCCGTCGCCGACACCGGCGCGGGCCAGACCCGGGAGATCACCCACGCGATGGGCACCACCAAGGTGCCCGCCGAGCCCAAGCGCGTGGTGGTGCTCGACACCGACAAGATCGACACCGCGCTCTCGCTGGGCGTCACCCCGGTCGGCGCGGCCACCGCCGGCGAGGCGAAGAGCTGGCCCACCTACTTCGGCGCGGAGAAGCTCGCCGGCATCAAGGAGGTCGGGGTGCTCACCGAGCCCGACCTGGAGGCGATCACCGCGCTCAAGCCGGACCTGATCCTGGGCAGCAAGTTCCGCCAGGAGAAGTTCTACGACGAGCTGTCCGCCATCGCCCCGACCGTGTTCACCGAGAAGGTGGGCATCACCTGGAAGGAGAACTTCCTCCTCGACGGTCAGGCGCTGGGCAAGGAGCAGCAGGCCAAGGAGCTGCTGGCCGGGTACGAGAAGCGGGCGAAGGACTTCGGCACGCAGCTCGGCGACGCGGCGTCGCGCAAGGTCTCCATCGTGCGCTTCATCCCGGGCAACATCCGGGTCTACGGGCCCGAGTCGTTCTCCGGCATCGTGATCGGGGACACCGGTCTGGGCCGCCCCGAGCGGCAGCTGCTGTCCGGCAAGGAGGACAAGCGCTTCGACCTGGTCAGCCCGGAGCGGGTCAACGAGGTCGACGGTGACGTCATCTTCGTGACCGCGTACGGCGAGAAGGCCGCCGCCGAGCAGACCAAGGTCACCGGCGGCAGCCTCTGGCAGGGCCTGTCGGCGGTCAAGGCGGGCAAGGCCCACGTGGTCTCCGACGAGATCTGGATGACCGGCATCGGCGTCGGCGCCGCCAACAAGATCCTGGACGACCTGGCGAAGTACCTGGGCGCCTGAGCCACCTGACCGACCGCGCCCGCCCGGCACCCTGCCGGGCGGGCGCGCGCGTCGGTGGCGCGGTCAGGCCGGCACCACCTGGTCGGCCTCAAAGCGGTGCCGGGTGAGGAAGGCGAGCCGCGCCCGCTTGTCCGGCATGTCGATCTCGGCGTCGAGGGTGAAGCCCTCGCGCTCCAGCCGGCGCAGCGCGCGGTCGTTGCGCACGTCCGGCTCGACCACGATGCGCTGCCGGGCCGGATCGGTGAACAGGAACCGGAACAGCGCCGGGCAGACCGCCGAGGTGAGGCCGGGCGTGCGCCGGTCCGCTGCGAGCAGCAGGTGCAGCCCCACGTCACCCGGGCGGACCGGGTAGCGCTCGCCGACCGGGTCCGCCTCCGGCTGGTAGGTCTGGAACAGGCCGGCCGGGACGCCGTCCAGGTCGATCAGGTACGCGTGGTGCGTGGCCAGCCCGTCGAGGAACGCGTACACCTCGCGTACCTCGTCCACGGTGTAGCCGCCCATGCCCCAGAACCGGGCCCACGGCTGGGTCACCCAGCCGTGCAGCAGCGCCGCGTCCGCCGCCGGATCGACCGGGACCAGCCGCAGCTCGCCGAGGCCGGGCAGGGTCTCCTGGTAGGTCATGACGGGTCTCCTTCTTCCGGTGAGGTCCGCGTCGGGCACCGGGATCAGCTCGCCGGCCGCCCAGCGCGGCAGTTGGTCGTCGAAGTGCGGGTCGCCCGGCCGGCCGGCCGCGCCGAAGGGCACCACCCAGCGGCTGCGGGCCCGGTCGGTGAGGTCCCAGACGTAGCGGGCGGCCGGGCCGCGCCAGCACTCGTCGGAGACCCCGGGGACGCTGGCGGTGGCCAGCACGCAGTCGGTGTCGCCGGCCAGGGCGACCCGCTCCCGCATGGCGGCCACCGCCGCGCCGACCTCGGGTGCGACGCCCAGGTGCACGGGGCGCAGCCGGTGCCGCGCGCCCCAGGCCGACGCGGGACCGGCCGCCGCCACCTCGGCCAGCGCCGCCGCCGCGACGGCGGTGACGTCCACGCCGAGCCGGGACGCGCCGGTCACCACGCCGTCGAGCGCGTGCCCGATCCGTGCGAGCGGATCGGTCCAGGGGGCGAAGAGCGCGTCGTAGCGGCCGGGGCCGCGCAGCGGGCGCAGCCGCGGGTGGTCGTGCAGCCGCCGGACCAGCGCCGCTCGCCAGGCCGCCCAGGTGCCCGCGTCGGTGCTGTCGGCGGCCATCCGCCCGTCCCAGGCAGTGAGCCGCCGGCGCAGGTCCCGGGCGGCCGGGCCGAGGGTGGCCGGATCGAGCCGGTCGAGCAGGGCGCGCAGCGCCCCGGTGGCCAGCCGGGTGTCGGTGTGGACGGTCTCCGGTGCGGCGCCGGCGGCCAGCAGCTCACCGATCCGCGCTGCCCGGTGCGGCGGGGCGAAGTCGATGCCCAGCCCGGCCACGTCGGGGCGGCGGTCGTTGGCCCGCACCGCGAGCCCGGTCACCTCGACCGGCTTGTTCTCGGCGTACCGGCCGGACCAGCGGTAGCGGGGCTGCCAGCCGGGCACCGGTCTCCGCCGGCAGGCGTCGTCGCGCACCGGCACCAGCCCGGCCACGAGGTGGCGGACGGCACCGTGCCGATCGGCGACCAGCACGCTGTTGACCGGCTCGACCCAGCCGCGCAGCGCCTCGGTGACGTCGTCGGCGCTGCGCGCACGCAGCAGCGGCAGCAGCGCCTCGAAGCCGAGGTCCGCTTCGACCCGGGCCGGAATCCGCAGGCTGAGCGCCTCGCCGGTGTGCCGGTCGTGATCGATCACCGGGCCGCGCGGGGTCTCGATCACCTCGACCGGCTCCGGCGCGGCGCCGCGTACCCGGATCCGCTCGACGTGGCGGCGGGCCGGCAGCCAGCCGTCGGCGTCGCGGACCAGCAGCCGGCCGCCCTCGCGACGCAGGCGCTCGCGGTAGAGGTCCTGGTAGTCGGCCATCGCGTTGGTGACCGCCCACGCGACGTCGCCGGCGTGGCCGAAGTGCGGCAGCCCGGGTACGCCGGGAAAGGCGAGCCCGACCACGTCGAACTGCGGGCAGGCGAGCCGGACCTGCTGGTAGACGCCGGGCAGCTCGAGCAGTCGGTGCGGGTCGCCGGCCAGTACCGGGCCGCGGCCGCGGGCCGGATCGCCGGGCACCACCCAGGCGTTGCTGCCGGAGCCGCCCGGACCCTCGACGGCGAAGAGCCCGACGGCCGCCGCGCCGAGGGTGGCCTCGACGTGCGCCCGCCAGAGCTTGTTCGGGAAGGTGCCGAAGAGGATGTGCTGCACGAGGAAGACGCCCAGCGGGGTCCAGGGCCGCCAGCGGCCGGGGGTGCTCCCGGTGGCGGCGAACTCGGGTGCGCCGGCGGCGCCCTCGGCGAGGCCGGCGTTCACCCCGTCGACGTACGCGGTGACCCAGCGTCGGGTGGCGGGGGAGAGCCGCCGGAAGCAGCGGGCCGCGGTGTCGGCGAGGCGGGCGCGCCGGGCGAACCGGTCCCAGCCCAGCCCGTCGGGGCCGAGGCGCTCGGCCAGCCGACCCTCGGCGCGCCACCGTTCCACCTCGATCTGCCAGGCCCGGTCGATCGCGGCGGCCCGGCCCTGACGGTGGGCGAGCTGGTCGACGTCGTCCGCCCAGAGCTGCGGCACGCCCCACGGGTCCCGCCGGATGCCGGTCACCGGCGGGCCTCTCCGGACCCGGCGTCCGGCCACATCTCCGTCACTGAGGTTCCTCCTCACCTGTCGTGCGGCTGCCGGAGCGCGTTGACCGGTCGGCTCGGCCGCTGGCGGCGCCGGACGAGTGACACGCCGAGCCCCGCCCGCACCTCCAGGTATGAGGTTAGGCTAACCTAACCTGGCGATCATCGGACCGCCGGAGCGCGCCGCGCCGCCGCGCGCCGCTCCCGTCCGCTTCCGACCATTGAGGACCGCCCATGAGCTTGCCCGCAGCGCTCGTCGCCGCCTCCCGCACCGACCCGGCTGTCGCCCGGGACCACCTGTTCACCGCCGGCACGCTGGACCGCTACCGGACGGTACTGGCGGCGGGGATCGACCGGGTGGCCCACCGGTTCGCCACCGCCGACCAGCCGTTCACCGGCGTCACCCCGGCCGACCTCGCCCCCCGGATCGAGGCGGTCGACCTGGACCGGCCGCTCGCCGACACCGGCGCGGCGCTGGACGAACTGCACGACGTCTACCTGCGCGACGCGGTCTACTTCCACCACCCCCGCTACCTGGCCCACCTGAACTGCCCGGTGGTGATCCCGGCCCTGCTGGGCGAGGCCGTGCTCAGCGCGGTCAACTCCTCGCTGGACACCTGGGACCAGAGCGCCGGCGGCACGCTCATCGAGCGTCGGCTGGTCGACTGGACGGCCCGGCGGATCGGCCTCGGCCCCGCCGCCGACGGGGTGTTCACCAGCGGTGGGACGCAGTCCAACCTGCAGGCGCTGCTGCTGGCCCGGGAGGAGGCGCGGACGCGCGCCGGCCTGCGACCGGGGCCGGCGGCGCTGGCCCGGCTGCGCGTGCTCACCTCGACGGCCGGCCACTTCAGCGTGCAGAAGGCCGCCCGGCTGCTCGGCCTCGACCCGGACGCGGTCCGCGCGGTGGACACCGACGGGCAGCGCCGGATGCGCCCCGACGCGCTGGCCCGGGAGATCGCCCGCTGCCGGGAGGACGGGCTGCTGGTGATGGCCGTGGTGGCCACCGCGGGCACCACCGACTTCGGCAGCATCGACCCGCTGCCGCAGACCGCCGACATCTGCGCGGCGGCGGGCGTCTGGCTGCACGTCGACGCCGCGTACGGCTGCGGCCTGCTGGTCTCGCCCACCCGCCGGCACCTGCTCGACGGCATCGAGCGGGCCGATTCGGTCACCGTCGACTACCACAAGTCCTTCTTCCAGCCGGTCAGCTCCAGCGCGCTGCTGGTCCGGGACCGCCGGACGCTGCGGCACGCCACCTGGCACGCCGACTACCTCAACCCGGCCCGCGCCGTCGAGCAGCGCATCCCCAACCAGGTCGACAAGAGCCTGCAGACCACCCGCCGCTTCGACGCCCTCAAGCTCTGGCTCACCCTGCGCATCATGGGCCCGGACGCCGTCGGCGCCCTCTTCGACGAGGTGGTGGACCGGGCCGCGCAGGCCTGGCAACTGCTCGCCGCCGACCCGCGCTTCGAGGTGGTGACCCGCCCGGCCCTGAGCACCCTGGTGTTCCGCTGGCGGCCCGCCGGACTGGCGGCCGACCTGGTGGACGACGCCAACCTCTACGCCCGGGAGGCGCTCGCCGCCTCCGGCGCCGCGCTCGTCGCGGGCACCCGGGTCGACGGCGCCCACCACCTCAAGGTGACCCTGCTCAACCCGGAGACCACCGGGGACGACATCGCCGGGGTCCTCGACCTGATCGCCGAACACGCCGGCTGGTACGCCCGCACCCGCACCGCCGACGAGCTGTCCTGCCCGGTCGGCTGACCGGCGCCCGCCCTGGAGAACCGCATGTCGACCCACGACTTCATCGCCGTCGGGCTGGGCCCGTACAACCTCGGCCTGGCCTGCCTCACCGCCCCGATCGCCGACCTCGACGGCCTCTTCCTGGAGGCCCGCGACGATGTCGACTGGCATCCCGGCATGCTGCTGGAGAGCGCGCACCTGCAGACCCCGTTCCTCGCCGACCTGGTCACCCTGGCCGACCCCACCTCGCCGTACTCCTTCCTCTGCTATCTGAAGGAGATCGGCCGGCTCTACCCCTTCTACATCCGGGAGAACTTCTTCCCGCTGCGCAGCGAGTTCGACGCGTACTGCCGGTGGGCCGCCGCGAAGCTGCCCGGCGTCCGCTTCGGCCACCAGGTCACCGCCATCGAGTACGACCCGACGGGCGACCGGTACGTGGTGCGCGCCCGGGTGGACGGCCGCGAGGTCACCCACCGGGCCCGGCGGCTGGTGCTTGGCACCGGCACCCCGCCGCACGTGCCGCCCGCGTGCGCGGGGCTGGGCGGCGACGTGATCCACAACTCGCGGTACCGGGAGCACCGGGCGGCGCTGCGCGGCAAGCGGAGCATCACCGTGGTCGGCAGCGGGCAGAGCGCCGCCGAGATCTACCACGACCTGCTCGCCGACATCGACACCCACGGCTACCAGCTGACCTGGGTCACCCGCTCGCCGCGCTTCTTCCCGCTCGAATACACCAAGCTGACCCTGGAGATGACCTCTCCGGACTACGTGGACTACTTCCACGCCCTGCCCGAGCCGACCCGCTACCGGCTGGAGACCGAGCAGAAGGGCCTGTTCAAGGGCATAGACGCCGAGCTGATCAACGCGATCTTCGACCTGCTCTACGGGAAGAGCGTCGGCGGCCCGGTGCCCACCCGGCTGCTCACCAACACCGAACTGACCGAGGCGGCGTACGACCCGGAGCGCGGGACGTACACGCTGGGGCTGCGCCACGTCGAGCAGGGGCGCGACCTCACCCTGGAGACCGAAGGGCTGGTGCTGGCCACCGGCTACCGCTACCGGGTGCCCGCCTTCCTCGAACCGATCCGGGACCGGATCCGCTGGGACGGCCACGGCCGCTTCGACGTGGCCCGCAACTACAGCATCGACCACACCGGGCGGGGCATCTTCCTGCAGAACGCCGGCACCCACACGCACAGCGTCACCTCGCCCGACCTGGGCATGGGCCCCTACCGCAACTCCTGGATCATCCGGGAGCTGACCGGCCGCGAGCACTACCCGATCGAGAAGAGCATCGCGTTCCAGGAGTTCGGCGCGCCCGCCGGGGTGGCGTCATGACGGCCCACCGGCGGCGTGACCCGCGGCTCGGCGAGTTCAGCCTCCGCCCGCTCGACCCGGACGCCGACGCCGCGCTGCTGCACGGCTGGGTCACCCATCCCAAGGCGGTGTTCTGGATGATGCAGGACGCCGACGTCGACGAGGTGGCCCGGACGTACCGGGCGATCGCGGCCCACCCGCACCACGACGCGTACCTCGGCTGCTGGCGGGACCGGCCGGCGTTCCTCGCCGAGCGCTACGACCCCGCCGAGGTCGAGCTGGTCGGGCTCCACGACGCGGTCCCGGGCGACGTGGGGATGCATTTCCTCTGCGCACCCGCCGAGGCGCCCGTGCACGGCTTCAGCCTCGCCGTGCTCACCACGGTGCTGGACTGGCTCTTCGCCGACCCGGCCACCCGGCGGGTGGTGGTCGAGCCGGACGTGCGCAACACCGCCGTGCACGCGTTGAACGCGGCCGTCGGCTTCACGCCCGTCGGGCCGATCACCAAGCCCGAGAAGACCGCCCTGTTGAGCGTCTGCACCCGCGCGCGGTTCCTGGCCGCCACCCGTCGAGAGGCACCCGAGTGACCACCCCCGCCGCCGCCGTCGCGCACCTCACCCCCGAGCTGTGGGCCGCCGCCAACCGCCACCTGGTCCGCAAGGCGCTGGCCGAGTTCGCCCACGAACGGCTGATCACCCCCGAACCGCAGGGCCCCGGCCACTACCGGGTACGCGGCGACGACGGCACCGCCGAGTACCGCTTCGCGGCCCGGCGGCTCGCCCTGAACCACTGGTGGATCGATCCCGCCGGCCTGACCCGGCACGTCGACGGGCGGGAGGCTCCGCTCGACGCCGTCGACCTCTGCCTGGAGCTGCGCGGCTCGCTCGGCCTCACCGACGCCGTGCTGCCGGTCTACCTGGAGGAGATCACCTCCACCCTGGCCGGGCTCGCCTACAAGCTGGCCCGGCCGGACGTCGACGCGGCGGAGCTGGCCCGGTCGGACTTCCAGCGGATCGAGACGGCGATGACCGAGGGCCACCCGTGCTTCGTGGCCAACAGCGGCCGGATCGGCTGGGGCGTGTCCGACCACCACCGGTACGCCCCGGAGGCCGGCCGGCCGGTCCGCCTGCTCTGGCTCGCCGCCCACCGCGACCACACCACCTTCAGCTGCGCCGCCGACCTGGACTACCACACCCACGTCCGGGCCGAACTCGGCACGGAGACCCTGGCCGCGTTCGCCGGCACCCTCGCCGGGCTCGGCCTCGACCCGGCCGACTACCTGCTGCTGCCGGTGCACCCGTGGCAGTGGTGGAACAGGCTGGCGGTCACCTTCGCCGGCGAGGTGGCCCGGCGGCACCTGGTGCCGCTGGGCGAGGGACCGGACGAGTACCGGGCGCAGCAGTCCGTGCGTACCTTCTTCAACGTCACCGACCCGGGCCGGCACTACGTGAAAACCGCGCTCTCGGTGCTCAACATGGGCTTCCTGCGCGGGCTGTCCGCCGCCTACATGGCGCACACCCCGGCCATCAACGACTGGCTGGCCGGCCTGATCGCCGCCGATCCGGTGTTCGCCCGGACCGGGCTGTCGATCATCCGGGAGCGGGCCGCGATCGGCTACCGGCACCGGCAGTTCGAGGCGGCCACCGACCGGTACTCGCCGTACCGGAAGATGCTCGCCGCGCTCTGGCGGGAGAGCCCGGTGCCCGGCCTGGCGCCCGGCCGCCGGTTGGCCACCATGGCCGCGCTGCTGCACGTCGACCGGGCGGGACGGTCGGTGGCGGCGGCGCTGATCGCCGAGTCCGGCCTCGCGCCGGCGGCCTGGCTGCGCCGCTACCTGGACGCCTACCTGGTCCCGCTGCTGCACGCCCTGCACGCCTACGACCTCGCGTTCATGCCGCACGGCGAGAACGTGATCCTGGTGCTGCGCGACGGCGTGGTGGAACGGGTGGTCTTCAAGGACATCGCCGAGGAGATCGTGGTGATGGACCCGGACGCGGACCTGCCCGAGGCGGTACGCCGGATCCGGGCCGCGGTGCCGGCCGAGCAGAAGGTGCTCGCCATCTTCACCGACGTCTTCGACTCGTTCCTGCGCCACCTCAACGCCATCCTGGTCACCGAGGGCGTGCTGGACGAGGAGTCTTTCTGGGCCACGGTGGCCGGGTGCGCGGCGGCCTACACGGCATCGGTGCCGGAGTTGGCGGACCGGCACGACCTGTTCGTCCCCGAGTTCGCGCTCTCCTGCCTGAACCGGCTGCAACTGCGCGACAACCAGCAGATGGTCGACCTGGCGGACCCCTCGGCGGCGCTCCAGTTCGTCGGCACGCTGGCCAACCCGCTCGCCCCGTACGCCCCGCGGCCGTGAGCGCCCTGGTCGCACCGGCCAGCCCGGTCGGGCCGGCGGTGCTCCGGCACCGGTGGTGGATCCTGGCCGTGCTCTGCCTGGCCCAGGTGACCGTGGTGCTGGACAACACCGTGCTCACCGTGGCGGTGCCGGTGCTCACCACCGAGCTGGGCGCCAGCACCAGCGACGTCCAGTGGATCATCAACGCGTACGCCCTGGTCCTGTCCGGCCTGTTGATCAGCGCGGGCAGCGCGGCCGACCGGTACGGCCGGCGGCGGATGCTGCTGGCCGGGCTGGTCCTGTTCGGGGCCGGCTCGCTGGCCGCCGGGCTGGCCACCACGACCGGTCAGCTCATCGCGGCCCGGGCCGGGATGGGCGTCGGCGGGGCGCTGCTGGTCACCGCCACCCTCGCGGTGGCCGTGCAGGCCTTCGAGGGGCCGGCGCGGCAGCGGGCCATCGGGATCTGGGCGGCGACCAGCGCGCTGGGCTTCGCCGTCGGGCCGCCGGTCGGCGGGGCGATCCTCGCCCACCTGCCCTGGCAGGCCATCTTCCTGGTGAACGTGCCGGTGGCGCTGGTCTGCCTGGTGGCCGTGCGGCTGCTCGTGCCGGAGTCCCGCAAGGCGGTCACCGGCCGTCTCGACGTGCCCGGGGTGCTGCTCTCCACGGCCGGGCTCACCGGCCTGGTCTGGGCCGTCACCGCCGGGCCGGAGCGGGGCTGGGCGGCCCCGGCGGTGCTCGCCGCGGCGGTGGCCGGGGTGCTGCTGCTCGGCCTCTTCGTCGCCTGGGAACGCCGGGTCGCCGACCCGGTGCTGGACCTGGGGCTGTTCCGCGATCCCCGGTTCACCGGCGCGGTCTGCGGGGTTGTGCTGATCACCTTCGGCGCGACCGGCGCGCTGTTCCTGCTCACCCAGCACCTGCAGTTCGTCCGCGGCTACCCGGCCTGGGAGGCCGGGCTGCGGATGGCGCCGTTCGCGCTCTCCATCGTGCTGCTCAACCTCTCCGGAGTGGCCGCCGCGCTGATCCGCCGGCTGGGGCGGCCGACCGCGGTCGCGGCCGGGATGGCGCTGCTCGCCGCCGGTCTGCTGGCCGTCACGTACACCCCCGGCGAGGGCTATCCGGTGCTGCTGGGCGGCCTGCTGCTGATGGGCTCCGGCTGCGCGCTGGCCAACCCGGCGATCGTCGAGGCGGTGCTGAGCGCGCTGCCGCCGGAGCGGGCCGGTGCCGGGGCGGGTGTCGACGGCACCATGACCGAGGTCGGCGGCAGCCTGGGCGTGGCCGTGCTCGGCGCGGTGCTCAACGCGCGGTTCACCGCCCTGCTGCCGGCCGCGCTGGCCGGGGCCGACTCGTTCCCGGCCGCGTTGGCCGCCGCCGGCACCGACGGCGAGCGGGGCGTGGTCCGGGACGCGTTCCGGGTGGCGCTGGAGACCGGGCAGACGGCCGGGGCGGCAGCCGTGCTGGCCGGCGGCCTGGTCACCGCGTATCTGCTGCACCGCGCCCGGCCCCGGTGACGGTGCCGGGCCGGACCGGTCAGCCGACCAGTTGCCGGAGCAGGAACAGGTTGAGCGCCACCACGAGCGCGGTGATCACCGAGGCGGCGGCGGTGGTGGCCCCGTGGTTGACCAGGCTGCCCATCAGGTCCCGGCGGCGGGTGAAGGCCACCACCGGGATCAGCGCGAACGGGATGCCGAAGCTCAGCACCACCTGCGACAGCACGAGGGCCCGGGTCGGGTCGACGCCGACGGCGAGCACCAGCAGCGCGGGCGCCAGGGTGACCAGCCGGCGCACCGCCAGCGGGACGCGGCGGCGCAGGAAGCCCTGCATGATGACCTCGCCGGCGTAGGTGCCCACGCTGGTCGAGGCCAGCCCGGACAGCAGCAGCGCCACGGCGAAGCCCAGCGCCGCCACCGCGCCGAGGCTGCCGGCCAGCCCGGCGTGGACGCCCTCCAGGGTGTCGGTGCCGGTGATCCCGCTGCCGTGGAAGGTGGCCGCCGCGACGAGCAGCATGGCCAGGTTGACCGCGCCGGCGGCGCCCAGGGCGAGCAGCACGTCGGTGCGCAGGCCCTTCGCCACGATCCGCCGCTCGGCCTCGTCGGCCACCGGGATGCGGTTCGGGGTCAGCGCCGAGTGCACGTAGATGACGTGCGGCATGACCGTCGCGCCGAGGATGCCGGCGGCCAGCATCATGCCGTCGACGTCGTGCATCCGGGGCAGCAGCCCGCCCGCCGCGGCGGACACGTCGGGCCGCGCGCTGAGCAGGTTCACCGCGAAGGCCAGCATGATCACGCCGAGCAGCCCGGCGATCGTGATCTCGAACGCCCGGAAACCCCGCGCCCGCAACGCGAGGACGGCGAACGCGGCCGCGCCGACGATCAGGCCGCCGGCCAGCAGCGGGATGCCGAAGAGCAGGTACAGGGCGACGGCGCCGCCGATGACCTCGGCCAGGTCGGTGGCCATGGCCACCAGCTCGGCCTGGACCCACATCACCCGGTTGACCGGGCGGGGCAGGTGTGCGCGGCACAGCTCGGGCAGGCTGAGCCCGGTCGCCAGGCCGAGCTTGGCGGTGAGCGTCTGCACCAGCATGGCGGCCAGGTTCGCCGCCACGACCACCCAGACCAGCAGGTAGCCGTAGCGCGCGCCGGCGGTGGAGTTCGTGGCGAAGTTGCCCGGGTCGACGTAGGCGACCGCGGCCACGAAGGCCGGCCCGAGCAGGATGAGCCGGCCGCGCACCGGGCCCCGGGCACCGGCGGTCCGCAGCGGTGCCGCGATGGTGATGTCGTTGGTGACCACGGTGTGCTCCTCGGCGGGCGGCGGGTCAGGCGGGTTCGCGCTCCGGCGCCGGCCGGCGGGCCGGTCGTGGCGCGGGCGTGCGGTCCAGCGCGTCGGCGACCGGGATGAGTGCCGTGACGGCGGCCAGCGCGAGGACCACCGGCGGGGTCGCGCCGACACCCGCCGCGCCGACGGTGAGCAGGGCGAAGACGGCCAGTTTGGTGCGGTTGACGGTGGACATGTCACCTCCCGGATCCGGCGCCGCCGGGCCGGCCACGCGGCCGGCCCGGCGCGGTGGTGTCAGGTGAGCCTGCTCTTGACCTTGGTGGCGACCTTGCCGGCCATGCCCGGGTTGGTGCCGTAGAGCCGCGGGTCGCCCGGGGCCAGCCAGGCCGCCAGCGGGCGCTGCCGGGATGCGGCGGGCGCCCGCTGAAGAACTCTCATGGGTCCAGCTTCCGACATCAGCTCACATATGCCCTGCATCTCCCCGAAAGATGAAGGAGAGGACCGCAACCGGAATCATCCGGGCCGATCATGGTGGTGACCGTCCGCAGACAGCGACGAGCGGCCGCCCGGAAAGGGGCGGCCGCTCGTCGGGTGGGCCGGGTCAGGCGGCGGTGGACCAGATGGCGCGGAACGCCGCGGCCTCGCCCGCCAGCCACTGCTCGATCTGCTCGGGCTTGACGTCGGCCGGCATCCGGTGCGCCTGGCCGCGCCGGACGTCGACCAGCACCGGCTCGGCGTGCGGCAGGACCGCGTCCATGTGCCGGGCCATCAGGTGCAGGGTGGCCAGGGTGGCCTCCTCGCTCGGCGGGGCCTCGTCGAAGTGCAGCCGGACCGCCTCGACGCGGCCGTCGGCGTAGCGCACCCCGAAATGCGGGTTGATCTTGACGGGCAGGTCGCCGAGCATGGCCAGGGCGTCGCGGGTCTGGGCCAGGTCGACGCCGGCCGGCTCGCCGAGCGAGTGCAGCCAGCTGGTCGCCCCGGGCGCCAGCGCCTCGTAGAGCGGGCGCCAGCGCGGCTTGACCACGTCGGCCACCTGGGCCAGATGGGTGCCGCCGGTGTGGAAGGCGATGTCGGCCTTGAGCGCCTTGACGAACTGGCCGTGCGGGTTGAACCCGTGCCGGCTCGCCCGCTGCTTGCGCAGGCCGCCGACGAAGGTGGCCTTGGTGGGCCCGGTGCGGTCCACGTACCGGGTGAACCCGAGGAGGGTGGCGTAGGGGGTGACGGGGGTGGCGGAGGTGGGCGCAGTCACGAGCATCCTCCCAGGTCAAAAGCTCGATTAGTACATACATTCTAATCGACGGGTCTGACATCGCCCAGGGGTGGAAGGGCCTTTCCGGGGGGCGGTTTCCGGGGCCGTGACCGGCGTAGGGCCGGGGTCAGGAGGAGGCGTGCGCCAGGCTGGCGCGGAGCCCGGAGACGATCAGGTGCAGGCCGTACTCGAACTCGCGGTCGAAGTCGCGGCCGCCCCTGCGCAACGCGGCGCCGCGCGCGACGCGGGGAAACCGGGCAGGATCGATCCGCGGCGGATCCGTCGGCGACTCCTGGTGCGCCCGCATCTCCTGTTCCGCGATGACGGTGCCGAGGATGTGGTTGCCGACGGTGTGGATGCCGTAGATCGCCGACTCGAGGTCGAACCCCGCGTCCTCCATCATCTGCAGCAGCAGCTCCAACCCGGGCCACTGGTCCGCCGGGCTGTGCAGGTGCTCCTTGAGTCGCCCGCCGTCGCGGTGGGCGAGGATGGCCCGCCGGACGGCCCGGGACCGGGCGATGAGCCAGTCCGCCCAGTCCGCCTTGGGCGGGGGGCGTTCGAGGACGGCCATCTCCGGAACGAACATCGCGTCGGCCATCGCCCGGAGCAGATCCTGCTTGCTGGCGAAGTGCCGGTACAACGCCGGACCCTGCACGCCCAGCTCCTGCGCCAGCCGCCGCAACGACAGGCCGTCCAGGCCGACCTCGTTGATCAGGGTCAGGGCGGTCTCGACGATCGTCTCGCGATCGAGCCTGCGCGGTGTCACGTTAACACCGTACCATTATCAGTTATCGGTGTTAACGTGGCGGGGACGGACGGGGGAGCGACATGGACGCACAGGCGGGCGCGCGGGAACTGGTCGACAGGCTGGTCGAGACGGGTCAGGAGACCGGTGTGCAGGTGGCCGCCTACCTGCGCGGCGAGCTGGTGGTGGACGCCTGGGCCGGTCTCGCCGATCCGGCCGGCGGGCGCCGGGTCGACCCGCACACGCTGTTCCACAGCTGGTCGACCGCGAAGGGCTGGCTGTCGACCACCGTGCACGTGCTGGCCGAACAGGGGCTGCTCGACTACGACACCCCGGTGGCGGAGTACTGGCCCCGCTTCGCCGTCCGGGGCAAGGGGCGGATAACCCTGCGGCACGTGCTCACGCACACCGCCGGGATTCCACAGGCGCCGGTGGGGATCACCGCCGCCGACCTGGCCGACTGGGACGGCATGTGCGCCCGGATCGCTGATCTGGCGCCGCTCTGGGAACCGGGCAGTACCTCCGCGTACCACGCGCTGACGTTCGGCTACCTGCTCGGGGAGGTCGTCCGGCGAGCCACCGGGCGGTCCGCCGCCGACGTCCTGCGGGAGGAGGTGGCCCGCCCGCTCGGCATCGCCGATGACCTGTTCTTCGGTGTCCCCGCCGTGCAACACCACCGGCTGGCGCGGCTGGAGGACGGCAACTGGGCCACCGCCATGGCCCGGCGGCCACCCGGGTCGCTATTCGCGGCGGCCGCCCCCGCCGCCGTCCAGCCCCGCGCCGAGCTGGGCAACCACATCGACTACCTGGTCGCCGACGTGCCCACCGCCGGCACGATGACCGCCCGCGCCGCCGCCCGGATGTACGCCGCGCTCATCGGTGACGTCGACGGCGTACGCCTCATCTCGCCGCGCCGGGCCGCCCACCTCGCCACCGTCGCCACCGCCCAGACCGACCCCGTGCTGGGCGTGCCCGTGCCCAAGGGCCTCGGCTATTTCCTCGGCCTGCCCGAGATGGGCGGGCACGCCCGCGCCTTCGGCGCCAAGGGCAGCGGCGGCAGCATCGCCTTCGCGGACCCG
This sequence comes from Micromonospora sp. HK10, assembly GCF_000982955.1. Taxonomy (GTDB): domain Bacteria; phylum Actinomycetota; class Actinomycetes; order Mycobacteriales; family Micromonosporaceae; genus Micromonospora. Next base: position 10,437 of record NZ_KQ058687.1, on the reverse strand, counting down.
GAGCACGGCTTCGCCTTCGCCTTTGCGCACAACCGGATGACCGCACCCCCGGCCGACCTCGCCGGGCAGGTCGCCACCCGGATCCGCGACGCCCTGGGCATCACCCCACCGGGACACCCCGGCCCAGTCGGCGGCGACCGGCCGCCGTCGGGCTGACCTCGGCGAGGCGTTGGAGCTGCCCGCCGTCGGGCTGACCTCGGCGAGGCGCTAGAGCTGCCCGACGTCGGTGATCCGGATGACCGCCGCGCCGACCTCGTCGGACGCGGCGAGGTCCACCTCGGCGCTGATGCCCCAGTCGTGGTCGCCCGCCGGGTCGTCCAGGATCTGGCGTACGGTCCACCGCTCCCGGCCCTGCTCGATCATCAGCAGCGCCGGCCCGCGCGCGTCCGGCCCCACCCCGATCGAGTCGTACGCCGCGAAGTACGGCTCCAGCGCGTCCGCCCAGGCGTCGGCGTTCCAGCCCGCGGCGGCGTCCAGCTCGCCCAGCTCGTCCCAGCGGCGCAGGGCGGCCAGCTCGACCCGGCGGAACAGCGCGTTGCGTACCAGCACCCGGAAGGCGCGGGCGTTGCGGGTGACCGCCGGCGGCCGGTCGTCCAGCGCGGCGTGCGCGGCGGCCGCCTCGGCGACGTCGGACGGGTTGCGCAGCCGCTCCCACTCGTCGATGAGGCTGGAGTCGACCTGCCGGACCAGCTCGCCGAGCCACTCGATGAGGTCGACCAGTTCCTCGGTCTTGGCGTCCTCGGGGACGGTCTGCCGCAGCGTCTTGTACGCGTCGGCGAGGTAGCGCAGCACCAGCCCCTCGGAGCGGGACAGGCCGTAGAACTGCACGTACTCGGGGAAGGTCATGGCCCGCTCGTACATGTCGCGGACCACCGACTTGGGGGAGAGCTGGTGGTCGGCGACCCACGGGTGACCCTGCCGGTACATCTCGTACGCCGACTCCAGCAGCTCGGCCAGGGGCTTGGGCCAGGTCACCTCGTCGAGCAGTTCGAGGCGGGCCTCGTACTCGATGCCCTCGGCCTTCATCGCGGCGACCGCCTCGCCTCGGGCCTTGAACTGCTGCGCGGAGAGCACCTGGCGCGGGTCGTCCAGGATCGACTCGATCACGCTGAGCACGTCGAGGGCGTACGACGGGGACTCCCGGTCGAGCAGCTCGACGGTGGCCAGGGCGAGCGGGGAGAGCGGCTGGTTGAGCGCGAAGTCGAGCTGGAGGTCGACGGTGAGGCGTACCCGCCGGCCCTGCTCGTCCGGCTCGGGCAGCTCCTCGACCACCCCGCCGGCGCGCAGCGCCCGGTAGATGGCGATGGCCCGGCGGATGTGCCGGCGCTGGGCGGCCGGCTCCTCGTGGTTGTCGGTGAGCAGGTGCCGCATCGAGGCGAACGCGTCGCCGGGACGGCCGATGACGTTGAGCAGCATCGAGTGGCTGACCTGGAAGCTGGAGGTGAGCGGCTCCGGCTCGGCCTCGACGAGGCGCTGGAACGTCGGCTCACCCCAGCCGATCGAGCCCTCCGGCGGCTTCTTCTTCACCACCTTGCGGCGCTTCTTCGGGTCGTCACCGGCCTTCGCGAGCGCCTTCTCGTTCTCGATGACGTGCTCGGGGGCCTGCACCACGACCCGGCCCAGCGTGTCGAAGCCGGCCCGGCCGGCGCGGCCGGCGATCTGGTGGAACTCGCGGGCCTTGAGCAGCCGGGTGCGGGTGCCGTCGTACTTGCTCAGGCCGGTGAAGAGCACGGTGCGGATGGGCACGTTGATGCCGACGCCGAGGGTGTCGGTGCCGCAGATGACCTTGAGCAGGCCGGCCTGGGCCAGGGTCTCCACGAGGCGGCGGTACTTGGGCAGCATGCCGGCGTGGTGCACCCCGATGCCGTGCCGGACCAGCCGGGACAGCGTCCTGCCGAAGCCGGAGGTGAACCGGAAGTTCCCGATCGCCTGCGCGATCATGTCCTTCTCCGCCCGGGTGCAGACGTTCACGCTCATCAGCGCCTGGGCCCGCTCCAGCGCGGCGGCCTGGGTGAAGTGCACGACGTAGACCGGGGCCTGCTTGGTGGCCAGCAGCTCCTCCAGGGTCTCGTGCAACGGCGTCATCGCGTACGAGAAGAGCAGCGGGACCGGCCGCTCGGCCGAGCGGACGACGGCGGTCGGCCGCCCGGTACGCCGGGTCAGGTCGTCGACGAAGCGGGTGGTGTCGCCGAGCGTGGCGGACATCAGCACGAACTGGGCCTGCGGCAGCTCGATGATCGGCACCTGCCAGGCCCAGCCCCGGTCCGGCTCGGCGTAGAAGTGGAACTCGTCCATGATCACCTGGCCGACATCGGCCCGGGCGCCCTCGCGCAGCGCCAGGTTCGCCAGGATCTCGGCGGTGCAGCAGATGATCGGGGCGTCGGCGTTGACGCTGGCGTCGCCGGTCAGCATGCCGACGTTCTCCGCCCCGAAGACCTCGCAGAGGGCGAAGAACTTCTCCGAGACCAGCGCCTTGATCGGCGCGGTGTAGAAGGTGGTCCGGTCGTCGGCCAGCGCGGCGAAGTGCGCGGCGATCGCCACCAGGCTCTTGCCCGAGCCGGTCGGCGTGTTCATGATCACGTTCGCGCCGGAGACGATCTCGATGACCGCCTCCTCCTGGTGGGGATAGAGGGCGAAGCCGCGCTCGGACGCCCAGGAGGCGAACGCGTCGTAGAGGGTGTCGGGGTCGGCGGTCTTCGGCAGCGCGGCGGTGAGAGTCATGGCGGCTCCCATCGTGCCCGGATCATGGGTCACCGCGCCAACCGGGTTCAGCGCCGCCGGTGGATCAGGTCGAAGATTTCCCGCCCCGCGGTGAGCGCGCGCCGCTCGAACTTGGTCACCGGCCGGTGCGCCGGGCGCGGCGCGTAGCCCCCGTGCGCGTCCACCAGCTCCGGGTCGGCGGTCAGCGTCCGGCGCATCGACTCGGCGTACTCGGCCCAGTCGGTGGCGCAGTGCAGCGTCCCGCCGGGGGCCAACCGGGAGCGCAGCAACGCCACGTGCGTCGGCTGGATGATCCGCCGCTTGTGGTGCCGGGCCTTGGGCCACGGGTCGGGGAAGAAGACGTGCACCGCGTCCAGGCAGCCCGCCGGCAGGGCCCGGACCAGGTCGAGCGCGTCGCCGCGGGCCACCCGGACGTTCGTCAGCCGGTGCCGTTCGACCAGGTCGAGCAGGTTACCGATTCCGGGCGTATGCACCTCGACCGCCAGATAGTGTCGGTCCGGATCGACCGCCGCCATCGCGGCGGTGGCGTCGCCCATGCCGGAGCCGATCTCCAGCACCAGCGGCGCCCGCCGGTCGAACAGGGCCGCCGGATCGCACGGCCCGTCCAGGTCGGCGATCTCCAGCCCGTACGCGGGCCAGAGCCGGGCCAGCGCGTCGCGCTGCCGGTCGCTCATCCGCCCGCGACGCGGGTGGAACGTCCGGATGCGGGCGGAGTGGGCCGGCGGGGCGGCCGGCGAGTCGGTGGAGGTCACAGCCACCCGAGCGTACGCGACCGCGGCGCCGGATCGGATGTGCGGTACGGCCGGGGGTGAGAGGATTCATCCCGTACGGCAGGACGGGTGGCCCGCCGCCCGACACCGCCAACGCGACGGCGCCGGGAGGGGCCATGGTGTCAGTCACGGGACGGGCGGCGCTGCTGGTCGCGGCCGCCGCGTGCAGCGCCCCGCTGGTCGGCGCCGGGCCCGCCCAGGCCGCCGCGCCGGTCGCGGTCGCCCCGGCGCCCGCCGCAGTCGTGCCCGCCGCCGTGCCGGTGCCGGCCGCCGTCCGAGGGCCCACCGCCGAGCCCGCGCCGGGCCAGCCGGGGACGCAGCCGCCGCCCGCCGACGTGATCTTCGTGGAGGTCACCCCGAGCACCGTCGAGCCCGGCTTCCTGGTCGGCATCCGGGCCAGCTGCCGGGACAACTCCGTGCCGGCGATCGTGGTCTCGGACGCCTTCGGCCGGATCCAGGTGCACCCGCAGCACGGGCTGCTCACCGCCGCGCCGATGGTCAAGGAGCGCACCCGGCCCGGCAACTACCGGGTCAAGCTGGAGTGCCCGAGCGGGCAGACCGCCTCGACGATGCTCCAGGTGGTCAAGCGGGTGCAGCCCAGCCGTGGCCCGGCCACCGGGTTCGGCGGCACCGCGGGGATCGGCGCCGGTGGCCTGCTGGTGCCGATCGGCCTGGCGCTCACCGTGGCCGGGGCCGTCGTCGGCGTGGTGGCCTCGCGGCGGCCCCGTACGGTCCGTGGCGCCGCCCCGCGCTGAGTGTCGTGATGGCCCCGCAGCCCGCCTCCGCCCCGTCGAGCCGGCCCGCCCCGGCCCGCGGCCGTAGCCCCTGGGCGGCGCCGCTCGCGGTGATCCTGGTGCTGGTCGGCGTCTTCGCCACCGGTGCCGGGCTGGGCCGCACGGCGGGGCCGTTCGACTGGGTGCCGGCGGCCACCGGGCCGACCCCGGCCGCCAGCACGCTCGCGCCGGCGCGGACGAGCGCCGCCCGCCCGGTCCGGCTCGCCGTGCCGGCGATCAAGGTGACCGCCCCGGTCACCCCGGTCGGTCAGGCCCGGGACGGCTCGATCGACGTCCCGCCGCTGACCCAGCACAACCAGACCGGCTGGTACGACCGGGGGGCGGTGCCCGGTGAGGCGGGCCGGGCGATCATCGTGGGGCACGTCGACACCAAGAGCGGGCCGGCGGTCTTCTACCGCCTGCACGACCTCAAGCCGGGCGACCGGATCGAGGTGACCCGGTCGGACCGGCGGGTGGTGACCTTCGCGGTCCAGACGGTGGAGTACTTCGACAAGGCCAACCTCCCCGCCGACCGGGTGTACGGCGACGCCGGCCCGGCGGAGCTGCGGCTGATCACCTGCGGCGGCGAGTGGGTCGGTGGCCGGACCGGCTACCAGGACAACGTGATCGTCTTCGCCGCCCTGCTCGACACCGGCGCCCCCTGACCGGCGCGGTCCGGCGCGGGTAATGCCGGTCGGGTCCGGGCGTCCGGGTCGGCAGTCAGGATCGTCGATGTTGCCGGAGCGGCCCGGGGCGTGCTGGAATGGCTTCCATCGCCGCAGCGCCGGGGGCAACCGCGCTGCGCACGGCGAGCACGGGAGCAGCGCAGTGCCGGCAACGGGCCGCTCGGCAGCGGCCCGGGCGCCGCGTGTCGTCGGGTCGTCTCCACTGCCAGCGCACCAGAACCGGCGACGAGGTGAAAAGCGATCATGATCTCCCGGGAAAGTCCCACGGGTTGGTACCGGAACCGCTACCTGTGGGCGGTGGTGATCCTGCTGACGGTCTCGGCCGTCGCGGTCGTCCTGCGCCAGTCGGCCGGCGCGCGGGTGCAGCCGGCCGACCTGGAAGGGCAGTTGATGGTCCGGATGCGTACCACCCTGGAACGGGTGGACCCGGGGCAGCACAATCACGCCGGACACGACGCCCAGCAGGCGGCCGGCGAGGGGGCGGAGAAGCCGCCGGTCATCTGCGGGGTCCGCGTCTACGGCTACGAGCCGGCGACCGCCGGCACCCTCGCCGACGTGCGGACGGTCTACGGCTTCCACCTGTGCGGGGTCGCCGAGCGGAAGTGCCCCTGGGACGTGGCGGTCAAGCTCGCCGGCCCGCTGATCATGGACATGTCCACCGACCCGCCGGGCATCCAGGTGGTCGAGGCGACCGCCGAGGTGCGCTTCGTCGACCGGCTGCGGCAGATGTTCCCGCCCCAGTACGCGGAGCCGGCGCTCAAGGAGGCGCTGGCCCCGCAGGAGATGACCGACCTGCGCCGCCGCTACGCCGCCGCGGCCGGGATCTGACCCGGACGGCCGGCCGGTCGTGCCCGGCCGCCTCGGTGTCCGGCCGGCCCGTGTCCGGCGGGCCTCCGTGTCCGGCCGGCCCGGCGCCGTGCGGGCCTTCGTGCCCGGCGGGTCCTCGTGGCCGCCGGGCCTCCTGCTCGGCGGGGCGGGCGGCTCAGGCCTTGCCGGGCACCTGCTGGACCACCTCGAACTCCAGCAGCGTGGCGCCGGTCGACACCGGTTGGCGCGGCGCGGCGTCCGCGCCGCCCGCGTGCGCGGCCCGGGACGGCCCCTGGGCCCACGCCTGGTAGGCGTCCTCGGACTCCCAGCGGGTGTAGACGAAGTAGCGGCTCTCCCCGGCGACCGGGCGGAGCAGCTCGAAGCCGAGGAAGCCGGGGGAGTTCTCCACCGCGCCGGCCCGGGCCGCGAAGCGCTTCTCCAGCTCCTCGCCGGCGCCGGGTGGGACGTCGATCGCGTTGATCTTCACGACTGCCATGCGTCCCACCCTACGGTGTTCAGAACGACTCGACGGCCGGCACCAGGTCGGCGTCGACCACGATCGGAGCGTGGTCGGAGGGGCCCTTGCCCTTGCGCGCCTCCCGGTCCACGTACGCCGCGGTGACCGCGCGGGCGAACGGCGCGGAGGCGTACACCAGGTCGATCCGCATGCCCTTGTTCTGGTGGAACATCCCGGCCCGGTAGTCCCAGTAGGTGAAGGGGTGCGGGCCCTTCATCGGCGTGGGCACCACGTCGCTGAGACCGAGGTCGCGCAGCGCGGCCAGGGCGGCCCGCTCGGCCGGGGTGACGTGGGTGGAGGTGACGAAGAGCGCCGGATCCCACACGTCGGCGTCGGTCGGGGCCACGTTGAAGTCGCCGCAGACGGCCAGCGGCCGGCCGGTGGCGAGTTCCGGCTCCAGGGCGTCGCGCAGCGCGGCGAACCAGGCCAGCTTGTAGGCGTAGTGCGGGTCGTCGGGGGTGCGCCCGTTGGGCACGTACACCGACCAGACCCGCAGCCCCGCGCAGGTGGCGGAGATGGCCCGCGCCTCCGGCTCGGGAAAGCCGGGTTCGCCGGGGAAGCCGACGGCGACGTCGGCCAGCCCGACCCGGGACAGGATGGCCACCCCGTTCCACCGCCCGTCGCTGTGGCTGGCCACCTCGTAGCCGAGCGCGCCGACCTCGGTGACCGGGAACGCCCCGTCGGGGCACTTCGTCTCCTGCAGGCACACGACGTCGGGCTTCGTGTTGGCCAGCCAGTCGAGCAGCCGGGGCAGGCGGGCCTTCACCGAGTTGACGTTCCAGGTCGCCAGGCGCATGCCTCCAGCCTGCCGCATCCCGGCCCGCCGTGCCGGGTCAGCCGGCCGGGGTGTCGCGCCCCGGCCGGGCGGGGTTGGCTCAGCGCTCCGGAGTGTCGCCCGGGCGGGTCTGCTCGGCGAGGAAGCGCTCCAGCTCCGCGCCGAGTTCGTCGGCGGTGGGCAGCGGGCCGGTCTCGCCGGCCAGCAGGTTCTTCGCGCCCCGACCACGGGCGAACGCGTCGTACTGCTCTTCGAGGGCCTGCACCAGGGTGGCCGCCTCCTCGGTCTGGGCGACCTGACGGTCGATCTCCACCCGGATCACCTCGGCGGCCGAGCGCAGGCTGTCGTGGGGCAGCAGCAGGCCGGTGCTGCGGGACACCGCGGTGAGCAGCGCCTCGGCGGCCGCCGGGTATTCGGTCTGCGCGACGTAGTGCGGCACGTGGGCGGCGAAGCCGAGCGCGTCGCGGCCCTGCTGGCCGAGGCGGTACTCGAGCAGGTGCCCGACGCTGCTGGGGACCTGGACCCGCTGGAGCCACGGCTCGTAGCCGGAGATCAGCTCGGGGCGGGTGGCGTGCGCGGTGACCCCGCTGGGCCGGGTGTGCGGCACCGCCATCGGGATCGAGTTGAGGCCCACGGTGAGCCGGACGTCGAGCCGGGCGGCAACCTCGGCCACGGCCGCCACGAACCGCTCCCACTGCAGGTCCGGCTCGGGGCCGGTGAGCAGCAGGAACGGGGTCTCGTCGTCGTCGTGCAGCAGGTGCAGCTCCAGCGCCGGGGCGTCGTACTCGGCCCAGTGGTCCTCGACGAAGGTCATCACCGGCCGGCGGGAGCGGTAGTCGAAGAGCTGGTCGACGTCGAACCGGGCGATGGTACGGGCCTGGAGGGAGGTGAGCAGCTGCTCCCGGGCCAGCCGGGTGGCGCTGCCGGCGTCGACGAAGCCGGTGAGTGCCTGGATCAGGACCGGCTGCCCGAGCTCGGGCAGGTCGTCGGTCAGTTCGTAGAGCTCGTGTGGGTCGAGCACCGGTGGGGACCTCCCTGGATACGCGGGTGCGGCGGGCCGTGCGCGCACGGCACCCCGTCCGCCCAACGTACCGACCATCCTGGTCCATTCCGTTACCGCCCGGTCGCGGCGGGGGGATGATCACGATCGGCCGGAAGTCGTAGACGTGGACCGGCCGAAAGGACGAGTTAGTCGATCAAGGGCCGGGGTGGGGGCGGCTGCGAGGTTCCGGCCCGCCCCGGCGCGGATCGGGTCGCCCCGGAGGTTCGACCGGTTTGCCGCGTCTGCGCCCGCCCGGGGAGGGGCGGGACCGGCCGTCCGGATCGAATCGGGCATATTGTGACGAGAGCCACCCGATCGCCGTGGGTGATCATGGGATTACCTGCCTAGCCTCGTCGGATGCGTGACGACGGCACCCTCGACGACCAGTACGGCCTCGGCGGTTCGGCTGACCGTTCGGACGATACCCCATCCACCGTCCGGTCAACCGGTTCCGAGGATCCCACCCCTCGACGTTCCCTCGGTACCCGCCTCGGCGGCCTCGCTAACCCCCTCGCCGCCCGCCCCGGCCGGACCCGGCTGGCGGTCGCCACCGGCGCGGTCTGCTGCCTCGGCGTGCTCGGCTTCAGCCAGGTCGGCGTCGGTGTCCCGGGCGGTTCGCCGCGCCCGGCCCTCTCGGTCGACGCCGAGGCCGCCGACCGGGCCACCGCCGACGCCGCCTCCCGGAGCATGCAGCGCACGCCGCCGACCCCGGAGGCCACCACCGCCGCCCCCAGCGCCAGCCCGAGCGCCAAGCCGAAGCCGAAGCCGAAGGCCAAGCCCAAGCCGCGACGGATCGTCCCGGTCGCCGGCCTGGACCAGGCCCAGATGGACAACGCCAAGAAGATCGTGCAGGCCGGCCGCGAGATGGGCGTGCCGCGCCGTGGCCTGGTCATCGCGGTGGCCACCGCGATGCAGGAGAGCACCCTGCTCAACTACGCCAGTGGCGTGCTGCCCGAATCGCAGAGCTACCCCCACCAGGCCATCGGCTGGGACCACGACTCGGTCGGGCTGTTCCAGCAGCGCCCGAGCAGCGGCTGGGGCACCGTCCGTGAGCTGATGGACCCCGAGTACGCCACCAAGGCGTTCCTCTCCGCCCTGGAGGAGATCCCCGGCTGGCAGGACCTGCCGCTCACCGTGGCCGCCCAGGCCGTGCAGGTCTCCGCCTTCCCCGACGCGTACGCCCAGCACGAGTGGCGGGCCGCGCAGGTCGTCGGGGCCATCCTGGCCTGAGCCACGCGCCGCCGGCCGCCGGTTGCCCGGCGGCCGGTCCGGGTACCAGGGGTTTGCCGGTCCCGGGTACACATGATGGGGACCGCTGACCGCGCCGCCCCCGCAGTACGAGCCCCGGGAGCCCCCTCGTGACCGACCCCGCCCCCGTCGACGGCGAGCACACCGACCCCCCGCAGCCGGCCGAGCCGGTCGACGCCCCCGAGGCGCCGCCGGCCACCCTCTGGGACCGGATGCGCGACGACCCCCAGTACGCCCCGGAGCACCTGGCCCTCGAGGCGGTGCGCCGGCTCGGACCGGAGGCCGCGCAGTGGGCCGCCGTCCAGCGGGCGCAGCGGCCCGACGTGCCGGCCGAGGAGTTGGCCGACCTGGCGGTCCGCCGGTTCGTCACGCACGCCCGGCTCTCCGGTGCGGTCTCCGGCGTGGCCGGCCTGCCCGGCGCGGTGATCGACGTCGGCGTGCTGGCCTGGACCCAGGCCCGGCTGGTGCTGCACGTGGCCGCCGCGTACGGCGTCGACCCGCTGCACCCCGACCGGGCCACCGATCTGCTGGTGTTGCAGAAGGTGCACAAGGTCGCCGAGAGCGCCCGGCTGGCCCTCGGGGTGGCCGCCGGGCGGGAACGCGCGGGCGCGCTCTTCGGCCGCGCCGGCGCGCGACCGCTGGGCCGGGTGATGCTCCAGCTCGGGGTGCGGCTGGCCCAGATGGCCGGGGTACGTGCGGCCAAGCGGATCTTCGCCAAGGTGGTGCCCGGCGCCGCGATCGTCCTCGGTACCTGGGCCAACTCCTCGGCGACCAAGGACCTCGCCGACCGGGCTCGCGCCCTCTACCGGGCCGGGCCGGCCAACCTGCCCACCCAGCGCCGGCCCTGACCGGCTCAGTCGTCGACCCAGCGCGCGGCGCGCCAGGTGACGTCGGCCAGCCGGTCCTGCCCGGAGGTGTTCGGGTGGAACCAGTCCAGGCTGTTCACCTGGTCCAGGCCGAACCGGGCCCGGTGGGCCGCGCCGCCGTCCCACCGGCAGCGGGAGCCGTACGCCCGGCAGGCCGCCCGGAGCTGGCCGTTGTAGGCGTCGATCCGCTCCCGGAACCGGGACCGCCGGGCCGCCGCGGCGGGCGCGGCGG
>NZ_KQ058686.1 GCF_000982955.1 Micromonospora sp. HK10 | reverse complement strand
CGCGGGCCACCGCGAGGACCGCGCCGGCGTGCCCGTCGACCAGGTCGGCGGTCTGCTCGACGCCGGCCAGGGCGATGACGCGGTCCAGCGCCGCGTCGACGACCGGTTCGAAGCGGCGGGTGCGCCAGAGCGCGCCGAGGTGGGCGAAGGTGTACACCAGGCCGCCCCAGCCGGTGAAGGCGCCGATCCGGTGGTCGGCCACCGCCCGGTTCAGGATCCGGCCGGCGAGCCCGGCGGCGGCGCGTTCGGCCAGGTCGGTGAACCGGTGCTCGCCGGTGTGCCGGCCGGCGTGGGCCAGGAAGAGCGCCACGCCGGCCACGCCGTCGTACAGGTGGGGACCGAGCGGCGCCGGGGCGAGCCGCTCCGGCCCGCCCGGGCCGGGCGTGAGGGCGAACCAGGTCGGTTCTGCGCCCGGACCGGCCAGGCCGGCGACCGTCTCGGCCACCTCGGCCGCGGCGGCCAGGTACGCGTCCGGCCCGGGCACCCGGGCGGGCGGCTGGTCGGCGAGCCGCCAGCGGACCCGCGCGTGCGGGGCGTCGGCGGGGTCGAGCTGGGCGGCGTAGGCGGCCTGGACCAGCCAGCGTTGCCGGGCCAGGTCGGCCTCGTCCAGCCGGGCCAGCCGGCGCCGCGCCTCGTCGAGGCCGGAACGGGCCAGCAGGCCGGGCAGCCGCCGCCCGGCGCTGGTCCACAGGTCCCGCGAGGCCACCGTGGTGGTGAAGATCGGCACGTCCCGGCGGGCCAGGTCGGCGCGTTCGGCGGCCACGGTGGCGGCGAGCAGCGGCAGTTCGGCGGTGCCCGACCAGAGCCAGTCCCGCAGCCGCTCGGCGTCCAGGCCGTCCTGCACCGCGTCGGTGTGCAGCGCGGCGTCGCGCAGTCGCAGGTAGGTCCGGGTGGGCCGGAGCACCACCCGGATCTCGTCGCCGGCGAACGCGGCCAGCGGGCCGTCCGGGGCGAGCAGCGCGCCGCGCAGCGTGGTGAGCAGGCGGTACATGCCGTCGAAGCCGGCGAGCACCTGCGGCAGGTCGGCGGCGACCTGGTCGGCCGCGCCGGCGGTCGGCGCGGCGTGGTCGTGGCGGTGCTCGGGCCCGCCCAACCGCATCTCGTCGGTGCCCTCGCCCTGCCAGGCGGAGCAGGTGCAGCTGTCGGCGGCGGGGGCGGCCGCGTCGTCGGCCCGGGGCAGCAGCCCGACCGCGAGGACCGAGTCGGCGATGGCGTCGCCGGCACGGGCGGCGGCCGCGCGGGTGACCGCCGGGGTGAACACCGTCTCCAGGTCGACCAGGACCGGGTGCTCGCCGTGGCCGAGCACGTTCTCCCGGTGGCAGTCGGTCGCGCCGAGGGCCTGGAGCAGGGCCAGCAGCGCCCCGAAGCGGCGGGCGAAGCGGCGGTGGCCGTCCGGTGCGTCCGGTGTGCTCTCGACCACGTACTCGGCCCAGCCGTGCGCGCCGCGCGGCAGCACGGTGAAGGTGTGCAGGTCGGCGCCGTGCCGGTTGAGCCAGTCCAGCAGGGACTGGAAGCGGGCCTCCACGGTGACCGGGCGGGGCTTGTAGACCAGCCGCAGGCCACTGTCGAAGGTGGCCACCAGCACCCGGCGGCCGGCCCGGTGCGGATCGCCGGTCTCCCGGATCCCGGTCAGCCGGCCGGGCCGGACGTCGCCGTGGAACGTCGCGCCGAGCAGGTCGGCGTCCCGGCACAGCCGGGTGAGGAACTCGACGGTGCGGTCGGCCCAGTCGCGGATCAGCTCGTCGGCCTGCCGGGCCAGCACCGGGTAGTCGGCCAGCAGGGTGAGTGCGGCGTCGGGCGTCGCGTGCCGGCGGAAGAAGGCGGCGAAACGGTCCCGGGTGGTCGCGCCGGCGGACGCGCCGCGGAGCCGGTCGATGTTGAGTTCGAGGACGACGGCCCGGCTGAGCAGCACGACCAGTTCGTCGAGGAGCCCGGTGAGGCCGAGCCGGTCGGCGTCGGGCGGGATCAGGTCGGGCGCGGTGGCGGCGAGTTCCCGGGCCTGCCCGGCGACCCGGGCCCGGGCCGCGGCGACCAGCGGGCCCACCAGGACCAGTGCCGCGTCCAGCGGCCGGCCGGGCAGCGCCTCGGGTTCGATCGGCGCGGCCGGCGCGGCACGGTAGCCGGCCAGCAGGTCGCTGACCCACGCCGGGGGCCGGCCGAGGCGGGCGGCGAGCCGGGCCGGGGACTCGTCCAGGAGCGCCAGCAGCACCTGCTCGTCCAGGCCGTCGGCGGCCAGCCGACGGTGCCAGTCGGCGTCGCCGGCGAACGCGCCGCCGGTACGCCAGCGGGACAGCCGCCACCGGGCACGGTCGCCGGGGTGCGGCTGCTCGGGCGGGGCGGTGGCGAGCCGTTCCGGCAGGGTCGCGGCGGCGGTGAGCCGCTCGGCCACGGTGGCGGTCGGGTCGGCGGTCGGGTGCGGGGAAGACATGCGGCGCTCCAGCTTGGTCGGGCGGGCCGGCGGGGGTCCGGGCCGTGGCCCGGACCCCCGACCGACCCGTCGGGTCGGTGCGGCGACTCAGCAGACGCAGTGGCAGCAGGCCGTGGTGTGGCCGGTGGTGGCGGCGGCGCCGCCGGCGACGGTCTCCAGCTGGTCGCCGTGCAGCTCGACGACACCGGCCGGGTGGGCCTCGGCGGTCTCCGGCGCAGCGGCCCGGGCGTACTCGTCCTTCCAGCTGGCGACGATGTCGGTGATGGACATGCGGTTCTCCCTTCAGGTCGACCGGCCGGACGGCCCGGCGGTCGCTTGCGGATCCAGCCTGCGGTCCGGCGGACGGCCGGCACATGAGTAGCCGCTACCTCACTGCGCGGCACTCCTGTCACGACGCTGACAACCGATCCGGTCGCCCACCGCGTCGAGTGGACGGACGTGTCGAGAAGCCGACGGCGACGCCGGGTGGGGTGTGTGAGGGTGGGGCGGCGGTCACTCAGGCCGCCGCGCGTACCGATCCGCCCGTCAGGGTCCCGAGGGCGGCGAGGCGCCGGGCGGCGGGCCCGGCCGGGGTGAAGGGGTTCAGTGTCTGCGCCAGGGTGTGTGGTGGAAGCGGGCTGGCCGTACGTCGGCCGGGGCCGGGAGCGGGACCGGGCGGTCGAGGCGCTCACCGCGGCGCCCGGAGCGGGGGTGCTGCTCACCGGTGACCCCGGGGTGGGCAAGAGCCGGCTGCTCGACGAGGTGCTCGACGAGGCGCTGCGGCGGCAGCGGGTGACGTTGCGGGTGACCGCCACGCCGGGCTGGCAGGCGGTGCCGTTCGGGGTGCTGGCCAACCGCGTCCCGCAGGCCTCGGACGCGAACGCGGCCGACGTGTTCCGGGACGTCGAACGGCGGTTGCGGGAGGTCGCGGCGGGGCGCGGCGTCGTGGTCGGCGTGGACGACCTGAACTGGCTGGACGACGCCTCGGCGGCGCTGCTGGAACGCCTGGTCGCGAGCGACGCGGTGCAGGTCGTGGCGAGCGTACGCACCGACTGGCTGGACGCCCCGCCGGTGGCCGCGGTGCGCCGGGCCCGCTCGGTCGACCGGATCCACGTGCCGCCGCTCGACGCCGAGGAGAGCACCGAGGTCATCCGGGCGGCGCTCGGTGGGCCGGTCGACGGCCTGACCCTGGACGCGCTGTGGCGGATCAGCCAGGGCAACCCGCTGTTCCTGCGCGAGGCGCTGCGCTGCGGGCTGCGCGACGGCGGGCTGGTGCGGCGCGACGGGATGTGGACCTGGCCGGCGGAGTCGCTCTGCCCCACCCACCTGGCCGACCTGATCCGGCAGACCCTCGGCACGCTCACGCCGGAGGAGGCCGAGGCGATGCGCTACGTCGCGCACGCCGAGCCGGTGCCGCTGGCCGTGCTCGACCGGGTGGTCGAGCCACGGATCGCCGAGCGGCTGGAGGAACGCGGGTTGATCCGGCTGCTGCGGCACGACGCGGCCGTCCTGGTCCAGTCCGGGCACCCGCTGTACGCCGAGGCGGTCCGCAACGACACCGGGGAGCTGCGGGCCCGGCGGCTGCGCCGCAACCTCGCCGCCGCGCTGGCGGAGCTGGGCGGCGGCAGCGCGGACGACCTGGCCCGGGTGGTGGCCTGGCGCTGCGAGGCGGACCTGCCGGTCAGCCCGGAGGACCTGCTCAGCGCCTCCGAGCACGCGCTGCGCCGGCACGACCCGGTGCTGGCCGAGCGGCTCGGTCGGCGGATCCGGTCCGCCCGCGGCGACTGGCAGGTCGCCCGGGCGTTGCTGGCGCAGGGGCGCGGCGACGAGGCGGGCGGCTGCCTGCGGCGGGCCGCCGCCGAGCTGACCGAGCCGCGGGACCGCGCCGAGGCGACCGCGCTGCGCGCGTTGCACGCCTTCTGGGGCGACCGCCGGCCGGACCGGGCCCGGGAGGTGCTCGCCACGGCGCGCCGCGAGCTGCCGGCCGAGGCGCGGCCGGGGCTGCTCGCCGCCGAGGTGGGCATCGCGGTCTTCGGCGGCGACCTGGACGGGGCCCGCGACTCGATGGCCCGGCTGGCGGTCGACCGGCCCCGCGATCCGCTGCTCGCCACCGCGGTCGCCGCGCTCGAGCCGTACCTGCTGCTCTTCGCCGGGCAGCCGGAGCGGGCGGCCCGGATGTTCGACACCGGTGCGGTGGACCTGCCGGAGACCTGGCCGACGATGCGGGCCGCCGCGCAGGCCTGTCACGTCCAGTCGCTGCTGATGTCCGGCCGGCTCGCCGAGGCCACCGGGCAGGCGCAGCGGTACTACCGGGACGCGGTGGGCCGCCGCGCGCCGGACGCGGTGGGGCTGCTGGCCTTCGCCCGGGGCAAGTGCGCCTACCACGGCGGGCAGTTGAGCGAGTCGGTGCGCTGGCTGCACGAGGCGCGCACGCTGGTCGGCGAGCGGGCGCTCTTCCCGATCCGGGACTACGTGCTGTCGGCGAACGCGTACGTGGCGGCGCAGCGCGGCGAAACGGCCGAGGGCCGCCGGTTGCTGGCGAGCCTGCGCGCCGAGCAGGCCGGCCGGGGCGACGCCGGTGGCCTGCTGACCACCGACGCCGAGCTGACCGAGGCCTGGCTGTCGGCGGTCGACGGACAGCTCGCCACGGCCGTCGGCCGGCTGCACGAGCTGCACCGGGCCGGCGCGCAGGCGGCGACCATCACGGTGGAGTGCCTGCACCTGCTGTCCCGGCTCGCCCCGTCGGCGGAGACCGCCGAGCGGCTGACGGAGGCGGTGGCCGGGTGCGACAGTCCACTGTTCGACCTGTGGGCCGCGCACGCCCGGGCGCTCGCCGCCGACGACCCGGCCGGGTTGGAGCGGGTCGGCACCGCGCTGGAGGCCAGCGGCTATCTCGCCCTGGCGCTGGAGACGGTGATCGCCGCCGAGGCGGCGTGCGGCCGCCGCGGCGAGCACCGCCGGGCGAACCTGCTGGCCCGGCGGGCGGAGCTGCTGCGGGACCGGTGTGGCGGCTACTGGCCCCCGCTGCTCCCCCACCGCGACGGGCGGGACGAGCTGACCCCACGCGAGCGGCAGATCTGCGAGCTGGCCGCGGCGGGTCGGGACAACGCCACGATCGCCGCGGAGCTGGTGCTGTCGGTGCGGACCGTGGAGAACCACCTCCAGCGGGCGTACGTCAAGCTCGGCCTACGCAGCCGGGCCGGACTCACCGGCGCGCTCGGGGCGCGCCGCGCCGGCTGACCGCCGCCGGCCGAGCCGACCGCCGCGCGCCTGCTGACGGCGGCGGCCCGGCTGACTGCGGCGGCCCGGCTGACTGCGGCGGCCCGGCTGACTGCGGGAGGCCGGCCGGTCAGCGGTCCGGGCTGTCGGGCGACGCCATCAGCCGCAGCGCGTTGGCGTCCAGGCCGACGCGGACCGGGGTCAGGCCGTAGGGTTCGCCGTCCACCTCGATCCGGGCCGGGCGGTCGGTCTCCACCCAGAGCTGGCGCACCGCGAGGAACGGCTGCTCCCGCAGGCTGCGGCGGTGGCCGGTAGCCGCGTTGCGCGCCGTCGCGCCCAGCAGGCCGCGCCGGCTGGCCCCGCCCACGGGGTACGCGACCAGCAGCCGGTCGTCGGCGTTGGCGTCGGCGGTGATCGGACGGCCGGCGTGGAAACCGCCGTTGGCGACGTACAGCTGATGGGTCACGAAGTCGTGCTCGCACGCCTCGGCGCGCACCCGCACCCGCAGCGGCCGGTGCCGGGCGAGCAGCCCGAGGGCGGTCACCGGGTAGGCCAGCCGGCCGGCGATCCGCTTCAGCCGGGGCGGCGCGCTGCGCATGATGTCGGCGGAGAAGCCGATGCCGACGTGGTTGGTGAAGCGCAGGTCGCCGACGAGCCCGAGGTCGACATCGATCACCTTGCCGCCACTGAGCACCCCGACGGCGGCGTCGAGGTCCAGCGGTACGCCGACGGTGCGGGCGAAGTTGTTGGTGGTGCCCAGCGGCAGCAGGCCGAGAGCGATGTCCCGGTGCGCGAGCACCCGCGCCGCGGTGCCGATGGTGCCGTCACCGCCGCCGGCGACCAGCAGATCCGGACCGAGGTCGGCGGCGCCGGCGAGCACCCCGTCGAGGTCGCCGGGCCGCTCGACCGGGTACGCGCCGAGCAGGGTGAAGCCGGCCTCGACGAGCCGGGCGCGCACGGTGCGGTAGAGCCGGCGGCCGCGGCGGGAGTGGGCGTTGACGACCAGCGCGGCGCGCCGATCGTGGCGGACGGCCTCGGTCAGCTCCTGCTTGGTCCGCATGGGCACCGAGCCTATCCGCCGGCTGCTCGCCGCCGGGCCGGTCGACGAGTTGCGCCTGCCGGTGCAGCCCCGCCCCGGCCGCGGACGGCGCCGGCGGGAGGACCGGGGCCGGCGGGAGGGTCGGCGACGCCGGGCCGGCCGCGTCCGGCGCCGGCCAGGCAAAGGTCGCCATGAATGGCGAGGGCGGTCGTTACATTGACGTGAACTGCTGTACCGGCGGCCGGGGACGGCGCTAGGATCTCGCCTGGGGGGATCCGCAGCCTCACGTCTCACCGCCCTCCCCCGCGCCACGTCGAGCCCTTCGGCAGCCTGCTCCGGTTCCTCCGGACGGGCTGGACGGTCGTGCCGTCGAACGGAAGTCGACGGCCTCGAACAGATCCGCGGAAACCCGGGAACAGCAGAAGGGGCGGAAAATGGGGATCCCGTCCTTGGTCATCGGCATCGCCACCTCGGCGGCGGAGCGCCGCCAGCTCGCGCAGGTGCTCGGCGGGGCCGACGCGTTCGTGATCGTGTCCAGCGCCCACGAGGCGCGCCGCTTCCTCGACCTGGTCCGCCGGGCGGGGGCCGCCGCGACGGCACCGCCCGGCAGGGCGACGTCAGCGCCCGACGACGCGGCGACCGCAGCGCCCAGGGCGGCGACGTCAGCGTCCGACGCGGCAACCGCAGCGCCCGACGCGGCAACCGCAGCGCGCGGCGCGGCGGCGGGCGGTGACGGTCCGGTCCCGGGCGACCTGCCGACGCCCGAGCTGAGCGTCGACTCCGACCGCCGGGTGCTGCGCTGGCACGGGCGCGAGGTCGCTCTGACCCCACTGGAGCACGACGTGCTGCTCTGCCTCGTCCGCACCCCCGGACAGGTCTGGACCCACCAGCGGCTGCACCGGCAGGTGTGGGGCAACGAGCATCTGGGGCGCGGGTCCGACCTGCACTCCGTGGTGCGCCGGATCCGGCGCAAGCTCGCCCGGCTGGGCGCCGCGTCGACCATCCACGCGGTACGCGGCGTCGGGTTCCGCCTCGCGCCCTCCTGACCGCGCGCGCACCTGGCGACGGGCGGCGCCGCTGCGGTCCCCGGGCGGTCCGGTGCGCGGGCGGTGACGCGGTCCGGCCCGCCCGGTGCTGCACCGGGCGGGCCGGACCTGTCGGTCGAGCGGGGTCAGCAGCGGATCGGGGCGAGCGCGAAGTCCTCCACGGTCGGCGTGCTGGTGTTGATCCTCGTCTGCCGGGTCTGCGGCTTCCAGCCGTCCTTGGCCACGATGATCGTCAGCGGGTTGTTACGCCGGTCCAGCCAGTAGGCGTACCCGCCGTCGGCGTCGGTCGCGAAGGTCCACGACATCGCCCACGAGTCGACCTGCACGACCGCGCCGGGCAGGGGCGCGGCGGCCCCCTGGCAGCTCGTGCCGGTGACCGTGCCCATCAGCTTGCCCCACGTCGTCGGGGGGTTCACCACCATGGTGACCGCCACCGGCGGCACCGCGTACGGCGTGTTCTCCTTGATCGCCACGGAGGCCGTGTACGTGCCGGGCTGGTCGACCGCGGCCGACATCCCGACGGTGACCGTCACCTGCTCGCCCGGGGCGAGAGTGACCTTGGTCTTGTCGATGGTCAGCCAGCTGACGTCCGCCGGACCGTCGGCGCACTCCGTGAGGCCGGGCAGCGCCTCGCTGTCCTTGGTGGCCGTGAAGCTGCCGGAGGAGCCGCCGATCTTGTAGAAGCCGCACGCCGCGCCGCCGCGGTAGCGGGCGGTGTTGGCGTTGGGCAGGTTCGACCACGAGTCGGTGGCCGGATCGTAGGCGAAGCCGGCGTTGGTGATGGCCCCGCCCTGCGAGCCGCCGACGACCAGCAGCTTGCCGCTGGCCACCGCGTACGCGCTGGCCCAGCTGTCCGAGGGCGCGTCGGCGATCGCGCTCCAGCTGTTCGCGTCCGGGTCGAAGGCATAGCCGGCCTTCTGGGCGAGGGTGCCGTCGTTGCCGCCGGTGCAGTAGACGGCGCCGTCGATCCCGCCACAGGACAGGAACGCCACCGACTTCGGATAGGCCGGCAGGGTCTCCCAGCGGTCCGTGGCCGGGTCGTACCGGACCACGTCGTTCGCCATCGGCAGGCAGCTCGCCGTGGTGCAGCCGCCGATCGCGTACAGCTTGCCGGCGACGACCGCCTGCCCGGCCGCCGCCCGCGGCTTCGGGTTGTCGGCCTTCCTGGTCCAGGTGTTGGCCGCCGGGTCGTACGACCAGGTGGCGCCGTCGGGACCGGCCGCGCCCCAGCCGCCGGTGGCGATGATCCGACCACCCACGACCCCGACCGTCATGGCGTTACGCGCCCCGGGCAGGTCGGCGATCGCCGTCCAGCTCTGGCCGATCGGGTCGTACACGTAGTTCTTCGCGCTGGACGCGGTGCCGTCGCCCCCGGCGATCGAGTAGATCTTGCCGTCGAGGTTGACCACCCGGTTGTCCATCACGTTCGCCGGGTAGTTGGCGATGGTCGTCCAGGGCTCGGCCTGCGGGGCGACCGCCGCGACGGCCGTGGCCGACTTGCCGGTCGGCCGGGCCGCGAACGACGTCGGCGCGGTCAGCCGCTGCGTCGGCGCGCCGGTGGAGCCGAGGATCTCCTGCCGGGACACCCGGGACCCGTCGGCGCGCTGGAGGACGAAGCCGCCGTCGCGCTCGCTGAACTCGACCGTCGCCGGCGCGCCGCCGGTGTTGGTCACCGTGAAGGTCTTGCTGACCTTGCCGGTGGGCATCCGGACCGTGCCGGTGACCGAGGTCGGCTTCACCGCCAGCCGACCCGCCGCGAGCTGGAAGGTGGCCGCGGTCGCCCAGTCGGTCTCCACGTCGACCTGTTTGGTCTGGCCGACATAGTTGCCGGCCTTCGCGGTGAACGGGTGCTGGCCGGTCAACGACGAGAACATCCAGTAGAAGCCGTCCGGCAACTCGGTGTCGTCCGGGGTCGCGACCGTGGTGGCCCGCTCCGCCGGGCGGTCGTCGCTGGTGACCGTGGCGCCGTTGACGTACCCGTTGTCGTTCTTGTCCCGGACGTGGCCGAGCACCAGGCCGCCGTTGGTCGGCTTGCAGATCAGCGTGCTGCCGATCAGCACGTTGTCGACCTGCCACCACCATTCCCAGGACGCCTCGTAGTAGTGGAACCGGACCCGGACCTGGGCCTGGCCGGCGGCCTGCGGGATGGGCACCTGGGTGACCTTCGGCCCGCGGACGTCCGCCGCCTGCCGCAGCACGTTGCTCCAGGTGGTGCCGCCGTCGAGGCTGAGGTCGACGTCCGCGCGGTCGGAGTTCAGCCAGTTGTAGTCCTGGTTGAACCGGATCACCGGCGCGGTGACGCCGCTGAGGTCGACCACCGGGCTGACCAGCGAGGTGTCCTGCCGCCCACCGTTGCCGTAGTTGTCGCTGTCGATGATCGCGAAGCGACCGTCGCCGCCGGTCAGGTTGCCCCGGTCGCCGCTGTCGGTGAACTCCCACACCTGGCCGGTCCCGGCGTGGTCCACCACGGACCAGCCGTCGGGCACGGTGGCGCCGTCGAAGGTCTCGTACACCCCGTCGGAGCTGTTGGTGTAGCCGGGCGCCGTGGTGCAGGCGGCCGGGTCGGCCGGTACGGCGATGTTCTGCACGGCGTTGCCCGAGCCGACCGTCACGTCCCTGGTGACCGTCAGGTAGCCCGGGTACTGCGGCTCGACCGTCAGCCGGTACGTCGCACCGGCCGGAAGGGTCAGCCGGAAGCGGCCGTTGGCCGGGGTGGTGTAGTCGGAGACCGGCAGGCCGTCGACGCTGACCTTCGCGTAGAGCGGCCAGCCGTGCCCGGAGCCGTCGGTGACCGCGCCGCTGACCGTCACGCTCGGCACCGCGGTCAGCGCGACGTCGAGCGTGGTGGTGCCGTCCTTGGTGACCGTGGCGGACAGGGTCCGGGTCTGGTAGCCGAAGGCGCTGACGGTGACCTGGTAGGCGCCGGCCGGCAGCAGCGAGGAGAACGTGCCGTCGGGGCCGGTGGTCAGCTCGCGGTCGGCCGCGCCGGTCAGCGCCACCGTCGCCCCGGCGATCGGGCCGCCGGTCGCCGCGTCGGTGACCGTGCCGGCCAGCGTGCCGTTGTCGCCGATCGGCGCCGCGTTGAGCAGCGCGAGGGCGTCCAGCCGGCCCTCGCCGAAGACGTTGTTGTCGTCGGTGGTGCCGCCGCACTGGCTGTCGGCCTGGTCGACGGCCGCGTTGTCCAGCAGCGCGCGGGTCGCCGTGATGTCGCCGACCAGCGTGGGGGCCGCCGACCAGAGCAGGGCGATCGCGCCGGCCAGGTGCGGGGCCGCCATCGAGGTGCCGCTGATGCTGGCGTAGCCGCTGCCCGGGACGCTGGAGCGGATGTTCACGCCGGGGGCGGAGAGGTTGGGCTTGATCTCACCGTTCTGCCCGGCGCCCCGGGAGGAGAAGCTGGCGATGTTGTTGTTGACGTCGTACGCGCCGGCCGAGTAGTTGCTGGCCAGGCTGCCCGGTGAGCCGCTGGTCTGGCAGGCCGGGCCGTTGTTGCCGTTGGACCAGGTGCCGAAGATGCCCGAGGCCGTCCAGGCCGCGGTCACGTCCGCCATGAACGGCTCGTTGGAGGGTAGCTCGGTGCCCCACGAGTTGTTGATGATGTTGGGGCGCTTGCTGGCGTCGGGGTGCTCGCCGTTGAGGTCGGTGGGCTCCAGCATCCACTGGCCGGAGGAGATCAGGGCGTCGTCGGACGGGCAGCAGCCGTTCGCGGCGATCCACTTCACGTCCGGGGCGACCCCGATCTGGTTGGCCCCCGCGGAGCCGGCCATGGTGCCCATCGTGTGCGTGCCGTGCCCGTTGGTGTCGCAGGGCGCGGTGGGGCAGGTGCCGGCGGCGTCGAACCAGTTGTAGTTGTGGTCGAAGGTGCCATCGCCGTTGTTGCCCCGGTACGCGTTGACCAGGGCCGGGTGGTTGAACTGCACGCCGGTGTCGATGTTGGCCACGGTGATGCCGGCGCCCTTGACGCCGTACTGGGACCAGACGTCGTCGGCGTTGATGTTGGCGATGCCCCACTCGAGGGCGTCGACCGCCTTCTCCGCGCTGCCCTTGGTGACCTTGGGCACCTGGTACTCGGTCGGGGCGTACACGCCGTCCACCTCGGCGTGCGCGGCGACGTTCTGGGCCATGGCCAGCGATCCGCCGCTGACCTTGATGGCGTTGGTGGCCCAGAACGTCTGGTACCTGGTGCCGGAGCTGTCCAGCTCGGCCCGGACCTTGGCCTGGCTGGCCGCGGCGGTGCGGCGCAGCGCGTCCGCGACCGCGGCACCCCGCTCGGTCCAGTCCTTGATCGCGCTGGCCCGGCCGAGGTCGGCGCGGTCGGCGAAGTGGATCCAGAAGTCAGCCTCGCTCTTGCCCTGCAACTGCCGGGTGAGCTCCGGGCGGATCTTGTCCGACCCGGCCGTGCCGGTGCCGGTCGCGGTCTGCGTCGCCTGCGCACCGGTGGCGGTGACCGCCAGGCCGGTGGCGGCCAGGACCAGGGCCGCGCCGGCGCTGACCAGGCGGTCCACCAGCGGTCTCCGATGTGGACGTCTCAGCATCGCTGCTGCCTCCTCCAGGTACGACCCGCGAATCATCGAGCCAGATCGAAGGGTGCAGGCGACTCTTTTCCCGTCGGATCCACAGCGGAATGAACGAACCCCCCAGGCCCCCAGGCGCCGTGCGGGTCACGCCGGCAACCTGAGTGGACAGTAGGATCTCCGGGAGAGAACGATCAAGCACGCCCGGTGAGCAACTTGTCACCAACAGCTTGCCGCCGGGCGGTGGTTTTGACAGTTTCGGGCAGCGCGACACGCACGGCGGGCGGGCCGCGCCCACGATCGGCGCCGGTGGGGATGCGTGACCGAGGACGACACGGGACCGGCCGGCGCGGCGGAGCCGCCGTCGCCGCTGGTGATCGCGGTGACCCCGGTGCCGGCGGACCGGCTCCGGATCGCCGAGCTGCTGGACGGGGTGGCGCCGCTGCTGGTGGTCGCCGACCTCGACGAGCTGCGCCGGCTGCTCGCGGCCCGCGCCCCGGCGACCCGCCCCGACGCAGCGGTCGCCGCCGAGCCGCCGCTGGCCGCCGGTCCGCTGCTGGTCGACCCCACCCGGTCCACCGCCCGCGCCGGGGAGCGCGAGATCGCCCTCACCCGGCTGGAACGCGACCTGCTGACCTGCCTGGCCAGCGACCCGGTACGCGCCTGGAGCTACCCGGAGCTGCACCGCTCGGTTTGGGGTGACGCGGACCGGGAGCACCGCGCCGACGTGCAGTCCGTGGTGAAGCGGCTGCGGCGCAAGCTCGACCGGCTCGGCGGCGGCGTCACCATCGTCGCGGTGCGCGGCGTCGGATTCCGGCTCGCCGGGTGGCGGGATCGGGGCCCGTCGCCGGATTCCGGCTCCCCGGGTGGCGGGAATCAGGGCACGCCGCCGGATTCCGGCTCGCGGAAGGGCGGGAATCAGGGCGCGGCGACCGGCGGCTGACGCGGGCTCGGCGGGCCGCCCCGGGTCACGTCGTAGCCGCTGGCCTGGAGGGTGAACAGCTCGGCGTAGCGACCTCCGGCGGCCATCAGCTCGTCGTGACCGCCCGCCTCGACCAGCGCGCCGTCGTGCAGGACGAAGATCCGGTCGGCGTGCCGGACGTTCGCCAGCCGGTGCGTGATGAGGACGGTGGTGGCCCGCCCCTGCCGGTCCCGGATCGCCTGGAACAGGGCGTCCTCGGCGCGCGGGTCGAGGGCCGAGGACGGCTCGTCCATGACGAGCAGGTCGGCGTCGCGGAGGAACCCGCGGGCGGCCGTGATCCGCTGCCACTGGCCGCCGGAGAGGTCCTGACCGTGGGCGAAGGTGCGGTCGAGCAGCGTCTCGTAGCCGTACGGCAGGCTCTCGATCATGTCGTGGGCGACCGCGCGGGCGGCGGCCGCCTCGATCCGGTCCTGCCGCGCCTCGCCGTCGACGTCGCCGATGGCGATGTTCGTGGCCGCCGTGAAGGGCCACTTGTGGTACTCCTGCGTCACCACGGCGATCCGGGACCGCAGGCTGTCGACGTCCCAGTCGGCCAGCGGCCGCCCGTTCCAGCGGACCACCCCGGCGGTGGGCCGGCGCAGGGCGGCCAGCACCGCGGCGAGGCTGCTCTTGCCCGAGCCGTTCTCACCGACGAAGGCCACCGTCTGTCCGGCCCGGATGGTCAGCGTCACCCCGGCCACCGCCGGGGTGTCCCGGTCGGGGTAGCAGAGGCTCACCTCCTGCACGCTCAGCTCGCGCAGCGGCCCGGCCGCCGGGTGCGGCGGGGCGGCCTCGGGCAGGTACGCCTCGGCCCGGGCCAGGAAACCGGTGTAGTCGCCGAAGTGCTGGCCCTCGGTGTACACCAGGTCCACCTGCATGGTGGCCACGGAGAGCGACCGTTGCGCGGACTGCAACGCGATCACGCAGGTGGCCGCCGCGGCGAGCGGGATCCGCCCGTCGACGAGCAGCAGCCCGAGCAGCGCGTACACCGCTCCGGTGGCCACTCCCCCGACCACCGCCCCGAGGCTGGTCATCGTGGTGACCCGCCGGGCCAGGGCGAGCTGGATGCCGGTCTCCACGGCCATCACCCGGTCGTACTGGTCGAGCAGGAACGGGCGCAGCCCGTACGAGCGCAGCTCCGGCGCGGACTCCCGCTCGGCCATCAGCCGGTGCAGCAGCCACACCCGGCGCCGCCGCACCGAACCCGCCGTGTACGTCTGGTAGCGCAGGTGACCGGCGCGCAGCGACGCCCACGCCTTCGGCACGGTGGCCAGCAGCAGCGCCACCAGCAGCAGCGGGTGGATGACCAGCACGGCGACGGCCACCGCGACCAGGCCGGCCAGGCCGGCGAAGAGGTTCATCGACGCCTGCACCAGCGAGATCGCCGAGGCGGTACCCCGCGACGCGCGTTCCATGTCGTCGGCGAACGCGTCGGCGTCGAACGCCTCCAGCCGCACGGCCGTGCTCACCTCGAACAGGCTCCGCTCCACCTCGCGGTCGAGCCGGGGCGTCAGCCCGTTCTGCGCGTACCCGGTGACGATGCCGGCGCCGGCCCGCAGCGCGGTCGCCGCCGCCAGCGCGGCGAGCGCCGGCGCCGCCGCGACCACCTTGTCCGGGGTGGGTCCGCCGGCGAAGAGTTCGACCAGGACGCGCTGGGTGGCGACCAGGCCGAAGGCCGCGAGCACGCCGGAGCCGACGGTCGCGGCACCCACCACCCCGGTCCGGATCCGGTCCGCCCGCCAGCTGATCCGCAGCGCCGTCCAGACCAGCTGGGGCAGCTCGGCGAAGACGGCGAACAGGCCCGCCTGCGCCCGCGCCCGCACCCCGGTCTCCCAGTACATCTCGCGCAGCTCGGGCAGGACCGGTTCGGTGGCCGGGGTGGACGGCGGCGGCGCGGGGAGCCCGTCCGGGACGGTGGCGTCGGCCATGCGGATGCCTCCTCGGGTGCGGCGTGGGGTCGCGCGACGGGCCGGGCACCGGCGCGACGACCGGCGGGCCGCGCCGGGCCTGACGCCGCTTTGTAGCCGGCCGGTGACAGGGAGCCATGTTGCCCGGTCACCGGCCCGCCGGCAAGCCGCCGCCGGCGGGTCCCGGCGCGGTCGGCGGCCCCGGCGGCCTCGCCGGCGCCGGTCGCGGCAGCGCGGCCCGGGACGGTGCTCCCACGCGCGCGGCTCGGGCGGCTACGATCGGCGTGCGTGCCCACAGTGGATCAAGGAGGTCGCGGTGGCGGAGACGACATCGGGCGTACGAGCCGTGCCGGAACAGCCGTCGTCGCGGATCGACCCGTCGGTGCCCCACGCGGCCCGCCGGTACGACTACTGGCTGGGCGGCAAGGACAACTTCGCGGCCGACCGGAAGTCCGGCGACGCGATCGCCGCGGTCTACCCGGCGATCCGCACGACGGTCATCGAGAACCGGCGCTTCATGCACCGGGCCACCCGTTACCTGGCCGGGTCGGCCGGGATCCGGCAGTTCCTGGACATCGGGACCGGCATCCCCACCAGCCCGAACCTGCACGAGGTCGCGCAGGGCGTGGCCCCGGAGTCGCGGGTGGTCTACGTGGACAACGACCCGATCGTGCTGGCGCACGCGCGGGCCCTGCTGACCAGTTCGCCGGCGGGGGCCACCGCGTACGTCGACGCGGACCTGCGGGACCCGGAGCGGATCCTCGCCCACCCCACCGTCCGGTCCACCATCGACTTCGACCGGCCGATCGGGCTGACGATGGTGGCGATCCTGCACTTCCTCACCGAGGCCGACGACCCGTACGCGATCACCCGCCGACTGGTCGACGCGCTGCCGTCGGGCAGCTACGTGGTGATCTCCCACGCCACCACCGACCTGGTGCCGCGCGAGATCGCCACGGCCGCCGCGCCGGCCACCACCAGCAGCATGATCGACATGGCGTTCCGCGACCGGGACGAGTTCGGCGCGTTCTTCACGGGCCTGGAGCTCGTCGAGCCGGGCATCGCCCCGATCACCGAGTGGCACCCGGAGGAGCCGGCGGACCAGCGGGTCCCGGCCGCGCAGGCCTCGATGTACGCGGCGGTGGCCCGCAAGCCGTGAGGTCCGCGGCATCGATCAGGAATCGAGAAGCGCGGGCCGCCGGGGCGCCACTAGCGTGATCGGCATGGACCTGACGATTCACACGTGTGTGCTCCCGCATGTCGACCCGGACGCGTCGGTGGCGTTCTACCGGGACGTGCTGGAATTCGAGGTACGGCAGGACGTGGGCCACGGGCGGATGCGCTGGATCACGGTCGGGCCGGTGGGTCAGCCCGACACGTCGATCCTGCTCGCGCCGCCGACGGCCGACCCGGGGTTGACCGAGGAGGAGCGGGCCACCATCGCGGAGATGATGGCCAAGGGCACCTACGGCTGGATCCTGCTCGCCACGCCGGACCTGGACGGGGTGTTCGAGCGGGTGCAGGGCCGCGACGCGGAGGTGGTCCAGGAGCCGACCGACCAGCCGTACGGCGTCCGGGACTGCGCGTTCCGGGATCCGGCCGGCAACATGGTCCGCATCCAGCAGCGGCGCTGAGCCGGCCGACCCCAGCCGAACGGACACCCCTCATGTGTCATCCCGCCTGGGCCCGTGCGCGGACCGCCGCGCAGCGCCTGCGCGACCTGGCGCGGCTGCGCCGGGTCCGCGACCGGATCGACCGCGAGTACGCGCAGCCGCTGGACGTCGAGGCGCTCGCCCGCGCCGCGGACCTGACCGCCGGCCAGCTCAGCCGCGCGTTCCGGGTCGCCTACGGCCGGTCGCCGTACGCGTACCTGATGGTCCGGCGCATCGAGCGGGCGACGGCCCTGCTCCGCCACGGCGACCTCAGCGTCAGCGAGGTCTGCCGCGCCGTCGGCTGCCCCTCGCCGGGCATCTTCCACACCCGCTTCACCGAGCAGGTCGGCGTGCCGCCCACCGTTTACCGGCGCGCGGCGGGCGGCGCGACCGGGACCGGTCCGCCGCGGGTCCGGGTCGGGGCGGTGGTCGGCCGGGCGGCGGCGGTCACCGCGCCACGGTGAGCCGCACCGTCACCGGCTCACCGGGCTCCAGGCCCTCGGCCCGGCGCACCGCCGCCTTGACCGGGACGATATAGCGGCCGTCCTTCGGCCAGAGCGAGGTCTGCCAGCTGGTCCGGCCGATCCGCGCGGTCACCGGGATCATGCCCCAGCCGTACGTCACCGCCGGCGACGCCGCCGCCAGCGCGCCGCACTGCTCCTCCGGCACGGTGACGAAGTGCCAGGGCGCCGGGCCCCGCCAGAACCACATCTCGCCGCTGAACTCCAGCTCCACCGGCTCAGGATAGGAGCCGACCGGCGCCCGCGCGGTCCCCCGGGTAGGGCCAGGCCCACCCGGGAAGGGGGTCCAGCCGGCTGGGCCGGCCCGGCCGCCCTGGCTAGCGTCACCAGCATGATCGAGGACCGACCGACCCACCTCGCGGCGGCGCTGCGCCGGCGCGGCTATCCGCTCTCCTCGTGGCCTTGGCGGGCCCTGGCGTATGCGGCCACCTCCCTGGCGGTGGCCGGGCCGCTCGCCGTCGGGCTGTTCGTGGTCGCGACTCCCCTGCTGGCGGTCGTCAGCGCGGCGCGGCAGGGCCGCCCGGTGGTGGTGCCCGTGGTCGCCTTCCTCACCGTCGTCGCCCTGCTGGTGCTGGCGCTCGCGCCCCTGGCGAGCGGTCCGGTCGCCGCCGTGGAGCGGTGGCGGCTCGGGCTCGTCGACGGCCGCCCGCTGCCCGGCCCGCGCGCCGCCGGCCTGGCCGCCCGCTACACCGGCGCGGCGGCGTGGCGGGAGACCGCGTACCTCTGCTTCCTGGCCGCGGTGGTGCCCGCCGGGTACGGGATGTTCGCCCTGCTCGCGCTGGTCGACGTGGCGCTGCTGGCCGGCCCGTGGCTGGCCGGCGGCGGCGAGCGGATCGTGCTGCTGGCGGCGACCGTCGACACGCCCCGGCAGGCGGTCCCCTACGCGCTGGTCGCGCTGCTGCTGGTGCCGCTGCTGTGGTACGCCGCCGGCCTGCTCGTCGCCGGGCAGGCCGCGGTGGCCCGGTGGCTGCTCGGCGGCGCGACCGAGGAGGTCGCGCTGCGCGAGGTGACCCGCTCCCGGGCCCGGCTGGTCGACGCGTACGAGGCGGAGCGGCGACGCATCGAACGCGACGTGCACGACGGCGCACAGCCGCGGCTGACCAGCCTCACCCTCCAACTCGGCATGGCCCGCCTGGACGTGCCCGACGACGCCCCCGCCGCGCAGCCGCTGGCCGCCGCGCACGAGCAGGCCAAGGAGCTGATGGTGCTGCTCCGGCAGATCGTCCGGGGCATCCGCCCGCCGCACCTCACCGAGCTGGGCCTGGCCGGCGCGGTCCGGGAACTGGCCACCCGGGCCACCGTCCCGGTCACCGTCCACAGCGACCTGCCGCAGCCGGTGCCGGAACTGGCGGAGACCACCGCGTACTACGTGGTCTCCGAGTCCCTGGCCAACGTCGCGCGGCACGCCGGGGCGACCCGCGCCCAGGTCCGGCTCACCCAGGCCGGCCGTACCCTGCTCGTGGAGATCGAGGACGACGGCCGCGGCGGCGCCGACCCGGCCCGTGGCACCGGGCTCGCCGGCCTGGCGGATCGGGTCGGCGCGGTGGACGGGCGGCTGCTGCTGGCCAGCCCGGTCGGGGGTCCTACCCTGGTGCGGGTGGAGCTGCCGTGCCGCCGGTGATCCGGGTCGTACTCGCCGAGGACGAGGTCCTGCTGCGCGACGGGCTCGTCGGCCTGCTGACCCGGTTCGACTTCGCGGTGGCCGCCGCCGTCGGCTCGGCGCCGGAGCTGCGCGCCGCGGTCGACGCCCACGCGCCGGACCTGGTCGTCACCGACATCCGCATGCCGCCGGGCCGACGCGACGACGGCCTGCGCGCGGCGGTCGCGCTGCGCGAGGCTCGCCCGGACCTCCCGGTCGTGGTACTCAGCCAGCACGTGCAGGCCGAGTACGCGGCGGCGCTGCTCGGCAGCGGCGACGGCCGGCGGGTCGGCTACCTGCTCAAGGATCGCGTCGCCGACGTCGCCGAGTTCGCCGGCACGCTGCGCCGGGTGGCCGGCGGCGGCACGGCCATCGACCCGGACGTGGTACGCCACCTGCTGCACCGGCCACGGGATCCGCTGGCCGCCCTCTCCCCCCGCGAGCGCGAGGTGCTCGCGCTGGTCGCCGAGGGCCACTCCAACGCGGCGATCGCGGCGCGGCTGCACGTCACCGACGCGGCGGTCGGCAAGCACGTCGGCAACATCCTGACCAAGCTCGACCTGCCGCCCAGCGACGACACCAACCGCCGGGTGCTGGCGGTGCTCACCTACCTGGGCGCCCGCTGAGCCGACCCGGCTGCCGCGCGCGACCCGGCTGCGGCGCGACCCGGCTGCGCCGCGACCGGGGTCGGGTCACAGGTTGAGCGGGCCCGGGTCGGTGGCCAGTTCCGCGAAGCGCCGGCGCGGATCGGGAACCAGCCGCCGGGCGGCCAGGTCGAGCAGGCCGCCCACCCCGGTCAGCTCGGCGACCCGGGTGCCGTCCGGACGGGTCAGCTCCTGCACGATCTGGAACGTCTTGCCCTCGCCCCAGCGGAACTCGCAGGACACGTCCACCTCGTCGCCGCCACGCAGCTCGCGCAGGTAGCGGACGGTGACCTCCAGGGCGACCGGGCCCACCCCGCCGGCGAGCAGCCGGGCCTGGGAGATGCCGGCGGCGCGCAGGCACTCCCACCGGGCGTGCTCGCCGTACTGCAGGTAGACGGCCTGGTTCAGGTGGCCCTGCGTGTCCAGCTCGTAGCCGCGGACGGTGACGCGCACCCGGAACGGATCTGCCATGCCCGCGAGCGTAGCGAGGGCCCCCGACACCGCCGTGGCCCACCGGTGCGTCCCGGTGAGCCACGGCACGGCCTCAGTCGTTGCGGGCCGTCTCCGGGCCGGTGATCCGGTGCAGCAGCGGCAGCGTCGACGCGACGATGCCCAGCGACGCCGCCAGTCCGGCGGCGACCATGAGGTAGAACGACGCGTCCGGCGGGCGCAGCGTGTAGCCCAGCTGCGCCCGCAGGAACAGGTGTGCGGCCAGGAAGCCCATCCCGGTCGCCACCGCGGCGACGGCGAGCAGCGGCACGACGGTCTCCAGGGCGACCACGCGGCGCAGCGTACGCAGCCGCACGCCGGTCAGCCGGAGCATGCTGAACGGTCGCTTCCGGTCGCTGAGCCCGCCGGCCACGCTCACCGCCAGGCTGCACCCGGCGATCGGCAGGCTGGCCAGCATGACCACGTTGGCCAGTTGCTGGAACTGCACCATCAGCCGTGCGGAGTCCGACTCCCACTCGGCGACGCTGGACGGGAAGCGCGCCGTCGGGAACGCGTTGATCAGCATGGTCCGGGCCTGTTCGAACGCGGCACGGCTGGCGGTGTTGACGACCACCGACCGGATCGGTTGCCGGTCGACCTGTGCCGGGTCCATGTGGGCGTCGGCCCAGACGTAGTGGTCGTTGGTCAGGTCCCAGGCGCGCTCGCCGATGAGGTCGTCGGCCACGGCCGCCACCTGGGCGCCGGCCGGGCAGCTACCGAACTCCGCCAGGCGGTCCAGCTCGGCGCACGTGATGACGCCCGGCCACCACCATCGGTAGGCGGGATTCTGCGTCCCGTTCACCTCGAGCGGTGGTGGTGTGTCGACGGGGTTGGCGTGGACCAGGGTCACGCTGCGTACCCCCGGGATGCTCGCGAGCCCGGCCGGGATCTGGTCGGCGGTCGGTGCGGAGCCCTCCTCGGGATCAAACCACGTCGACAGGGAGGTGGCGGCCACCGAGTCGGTGCGCGGCTCGCCGCGGTTCGCGACGTAGCTGGTGATGATGCCGGTGGCGACGCTGGTCACGAAGAGCGCCACGATCAGCCCGCTGACCGACCGGAAGGCCGCCCGGGGATTGTCCGCGAGGCGTCGCCCGGCGAGGAGGGTGGCCGGCCGGCTGGCCCGTCCGGCCAGCAGGCGGGCGCCGAGCATGGTCAGCCACGGCCCGGCGAGCAGCAGCCCGGTCAGGATCAGCAGAAACCCCGAGAGGTACGCGGTCAGCTGGCCGTTGGTGGTGGGCGGACGCCGGCCGATGAAGTACGCCAGCTCGGCGAGCCCGGCGACCAGCGGGATCAGCCGCCAGGCGCGCGGCGGTTTCGGGGTGACCCGGCGGGCGACGCCCAACGGGGAGATCTGCACCCGGCGCAGCGCCAGCCAGGAGGCCACGACGGCGCCGAGCGGGATGCCGACCGCGACCGCCATGACGTCGAGAAGGGTGAGTGACAGGTCGGCGGTGAAGAAGCGCTCGCCGGTGAACGGTACGGCGGCGAGCCCCGGGCGGAGCGCGAGGAACAGCCCGAACCCGACGGCCGTGCCCACCGCGGCCGCGAGCACGGATTCGACGGCCGAGATGACGGAGATCTGCCGGGGCGTGGCGCCGATCAGCCGCATCGCGGCGAAGCGTTGCTCCCGGCGGGTCGCGGCCAGCCGGGTGGCGGTGCCGATGAAGATGAGCACCGGGAAGAGCAGCGCCACCGCGACGATGGAGAGCACCAGTGCCATTCCGTCGTGGTTGATGCCGACGTAGCAGCCCCGGGAGCAGACGCTCGGCGAGGTCGTCATGATCTGCGTGGCCTTGCGCGCCCCGAGCTGCTCCATGTCGCTCGGGGTCCGGCCGATCACGATCAGCAGCGACTCGGGGGACGGCAGCGCCACCGATCCGATGGTGCCGACCTCGTGGCCGGGGAACCGGTCGCCGAGCTGCGCGGCCGGGGTGGTGTGCAGCAGCTCGCCGAGAGCGGGTGAGACGTAGTACTCGCCGGGCCCGGGCAGGCGCGGGATGCCCGGCGGGACGGGCGAGTCCGGGCCGGTCGCCGCGACCTCGACCCGGCCGATCGAGTCGCCGTGGTAGTAGTCCTGCCGGATCAGCCACCACACCGGGTCGACCGACGGGTCGGCGGCGGCCGGCGCCACGGCGCTGTTCAGCCAGGCGTACCGCTGGTTCTGCGCGTTGACGGCGTTCATGCCGGCGAGCGTGGCGAGGAGCATGCCGACCCCGAGCGCCACGGCGGTGGCGATGACGGCGAGTCTGGTGGCGGCCTCGCGGCCGCCGGCCAGCGACAGCCGGACCGCGAACCGGATCATGCCGACACCAGCGCGTTCACCCTGCCGTCGCGCACGATGACCTGCCGGTCGGCGTACGCGGCGACGCGGGCCTCGTGGGTGACGAGCACGACCGTGGTGCCCTGCTCGCGGGCGCATCCGACGAGAAGATCCATGACCTGCTCACCGGTGAGCGAGTCGAGGGCACCGGTCGGCTCGTCGGCGAAGAGCACCTCCGGCCGGCTGACCAGCCCGCGGGCCAGGGCCACCCGCTGTGCCTGGCCCCCCGAGAGCTCACCGGACCGGCGCCGCTCCAGTCCGCCCAGTCCGAGTCGCTCGAACCAGGGCCGCGCCTGGCTGAGGGCGGCGGCCCGCTTGACGCCGCGCAGCAGCAACGGCAGCGCGACGTTCTCCTCCGCGGTCAGCTCCGGCACGAGCTGTCCGGACTGGAACACGAAGCCGAACCGGTCGCGCCGCAGCGCGCTGCGCTCCGGTTCGGCCAGGGTGTCGACGCGGCGGTCGGCCAGGCGGATCTCGCCGGCGTCGGGCACCAGGATGCCGGCCAGGCAGTGCAGCAGGGTGGTCTTGCCGGAGCCGCTCGGACCCATCACCGCGACGATCTCGCCCGGGTCGACGGAGAGGTTGGCACCGCGCAGCGCCGGGGTGCTGCCGAAGGAGAGGACCACCTCGCGCGCCTCGATCGCCGTCATGACCGCACCAGCTTCCGCAGGGCGTCGAGCCGGGCCACGGTGGTGTCGATCCAGTGCAGGTCGGCCTCCAGGTGGAACAGGCCGTGGTCGGCGAGGAGCGTGTCGACCAGGTCGCCGTCGCGTTTGATCGCGGTGAGTTCGGTCATCCGGCGCAGGTGCGCGGCGCGCTGGCGGTCGAGGTACTCGCCCGCGGGGCGCTCCAGCATCAGCGCCAGCACGACCTTCGAGAAGAGCACCGTCTGCAGGTTGGGCTCCGGCTCGACCGGCTCGGCCAGCCAGGCGTCGACCTCGGTGGCGCCGCGTTCGGTGATCACGTACCGCTTGCGGTCGGGCCCCACCCCCGGCTCCACCTCGCCGACGACGATCTTGCCGTCCCGGGCGAGGCGGCCGAGCGTCGCATAGACCTGGCCGAAGGGCAGCGGCTTGCCGCGGCTGAAGTAGGTGTCGTAGTCGCGCTTCAGGTCGTAGCCGTGGCTGGGCTCGCGCTCCAGCAGGCCGAGCAGGGTCAACGGGACGCTCATGACGACACCATACACCGGAGGTATACCTCGCGTATATACGCGCGACGTACACCGGCCCGCGGTGCGGTATCGCCGCAATTCGGGATGGTGGCGACGGCGGGGCGACCCGGGCGGCCGCCCGCGCTCACCAGCGGTTGCGCGCCTCCTCGGCCCAGCCGACCACGCCGTCCAGGTCGATCCGCTCCCCCGCTTCGGTGGCGGCCCAGCCGGAGAAGCGCCCGAAACACTGGTGGGTCTCGCTGGCCAGCACGCCGAGGTTGGTCTTCGCCCGCCGCTCGTGGAACGGGTGGAACCGCACGTCCACCCCGGTGCCACTGATGTGCCAGGGCCGCAGCCAGTCCGTACGGTCGTAGCGCCAGGTCAACTCGGCGCCGATCTTGTGCAACCGGCCGTCGACCACGAGCGCGTTCTCGGTCGAGCCGGTGCCGTCGGTCCACCGACCACCGAGCTGGATCGCCCGGCCGGGGGCGCTGCCGGCCGCCCAGTTCCACCGCACCGCGTACGGCCACTTGCCGCGGCCGTGGTCCAGCACGGCGAACGAGTCCGCCGCACCGACCGGGAACCCGGTGCCGTCCACGCGCAGCGTGCCGCGCACCGGCCGGCCGACGTCCTTGACGGTGTACTGGAACCGCCGCCTGCTCCACGGCACCACGACGCCGAGCGACTCGTGCCCCGGCGGCATTGGCACCGTCAGGTCGATCTGCACCCCCGGGGCCACCGCCCGGATGGTGCTGCCCTCGGCGCGCTGGTCGATGTCGATCGCCAGGCCGGGGCCGGCGGCGTGCACCGGGCCGTCCCCGCTGCGCGGCGGGAGGATCGCGCCCCGGGCGAACGGGACCACCACCTCGTGGTTCCGTTCCAGCCCGGTACGGCGGTCGAGCAGGTAGACGCTGTGCACGCCGGCGTAGTCCAGCGACGAGGCGACCAGCCCGAGGATGTGGGTCGGGGTGACGATCCCCCAGTACTCCCACCGTTTGACCCGCCCCCAGCCGCGCAGGTTCGCCCGGTGCAACGGCCGCCGGGTCCAGCCGATCGCGGCCGGGTTGAGCCGGCCGTCCGGCAGGCACAGGTCGACCGGCTCGGTGATCTCCCGCTCGTGCGTCACGACGGCCGACCGGCACCGCCGCCGGCCGGCCCGCACGCCACCGGCCGGACGCGGCGGCGGGTCACCACTTGTCCCAGGGCACGGCCCAGGCGCTGCCGTCGCTGACCGCCATCTGCCGGGGGGTGTTGCGGACGTCGACCACGTCGCCGAGGCGGAACGTCTCATAGAACCAGCGGGCGTGCGCCGGCCCCACGTTGATGCAGCCGTGCGAGGTGTTCCGGTTGCCGTGGGCGCCGATGTTCCAGTCGGCCAGGTGCACGAACTCACCGGAGTACGAGATCCGCAGGCAGAGCTTGATGACCTCGTCGTAGTAGTTCGGGTCCTTGCGGTCGACGATGCCGTAGCTGGACGAGGTCATCCGGTGCGAGGGCTCCCGGGTCATCACCACGTGCGGCCCGGAGCGGGTCCAGTAGCTGACGGTCTGGCCGCTCGCGCCGACGGCGGTGCCGCCCTTGCCCATGCTCACCGGGATGTCGCGCACCATCCGGCCGTCGATGTAGACCTTCATCCGGTGGCTGCGCGCGTCGGCGATGGCGATCCGGGACGGGCCGATGGTGAAGTTCGTGCTGGCGCTGGTGCCGCCGTAGACGCCCTTGCCGAGATCCTGGCCGAACAGGTCGACCCGGACGGAGACCTTGGTGCCGGGGGTCCAGTACTTCGCCGGCCGCCAGTGCGCGTTCCGCCCGTCGATCCAGCGCCACCGCCCCTCCACGGCCGGGGTGGTCTGCACCACCATGGACTTCTCGGCCTCGGCGCGGTTCTTCACCGACTTGGCGAAGTTCACCATCACCACCTGGCCGACCCCGTACGTGCCGCCGGAGCGCAGCGCGGTCAGCGCGTTGGCCTGGAAGGTGACCGACGCGACGCCGGCCGGCTTGACCGTGCTGAAGGTGCTCTTGTGCTGGGTCACCGCGCCCGAGGCGTCGGCCACCGAGGCGGTGACCGTGTAGGTCCTGCCGTAGGCGAGCCGGCCGGTGGACCGCCACGAGTTGTCCTCGGCGCCCGCCTCACCGGCGACGGTCCGGCCCCCGGAGGTCACCGAGACGTCCTTGAGCGTGCCGCCCTGCACCGACACCACCACCGGGTCCAGCGGGGACACCCGCTTGGCACCGGCGGCCGGCGTGACGGCCACCGTGGCCTCGGGTACGGGCTCCTCCGCCGCCACCTGACCGGGCTGCGACCAGGCGGCACTGGAGGCGGCCTTGTCGTTGCAACCGGCCGTCACCAGGCCGGCGGTGACGCCCAACCCGGTGCCGATCAACTTTCGACGAGTGATCATCGCGTTCCTCTCCGCCCGGAGAGTACTTGGCCGCGCCCCGTCGCGGGAGGCCCGGTGGCCGGTTGCCGACAGTGGATCACCGCCGCGCCCCCGACGGGCGGCCAGCGCGACGGCGCGTGTCGTCGCGGTCACCGGATGCGGTGCCGGGAGCGCGGGCCGGCGGTCCGGGGTGCCCCCAGGCGAACCTTGCCCGATTGCAACTACGATCCGGGGGTGGTCAGGGCGGAGAGCCAGCAGGACGAGCAGAGGTGGCGCCATGTGGAGGCGGCCACCGGGGCCACGCTGTCCCGCCTCGACGTCGCCGACATCTTCGACGAGGTGCTCGACCGGGTCCGCGAGTTGCTGCAGGTCGACACCGCCGCCATCCTCCTGCTCGACGTGCGCGCCCGGCACCTGGTGGCCACCGCGGCCCGGGGCCTGGAGGAGGAGGTCCGGCAGGGTTTCCGGGTCTCCGTCGGGCGGGGCTTCGCCGGCCAGGTCGCGCTCACCCAGCGGCCGGTGATCATCGAGGACGTCACCCGGGACAAGGTGGTGAACCCGGTGCTGTTGCAGACCGGGGTGCGTTCCCTGCTGGGGGTGCCGATCTTCTCCGGCGGCAGCCTGGTCGGCGTGCTGCACGTCGGCTCGCTCGTGCCGCGCCGGTTCGGCCCGGACGACGTCCGCCTGCTGGAACTGGTCGCCACCCACGTGGGGCTGGCGGGTCGGGTCCGGCAGAACACCCTCGACCACTCCGCCGCCCTGGCACTGCAGCGCAGCCTGATCCCCACCGAACTGCCGGACCTGCCGAGCCTGCAGCTGGCCGGCCGGTACGTGCCCGGCCACGCCTCCGGCGTCGGCGGCGACTGGTACGACGTGTTCACCCTGCCGTCGGGCTGGTCGGGCGTGGTGATGGGCGACGTGTCCGGCCACGGCCTGCAGTCGGCGATCATCATGGGCCGCATCCGCAGCGCGCTGCGGGCGTACGCGCTGGTCTGCGACGACCCCGCGGAGGCGCTCACCCTGCTCGACCGCAAGGTGGTCCACTTCGAGGCGGGCAGCCTCACCACGGCGTTGTACGCGATGATCCCGCCCGACGGCGCGACCATCCACCTCTCGCTGGCCGGGCATCCCGCGCCGGTGCTGGCCGCCCCCGGCCGGCGCACCGCCACCGTCGCCGCGGACATCGACCCACCGCTGGGCATCGGCCGGAGCGGGACCGGGCGCCGCACCACGGCGATCGACTTCCCGCCCGGCGGCGTCCTGGTCGCCTACACCGACGGGCTCGTGGAACGCCGCGACGAACTCTTCGACGCCGGGGTCGCCCGGCTGGCCGCCGCCGTCCCGCTGGCCCCGCCGGAGTCGGTGTGCGACACCGTGATGGCCACCCTGGACGCGGAGAACCCGGCCGACGACGTGGCGCTGCTGGCGATCCGCCGCTCCGGCGGCTGAGCGGATATGCCGTGCGCCGGCCACGGGCCAGCGTTACCGTCCCGGCCGTGACCCTCGACATCGTCTCCCTGGCCGACCGTCCCGAGCTGGCTCCGCTGCTCGGCAACGAGAACTTTTCCGGGGCCTGGCCGCCGTTCATGCTCTGGGACCCGATGGGTGCCGTGTACTACGCCGTCGCCGACGACCTGTACCCGGAGTTCGTCTTCGCCGCCGTGGACCCGGCCGAGCCCGGACGCCCGGTCGCCCGGGCGTACGCGGTGCCGGTGCGGTGGACGGAGCCGGAGCTGCCCGACGGCGGCTGGGACCGGATGATCCAGCGCTCGGCCATCGACCGGGCCACCGGGGCGATCCCGACCATGGTGTCGACGCTGGAGATCTGCGTCCGGCCCGACCGGCGCGGCACCGGGCTGTCCGGGCTGATGCTCGCCGCGATGCGGGAGGCCGCCGCGGTGCGCGGCTTCGACACCCTGGTCGCGCCGGTCCGCCCGAGCGGCAAACACACCCGCCCCGACCTCCCGATGACCGGGTACGCCGCGCAGGTTCGCGCCGACGGCCTGCCCGTCGACCCGTGGCTGCGGGTGCACGTACGCGCCGGCGGGCGGATCGAGCGGGTGGCGCCCCGGTCGATGGTGATCAGCGGGACACTCGCCGACTGGCGGCGCTGGACCGGCCTGCCCTTCGACGCCAGCGGGCCGGTGCACGTGCCGGGCGCCCTGGCGCCGGTGCTCTGCGACGTGACGCACGACCACGCCGTCTACGTCGAGCCCAACGTCTGGGTCCGGCACCGCCTGTAGCCGGCCCGCCCGCGCGGCGGCCCCGCCGGCACCATCGGGTGGCCCGGCCGCACCCCGCGGGGTGAGGCCGGCCGGCGCCATCGGGTGGGCCGGCCTCACCCCGCGGCGCGGCGCCAGGCCAGGGCACCGACGGCGGCGGCGGTGAGCCCCGTCGCGGTGACCAGCCGGTGCCGGGACAGCCAGGCCTGGGCGCTGTGCCGGTGGGCGCGGTCGGTGAACGAGCCACCGGCGCCCCGGTCCCGCCCGCCCGGCCCGTCGGCGGGCAGCCAGAGGTTCGCGGGCCGGTCGGGGTCGGCCGGCCGGTCGGTCTGCTGGGCGTCGTAGCCGGTGCGGGCCAGGTAGCGGTCGAGCAGCCCGGGCGCGAGGCGGTTGCCGAGGATGGCCAGCGCCGTGGAGGCGCCCACCCAGTACTCGCGGCGGCCGGGCCGGTCGGCGGCGGCCACGATGGCCCGGGCCGCGACGGCCGGCGCGTAGATCGGCGGCACCGGACGCGCCCGGCGCGGCAGCCGGGACAGCAACCAGTCGAACTGCGGGGTGTTCAGCGCGGGCAGGTGCACCATCGTCACCGCGATCGTGCTGCGCTCGTGCATCAGCTCGCAGCGCAGCGACTCGGTGAACCCGACGATGGCGTGCTTCGCCCCGCAGTACGCGGCCTGAAGCGGGATGCCCCGGTAGGCCAGCGCCGAGCCGACCTGCACGATGACGCCCCGGTCCCGGGGCGTCATGTGGTGCAGCGCCACCCGGGTGCCGTGCACGTAGCCGAGATAGGTCACCTGCATGGCCCGCTCGAACTCGGCCGGGCGGGTGTCCCGGAACGGCGCGAGGACCGAGCTGAACGCGTTGTTGATCCACAGGTCGATCGGCCCGAGCTCGTCCTCGATGCGTTGGCCGGCGGCGACCACCTGGTCGTGCTCGGCCATGTCGACCTCGACGGGCAGCGCCCGGCTGCCGGCCGCGCGGACCTCCTCGGCGACCGCGTCGAGCCCGGTCCGGCCGCGGGCCAGCAGGGCGATGGCGATGCCGCGCCGGGCGAGCAGGCGGGCGGTGGCCCGGCCCACGCCGGCGCTCGCACCGGTGATCACGGCCACCTCCGCCGCGCGCCGCCGCCCCATGCCGCCCCTCCCGGTGTCGTCCGTCCGGTCCGGGCTACCCGGTGCGCGGCGGGCTACTCCGCCCGGAGCCCGGCAGGTCGGTCCGGGACCGCGGCGGTGGCGGCGCGGGACCGGCGACCGCCGGGCGCGGCGGCCGCAACCGCGGTACGGCGAACGGACGTCGCGGGCGCGGCGGCGACAGCCCGGAGGACGCCGGACGGGCCGCGGTGGCGGGCCAGAGAGAGGACGCCGGACGGGCCGCCACGGGCCGCGGTGGCGGGCCAAGCCGCCAGGGGTGCCTGGCGGCCCGGCCCGGGCGGGATCAGTGCAGGCCGACCGGCATCGGCGGCCGCTGCTCGCCGGACTGGTCGTCGAGCAGCAGCACCGGCTCCCGGCGGCGGGGCAGGAACGCGGCCGGGATGAAGGTGAGCAGCACCAGCACGAAGCCGACCCAGAAGGTGCTGGCGAAGGCGTCGGCGGCGAAGGCCAGACCCCGTTCGATCAGCGCCACCGGCAGCCCGAACTGCTCGAGCAGCTCCGGCCGCTGCTGGGTAGCGATCGCCAGCCCGGCCTCGGTGACCGGCTTGCCGCTCGCCGGGTCGGTCACGCCCGGGATGGGGCGGGAGCCGTTCAGCTCGTTGGTGAGGATCACCGACATCACGGCGGCGCCGACCGAGCCGCCGATCTGCTGGAGGATGTTGACCAGCGTGGAGCCGCGGGCCACCTCCTGCGCGTGCAGGGTCTTCAGCGCCGACGTCATGATCGGCATCATGGTGCCGCCCATGCCCAGACCCATCACGAACAGCGAGCCGCAGAGCAGCCAGTACGAGGTGTCCGGGTCGACCTGGGTGAAGGTGAAGAACCCGGCGGCGATGAGCACCAGCGCGAACGGCACCGTCCGGCCGATCGGCAGCCGGTCGGCCAGCATGCCGGCGATCGGCATGGTGAGCATCGCGCCGATGCCCTGCGGCGCCATGAGCAGGCCGGCGGTGAGCGTCGACTCGCCCCGGATCTGCAGGAAGTAGCTGGGGAAGAGCAGGCCGGCGCCCATGAACGCGATGATGAACACGAACAGGGTGACCGAGGCGATGGTCAGGTTGCGGTTGCGGAACAGCCGCAGATCCAGCAGCGGGTGCTTGGGCTTGAACGAGTAGAGCACGAAGCCCACCACCAGCGCGGCGCCGACCAGCATGGGCAGCCACACCGTGGTGGCGCCGAACCGGCCGGCCTCCGGCAGGGACGAGACGCCGTAGAGGAACAGCGCCAGGCCCGGCGAGAGCATCACCATGCCGAGGATGTCGAACGACTCGGACGGCTCCGGGTTGTCCTTCGGCAGCGCCAGCATGGCGTAGACCAGCGAGATCACGCCGATCGGCAGGTTGATCAGGAAGATCCAGTGCCAGCTCGCCGTGTCGATCAGCCAGCCACCCAGGATCGGGCCGCCGATCGGGCCGAGCAGCATGGGGATGCCCAGGACGGCCATCAGCCGGCCGATCCGGTGCGGGCCGGCGGCCCGGGTCATGATGGTCATGCCCAGCGGCATGAGCATGCCGCCGCCGAGGCCCTGCAGGACCCGGTAGCCGATCAGCTCGGTGATCGTGTCGGCGGTGGCGCAGAGGCCGGAGCCGATGGTGAACAGGGCCAGCGCGGCCATGTAGAGGCGCTTGGTGCCGAACCGGTCCGCGGCCCAGCCGGTCACCGGGATCACCGTCGCCAGGGCGAGGGTGTAGGCGGTCATGGTCCATGCCACCCGCGCGTACGAGGCGTCGAATTCGGTCTGGAACGTCGGCAGCGCCACGCTGACGACCGTCACGTCGAGGATCGACATGATCGCCCCGAGCACGACCACGCCCGCCACCTTGAGCACCGCGGCGTCGAGTTTGTCCGATGTCGCGACAGCTTGCTGGGTCACTGAAGAATCTCCTGAGTTTCCGATTGGGCCCTGGTCGGTGGCGGTGCGGCGCCCACCGGGGCGCGCGGTGGACCGCCACGCTGCGTGACGTCCGCAGGAAGACTAGCGACTGCCTCCGACGCCCGGCGCGGGGATTACCAGGCTGCCCCGATCCGCGGAACGGCTCAGACCGTCTCGCGGTAGGCCCGCGGACTCACCCCGCGTCGCCGTTTGAAGGCGACGCTGAGCGCGAACGGGCTGCCGTAGCCGACCCGGCGGGCCACCGCGGTGAGCGTCAGGTCGGTGTCCCGCAGCAGGTCAGCGGCGACCGCGAGGCGCCAGCTCGTGACGAACGCCATCGGCGGCTCACCGACCAGGTCGGCGAAGCGGCGGGCGAACGCGGCCCGGGAGACGCCCGCGGCGGCGGCGAGCCCCGCGACCGTCCAGGGGTGAGCGGGATCACCCTGGACCAGCCGCACCGCCGGGCCGACCACCGGATCCCCGGCCGCCCGGTGCCACCCCGGCGGCCGGGCCTCGGGGCGGGCGAACCAGCTCCGCAGCACCGCGATGACCAGCAGGTCGAGCAGCCGGTCCAGCACCACCTCCTGGCCCGGCTGGGCGCGGTGCAGCTCGGCCGCGAGCAGCGTGACGACCGGCGCCTCGGCGTCGGTGCCGGGCAGCACCAGCAGGGGCGGCAGGGCGGCGAGCAGCCCCGCGCCGACCGCGCCACCGCTGGCGTACGTGCCGGTGAGCAGGGCGGTCGCCGCGTCCGGGCGGGTGCCCCAGGTACGCAGCCCGAGCGCCCTGACGTCGGTGAGGTCCCGGCCGGCGAGCGTGGTGCAGCGCTGACCCGGGTGGATCACCACCTGCGGTGGCGTTCCGGGCTGGTCGGCGACGGTGTACGGGTCCGGCCCGCGCAGCACCGCCACGTCCCCGGGGCCCAGCGGCACCGGTTCGCCGGCCTCGGGCACCACCCACGCCCCGCCCCGCACCACCGTGGTGACGCTCAGCGGGGCGGCGTCGCGTACCCGGATCGACCACGGCGGGTCCATCACGGTACGCAGCAGGAACGCGTCCCGGGCGCGCAGCCCGCGGAGCACGCCGGCGAGGACGTCCACCGGGCGAGCGTAGACGCGCGCGTATGGACCGGGGCGTCCCGGCCATGGCCGGCGCGCCCCCGGCCGCGCTGGACTGGCTCCATGATCGGATCGACCGACGGGAGGACCCGATGACCGGGCTGCGTAACACCGCGCTGCTGCTGGCGATGGTGACCACGGGACTGATGGCCGGCCTCTTCGCCGGCTTCGCGTACGCCGTGATGCCGGGCCTGTCCCGGGTGGACGACCGGACCTTCGTGGCCGGCATGCGCGCGATCAACGCGGCCATCCTGAACGGCTGGTTCGCGCTCTGCTTCGGCGGCGCGCTGATCGGCACACTGGCGGCCGTCCTGCTGCACCTGCCCACCGACCGGCGCGGGCCGCTGCCCTGGCTGCTGGCCGCCCTGCTGCTCTACGGCCTGGTGCTGGTGGTGACGATCGCGGTGAACGTGCCGCTCAACGACCGGCTCGCGGCCGCGGACCGGCTGGCGGATCCGGCCCGACTGCGGGTCATGTTCGAGGGTGCCTGGGTGCGCTGGAACGTGGTGCGGGCGGTGCTGAACACCGCGGCCCTGGGCTGCCTCGGCTGGGCCCTGCTGGTCGCCCGGCCGGTCACGGGCTGAGGGGCGGCCGGCTCAGCGCTGCTGCGCCCGGTAGCTGGCCATCAGCACCACCTCCGCGGCGCGCGACCGTTCGACGCGCCGGGCCAGGTCGCGGACCCGCTCGCTGGTGCCGGCGCGGACCTGCGCCCGGGCCAGGTCGGCGGCGGTGCGCTGGTGCTCGCTGAGCACGTCGAGCAGCACCCGGTCGGCCGC
>NZ_KQ058685.1 GCF_000982955.1 Micromonospora sp. HK10 | reverse complement strand
GCCGGCTGGCCGCGATGGCCGTGCCGAAGTACCGGCCCGACTGCGCGGCCGCCGCACCCAGCGTGCTCGCCGCGGCGTTCGCCGAGGGCATCACCATCACGGCGCCCGTCGCCGCCATGGCGGCGACGGTGCCGCCGATCAGCAGTCGGAACCTTAACGAGCGGCTCCGGGGGGAGTCAGCGGAGCGGGCAGGGGAACTGGTTGCCACGGTGGCCTCCTTTCTCGGGTCTGGGTCCCGGACGCCGAGCACCACACCCGCGCCGGCCGCAGCCGCCGCGCGTGCGTATCGGGATCGGTGGATCGCGTGACCTGGACCGGCGAACGACAGGTTTCAATGCCACGCCATGCTGGCACGGCAACACCCCGGAAACAATGGGTTCCGGAAAACTTCCGGCAAGCTCTACTCGGCAAGAAGTGCCGCATTGGGCCGCGCTGCCACCGCCACCAGCGGTTTTGCTGGCAGCATCGACGTCGAAATGGAGCAGAGACGACCGGAGGTGGGGGATCCGCCGCCACGCTGGAGCGGCGCGAGCGACTGAAACTTCCGGGATCCGCTCGGTCTGAACGCCGGGCCTAGTCGTCCACCCAGTCGAGGGTGCGCTGCACGGCCTTGCGCCAGTTGCGCAGCTCCCGGTCGCGGTGCGCCGGGTCCATGGCGGGCTCCCACCGGGCGTCCGCGCGCCACTGCTCGCGCAGGGTGGCCAGGTCCGGCCAGAAGCCCACCGCGAGGCCCGCGGCGTACGCGGCGCCCAGGCAGGTGGTCTCGGTGATCCGGGAGCGGACCACCGGCACGTCGAGCACGTCGGCGAGGAACTGCATGAGCAGCGCGTTGCCGGTCATCCCGCCGTCCACCCGCAACCGCCGCAACGCCACGTCGGAGTCGGCGTCCATCGCGTCGACCACCTCGCGGGTCTGCCAGGCGGTCGCCTCGAGCACCGCCCGGGCCAGGTGCCCCTTGGTGATGTAGCCGGTCAGCCCGGCGATCACCCCCCGGGCGTCGCTGCGCCAGTGTGGGGCGAACAGCCCGGAGAACGCCGGCACCACGTAGCAGCCGCCGTTGTCGTCGACGGTGCGGGCCAACTCCTCGACCTGCGCGGCGGTCGAGATGAGACCGAGGTTGTCCCGGAGCCACTGGACC
Organism: Micromonospora sp. HK10; assembly: GCF_000982955.1. Lineage (GTDB taxonomy): Bacteria > Actinomycetota > Actinomycetes > Mycobacteriales > Micromonosporaceae > Micromonospora. The sequence continues at coordinate 8,249 of NZ_KQ058685.1, read as the reverse complement.
AGCGAGCCGGTGACCGCGATGGCGCCCTCCAGCGCGTACACCGCGGGCTGGCCGTCGATCCGGTACGCGACCGTGGTGAGCAGGCCGTGCCGGGACGGGACCGCGCTGGCGCCGGTGTTGAGCAGCAGGAAACTGCCGGTGCCGTAGGTGCACTTGGCCTCGCCGGGCTGAAAGCAGGTCTGCCCGAAGAGGGCGGCCTGCTGGTCGCCGAGCGCGCTGGCCACCGGCACCCCGGCGAGCAGCTCGTCGGCGGTGCCGTAGACCTCGCTGGAGGAGCGGATCTCCGGCAGCATGGCCGCCGGCACCCGCAGCGCGTCGAGCAGCTCCGGATCCCAGTCCAGGGTTTCCAGGCCCATCAGCATGGTGCGGCTGGCGTTGGTCACGTCGGTGACGTGCCGGCCGGTCAGCTTCCAGATCAGCCAGCTGTCCATGGTGCCGAAGAGGACCTCGCCCCGCTCGGCGCGCTCGCGCAGCCCCTCCACGTGGTCCAGCAGCCAGCGCAGCTTCGGCCCGGCGAAGTAGGTGGCCAGGGTGAGGCCGGTGCGGGCCCGCAGCCGCTCCTCGCCGTACGTCTCGGCCAGCTCGCGCAGCACCGGGCCGGTGCGGGTGTCCTGCCAGACGATGGCCGGGGCCACCGGGCGGCCGGTGGCCCGGTCCCAGACCACGGTGGTCTCCCGCTGGTTGGTGATGCCGACCGCGGCCAGCCCGTCCGGCCCGGTGCCGGCGGCGGCGAGCGCCTCCGTCACCACCTGCCGCACGTTGGTCCAGATCTCCTCGGCGTCGTGCTCGACCCAGCCGGGCCGGGGAAAGATCTGCCGGTGCTCGCGCTGGGCCACGGAGACGATCGCTCCGGACCGGTCGAACACGATGCACCGGGAGGAGGTGGTGCCCTGATCGATGGCGGCGACGAAGTCTCCGGTCACCGCAGCACCGTACCCGGCGGAAGCGTCGCGCGCCTCCCCCGGTCGCCCCGTACGATCATCAGGCGTGCGTGACATTGCCGTGTTCAGCGGGACCGCCCACCCCGACCTCGCCGCCGAGATCTGTGCCCACCTGGGCGTCCCGCTGCACCCGGTGCGGGTGTCCCGGTTCGCCAACGACTGCCTCGAGGTGCAGTTGCAGGCCAACTGCCGGGAGCGCGACGTCTTCCTGATCCAGCCGCTGGTGCCGCCGGTGCAGGAGCACCTGGTCGAGCTGCTGCTCATGATCGATGCCGCCCGGGGCGCGTCGGCCGGCCGGATCACCGTGGTGCTGCCGCACTACGCGTACGCCCGGTCGGACAAGAAGGACGCGCCGCGCATCTCCATCGGCGGGCGGCTGGTGGCCGACCTGCTCACCTCGGCCGGCGCGGACCGGGTGCTCGCGATGACCCTGCACTCGCCGCAGGTACACGGCTTCTTCAGCGTCCCGGTGGACCACCTGCACGCGCTGCGCGAACTGGCCGCCCACTTCACCCGCTACGACCTGGCCAACGCCGTGGTGGTCTCGCCGGACCTGGGCAACGCGAAGGAGGCCGCCGCGTTCGCCCGGATGCTCGGCACGCCGGTGGCGGTCGGGGCGAAGCAGCGGTTCCCGGACGACCGCGTGAAGATCAGCACGGTGATCGGCGACGTGGCCGACCGGGATGTGATCGTGCTCGACGACGAGATCGCCAAGGGCAGCACGGTGATCGAGCTGATGGCCCACCTGCGCGAGCGGAAGGTCCGCTCGATTCGGCTGGTCTGCACCCACGGCCTCTTCTCCGACGGCGCGCTGGAGCGGCTGAGCACCCAGGAGGGCGTGTTGGAGATCGTCTGCACCAATACGGTGCCGATCCCGGCCGAGAAGCGGGTACCGGAGCTGACGGTGCTGTCGGTGGCGCCGGCGCTGGCCGAGGCGATGCGCCGGATCCACAACGGCGAGTCGGTGAGCGCGCTCTTCGCCTGAGACCGCGCGGGCGGTCAGCTCTCGGCGGGCTCGGCGACCTGCTGCCGGGTGGCCAGCGTGGCGCTGATCCGCACGATCGTGCCGGCCTGGCCGGTCTGCACGGCCATGGTGTCGCTCAGCTCCCGGGCCAACCAGAGCCCCCAGCCGCCGGCGGCGCCCGGCGCGGGCCGGTCGCGGTCGTTGAGCCGCCGCGCGCTGATCCCCTGGCCGTGGTCGGCGACCTCGCAGACCAGTTGGCCGTCCTGCTGCCACAACCGCAGCCGGCCCTGGCCGCCGCCGTGCCGCACGGCGTTGGTGATCAGCTCGTTGACCGCCAGCACGAAGTCGTCGAGCCGCTGGCCGGTCAGCCCGGCGCCGCGCGCGCAGGAGGTGACCGAGTGGCGTAGCTCGGTCACCCGCCTCTGGTCGAAGGCTTCGGCGATGAGGGGGGAAGGTTCGATGGGCACAACCGTACGCGGTTCGGGGGGTTCTGCATTCGTCATGGCCCCGTCCCGGCGGTTGATCTCGACGATTTTCGCGGCATTTCCACCGTACGTCAGGGTTTCCCGAGCCGCACCCGCCACCCCGCCCCACGTCGGTTATGGGATGGTGGCGCGCATGCCGTCGTCCCCGGGTGGTCTGGAGGTCCCGCTCTGGCGGTCGATCGCGGTGTTCCGGTTCGCCTCGCTGGCGTACGTGGGGCTGCTGGTCCTGCGCGACGCGGACCGGTACGCGCACCCGCTCGCCGCCGGCGGCGTACTCCTGGTCATGCTCGCCTGGAGCACGGCGACGGCGGCCGGCTACGCGCGCCCGGCGGGGCGGCGCTGGCCGCTGCTCCTGGCCGACCTCGGCGTGGTCATGGCGATCATGCTGGCCAACCCCTGGGTGGTGGGCCGCGCGGCGCTCGCCGCCGGGGTGCCCACGCTGACCGTGGCCTGGCAGGCCGGGCCGGTGCTGGCCTGGGCGGTCTCCGGCGGGCGGCGGCGCGGAGCCGTCGCCGCCCTGGTGCTCGGCGGGGTCGACCTGGTCGCCCGGGAGCGGGTCAGCCAGTCCTCGCTCACCGGAGTGATCCTGATGCTGCTGGCCGGGGTGGTGGTCGGGCACGTCGCCCGGCTCGCGGTGACCGCCGAGCAGCGGCTGCAACGGGCGGTGGAACTGGAGGCGGCCAGCCGCGAGCGGGAGCGGCTGGCCCGGGACATCCACGACTCGGTGCTCCAGGTGCTGGCGCTGGTGCAGCGGCGCGGCGCCGAACTGGACGGCGAGGCGGGCGAACTGGCCCGGCTCGCCGGTGAGCAGGAGGCGGCACTGCGGGCGCTGATCGGCCGGGCGGGCGCCGGCCCCGCCGAGGAGGGCGACGACCGGGACCTGCGCGACCTGCTCGACCGGTACGCCTCGGCGACCGTCGAGGTGGCCGCGCCGGCCACGCCGGTGCGGCTGCCCGCCCGGGTGGCCGGCGAGTTGGCCGCGGCCGTGGGGGCGGCGCTGGACAACGTGGCCCGGCACGCCGCCGGGCGGGCCTGGGTGCTGATCGAGGACGAGGGGGAGACGGTGACCGTCTCGGTACGCGACGAGGGGCCGGGCATCCCGGCGGGACGGCTGGCCGAGGCCGTCGCGCAGGGCCGGCTCGGGGTGGCCCAGTCGATCCAGGGCCGGGTGGCCGACCTGGGCGGGCAGGTGCGGATCGTGTCCGCCCCGGGCGCCGGTACGGAGATCGAGTTGAGCGTGCCGAGGGGGGACCGGTGAGCATCCGGGTGATGGTGGTCGACGACCACCCGATGTGGCGCGAGGGCGTGGCCCGCGACCTGACCGAGGCCGGCTACCTGGTGGTGGCGACCAGCGGGGAGGGCCGGCAGGCGGTCCGGGTCGCCCCGGCGGCCCGCCCCGACGTGGTCGTGCTCGACCTGCAACTGCCGGACGTCTCCGGGGTCGAGGTGATCCGTGGGTTGCGCGCCGCGCTGCCGCGGGTGCGGGTGCTGATGCTCTCGGCCAGCGGCGAGCCGCAGAGCGTGCTGGACGCGGTGAAGGCCGGCGCCACCGGCTACCTGGTCAAGTCGGCGGCGCCGGCCGAGTTCCTGGACGCGGTGGGCCGGACCGCGGCCGGCGAGCCGGTCTTCACACCGGGGCTCGCCGGGCTGGTGCTGGGGGAGTACCGCCGGCTGGCGGCCGGGCCGGCCACCGCGCACGACGCGGCACCCCGGCTCACCGAACGGGAGACCGAGGTGCTGCGACTGGTGGCCAAGGGACTGTCGTACAAGCAGATCGCCGAGCGGCTCGGGCTCTCCCACCGCACCGTGCAGAACCACGTCCAGAACACGCTCGGCAAGCTCCACCTGCACAACCGGGTCGAGTTGACCCGGTACGCCATCGAGCGGGGCCTGGACGGCTGACCGGTCAGCTCGCCTCGGGCGGGCGGGTCTCGTGGATGGCCAGCTCCTCCGCGGTCGCCCCGCCGCCGGCCGCACCCGCGTCGTACGCGACGTTGTCGGTCTCCTGATCGGTGTGGGCGCCCTCGTCCGGCTCGACCAGCCGGCCCACCTGATGGTCGGCGACCGCGCCGAGTTGGCCGTGGTCGTAGAGGGAGACCGGCGAGTGCGGGTCCGAGGTCGGGCCCGGGTCGATCACGTCCGCGTCGAGCTGGGCCTGCGCGGCGGCCTCCTCGCTGTCCGCCTCGGCGGCGATGTCCGGGTCGACCGCGCCGGCGAGCGGGTCGTCGGCGGGCCGCTCGTACTGCTCGCGATGGAGCTTGTAGTCCAGTGACTCCCCGTCGAGCTGCTCCTCGGCGGTGGTGCCGAACTGGTCGACGGCCACCGGGGTCCGGTCGCCGGGCAGCTGGGCCGGCTCCGGGCCGTCCGCCTCGCGTCCGGTCAAGACGTCGTCGTTGGCCGTGGAGTCGTCGTCGGCGGTGTCGGGCAGGCCCTCCGCCTCGGGGTCGGACACGGGGGTGGGGTACTCGTCGTCGCGCATGACCGGGAACTACCCACTGCGCTCGCCGGATTAACCGCGACCGGCGGGGTGGATCGGGAGAAAGAGGGTCAAACCCGGCCTCAGTTCCGGAACGCCGCCTCGTCCTCGGCGTGCAGCACGCACCAGACCACCTTCCCGTCCGGCAGCGGAGTGCTGCCCCAGGACCGCGAGACCGTGTCGATGAGCAGCAGCCCGCGACCTCCGGTCGAGGTCAGCGGCGCCAGCCCGGCGTACGCGGGCGGCCGCGACGAGTGGTCGCGGACGGCGAGGTGGAGCGCGCCGTCGCGGGGGGCGACCCGCAGCGTCATCGACGACCGGGCGTGGGCGACCCCGTTGTTGACCATCTCGGTCACCGCGATGCACGCCGGCTCGGCCAGCTCCGGCATCCGCCACCGGGCGCAGCCGTCGGTGACCAGCGCCCGGGCCTCCCGGGCCGCCGCCACCACCGGCGGCAGGTCGGCGGTGAGCACCGCGGCCGGCGGCGCGGCGACCAACGCGGCCTGCGCGGCGTCCAGCGTCGGGAAGACCGGGACGTCGCCCGCCGGCGCGCCCGCCGGGTCCAGCACCAGCAGGCCGGCCGCCGGCCAACCCGCCACCGCCCGGTGGACGTCGTCGACGACCGTGCGAGCCCGCGGCGCGGCGATCCGCACCCCGGTCAGATCGACGATCGCCGGGCCCGGCCGCTGCCAGAGCCGGGCCAGCAGCGCGCCCCGGACGGCCTCCGCCCCGGGCAGGTCGAGCACCCCGGTCAGCCGGACCACGGCGGAAGACGCATCCGTCTCCACCAGGCATCGCACGTCCGTCGGCATGATCGTCCCATTGTGCATGCCCGCGGCGGCACGCGCACCCGGCCGGCTCACCCGTTCCTCACCGATCCGCCCTGGCCCGCCGGTTCATCGCGGCCATCGTGCCCACCGCGGTGCCCGCCGCGGCCAACCCGAACGCGGCCGTCATCCGCACCAGCTGGCGGCGTCGGCCGTGCCAGCCACCGGTCTGCTCGCCCGCCGCGTCCGGCCGGAACACGTTGCCGGAACTGTCCAGCCGCACCCCGGGACCGAACTGGGTGCGCGCGGTGTACCAGCCGAGCACCCGCTCGGCCAGCGCCGGGGCGAGCCGCCATTGGAGTCCGAGCAGCCGCGCCGCGCCGCCCGCGTACGCCTCCCGGCGCGGCCGGCGCAGCAGCCGGACGATCGTCTCGGCGACCACCTCCGGCGGGTAGACCGGCGGCGGCGGGACCAGCTCCTGCCCGGTGTGGTTGGCGGCGTGCCGAAAGAACGGGGTGTCGATGGTGGCCGGCAGCACCGTACAGATGGAGATGTGGCCGCGCCCGGTGACCCGCAGCTCCTGGCGGATCGTGTCGGACAGCCCGCGGATGCCGTGCTTGGCCGCGTTGTACGCCGACTGGTAGGGCATCGCGGCCTCGGCCAGCACCGAGGCGTTGTTGACCACCACGCCGCCGCCGGCCGCGTCCAGCCACGGCAGCGCCGCCTTCGTCCCGTGCACCGTGCCGAGCAGGTTCACCGTCAGCACCCGGCGGAACTCCGCCACCGGGATCTCGTCGAAGAGCCCGACCACGCCCACCGCCGCGTTGTTGATCCACGCGTCGATCCGGCCGAACTCCGCCGCCGCCCGCGCCGCCAGCTCTCGCACCGCCTCGGCGTCGGTCACGTCGGTGGGCACCACCAACGCCCGGCCGCCCAGCTCCCGGCAGTGTGCGGCGACCCGGCGCAGCGCGTCCTCGGAGCGGGCCGCGAGCACGACGTCGGCACTCCGGCGGGCCAGCGCGTACGCGGTCGCCGCGCCGATCCCGCTGGAAGCCCCCGTGATCACCACCGTCGCGTCGTCCAGAGTGCGGGTGAGAGGCATTCCTGGCCGGTACCCCCGGCACGGCCGGGTCATGCCGTCGGAGCAACGCGGATCACGGTTACCGCGCGGCCGTACGGGGCAGGTGTCACCAAGACGGCGGAACGTCCGGGTGACCAGCCCGGCCGGCCCGTCGGACCGGTCCCGATCTGCCAGGTTTCGGCGCAACGGGGCCGGGTTAATGGGACCCTCTGACCGGAGGACCACCGCTCGCGAGAACGCATGGAGGTGCACCATGCGCGTCGGCCTTGTGTGCGCGCACGCCGGCCCGTCCACCATCGGCACCCACCAGCACGTCGAGCGGGTGGCGGCCGAACTCGCCGCACGGGGCCACGACGTCCGGGTGTACGAGCGCCGCGACGAGCCGGACCAGCCCGAAGTCGCCGAGGTCGGCGGCTACCGGCTGGAGCGGGTGCCGATCGGCCCGGCCAGCCCGCTGCCCACCGCCGAACTGGTCCCGTACGTCACCGACCTCGGCGGCTGGCTGGCCCGGCAGTGGTCCGGCGCCTGGGCGCCGGAGGTGGTGCACGGTCACTACTGGGTGGGCGGGCTGGCCGCCGCCCACGCCGTCCGCGAGACCGACATCCCGGTCGTGCAGACCTTCCACTCCCTCGGCGTCGAGCAGCTGCGCCACCTCGGGTCGCGCTACGACGGCCCGGGCGAGCGGATCCCGCTGGAACGGGCGCTGATCCGGGCCGTGGACATCGCCGTCGCCCAGTGCAACGACGAGGTCGACGAGCTGACCCGGATGGGGTTGCAGCGCACCTCCGTGGCCATGGTGCCCACCGGCGTGGACACCGAGCAGTTCCACCCCGACGGCGAGGCCGCCCCGCGCGACCAGCGCGCCCGCATCCTCTCCGTCGGCGGGCTCGCGCCCGGACACGGACAGGAGGACCTGATCCGCGCCATGCGGCTGGTCGGCGACGCCGAACTGGTCATCGCCGGCGGCCCGCCCGCCGAACAGCTCGCCGACCACGCCGAGGCCCGCCGGCTGCGCGAGCTGGCCGAGCACACCGGGGTAGGGGAGCAGGTCAAGCTCGTCGGCGCGGTGCCGCACGACCAACTGGCCACCTGGTACCGCTCCGCCGACGTGGTCGCCTGCACCCCGCACTACGCCTCCGCCGGCCGGGTGTCGCTGGAGGCGATGGCCTGCGGCGTGCCCGTGGTCGGCTACGCGATGGGTGGCATCGCCGACGCGGTCGTCGACGAGGTGACCGGCAAGCTGATCCCGCCCGGCGACGTCCGGACCCTCGGGGTCACCCTGCGCCGGCTGCTCGCCGACAACGCCGGCCGGTTCGCGTACGGGCACGCGGCGGTCGACCGGGTCCGGTGCAGCTACACCTGGGAGCGGACGGCCGGGGCGCTGGAACGCCTCTACGAGCGGGTGATCGGCCGGCGCCGGCCAGCCGAGGCGGCGACGCCGGCCCCGACCGTCGAGGTGGTCGCCGAGCGCGGGCCGGTCGAGGCGGTCTGACGCCGGCTCGCCGCCGTGGCCGGGCCGGTGGAGGCGGCCGGTC
>NZ_KQ058684.1 GCF_000982955.1 Micromonospora sp. HK10 | reverse complement strand
CGGCGTCCCGGGTGGGTGGCGGCCCACCCGGGACGCGCCGCGCTCAGCGCAGCCCCGCCTCCTCGAGCAGCAGCCCGGTCAGGTCGGCCGGGTCGGCGGCCGCGGCGGTCAGCCCCCGCGCGGCGAACCACCCGGCGACCACCCGGACGTCCCGGGCCAGGAACTCCGGGCCCTGCGGGTTGGCCACCACGTCGACCACCTGGGGCAGGTCGATCATCACCAGCCGTCCCCGGTGCACCAGCAGGTTGTACGGGGACAGGTCACCGTGGGCGTAGCCGGCGCGG
>NZ_KQ058683.1 GCF_000982955.1 Micromonospora sp. HK10 | reverse complement strand
TCCCAGAGCCGGGCCAGCGCGTCGAACTCGGCGGCCGCCCACTGCCCGGCGATCATCTGCCGGCCGAACGCGGTCCGCCCGGCCATCGCCCGCATCTCCCGGGACCGGCGCACCCGGCGCCCCTCCAGGTAGCCGGCGTCGCGGTGGAAGAGCCGGTGCTGGGCGTCCCGGTACCGCTTGGCCGCTAGCAGGCAGGAGCGGCCGGTGTCCGGCACCGCGCGGCGGACCAGGTGGACGTCCGCCTCCTTGCCGGTCTTGAGCACCCCGAGCTCGGTGTCCCGGGCCGCCAGCTCGGTGACCAGCCAGCCGGGGTGGGGTTCGGGCCCGTGCACGGCCGCGTCCCAGGAGGACCAGGGGTCCCCCTGTTCGGGTTCGTCGTCGGGTCCGGGCAGGGCCGGCTCGGCGTGCCGGCCCCGCTTCAGGAAGTACGGTTCGTCGTCGTCGAAGCGGCTCTTGCCGCGGCCACGGCGCTGCGGCGCCGGGAGGTCTGGTTCACGCACGGGTGGGTTGATCCTTCGATCGAGGCTGGTGGAGGCAGGTGGAAAGACCCCGCAAAGACGGCCATGACCGACCTCCTCTCCTCGACCGGGCCCCGCCCGGCTGCGCCCACGCGCGGCCCCATGCTCACCGGACCGCCGACGCGGGTCAACCGATTTAGGCCGCCGGGAGACCGCCCGGGCGCACGAGGGCCGCCGCCGACGCCCCGACCCGCGCAGGGAACCGCGGCCGACGCCCCGCCCCGCACGGCGAACCGCGGCCGACGCCCCGCCCCGCACGGCGAACCGCGCCCGACGCGCCGCCCCGGCCGGCGGTGTACCGCTCAGCCGGCCAGCACGGCGGCCACCGCCGCGATCAGCCCGTCCTCGGTGCGGGTGGGCGCGAACCGGGTGTCCGACCAGCGCCGTCCCCGGTGCAGCCAGACGCTGGGCAGGCCGACCGCGGTCGCCCCGCCGATGTCCGCCTCCGGGCTGTCCCCGATCACCCAGGCGCCACGCAGCGGCATCCGGACCCGGTGGGCGGCGAGCGCGAAGATCCGCGGGTTGGGCTTGCTGACCCCGGCCTCCTCGGAGATCACCCAGTCGGCCACGTACCGGTCCAGGCCGGTGCGCCGGATCTTCGCCTCCTGCTGGCGGACCACCCCGTTGGTGACCACCACCGGGATCCAGCCGGCGTCGTCGGCGATCCGCAGCGCGCAGGCGACCAGCGGGTCCAGCCGGGTGTGCGCCACCACCCCGTCGTGCAACTCCTCGACCAGGTCGATCCCCGACATGATCGGCCCGTACCGGTCGCGGATGGCGTCGGCGACGTCCCACCGGTCGGTCAGCCCGTCCGCGTCGATGGAGAGCAGCCAGTCGATGTCGGTGGGCGGCGCGCCGATGCCGGCCAGGAACCGCTCTCCCCAGGCACGGAACGGCCCCGCGCGGTCGAGCAGGGTGTTGTCCAGGTCGAGCAGGAGCAACGGCACTCGCGCACCCTACGGGACCGAGGCGGGCGACCGACAGGGTGTGCGGTCGCCTTCCCCGCCGTCAGCCGCGCAGCACCACGCGGGGCAGCCCCTGACCGGGCAGGCGGTCACCGAGCATGGTGTGCGCGGCCCGGGTGGCCGCCAGCGCGGCCGGGTCGAGGGTGGCCACCAGCACGTCCTCCCCGGTGTCCGCGCCCCGGGCCAGCGGCCGCCCTTCGGGGTCGTAGACCGCGGCGCCGCCGTTGAACCGCCACGGATCGGCGCCGTCCACGCAGTTGGCGAAGACGACGAACATGGTGTTGTCCAGCGCCCGCGCGGCGTAGTAGAGGTCGCGGCGGTGCGCCGAGCCGGCCAGGTAGCCGCTCGGGCACAGGTAGCCGTGCGCGCCGTCGTCGGCGGCGGCCCGCCCGTGCTCCGGGAAACAGCCGTCGTAGCAGATGCCCAGGCCGAACCGCCAGTCGTCGATCAGCAGCGTGGCGCCCCGCCGGCCCGCCTCGAACAGCTCCCGCTCGCCGCTCCAGAGCTGCTGCTTGTCGTACCCGGCGTGGACCGCCCCGGTGGGGTCGACCACCAGGGCGGAGATGGTGCGCCGCCCGTCGGGGTGCCGCACGGCCGCCCCGACCACCACGGTCGTCCGGTGGTCGTGGGCCACCGCCCGCAGGGGGTCCAGCCGCGGGTCGGCGACCGAGCCGTCCGGGGCGGCCGGCACGTCGGTGCCGGCCGGGTCGGCGGCCAGCGCCGGCAGGTGGTACGCCGGCAGGTACAGCTCCGGCAGCACGACGACGCGGGCGTCGCCGGCCCGCGCGACGAGGCCGGCGGCGCGGGCGGCGTTGCCGGCGACGTCGCCGGGGACCGGCGTGGCCTGCACGGCGGCCACGGTCAGCGGGCGGGCGGGAAGGGGTGCGGCCTGGGTCACCGGGCGATCCTAGACCGGCCCGGGCCGGCGGGCGGAGCACGGAAACCCCGTTTCAAGCCGTACGTACGGTTTGCATCGGTCCCGGCCGCCTGCGACGATCGGTGTGTGCCCAGAGTAAGTCAGGACCAGCTCGACGCGCGCCGGCAGGAGATCCTCGGCGCGGCCCGGGCGTGTTTCGCCCGGCACGGCTACGAGGGTGCCACCGTCCGTCGGCTGGAGGAGGCCACCGGGCTCTCCCGCGGCGCGATCTTCCACCACTTCCGGGACAAGGACTCGCTCTTCCTCGCCGTGGCCGAGGACGACGCCGCCGTGATGGTGGAGACCGTGGCCCGCAACGGCCTGGTCCAGGTGATGCGGGACCTGCTCGCCCGGGCCGTCTCCCCGGACACCACCGGCTGGCTCGGCAGCCAGCTGGAGGTCTCCCGTCGGTTGCGCACCGACCCCGCGTTCGCCAAGCGCTGGGCGGAACGCTCCGCGGCCATCGCCGAGGCCACCCGGGAACGCCTGCTCCGCCAGCGCGAGGCCGGCGTGCTCCGTGAGGACGTGCCGATCGACGTGCTGGCCCAGTTCCTGGAGCTGGCGTACGACGGCTTGGTGCTGCACCTGGCGATGGGGCGACCGGCCGGTGACCTGAGCCGGGTGCTCGACCTCGTCGAGGAGGCCGTCCGCCGGCACTGACCGGTCGCCCGGTCTCGGTCCGATAACTGGGCCGGCGGGCCCGTTCACCGGTGGCAGGGCTGCTCCACAATGAGCCGCGACCCCTCGCGACAGGAGCAGAGCATGGCCGTCCTCGCCGCACCGGGTGACACCTGGGGCATCCCGGGCCCCGTCTTCCTCCGCTGGTACCTGCTCGTGGCGGCCGTGCTGGTCGTCGGCGCCATCGCGTACCGGATCCGGGTCCTGGCCGGCGGCCCCGCCGCCGGGGACGGGCAGCTCGGGCCGCAGCAGGTGGCCCTCCTCAACGGCGGCGACCAGCTCGCCGTCTGGACGGCGCTGGGCGGGCTGCGCCGGGCCGGTGCGGTGGGCGTCCGGCCGGACCGCCGGCTCACCGCGGGCGGCCCGCTGCCGGCCGGCGCCACCCCGCTCGACCAGGCGATCCACCACGCCGCCGTACGCGGCGTGCACTCTCGCCAGCTGCGCCACGACGAGTGGGTGCTGCGCGCCCTGCAGCAGCTGCGCGAGGGCCTCGAGGTGCGCGGCCTGGCCCTCGACGCGCCGCGCCGCCGGGCCCTGCGGCGCGGGCCGCTCCTGATCGGCGCGCTGCTGGCGCTCGGCGTCGTCCGCGCCTTCGTGGGTACCGCGAACGGCCGGCCCGCCGGTTTCCTGTTCCTCACCCTGGTCCCGCTGTTCATCGCCTTCCTGCTGCTCATCCGGGTGCCGCTGCGCACCCGGGCGGCCGAGCGGGCGCTGCACGAGCTGCGCCGCCGGCACAGCTGGCTGCGGCCCTCGGCCGCGCCGGCGTACGCCACCTACGGCCCCGCCGAGGCGGCCCTGGGCGTGGCGCTGTTCGGCACCGCCACCATCTGGGCGATGGACCCGGGCTTCGCCGAGCAGGCCGAGATCCAGCGGCAGGCGCTCGGCGCCAGCGGCGTCTCGACCGGCAGCAGCAGCTCGTGCGGGGCCGGCAGCTCGTGCGGCGGCGGCAGCTCCTGCGGGGGCGGAGGCGGGTGCGGGGGCGGCGGGTGCGGCGGATGACCGGGCCGACCGCTCCGCCGGCCCCGCCCGGCACCGGGCCGTACGGCGTCGGGATCGGGTGGCGGCCGGAGATCGCCGGTTTCGTGGCCGGCCTGCCCGGGCTGCGCTTCGTCGAGGTGGTGGCCGAGACGGTCGCGCCGGCTGGGGCGCTGCCCGACGGCCTCGCCGACCTGCGCGGGCGCGGCGTCACCGTCGTACCGCACGGGGTGAAGCTTTCCCTCGGTGGCGCCGAACCGGTCGACCCGGCCCGGGTGGCGCACCTGGCCGGGGTGGCCACCGCGCTGGACGCGCCGCTGGTCAGCGAGCACATCGCGTTCGTCCGGGCCGGCGGCGTCGAGGCCGGCCACCTGCTGCCACTGCCGCGCAGCCGGGAGGCGGTCGCCGCGGTGGTGGCCAACGTCCGGCGCACCCAGGCCGAGCTGCCGGTGCCGCTCGCGCTGGAACCGATCGCCGCGCTCTTCGACTGGCCGGACGACGAGCTGGACGAGGCCGACTTCCTCACCGAGATCCTCGACGCCACCGGCGCCCTGCTGCTGCTCGACGTCGCCAACGTGCACGCCAACGCCCGCAACCGGGGCGGCGACCCGCTCGCGCTGCTGGACCGGCTGCCGCTAGAGCGGGTGGCCTACGTGCACGTGGCCGGCGGCGCCGAGCGGGCTGGTTTCTACCACGACACGCACACCGACCCGGTCCCCGCCGAGGTGCTCGACCTGGTCGGTGCGCTCTGCGCCCGGCACCGGCCCCCGGCGCTGCTGCTGGAACGCGACGGCCACTACCCGCCCGCCGCCGAGCTGCGCGGTGAGCTCGACGCGTTGGCCACCGCCGCCGGCTACCCGGTGGTCACGTGACCGCCCCGGGCGAGCCGCCACCGGGGACCGGCGACAGCCTGGCGGACCGGCAGTCCGCGCTGGTCGCCGCGCTGGTCGCCGGGGGCCCGCTGCCGCCGGGGTTCGCACCGGGACCGGTGGCGGCGGCCCGCCGCGCGCTGCTGCGCAAGCGCGCCGGCGACGTGGCCCGGCACTGGCCGCTGCTCGCCGCCGGGCTGGGCGCCGGCTGGCCGGCGGCCTTCGCCGGGTGGGCGGACGGGCGGCCCACCAACGGCTCGCTCCGCGACGGTTGGGACCTGGCGCGGGAGTTGCGGGCCGCGGCCACGCTGCCGCCACTGGGCGCTGAGGAACTGGCGCTGCGCGAGGCCGCCGCGCGCTACGACGGGCTGACCCCGCCCCGGCCCCGCCGCCTGCCGGCCGCCGCCCGGGCCGGCGGCGCCGTGGCCGTGCAGCTCGCCGGCCGGGTACGCCTGCTCCGTCCGGCTCAGCGCTGAACGTCGCCGGCCACCGCGCCGGCGGTATCGGGCATCGCTGGCACCGTCCCCGCGGGTACGGCAGGATCGGGTCATGGATCTCGGACTCGCCGACCGGGTGTACGTGCTGACCGGCGCCTCCGGCGGCCTCGGCTTCGCCACCGCGGAACAGCTCGTCGCCGACGGGGCCCGGGTGGTGCTCTCGGCCCGCGCCCCGGAACGTGTCGCCGCGGCGGTCGAGGCGCTCGGCGGCCCGGCCCACGCGGTCGGGCTGACCGCCGACCTGACCGACCCGGGCACCCCGGAGCGCCTGGTGGCGGCGGCACGGGAGCGGTTCGGCCGGCTCGACGGGGCGCTCGTCTCGGTCGGCGGCCCGCCCCGAGGGACCGCCGCGCAGGTCAGCGACGAGCAGTGGCGGGAGTCCTTCGAGACGGTCTTCCTGGGTACCGTCCGCACCGTCCGGACGGTGGCCGACGCACTCACCGACGGCGGGGCGATCGGCCTGGTCCTCTCCACCTCGGTACGCGGCCCGCTGCCCGGCCTCGGCATCTCCAACGGGCTGCGCCCCGGCCTGGCCGGCGTGGCCAAGGACATCGCCGACGAGTACGGCCCCCGCGGCGTGCGCGTGGTCAGCCTGCTGCCCGGCCGGATCATGACCGACCGGAACCGGGAGCTCCTCGCGGCCGGCGGCGACCCGGAACGCGGTCGCGCGGAGGCGGAGGCGGGCATCCCGCTGCGCCGCATCGGTGATCCGGCCGAGTTCGGCCGGGTGGCCGCCTTCCTGCTCTCCCCCGCCGCCGGCTACGTCACCGGGGTGACCGTGCCGGTCGACGGCGGCGCGTTGCGCGGCCTGTGACGGCGGGCGGGCGCGGCCGGAGCCGGGAGGCGCCCTCCGAACCGGCCGCGCGGCGGTATCCCCGACCGACGAAGGAGCAGTTGGCGGCGGCGGCCGACAAGCTGCTGCCGGACGTCGTGGCGCCCGGGCTGGACGTGCTGTTCGTCGGGATCAACCCCGGACTGTGGTCGGCGGCGACCGGCTGGCACTTCGCCCGACCGGGCAACCGGTTCTGGCCGGCCCTGCACCGGGGCGGCTTCACGCCGCGCCAGCTGCACCCGAGCGAGCAGGACGAGCTGCCCCGTCTGGGGCTCGGGATCACCAACATGGTGGCCCGGGCCAGTGCCCGGGCCGACGAGTTGGCCGCCGCGGAGCTGGTCACGGGCGCCGAGCTGTTGGCCGGCAAGGTCGAGCGGTACCGGCCGCGCTGGGTGGCGGTGGTCGGGGTGACCGCGTACCGGATCGGTTTCGCCCGGCCGAAGGCCGGCTTCGGCGAGCAGCCGGAGCCGCTGGGGCCGGCCCGGCTCTGGGTGCTGCCCAACCCGAGCGGGTTAAACGCGCACTTCACCCCGGTGACGCTCGGCGCCGCCTTCGCCGAGCTACGCGCGGCGTCCGCCGGCTAGGTGTCCGGGCTCCGCCGGCATCGAGTGTCGTGCCGCCCAGCGCGGCACCTGGTTCCCGCTGCTGGTCTTCGCGACCATCACCCTGCTCGCGATACCCGTCTACCGATACGCCCCCTACGTCGACCTCTTCGGCACCTGCCGATTCGGGCCAGGTCAGACGGTCTGCCCGGCGCCCAACCCGACGGAGCTCGGCTACTGGACCGTCGCGCTGCTGCTCGCCTACGCGGCCATCGCGGCCTTCTACGTCAGGCAGTCCCGGGCGCGCGGCGTCGGCACGCCCATCCGGCCCTACGTCGTCGCCGGGGTGGCGCTGGCCGTCCTCATGACGGCGGTGTCGATCTGGTTGACATTCCACCCGCTCCTGCCCCCACCCGCCGATCCCACCGCCGACCCGGCGCCGCCCGAGATGGGGCCGGCCGCCTGGCTCCTCAACGGGCTGGCCGGTCCGCTGGCGGCGGTCGGGCTGGCGCTGCTGGTGCTCGCCTGGGTCGAACGCCACTGGGCGTTGCTGGCGTACACCATCGGTTTCCTCGCGATCGGCCTGGTGCAGGGCAACCGGGTCATTCACTCGTCGTCGCCGTGGTTCTTCCTGCCCGACCTGCTCGTCCCGGCGGCGGTGCTGCTCCTGGGCGCCGCCGCCTTCGCCCTGTTCCGGCCGACCGCCGAGGTTCGCAGGTGACGACCGACCACCCCGCCAACGGCCTCGACGACGTCGTCCACCAGCGCGTCCGGCTCGGCATCATGGCCATCGCGCACCAGGCCCGCCAGGTCGAGTTCGGTTTCCTCCGGACCACCCTGCAACTGACCGCCGGCAACCTCGGGCAGCACCTGACCGTGCTGGAGAAGGCCGGGCTGATCCAGATCGAGAAGGGCTACGAGGGCAGGCGCCCGCGCACCTGGGTCAGCCTCACCGCCCCGGGCCAGGCCGCCCTGCGCGACGAGATCGCCCGCCTCAAGCAGCTCATCCACCAGGTCGAACAGGCGGAGACCGGGCTGCCCGCCGACCAGTGAGCGGCGGGCAGCGGCGGGCCGTGACGGGACGGCCGTGGCGGTGGCCGCCCCGGGTCAGCGGACGGCAGCACCGCCGCGCTCGGCTGGCCTGCCGCAGGCGGCGGCACCGCGCTCAGTTGGCCGCCGCGGGCGGCGGCGGGCTCAGTTGGCCGCCGCGGGCGGCGGCGGGCTCAGTTGGCCGCCGCGGGCGGCGGCGGGCTCAGTTGGCCGCCGCGGGCGGCAGCGCCTCCTGCGCCACGTACGTGCCCAGCGGCACCGTGGTGACCACCGGCTCGGGCTGCTGGTCGGCCTCGGCGTACGGGGCCGGCGAGTCGGCGACCGCGAACTGGGTGCGGTACAGCTCGGCGTACAGGCCGCCGACCGCGACCAGCTCGTCGTGCCGGCCACGCTCGACGATCCGCCCCTCGTCGAGCACGAGGATCTGGTCGGCGTCGCGGACCGTGGAGAGCCGGTGCGCGATCACCAGGGCGGTACGCCCGGTCAGCGCCACGGACAGTGCCCGCTGCACCGCCGCCTCGCTCTCCGAGTCCAGGTGCGCGGTCGCCTCGTCGAGGATCACGATCGACGGGGCCTTGAGCAGCAGCCGGGCGATCGCGATGCGCTGCTTCTCGCCGCCGGAGAAGCGGTAGCCCCGCTCGCCGACCGTGGTGTCCAGCCCGTCGGGCAGGGCCCGGACCAGGTCGGCGACCTGGGCTCCGGCGAGCGCGGCCCAGATCTCGTCGTCGGTGGCGTCCGGCTTGGCGTAGCGCAGGTTCTCCCGGATGGTCTCGTGGAACAGGTGGGAGTCCTGGGTGACCACGCCGATCTCGTCGCGCAGCGAGGCCAGGGTGGCGTCGCGGACGTCGACGCCGCCGACCAGCACCTGACCGTCGGTGACGTCGTAGATCCGGGAGATCAGCATGGACAGCGTCGACTTGCCGGCGCCGGAGGGCCCGACCAGCGCCACCATCTGGCCCGGCTCGACGCTGAACGAGACGCCCTTGAGCACCGGCTCGTTGACCGTACGATCCAGCGCGGCGACCTCCTCCAGCGAAGCCAGCGACACCTCGGCGGCGCTCGGGTAACGGAACCGCACGTCGCGGAACTCGACCCGGCCGCTGCGCCGGGGCACCGGCACGGCCCCGGGCTTCTCGGCGATGCCGGGGCGCAGGTCGAGGACCTCGAAGACCCGGTCGAAGGAGACCAGCGCGCTCATCACGTCGACCCGGACGTTGGAGAGCGCGGTGAGCGGCCCGTAGAGCCGGGTGAGCAGCAGGGCCAGCTTGACCACGGTGCCGGCGCTGACCGCGCCGGTGACCGCGAGCCAGCCGCCGAGCCCGTAGGTGAGCGCCTGGGCGAGCGACGCCACCAGCAGCATGGCCACGAAGAAGGTGCGCGAATACATCGCGGACTGGATGCCGATGTCGCGCACCCGCTCGGCGCGGCGGGCGAACCGGGCCGCCTCCACCTCGGGCGAGCCGAAGAGCTTGACCAGCAGCGCGCCGGCGACGCCGAACCGCTCGGTCATCGTGGCGTTCATCTTGGCGTCGAGGTTGTACGACTCGCGGGTGATCTCGGCGAGCCGGCGGCCGACCCGGCGGGCCGGGATGATGAAGATCGGCAGCAGCACCAGCGCCAGCACGGTGATCTGCCAGGAGAGGAAGAGCATCGCGCCGGCGGTCAGCACCAGCTGGATGACGTTGCTGACCACGCCGGAGAGGGTCGAGGTGAACGCCCGCTGGGCGCCCAGCACGTCGTTGTTGAGCCGGCTGACCAGGGCACCGGTCTGGGTACGGGTGAAGAACTGCAGCGGCATCCGCTGGACGTGGTCGTAGACCCGGGTGCGCAGGTCGAGGATGATGCCCTCGCCGATGCGGGCCGAATACCAGCGCTGGGCCAGCGAGAAGAGCGCGTCGGCGACGGCCAGCACCGCGATGATCACCGCGAGCCGGACCACGGTCTGGCGGGCGTCGGGCCCGCCACCGGCGATCGCGTCGATCACGTCGCCGGCGAGCAACGGGGTCGCCACCCCGATCACCGCGGCGATCACCACGGTGACCAGGAAGATCACGATGTCCCGCCGGTACGGGCGGGCGAACGCCACGATCCGCTTCGCGGTGCCGCGCTTGAGCTGGTGGCTGGAGACCTCGTCGCGGTTGCGCAGGGACCGGAGCATGCTCCAACCGCCCATGCCGCCGCCGGCCATGTGGTTGGACATCCGTCACCTCCGGGTGGTCGGGCAGCATGAACCGTCGGGGTCAATTCTCCCGACGCCTGTGACAACCTCGCGAGTAACCCGGATCTTCCCGAAGGGTCCTTACTATTCGCCCCGGCCGGCCAGGTCCCGCAGCCGGCGGGTCTGCGCCTCCCGCTCGACCCGCTGCTGCTCGGCGTGGCCACGCTGGCCGGCGCCGGCCAGCAGCGCCTTGATCTCGATGATCGCGTCCCGGTTGTTGGCCAGCAGACCGGCGGTCAGGTCGTGCACCGCCGCGTCCAGCTCGGCGGCGGGCACCACCAGGGTGGCCAGGCCGATCCGGTCGGCCTCGACCGCGTCCATCCGGCGGCCGGTGGCACAGATCTCCAGGGCGCGCGAGTAGCCGACCAGCTCGACCAGGCGCTTGGTGCCGGCCAGGTCCGGGACCAGGCCGAGGGTCACCTCGGCCATGGAGAGCCGGGCATCCTCGGCGAGCACCCGCAGGTCACAGGCGAGGGCGAGCTGAAAGCCCGCGCCGATGGCGTGGCCCTGCACCGCGGCGATCGAGATCACGTCGGGACGGTGCAGCCAGGTGAAGCCGCCCTGGTACTCGGCGATCCGGTCGGCGCACTCCTGCTCGGGCAGCGCGGCCAGCTCGGCGAAGGAGCCCGGGCCGGCGGCACCGGCCACCGACAGGTCGAGGCCGGCGGAGAAGGCCCGCCCCTCACCGCGCACGACGACGACGCGGACGTCGCCGGGCAGATCCCGGGAGAAGTCGCTCATCGCGCGCCACATGGCCGGGGTCTGGGCGTTGAGCACGTCGGGCCGGCACAACGTGACTGTCGCGACCGGCCCGTCGCAGTGGAGTCGTACCCCGGTCGTCTCGGCGGTCACCGGACCGCCCGGGGCACGGCGCTGGTGGACGACGCTGCGGGGCGGGTCACGCCTTCTTGCGGCGCCGGGCGCCGCCGCGCTGCCGCAGCTGCACCCCGGACTCGGTGAGCACCCGGTGGATGAATCCGTAGGACCGGCCGGTCGAGGCCGCGAGCGCCCGGATGCTCTCTCCGCCGGTGTACCGCTTTACCAGGTCCTTGGCGAGCGTCTGACGCTCGGCTCCGACGATCCGGCGACCCTTCTCAGTGCTGGTGGCTGTGCCAGTGGCTGCCATGCTGTGTCCTCACGTCCCAGACTGTGCGGTTCGGATACGGTCCCACCTATTAGACCGCCTCGAACGATCATGCGCCAGATATCAACTCTTCGCCAACCGACACGCTATGCAATGTCACCTTCCCGATAGCGTGATCCTCCTGAGCGCTCAGTCGCCCGGCCGGATGGATCACCGGCGGCCCGCCGGACGTTCCGTACGCTGCCTCGGATGAGCGACCTGCTCGCCGCCGCAGCCGGCGCCGCGACCGTCTTCGCCGCCACGAACGTCGACGACATCGTCGTCCTCACCGTCCTGTTCGTGGCCGCGCGCGGCAGCGGCCGGCCCCGCCCCTGGCAGATCGTCACGGGACAGTACGCGGGCATCGGCGCGCTGGTCGCCGTCGCGGTGGTGGCGGCCGCCGGGCTGCTGGTGGTGCCCGACCCGTGGCCGGGGCTGCTCGGACTGCTGCCCGTCGCGCTCGGCGTCCGGGCCCTGCTGGCCCGCCGCGCCGACGGCGCCGAGCCGCCGGCCGTGGTCGCCGGGCTGGCCGGGGTGGCCGGCGTGACGATCGCCAACGGCGCCGACAACATCGCCGTGTACGTGCCGGTGTTCCGCTCGCTCGATCCGGTCGCCGGCCTGGTCTGGCTGCTGGTCTTCGCCGTGCTCGTGGCGGTCTGGTGCGCGGTGGCCGCCCTGCTCGGCAACCACCCGAGGGTGGTCGACCTGGTCGGCCGCGCCGGTCACCGGCTGGTCCCGCTGATCTTCATCGCCGTCGGCGTGACCATCGTGGTCACCTCCGGCGTGCTGCCCCGCCTGCTCAACCTGGTCGGCTGACCCCGGCCCCCCGGGCCCGGGGTCACCCGCGGTCGGTGGTGCGGCCGCCGTGACCGTGACCGCCGCGCGAGCGACAACGGGGTCGGCCGGATCGTCGACGGCGGCGAGGCGAGCCGGCGGTCAGGCGAGCTCGACCAGTTCCAGGAGGTCGTCGGACCAGGCGTCCTCGTCGCCGTCGGGCAGGAGGATGGCGCGGTCGGGCTTGAGCGCCAGGACGGCGCCAGGGTCGTGGGTGACCAGGACGATGGCACCGGGGTACCGGGCGATCGCGTCGAGCACCTGCTCGCGGCTGACCGGGTCGAGGTTGTTCGTCGGCTCGTCCAGCAGCAGCACGTTCGCGCCGGAGCAGACCAGGGTGGCCAGGGCCAGCCGGGTCTTCTCGCCGCCGGAGAGCACGCCGGCCGGCTTGTCCACGTCCTCGCCGGAGAAGAGGAACGCGCCGAGGATCTTCCGCAGGTCGGTGTCGGTCTGGTCGGACGCGGCGCTGCGCATGTGCTCCAGGATCGTCCGCTCCACGTCCAGGGTCTCGTGCTCCTGGGCGTAGTAGCCGAGCCGCAGGCCGTGCCCGGGGCGCACCTCGCCGGTGTCCGGCTCGAGCAGGCCGCCGAGCATCCGCAGCAGGGTGGTCTTGCCGGCGCCGTTGAGGCCGAGGATGGCCACCCGGGAGCCGCGGTCCACCGCCACGTTGACGTCGGTGAAGATCTCCAGCGACCCGTACGACTTGGACAGGCCGGTCGCGGTGAGCGGGGTCTTGCCGCACGGCGCCGGGGTGGGAAACCGCACCTTCGCGATCTTGTCGGCGACCCGTACCTCGTCGAGGCCGGCGAGCAGCCGCTCGGCCCGGCGGGCCATGTTCTGGGCGGCGACGGTCTTGGTGGCCTTGGCCCGCATCTTGTCGGCCTGGGCCATCAGCGCGCCGGCCTTCTTCTCGGCGTTGGCCCGCTCCCGGCGGCGGCGCCGCTCGTCGGTCTCCCGCGCCTCCAGGTACGCCTTCCAGCCCAGGTTGTAGACGTCGACCACGGAGCGGGTGGCGTCGAGGAACCAGACCTTGTTGACCACGGCCTCGAGCAGCGACGCGTCGTGGGAGATCACGATCAGGCCGCCCTTGTGGTTGCCCAGGAAGCCGCGCAGCCAGGTGATCGAGTCGGCGTCCAGGTGGTTGGTGGGCTCGTCGAGCAGCAGGATGCCGCCGCCGTTCTCGCCCGCGTCGCGGAACAGGATCCGGGCCAGCTCGATGCGGCGGCGCTGGCCACCGGAGAGGGTGCCGATGGTCTGCGCCAGGGCCCGGTCGGGCAGGCCCAGGTTGGCGCAGATCCGGGCCGCCTCGGCCTCCGCCGCGTACCCGCCGAGGGAGGCGAACTGGTCCTCCAGGGCGCCGTAGCGGCGGACCAGCCGCTCGTCGTCGGCGCCCTCGGCGAGCTTCTCCTCCAGCTCCTTCATCTGCGCCATCAGCACGTCCAGCCCGCGGGCGGAGAGCACCCGGTCCCGGCCGGTGACGTCCAGGTCGCCGGTACGCGGGTCCTGCGGCAGGTAGCCGATGGCGCTGCGTCGGTCGAGCTGCCCGGCGTACGGCTGGCCCTCCCCGGCCAGCACCTTGAGCGTGGTGGTCTTGCCGGCGCCGTTGCGGCCGACCAGACCGATGCGGTCGCCCGGCTGGACCCGCAGGGTGGTGTCGGACAGCAGGATCCGGGAACCGGCGCGCAGTTCCAGGCCGGTGGCAGTGATCATGTCGAGGTACTCGCTCTCGGGGTCCGGAAGGCTGACTCAGGGCACGCGAAAGCGCCGGCGGGTCGTCATTTCCCGTCGGCGCGGGGCGGTTCAGCCTTCGCAGCGCAGCACGCGGGCAATTGTACCGGGCGGCTCCGGGCGCCACCCCCGGATTACCTGACAAGATCATCGGGTACCGAAACGCCGTCCGGACCCGGTCCGGTACCGCAACCACCACACACGGACACATCGGTGATCGGGGTCAACATGGAGCTGAACGAGAACGCACGGATCGACACCAGCCAGGTGGATGACCGGCGAGGGTCCGGCGGAGGCGGCGGGATGGGCATCCCGATCCCGATGGGCGGCGGCGGCCGGGGCGGCCTCGTGAGCCTCATCATCGCCGTCCTCGTCGCCCTGGTCGGCGGCGGTTTCGGGTTGAACGCCATGACCGGCGGTGACGGCGGCTCGAGCCAGGGCGACAACACCTCGCTGGAGCAGAAGTGCTCGGCGCAGGACGCGCTCCAGCAGCTGGACTGCCGCAACACCCTCTACGTCAACTCGATCCAGGCCTACTGGCGCACCGCTCTGCCCGAGGTCTTCGGCGACCAGTACCAGCCGTCCAAGACCGTCTTCTTCAGCCAGGCGGTGAGCACCGGCTGCGGCCAGGCCGACTCCGGGGTCGGGCCGTTCTACTGCCCGGCCGACGACCTGGTCTACATCGACCTCACCTTCTACCGCCTGCTCGCCGACCAGCTCGGCGCGGAGGGCGAGTTCGCCCAGCCGTACGTGCTGGCCCACGAGTACGGCCACCACGTGCAGGACCTGCTCGGCACCGAGGCGCAGATGCGCCGCCAGCAGCAGCGCGACCCGCAGAGCGCGAACGCCCTCTCGGTGAAGCTGGAGCTGCAGGCCGACTGCTACGCCGGCGCCTGGGCCAAGAACGCCACCGGTACCGCCGACGAGGGCGGCCAGAAGATCTTCAAGAGCATCACCGACCAGGACATCCAGCAGGCCATCGACACCGCCGAGAAGATCGGCGACGACGCGATCCAGCAGCGCTCGGGCCGGCCGGTGAACCCGGACGAGTTCACCCACGGCACCTCCGAGCAGCGCAAGCAGTGGTTCACCAAGGGCTACTCCACCGGCGACCCGAAGTCCTGCGACACCTTCGGTTCGCAGCGCTGAACACCGCCTGAGCCGCCGCTCCCCCGGGCATCGGCCCGCACCGCCGGAGACCAGCGGTGCGGGCCGATGTGGTGTCCGGTCCGGTCAGGCCGGCAGGGTCACCTGTCCCGGCGTGGACCGGCCGACGGTGCTGCCGTCACCCAACTGTCCACCGCTGTTGTCACCCCAGCACCACAGCCCGCCGTCGGTCCGGATCCCGCAGCCGTGGTCGGTGACCGCGAGCCCGCCCGTCCAGGTGGTCGCCGCGCCGACCTGCACCGGCGCCGACCGGTGCGTGGTGCTGCCGTCGCCCACCTGCCCCGCCGTGTTCTTGCCCCAGCACCACAGGCTGCCGTCGGTCCGGGTCGCGCACGTCGTGTCGCTGCTCGCGGCGATCCGGCTCCAGGTGGTGGCCGTGCCGATCTGCACCGGCGCGGTCCGGTAGGAGCCGCTCACGCCCAGCTGCCCGTACCCGTTCTCGCCCCAGCACCACAGCGTGCCGGACCGGACGCCGCAGGTGTGCGCGTATCCGGTCGCGACGCCGGTCCATCCGGTGGCGGTGCCGACCTGCGCGGGCGTCGCCTGCGGAGTGAGGTTGCCCATCCCGAGCTGCCCGTCGGAGTTGGAGCCCCAGCACCAGAGCGTGCCACCGGTGCGGACCCCGCAGGTGTGGCCGAAGCCGGTCGACACGCTCACCCAGTCGGTCGCCGTGCCGACCTGCAACGGCGTGTTCGCCACGTACGGCGAGGCGCCGACGCCCAGCTGTGCGGTCCGGTTGAAGCCCCAGCACCAGAGCGTGCCGTCGGTCCGTACGGCGCAGGTGTGCGAGGGGCCGGCGTCCACCCTGGCCCAGGTGGTCGCGGTGCCGACCTGCACCGGGGCGCTGCGGCTCGTGGTGGTCCCGTCGCCGAGCTGGCCCCGGAAGTTCGAGCCCCAGCACCACAGCGTCCCGTCCGTCCGCACCGCGCAGGTGTGTCCGGTGCCCGCGTCGACGCCGGTCCAGGTGGCGGTGCCGACCCGCGCCGGGGTGCTCCGGTTCGTGGTGGTCCCGTCGCCGAGCTGGCCGCCGTAGTTCGAGCCCCAGCACCACAGGCCCCCGTCGGTGCTGATCGCGCACGTGTGCGCGCCGCCCGTGGTGACGCTGGCGACGGTGGCGGCGGCGAGCGCGCCGCGCTCGGTGACGCCGCTGACCGCGGGGCCGGCGAGCGCGCCGCGCTCGACCGGGCTGACGCCCGCGTTCGCCGTGCCCGCCAGCGTGGCGGTGACCACGAGGCTTCCGGCGCTCATCGCCGCCGCCGCGACGAGGAGCCTCGTCGCACGGCGCCACCGGGTCCGCAGCCGGCCGTCCTGATATCCGCTCATGAAGGTGTTCTCTCCCAACGATGTCGGCTGATGGCGGAGGCGAAGCTGCCCTGCGGGTCGCCCGGAGACCCGCCGCTTCGTGCCACCGACCCTATGCATCGAGTCAATTCGATGCAGCATCGAGTCGCGGGATTGAACCGTCTTGAGGTGATCTTTCCCGTTCAGCGGACCAGGATGTGGACCGCCCGGGCGGCCGGAACGGCAGCCACCAGCACCGCGTGCCGGGGCTCCGGCACGTCGAGCAGACGCGGCGCGCGCAGCGCCGCGAGCGGGGCCAGCCGCCGGTCGGCCAGCACGGTGTCCACCGCGCGCCGGTCGCCGCCGCACACCAGCGCCGCCAGGCTGCCCGCCTCCGGCAACAGCAGGCGTACGGCCAGCTCGGCCGCGTCGCCCAGGGCCGCCTTCGCCTGGTTGTCGCGCCGCCGGGCGAACCGCTGCTGCGACCAGCCGCCCGCCGCGGTGCGCCCCTGCACGTACCGGGTGTCCACCTTGGAGACGACCAGCTCGGTCCCGTCGGCGACGCCGAGGGCCACCGCGCCCTTGCGGGCCAGCAGCAGGCCGAGCCGGCGGGGTGCGCCGGCCGCCGCCACGAACCCGGGCAGGTCGGCGGCGGGCGGAGCGCCGGGCGGGGTGTGCAGCTCGGCCGTGGCGCCGTCCG
The DNA here is from genome assembly GCF_000982955.1 of Micromonospora sp. HK10. GTDB lineage: Bacteria > Actinomycetota > Actinomycetes > Mycobacteriales > Micromonosporaceae > Micromonospora. Next base: position 663 of record NZ_KQ058683.1, on the reverse strand, counting down.
GGGCGGCGAGCAGCAGCCCGTACCCCTCCCTGGTGATGGTGGGCGGGCCGTGCCGGTCGGCGAAGCCCTCGACCCAGCGCGCCACGCGGGCCGGGTCGACCTCGACCCACCGGCCGCCCCCGGCTGCGGGTCGACTGGTCACGGTAGCGACCGTACGACATCGCGCGGCCGGCCGGCCCGCCGGAAGGCTGTCGTCGGGACAGCCGGTCAGTCGGGCAGCAGCGTAGCGATCGCCAGGGCGGCAATGAGCGCGCTGGAGACCACGCCGGTGACCAGCCGGCCACCCGGCCCGGCCAGCGCCCGGCCGACCATGGTGCCGCCACCGGCGACGAGCAGTTGCCAGCTCGCCGAGGCCAGGAACGCGCCGGCCACGAAGAGGGCGGCCGTGGCCCCGCCCGGATCAGCGGTGTCCTGCCGCCCGAGCACCAGGGCGGCGAAGTAGAGCACCGTGGCCGGGTTCAACAGGGTCAGGCCGAGCAGCGCCGCGTACGCCCGGCCGGGCGTGTGCAACCCGCGCCCCGCCGGTGCCGCCGCGACCTCCCGGGTTCGCCGGGCCGACCAGGTCCGCCACAACCCGTGCCCGGCGAGCCCCAGCAGGACCAGCGCCGCGACCACCCGCAACGGCCCGGCGACCGGCGCGACCACCCCGGCCAGGCCGGCGCC
>NZ_KQ058682.1 GCF_000982955.1 Micromonospora sp. HK10 | reverse complement strand
CCTCGGGCGGGCGGGGCGGCTCGGCGGTGGCGGGCTGGCGGGGCAGCTCGGCCGCCGGTCGGGGCGCGTCCACGTCGAGCACCGCCGCCTCGAACGTCTCGCCGACCCGGTGGGCCAGCAGCACCGCCTCGGCCAGCTCGACCGCGCCGCGGGTGGCCGCCGACGCGGTCCGGTCGGTGCTCGCCATCACCTCGGGCAGCTTCGGCAACGCCGCCCGCACCCAGTCCGGCACGTCCCGGCCCTCGTGCAGGGCCAGGCACACCTCCGTGGCGTACCGGTCGGCGAGCCGGCGCAGCGGCGCCGTCACGTGGGCGTACGCGGCGGCCACCCCGCCGTGCGCCGGCTGCTCGGGCAGCTCGCCGTCGAAGGCGGTGTACGCGGCCCCCCGCATCAGCTCGGCCGCCTGATCGATGAAGGCGGCCGCCCGGGGCTGCGAGGCGTCCAGCCCGGCGAGCACGGCACCGACCGACATCCCGTCCGGCCAGTGCACGCCGAGCGGCCCGGCGGCCTGGCGCAGCCGCTGCACCGCCTCGGGCCGGGGCGGCGGCATGGTCCGCAGCAGCCCGATCCGGCCGGCGAGCATGATGTCGGCGGCGGCCATCCCGGTCAGCAGGGAGATCTGCGCGTTGTGGTCCTCCATCGGGCTGGGGCCGCGCAGCACCAGCCGCCAGCCGTCGCCGTCGGACTCGACGTCCTGCTCCGGCAGGGGCAGGTTGACCGCGCCCCGGCGCAGCCCGCGGGCGGTGAGCAGGGCGCCGATCTCGGGCAGCAGGGCGATCGGTTCGGGCAGCCGGCCGGCCTCAGCGGCCAGCTGGACGCCGACGTAGTCGAGTTTGGCGCGGCTGCGGACCCGGGCCCGTTCCAGCGCGACGCCGGCCGTGCCGCCGTCGGCGTCGAGGTCGATGGTCCAGAGCACCGCCGCCCGGTCCGCGTCGGGGAGCAGGCTGGCGGCCCCCTCGCTGAGCGTGTGCGGGTGCAGCGGCACGTTGCCGTCGGGCAGATAGACGGTCTGCCCGCGGCGCCACGTCTCCTCCTCCAGTGCGCCGCCGGGGCGGACGTGGGTGGCCACGTCCGCGATGGCGTACCGGACCCGGAAGCCGCCACCCGGACGGCGGCTGAGGTGCATCGCCTGGTCGAGGTCGCGCGACGCCGCCGGGTCGACCGTGACGAACGGGATGTCGGTGCGGTCGGCGGCGGCGGGCAGCGGCGCGCCCGCCGCCGCGTCGGCCTCGCGCTGCGCCGCGGCCGGGAAGCTGTCGGGCAGTCCCAGCTCGCGGCGGAGCGCGCCGAAGTCGATGCGGGGCGCCAGTACGCGTCGGATCACCACGGGGTCAATCCTGACAGCGCGACGCGCGATCCGCCCGCCGGCCCGGCGGGCGCGGCGCGGGAGGCCTCAGCCGGTCGTCCTCCGGGTGCCGCCCGGCTTCATGGTGGAGCGACCGGCGACCACCCGGGTACCGGCCGGCTTGCGGGCGGCGGTGAGCCGCTTGTGGGTACCGGTCGAGGTACTCGTCCGGGCCTCGACCGGCCCCACGGACGACGCGCCGGTCGCCTTCCGGCCGGCGGCCGACGTGCGCGCCCGGGTCGAGGCGGTGCCGGTGGTCTTCCTCGCCGGCGCCTTCTTCGCCGCGGCCCTGCTCGCCGGGGCCTTCTTCGCCGCCGTCGTCCGAGCCGTCGTGGTCTTCTTCGCCGGCGCCTTCTTCGCCGCGGCGGTCGTCTTCCGGGCGGCCGTCGTCTTCTTCGCCGGCGCCTTCTTCGCGGCGGTCCTGCTCGGCGGGGCCTTCTTCGCCGCCGTCGTCCGGGCCGCCGTGGTCTTCTTCGCCGGCGCCTTCTTCGCCGCTGGCGCCTTCTTCGCGGGCGCCTTCTTCGCCGGGGCCTTTTTCGCGGCCGTCCGACTCGGCGGGGCCTTCTTCGCCGCCGTCGTCCGGGCCGTGGTGGTCTTCTTCACCGGCGCCTTCTTCGCCGCGGCGGTCGTCTTCCGGGCGGTCGTCGTCTTCTTCGCGGGCGCCTTCTTCGCGGCGGTCCTGCTCGGCGGGGCCTTCTTCGCCGCCGCCGTCGTCCGCTTCGCCGCCGTCGTACTCCTCGCCGCCGTCGTCTTCTTCGCGGGCGCCTTCTTCGCCGCTGCCGTCTTCTTCGCGGCGGTGGTCTTCTTCGCGGCCGGCGCCTTCTTTGCGGTGGTCCGGGTGGCCGGAGCGGTTCCGGCGGTGGTCCGGGTGGCCGGGGCGGTCTTCGCGGGCGCCTTGCGCGCCGCCGAGACGGCCTTCTTGGCGACGGCCTTCCTGGCCACCGCCTTCTTCGCCGGCACCCGGCCGGCGCCGGCGCCCGACGCGTTCGGGGCCGCCTTCGTGACGGTCGCGGTCCTGGCCGTGGCCCCGCCCACCGTCCGGCTGGCCGCGGTGGTCTTCTTCGGGGTGGTGCGTTTCGCCGTTGGGCGGGTGGTGGCCTGCTGTGCTACGGCCATCTTGGTTCCCTTCCTGGGGACGTGCTCTCGCCCTCGCGGAGCACGGATCACCTCGACGCGGGCCGTCCCGCGCCGTCTACTTCTCCTCCCCGGCCCAACGGGCGTCCTCGGCGTCCCACGCTTCGTTGCGCTCCCGCACCTGCTGCAGGGCGTTCTCGGCGTCGGTGGCGGAGGCGTACGGTCCGAGAACGTGCTTCGCGGGGCACACGTCAGCATCGGTCTCGACCCGGTGGTGTCGGGTGCACCAGTAGTAGTGCCCACCACTTCCGTTGTCGCTCATGCGATCACTGTGCACCGCGAAGCATCCGACCGCCACCGGAACGCCCGAATTCGCCGTTAATGTCCTCCACTGTAGACCTCATCCCGCCCGTCCGGGGTCGGAACGGCGGAACGGGGCAGCCGGGAGCCCGGCCGATGTCGGACAATCCCCAGGTGCGGTACGGGGGGCAACGCTGGACACCGGTGCGCCGACGACTGCTGATCGGCGCGGCGCTCCTGGCGCTCGCCGCGGTGGCCGTGGCGGTCGGGCTGCCGCTGCTGCGGGATCGGTCCCAGCATCGGCTGCAACGCCGGGCCGACCGCGAGGTGACGGCCACCGCCCAGCGCACCCGGGCGGCCCTGCTGGCCGAGCCGTCCGGGCGGGAAGCGGCCCTGCGGACCACCGCCGACGACGTGGACGGCGTGGAGGTGCTCACCGTGACGGCCGGCGCCCGCGGGGTCCGGCTGGTCTTCCAGGTGCGGGTGGCGAAGACCGCGGCGTCGGTCTTCGGCTGGCAGCAGGCCGCCGCCACCGGATGCTTCGCCCAGTTGGTACGCGGGGGCGCCACCCCGGCCGCGCTCGAACGGCTGCCCTGCCCCCGGTGACCGCCACCGGCGGCGGGTAGGCCCTCGACCGGAGCCGGTGGTGGCCGGCTGGGGCGCGGCTCGTCGACGGGCTAGCCTGGCGCCCGTGACGACGCACCGGCTCGACCGCGGCACCGCCCGCCGCGTCGCCGTCCGCGCGCAACTGCTCGACGCGCACCGCCCCACCGACCTGCTCGCGACGGTGGACCGGTTGACGTTCCTCCAGCTCGATCCGACCGCCGCCGTCGCGCCCAACGCCGACCTGGTCGCCTGGACCCGGCTCGGGGACGGGTACCGGCCGAGTGACCTGACCCGGGCCCTGGAGCAGGATCGGGCGCTCTTCGAGCACCGGGCGCTGGTGCGCCCGATGGCCGACCTGGGGCTGTACCTCGCCGACATGGCGGCGTGGCCGACGGAGCCCGTGCGGCGCGAGTGGCTGGCCGCCAACGACAGCTTCCGGCGGTACGTGCTGGACCGGCTGCGCGAGGCCGGCCCGCTGCTCAGCCGGGACATCGAGGACCGCAGCGTGGTGCCCTGGCCGTCGACCGGCTGGACCAACAACCGCAACGTGACCCAGCTGCTGGAGTTCCTCTCCGCGCGCGGCGAGGTCGCCATCGCCGGCCGGGCCGGCCGGCAGCGCACCTGGGACCTGGCCGAGCGGGTCTACCCGGCCGGCACGCCGGTCGTACCGGCCGAGGAGGCCCGCCGGCAACGCGGCGAGCGGCTGCTGCGCTCCCTCGGCGTCGCCCGCGCCGTCGTGGTCGGCGACGCCGGCGAGCCGGCCGAGATCGAGGGTACGTCCGGCGTCTGGCGGGTCGATCCGGCGGCGCTCGACGGCGCGCCGTTCACCGGCCGCACCGCGCTGCTCTCCCCGTTCGACCGGCTGGTGCACGACCGGCGGCGGGCCCTGGAGCTGTTCGACTTCGACTACCGCCTGGAGATGTACGTGCCGAAGGCGCAGCGGCGCTGGGGCTACTTCGCGCTGCCGGTGCTGCACCACGACCGGCTGGTCGGCAAGGTGGACGCGACCGCCGACCGGAAGGGAAAGGTGCTCCGGGTGGACGCAATCCACCAGGACGTACCGTTCACCGGCGAGCTGGCCGCGGCGGTGCACGACGAGCTGCGGGCGCTGGCGTCCTGGCTGGGGTTGGCGGAGATCCGGCTTCCGGCGGGTTAATGGTTGGCCGCCGGCCGGCCCGGTCGGGTAGGAAGCAGGCATGCTGACGGGCACAAAGATCGGGCTCCGGGCCCGGCACGCGGACGACATCCCGATCCTGCACGCCGAGCTCTGGGACGACGTGGTCATCTCGTCGCGGTCCGATAGCCGGCCGTGGCGACCGCTCAGCCCGGGCGCGAAGGACCCACGGCTCGGGGTGGACGACGTCGAGCCGGGACACGTCCGGTTCTCTGTGGTGGAGCTGGACGGGGGCAGGCTGGCCGGCAGCGCGACGCTGTGGGGCATCGACGACCACAACCGGTCCGCGCACCTCGGCCTCATGCTGCGCCCGTCCTGCCGTGGCAAGGGCTACGGCAGCGACGTGGTCGCGCTGCTGTGCCACTACGGCTTCGTGGTGCGCGGCCTGCGGCGGCTGCAGCTCGAGACGCTGGCGGACAACACCGCGATGCTGCGCGCCGCCGAGCGCAACGGCTTCGTCCGGGAGGGCGTGCTGCGCTCGGCGGCCTGGGTGCTGGGCGAGTTCGTGGACGAGGTGCTGCTCGGGCTCCTCGTCGACGAGTGGCAGCCTCGCCACGATCGCGTCGACCACCGCAGCTGATCAAGCGGACGTTCCGGTGGGATCCACCGGCGGCCGTTCCTGAACCCGGCTCAGCGCTGCAGCCCGTCCCACGACCATCGTGGAATGGTCAAGCCCGTCGGGACGTCGTCGGCTGACCCGGGGTAGCGGGCCAGGCTCGTCGTGGTGGCCCAGGCGAAGTAGTCGTGCAGCACCTGCCGGAGCGGGTCGGTGGTGAGCCCCACGTCCCGTAGCGCCCGGTCGAAACAGGCGATCGCGCGGCGGTCCATCTCCTCGTGGACACCGTTGCCGCTGTGCATCCGCACGACCGACGTCTCGTTTCCGCAGGTCTCCGAGTAGCTGGTGGGACCACCGAGCGCCTCGGCCCAGTAGGCGGCGAGCCGCTCGGTGTGCCGAGGATGGAATCCGTGGCTGAACGCGTGGCTGACGACCTCGTCGGCCATCACGCGCGCGTGCCATGCCGCCGCCAGGCGGAGCAGGCCCGCGCTGCCACCGGCAGCCTCGTACACGCTCTGCATCGCCACAGGATGCCAGGGTCGGCACGGGTCCGTGGGGCGCGAGCCTTCCTGCCGCGGGCTGCCGCCCTCCCCTGCCGGGCCCGCACCGCAGGGATCGGCGGCGATACCCTTCCGGCGGGAGCGGCGCCGAAGGAGCCAGCGTGAAGATCGGGTTCACCGCACCGGCTGAGCTGCGACGGTACGCTCCGGGACGCGTTCGGCCGTTGCGGGACAGCTCCGGCCATCGGCGCGGGCGCCGTTTGCGGTTTCCGGTTCGTTGAGCGTCAGAGGTGGGCCGATGTCCTGGCCGGATGTCACGGTGGTCGATGCGTGCGTGCGGCGCGACGGCCGGGGCGGCAGCCCCACGGCCGTCCTCGACGACGATCCGGCGGCGACGGACGCCGACCGGCGTGCGGTCGCTGCTGCCGCCGGCACGTCGCACGCGGCGTTCCTCGGTCCGGGGCGGCTGCCCGACGGCGGCTGGCCGGTCCGGTTCTTCACCGCCACCGCTGAACTGTCCGGCTGCGGCCACGGCACGGTTGCCGCGCAGGCCGTCCGATTGGCTCGCACCGAGCTGGGCGAGCTGAGCGACCGCCAACACACCGGCGGGCGCACCTTCGACACCGTCGCGATCCGCCGCCCCGCCGGCATCGAGGTGTGGTTCGACCAGGGCCTCGTCGCGCTGCGTCACCCGGCGCCGGACGAGCGCGCCGCGATCGTCGCCGCGCTCGGGCTCACCGCGGACGACCTGCACCCGGACGACGCGCCACGGATCGCCGCGCCCGGCGCACCACGCATGCTGGTACCGGTCCACGACCGGTCGGCGCTGCGCCGGGTCTGCCCACACCTCGGCAGGCTGACAGCGGCAAGCCTGCGGTACGGGCTCCTCGGCTGTTTCGTGTACGCACCGCCGGAGGAAGACCGACGGGGTGCGGCCCGGATGTTCGCGCCGGCGATCGGTGTCGACGAGGACATCGCCAACGCCAACAGCACCGGCTGTCTGGCCGCCCACCTGCTCGACGCGAAAAGGGCGCAGACGCTCGCGATCGAGGTGGAGCAGGGTGACACCCTCGGCCGACCGGCCAGCGTGCTCGCCTCGGCCCGACGCGGGCCGGCGGGCATCACGACCCGGGTCGGCGGGTTGGCGGTGGTCCGCGACGCACACCGCGGCAACCGGGACACGACGCCCCAACATAGAACCAGCTCAGAGCCTTGATCAGGTCTCTGAGCTGGTGGGCGACGGACGAGTCGACCTGTACGCCGGATTCTGTGACCGGCGCGGCCCGAAGGCGCGCCGGCGGCGGCCATCCATCTCGGCCTGCCGTTGCCGGCAGGCTCCAGCGGCCTACCCGCAGACATCGGGCGGGCCGCCCTCAAGCGTCTGCGCGGGTCGTCATCTTGCGGTGACGGCCCTTTCTTGGCCTTGCTCCGGGTGGGGTTTACCGAGCCATCCCGGTCACCCGGGATGCTGGTGGGCTCTTACCCCACCGTTTCACCCTTACCGTCCCGTTACGGGCCGGCGGTCTGTTTTCTGTGGCACTGTCCCGCGGGTCACCCCGGGTTGCCGTTAGCAACCACCCTGCCCTGTGGAGTCCGGACGTTCCTCGGCGACGGGCCGCAGCCCGTCGACGCGACCGCCCGGTCGACTCGTCCGTCGCGCACTCATCCTAACGACGGGACGACCCGACCCATTTCCGGCCCGGTACGAGGGCGGGACGCCACCCCCGTACCGGGGCGTCCCACCCCCATACCGGGGCGTCCGTCACCAGTTCGACACGACCGACTCGTTGAAGATGCGATCGCCGGAGGCCGGTTCGCGCAGCGGGCCGGAGGAGCGCACCTGGCCGTCGCGGTCGAGGCCACGCAGCAGGACCGGGCTCCCGACGGGCAGGTTGAGCAGCGCCATCCCGTTCAGCACCGGCGCGCTCGCCCGGACCGTCCCGTCGGTGACCGCCTCGATCCGGGTCACGCCCCTCTCGGGTATGACCAGCAGCTTGCCGGTGAGCACGGCCCGGCCGCCGTCGCGGCCCGGCAGCCGGACCGCCAGCAGGTCGTCCGCCGGGGCGTAGCCGGTGGTCACGAGGGAGGGTGCCAGCGGCCCGTCGGGCGGCGGGGGCTCGGCCGGTGCGGTGTCCCGGGCGGTGGCGACGGCCAGCAGTGGACCGGCTCCGGTCTCCCCGACCAGGAGCAGGGTGGGTCCCTTGCCCGGCGGGGCGAGCAGCACCGCCTCGCCTTCCGCCGTCCCCAGCTGGCCGGACCAGCGGATCACCGGCCGGGTCCCGTCGGGCAGGCCGGACTGGCGGGCCAGGGCCGCGTACATCCGACCGGCCTGCCGGGCCACCGTCGGGTTGGGCGGTTCGGTGCCCGGCGTCCACCGGCCGTCGTCCGGGTATGTCCCGTCCAGGCCCTCCAGCTCGGGAGCCCACATCGGCCCCGCCTGCCGGACCTGACCGTCGCACTCGACCCGCCACCAGCCGCCGACGGACGCCTGGTCGACCAGGGCGTAGCCGTCGGTGGGCACGGCCTGCCACTGCCGTCGCAGGCCCGTCTCGTCGGGGTACGCGGCCCGGCTCAGCAGGATCCGGCAGCCGGCCGGGGCCAGCCCGAGCAGCCACTGCCGGGGTGGGTCGGTGGTCTGCGAGGTGGTGCTGAGCAGGGTGAACGGTTCGACCGGCTGGTTGCTCGACCCGTCGCTGCGCAGCAGCCGGACGGGGGACGCGCCGACGGGTCCCTCCCGGCTGACCAGCGCCGCCGCCGTCGCCGAGTGGTAGACCAGCACCACCTGCCGGAACCCGGCGGACTCGTCGGCGTAGAGCACCTTGACGGTGGGCAGGTCGTCCGCCATCAGGACCTCGGCCCGGTTCTTGTCGAAGAGCCGGGCCACCTCGGCGACGAAGTCGCGGTCCTCGGCCAGGCTGCCCCGGGTCGGCGAGTCGATCAGACGCCGGGCCCACGGCGAGTCGATCGGGTGGCCGTGCCCCGCGTAGTCGTCGACCGCGGGCGGCGGGCCCGACGCGGTGAGCGCCGCCGGTCCGGCCAGCGCCGCTACCAGGATCGCGGCCACCGCCGCACCGAGTCCGGCGAACCGGCGCCGCCGGCGGCGTCGGGCGTGCCGGATCAGCCGCCCGTACGGGTCGGGGTCCGGCACCACCGTGTCGGCGATCCGGGTCAGCCCGGCCCGCAGTTCGTCCACGCTCATGCCCGCTCCTCCAGTAACCCGCCGGCCACCCGCGGCCACGGTCCACCCAGCACGTCCCGGAGCCGGGCCAGCCCGCGGGCCGCCTGGCTCTTCACCGTCCCGACGGAACAGCCCATCGCCGCCGCGACCTCCACCTCCGGCAGGTCCTCCCAGTAGCGCAGCACCAGCACGGTGCGCATCCGGACCGGCAGCCGGTCCAGCGCGGTGAGCAGCTCGTCCCGCACCACCACGGGTTCGGTGCTGTCCGGGCCGGCCCGCTCCGGCAGCGTCGAGGTGAGCAGCTCCCGCAGCCCGACGCGGCGCCAGCGGCTGGTCCGCTCGTTCACCATCACCCGGCGCACGTACGCCATCGGCTCGTCGACCCGCCGCCAGTGCCGCATCACCTTGAGCAGCGCCTCGTGCACCAGGTCCTGCGCGGCGTCGCGGCTGCCCGTCAAGAGGTACGCGGTGCGCAGCAGGTCGGCGTAGCGGACCTCGACGAACTCCCGGAACTCCGGGTCATCCACCCGTCGACCCCCCGTCGTGACGATGCACGGCTCGCTCCCTCCGCTCGGCGTGGTCGATGGGAACGACGCGACAGGATGCCGAAAAGTTGAGTTACCGCCGGGCCGTACTAGCCTCTTGAGATCATGGACCTCTCCGACGCCGCGCTGCTGGTCGCCGCTGGTCTCGCCGCGGGCACGGTGAACGCGGCGGCCGGCGGCGGCTCGCTGATCACCTTCCCGGCGCTGATCGCGACCGGCCTGCCCCCGGTCCCGGCCAACGTCAGCAATTCCGTGTCGGTCTTCCCCGGGTACGTGGCCAGTGTGGCGGGCAGCCGGGTGGACCTGCCGCCGGGCCGGGCGCTGTGGCGTCTGCTGCCCACCGCGGTGCTCGGCACGGCCGTCGGTTGCGTGCTGCTGCTGGCCACGCCCGCGCGGGCGTTCGAGCTGGTGGTGCCCTTCCTGGTGCTGGGCGCGACGGCCGTGCTGGCCTTCCAGGATCCGCTGCGCCGGCTGGTCGGCCATCCGGCCGACCTCAGCCCGCGCCGCCGGACCGTCACGGTGCAGGCCATGGTCGGGCTGGGCACGGTGTACGGCGGCTACTTCGGCGCGGCGCTCGGGGTGATGCTGGTGGCCGGGCTGGCGCTGGTGCTGGACACCACCCTGGCCCGGGTGAGCGCGATCAAGAACCTGCTCTCGGCCGTGGTGGGGCTGACCACGCTGGTGGTCTTCGCGCTCTTCGGCCCGGTGAACTGGGCGGCCGTCGCGGTGGTCGCGCCGGCCACCGTGGTCGGCGGGTACGTGGGCGCCCGGGTGGTCCGCCGGCTCCCGCCGGTGGTGCTGAAGAGCATGATCGTGGTGTTCGGCACGGTGATCGGGTTGTACCTGCTCTACCGCGCGCTGCGCTGACCGCGCCCGGACGGCGAGCCGCCCCGGCGCGCGACGCACCGGGGCGGTTCGACCGGCCCGAGGCCCGAGTCAGTACGCCTCGCCGACCGGCTCCTCGGCGGCGTGCTCGTTGTGCCGGGCGGCGGAGTTCCACCGGGACCAGAGCACCCGCTCGCCGTAGCCGGCGGCCATCACGTGGGCGAAGGCGAGGTAGACCAGCACGCCGACGGCGAGCACCCCGAAGCCGACCCAGAACGGCAGCGCCAGGCTGTGCTCGGCGAGCTTGCCGGCGATGATCGGGGCGGGCGCGGCGGCACCCCAGCGGACCAGGTTGAACGCGCCGGTGGCGACCCGGCGGTCGGCGGAGCCGAGGCCGAGCGCCAGGTCGGTGAGGTTGGCGTTGGCCAGGCCCATGAACAGGCCGGCGAGCACCAGCACGACCAGCGACATGGCGGTGCCGGTGGAGGTGGCGAAGAGGACCATGCAGACCAGCAGGCCGGCGATGGCGACGCCGACGGTCTGCACGGCGCCGATCCGGTGCGCCAGCCGGTGGCCGATCAGCAGGATGCCGGCGGCCAGGCCCAGCCCCCAGCCGGTGAAGGCCAGCCCCAACGGGATGACGTCGAGGTGCAGGTAGAGCGGGGTGTAGCCGAGCACCACGAAGAAGACGAAGTTGTAGGCGGCGGTGACCACACAGAGGGTGATGAACGCCGGCTTGCGGTAGGTGGCGAAGATCTGGCCGACGCGTACCGGGGTCTGCTTGCGGGCCGGTTCGCGGAGCTTGCGCGACGCGACGGCCAGGGCGAGCACCATGAACACGCCGCAGACGAAGAACGGCAGCCGCCAGCTCACCTCGCCGAGCAGGCCGCCGATCAGCGGGCCGACGGCGAAGCCGAGGCCGAGCGCGGTCTCGAAGAGGCCGACCACCCATTCCCGGTCGTTGGCGAGGTTGACCAGCACCACCATGGCGGTGGCGAAGAACATCGCGTTGCCCAGCCCCCAGACGCCGCGCAGCACGGAGAGCTGCACGATGTCGTTGCTGAACGAGGCGAGGATGGCGGCCAGGCCGACCACCGAGACGCCGGTGACGAGCACCGGCTTGAAGCCGAACTTCCCGCTGGCCAGGGTCGCCGGGATCATGCCGACGGCCATCACCGCGATGTACGCGGTGAAGAGCAGTTCGACCTGCCAGGCGGTGACCCCGATGGCGGCGCCGATGGCGGGCAGGATCGGGTCCACCACGGCGATGCCGGCGATGGCGAGGAAGGCCACCAGGGTGGTGGCGTAGATGGCACTGCGGTTGGGCTCGGAACGCCGATCCACTCCGCGACCTCCAAGATAGCTGTATGGTACAAGTAATTAGGTTGTATCCTACAGCTATGAGCGAGGACGCCAACGCGGGAGAGATCACACTCGGCCGGATCGAGACCGAGGTCGCGCTGCTCATGCGGTTCGGCGAGGCCACCCGCCGGGCCACCGGCAGCGCCGAGCACCGGGTGCTGGACCGGGCCGCGTACGTGATCCTGCGGCACCTGGACAGCGCCGGCCCGCAGAACGTGTCGGCGCTGGCCGCCCGGCTCAACCTGGACGGCTCCACGGTCACCCGGCAGGTCTCCGCCCTGCAACGGGACGGACTGATCGCGCGTACCCCCGACCCGGCCGACGGGCGCGGCACGGTGATCTCCCCCACCCCGGCCGGCCTGCAACGGATGGCCGCGGTGCGGGCGGCCCGCACCCGGCTCTACGGCGACATCCTCGCCACCTGGTCCGACACGGACCGGGACAACCTGGCGGAGCTGCTGCACCGCCTGAACCAGGCGCTCGACGCGCGCAACCGCCGCCGCTGACCTTCCCGCCGGGCCGCGTCACGTCGCGGGCCGGCAGGACACGGCGAGGCCCCCGGGCGCGGTGGGCGTCCCGGGGGCCTCGGCCGGTTCAGGCGACCGGCTCCCGGGCGGAGTCGGCGTCACGCTCGGTGCCGGGGACGACCCGCGGGTCCCCCTCGTCGGCGAAGTAGTCGTCCGGGGTGGTGCCGTCCACCCCGTCGGCCACCTTGACCGCCCGCAGCACCAGGGTCAGCAGCGCGGCCACCGCGAGGTTGACCAGCACCGCCACGATGCCCACGTAGATCGTCTTCTTGGTGTCGAAGCCGAACTCGGAGAGCGGGAAGGCCGAACCGGCGAAGTGCTTCTTGCCGGTGGCCGGGTTCCCGATCTGGTAGAGCATCCACATGCCCAGGCCCATGCCGGCCACCCAGCCGGCGATGAGCGCGCCCCGGTGGAACCAGCGGGTGTAGAGGCCCAGGGCCACCGCCGGCAGCGTCTGCAGGATGATCACGCCGCCGATGAGCTGGAGGTCGATGGAGAACTGCGGGTCGAGGAAGACGATGCAGGCCACCGCCCCGACCTTCACCACCAGCGAGGTGATCTTCGAGACGTTCGCCTCCTGCGCCGCGGTGGCGTCCCGCTTCAGGTACTCCTTGTAGATGTTGCGGGTGAACAGGTTCGCCGCCGCGATCGACATGATCGCCGCCGGCACCAGCGCGCCGATGCCGATGGCCGCGTACGCCACGCCCGCGAACCAGTCCGGGAACTGGCTGTCGAAGAGCAACGGCACCACGGTGTTGCCGTCCACACTGCCGGCCTTGGCACCGGGCAGCGGCTTCACGTTCGCCGCGATGGCCATGTAGCCGAGCAGCGCGATCAGGCCGAGCAGCAGGCTGTACGCCGGCAGCGCGGACATGTTCCGCTTGATCACGTCGCGGTTCCGGCTGGCCAGCACGCCGGTGATGCTGTGCGGGTAGAGGAACAGCGCCAGCGCCGAACCGAACGCCAGGGTGACGTACTGGAGCTGGTTGTTGGCGTTGAGCAGGATGCCGTCGCCGGGCGCCGGACTGGCCTTGAACTTCGCGTCGGCCGCGTCGAAGATGCTCCCCCAGCCGCCCAGCTTGTACGGCAGGTAGACGACCGCCACCAGGATCACGATGTAGATCAGCGAATCCTTGACGAAGGCGATCAGCGCCGGCGCGCGCAGCCCGGACTGGTACGTGTAGGCCGCCAGGATGGCGAACGCGATGATGATCGGCAGGTGCCGGGCCAGCGCGCTCTCCCCGGTGACGCCCATCGTCTTGAGCACCGCCTCGATGCCGACCAGCTGCAACGCGATGTACGGCATCGTCGCCACGATGCCGGTGATCGCCACCAGCAGCGCCAGGATCGGCGAGTCGAACCGGTTGCGGACGAAGTCGGCCGGGGTCACGAAGCCGTGTCGGTGCGACACCGACCAGAGCCGGCACAGCACCAGGAACACCAGCGGGTAGATGACGATCGTGTACGGCACGGCGAAGAAGCCCGCCGCCCCGGCCCCGAAGATCAGCGCCGGCACCGCCACGAACGTGTACGCGGTGTAGAGGTCACCGCCGACCAGGAACCAGGTGATCCAGCCGCCGAAGCTGCGCCCACCCAGACCCCACTCGTCCAGATGCGCCATGTCGCGCGGCGCCCGCCACCGGGCCGCCACGAACCCCATCGCGCTGACCAGCAGGAAGAGCAGCGTGAAGACGATGATCTCGGTCAGGTGATCCCGCCACATCAGTGGTCACCCCGCTTCTTGGTCATCTGGTAGACCAGCGTCGTGGTGCCGACGCCGAGCAGGATCCAGACCAGTTGCAGCCAGTAGAAGCGCGGGAAACCGAACAGCCGGGGTGAGTCGGCGTTGAAGAAGGCCGGGATCAGCGGCACCACGATCGGGATGAAGAGCAACCAGTTCCACGGGCTGTGATCCTTCGCCCTGGATCGCGCCGGTGTCGGCGCCTCCGGTTCTGGTGCAGCCATGTGACACACCTCCGGGAAGTAGTGACTTGCCATGTGACGGCCGGAGGCTACGACCCTGTGAGCGCGGTCACGTTCGGCGGAACGACCGTGGTGCGCCGAGCGGCGGCCCGCGTGCGCCGAACGGCGGCGGCCCGGCGGCCCCACGTCAGGTCGCGCCCCGGCCGCGCGGCGGCCGGGGCGCGGGCGTGCGGCGGCCGGGGCGCGGGCGGCGGGTGCTCAGATGTCGTTCAGGTGTGCGGTGTCGTTGACCGAGCGGACCGCGACGCCGCCGTCCGGGTACAGGTCCAGCACCGAGATGCCGGCGGTGTCCAGGTAGAGCCGGTGCAGGAAGGAGTCGTCGGCCGCCAGCGCGTCGCGCAGCACCAGCTTGATCGGCGAGACGTGGGAGACCACCACCACGGTCTCCCCCGGGTACGCCCGGCGCAGCCGGTCCACCGCCCGCCCGGTGCGCTCGGCGACGGCGGCGAACGACTCGCCCTCGGGCGGCGCCACCCGGGTGGAGGCGAGCCAGGCGTCCAGCTCGCCCGCCCAGTCCGCGCGCACCTCGGCGAAGGTGCGCCCCTCCCAGACGCCGAAGTCGCACTCGATCAGGTCATCGTCGACCCGGACCGGCGGGTCACCGACCAGCGCGGCGATCGCCTCGGCGGTCGCCGTACACCGGGACAGCGGCGAACTGACCACGGCCGCGACCGACGGCGCCAGCGCGGCCACCCGCGCCGCGGTGGCCCGGGCCTGGGCCCGGCCGCGGTCGGTCAGCGCCACGTCGCCCCGCCCCGAGTAGCGCTTCTGCACGGTGCGCTCGGTTTCGCCGTGCCGGACCAGGATCAGCCGGGTGCCCTCCTCGGTCGGCCGAGGCTCCCAGGAGGCCGGGGTGGTGGCCGGGTCGGTGCCGGTGGCCCGGCCGACGGCGGCGCGGGCGGCCACCTCGCGGGCCGCCGCCCGCGCGGGCGAGTCGGGGCCGGCGACCTCGCGCGGCGGCTCGGCGGTCCGGGGCGACACTGCGGCCGGCGGTGCGCCGGCCGCCGCGTCCATGGCGGCGTTGGCCAGCGCGTCGGCGTGCGTGTTGCGCTCCCGGGGCACCCAGCTGAACCGGACCCGCTCGAACCGGCCGACCAGGCCGGCGGCCTGCGCGGCGAGCGGCCGCAACCCCGGGTGCCTGATCTGCCAGCGGCCGCACATCTGCTCCACCACCAGCTTCGAGTCCAGCCGCGCCTCGACCTCCGCCGCGCCCAGCTCGGCGGCGGCCTCCAGCCCGGCGATCAGGCCCCGGTACTCGGCGACGTTGTTGGTGCTGGTGCCGATCGCCGCGGACCGCTCGGCCAGCACCTCGCCGGTTTCCGGGTCCCGCACCACCGCGCCGTAGCCGGCCGGCCCGGGATTGCCCCGGGACCCGCCATCGGCCTCCACCACGACCGCGCGCACCGCCATGGGCTACAGCCCCGACTCGTTGGTCCGGACCATGATCCGCCGGCACTCCTCGCAGCGGACCACGTCGTCCGGGTCGGCCTTGCGGATCCGGGCCAGGTCGGCGCCGGAAAGTTCCAGCCGGCAGCCGCCGCAGCGGCCGGCGGTGAGCAGCGCCGCGCCGAGGCCGGTGTCCGTGCGGATCCGCTCGTAGAGGGCCACCAGGTCGGCCGGGAGGTCACCGGCGAGGGGCTGGCGGGCGCCGCGCTTGAACTCCTCGTCCTTGGTGATCTCGGCCAGGCTCTCGTCGCGCCGCTGCTCGGCGGCGGCCCGCCGGTCCCGGGCCTCGGCGATCCGCCGCTCCACCCCGTCGAGTACGCCCTGCGCGGTCTCCCGCTGCTCCATCAGCTCCAGCTCGGCGTCCTCCAGGTCGCCCTGCCGACGGTTCAGCGAGACCAGCTCGTGCTGGAGCGCCTCCAGCTCGCGGGCCGGGCCGCTGCCCGCGGCCAGCCGGGCCTCGTCCTTGCTCTTGCGGGCCCGGACCTGGTCGATGTCCTTCTCCAGCCGGGCGATGTCCCGGTCCAGGTCGTCGACGGCCACCTGGGCCCGGACCCGCTCGTCCTCCAGCGCCGACAGTTCCCGGGCGAGGGCGTCCAGCTCGGCCAGCTCGGGCAGCGACCGGCGGCGGTGGGCGAGCTGGGCGAGGGCGGTGTCGAGCGCCTGCAGGTCGAGCAGGCGGCGCTGCACCTTCGGGTCAGCCTTCACGGTCGGGGCTCCTTGTCGTCCGGTCGGGGCGCGGCGGCGTGCACGGTCCACGGGTCGGTGTCCAGGTCGGACACCACGGTCTCGACGCCCAGCTCGGCCCGGAGCCGGGCGGCCAGGTCGTCCAGCCAGGGTCGTTCGGTCGCCCAGTGGGCGGCGTCCAGCAGGGCCGGGCCACCGGCGGCGAGGTGCTCGCCGGCCGGGTGGTGGCGCAGGTCGGCGGTGAGGAACGCGTCCACCCCGGCGGCGGTCGCCTCGGCCAGGAAACTGTCCCCCGAGCCACCGCTGACCGCGAGGCTACGAACCATACGCCCGGGATCCCCGGCGGCGCGAACTCCCCAGGCGGTGACGGGGAGCACCGCGGCGGCGTGCCGGGTCAGCTCGGCCAGCGTCATCGGGGTGGGTAGCGCACCGATCCGGCCGATGCCCCGCCCCGGGCCGTCGGCCGGCGAGCCGGGACGCGGGCGGTGCAGCGGGCGCAGCCCGGTCAGCCCGAACCGGGCGGCCAGCGCGTCGGAGACGCCCGGGTCGGCCACGTCGGCGTTGGTGTGCGCCACGTACAGGGCCACGTCCGCCTTGATCAGCCGATGGACGATCCGCCCCTTGTACGTGGTGGCGGCCACCGAGGAGACCCCGCGCAGCAGCAGCGGGTGGTGCGCGACGATCATGTCGGCCCCGGCGGCCAGCGCCTCGTCCACCGTCTCCGGCACCACGTCGACGACGCAGGCGACCCGGCGCACCGGGTTGGCGGGCTCGCCGAGCACCAGGCCGACCCGGTCCCATTCCTCGGCCCAGGCCGGCGGGTAGCGGGCGTCGAGCGCGGCCACCACGTCAGCGACCGTCAACGCGGATCCGGTTGTGCTCACGGCCGGCCAGCTTACCGGCGTCCGGGCCCGGTCCGGGCCGCCTGTCCGCGACGCGTCCCGGACGCGAGCACGTCGGGCAGCCGGGAACGGGCCGGCGGGACGGTGCCCGCCGGCCCGTGCCGGGGCCGCTCAGCCGACCGGGGCCACCGGCGCCCGCGCGCCGCGCAGCGCCGCGAGGCCGGCCGACCACGGGAAGGCGTCCAGGTGCCGCTCGCCGGTGCCCGGCGCGTGCAGCGGCACCACGTGCTCGCCGAGAACCACCTGGACCCCCCACTCGCGCAGCCGGGCCACGCCGGCCCGGAAGGCCGGGTGGGCGGCCATTGCCGAGTTGGTGTACGGCACGGCCACGATCGGCACCCCGAGGCCCTGCGCCTCGACGAGCAGCCCGAGGGCGAGCGTGTCGGTGATGCCGGCCGCCCACTTGTTGACCGTGTTCACCGTGGCCGGGCAGACGATCATCGCGTCCGCCACGGGCAGCACGTCCGGGTCGCCCGGGTTCTTGTAGTGGGTGCGGACCGGATGGCCGGTCTGCCGGGCCAGCGCGGTCCGGTCGACGAACTTCGCGCCGTCCGGCGTGGTGACCACGCAGACCTCCCAGCCGTCCCGCTGGGCGAGGTCGACCAGCCGGTCGACGTGACGGGCCAGCGGCGAGCCGCAGGCGATGACGTAGAGCACCCGCCGGTGCCCGTTGCTGGTGTGCGGACCGCTCATCCGCTCATACTCCGACTCCCATGTGCTCAGCCAACTCCGCGATCGGCGAAGGCGGCGCACCCCGTGTGCGACGGAGCAACTCCGACATCACCTCGTGGGCGATCGGCCGGCAGCGGATCTCGGAGGGCGCCAGGCGGTCCCCGCGCAGCAGCATCTCCCCGGCGTTCGCGACGTCGCCGATCTGGGCGAACCCCCGGGCGATGTCGAGCAGGTGGTGCGCCCGGCGCTCGGGCAGCAGGGCGTTGAACGCCGGCTCGGCGAGCCGGTGGTGGGTCTCCACCGCCCGACCGCCGTCGCCGAGCTCCACCGCGGCGGCGGCCCGGTGCAGCTCCACGTTGGTCGGCCCGAACGAGGTCCAGTAGTGGTTGTGGTCCCCGCCCAGCAGGACGGCCGCCTCCTTGGCGCCGGAGAGCAGGTCGTCGACCGTGGCGGAGTCGCCGATCCGGGCGGCGGCCATCGCGCCCTGAAGCAGCAGCATGCCGTAGACGGAGAGGCGTTCCGGGGTGGTGTCGTTGCCGCCGCCCGGGGCGAGCCGGTTGGCGATCCGCACGTTGAGTTCGAGCGCCGGCCGGGGGCGGCCCATCGCCGCCAGGGCGTTGCAGACCCGGGTGGTGGCCACGCCGGCCAGCAGCGGGTCGTCGGCCCGCTGGGCCACCGCCATCGACCGGTCCGCGGCCAGCCAGGCCAGGTCGCACTCGCCGAGCTTGCGCAGCACCGAGGAGGCGATCTGGTAGACCTGCCCGAGCAGGTGGGCGGCCTCCCGGCCCTCGTCGTCCCCGCCGTAACCGGCGTCGCCGGCCTGGGCGTCGCGCAGCAGCTTCGGCAGGGCGCGGGTGAGCATGCCGTACCGGCCGTACTGGTAGGTGAGCCAGGCGTGGTTGACCGCCTTGCGCATGTCGGTCAACGGCGGCGGGTACGGCGCCGCGTCGAAGTAGGCGCTCATCGAGTCGTACCGCTCCAGGGCGGCCCGGATCTCCTCGACCTCGACCTGGTCGATGCAGTTGAGCGCGTCGGTACGCCGCTCCGGGTCCTTGCCGAGCAGGAGCTGCACGTCGACCTGGAGGATGTCGGCGATCTCGTAGACGACGGAGAACTTGTCCAGCCGCCGGACCCCCCGCTCGACCTTGTCCACCCAGCTCTTGGACTTGCCGAGCCGGTCGGCGAAGACCTGCTGGGACATCTTGCGCCGGCCACGCCAGTAGGCCACCCGACGGCCTATGGGTAGTTCGTCCATCCCTGCTCCTCCCCCTCACGGTTGCGGACGGTCCCCCCACGTCCACCAGGTTTGCCCTGGTCGCACAGTCTGTGCGTCAGCCGTACGGCCAGTCCTCGTAGTTTCCGTGCAAGTTGCATGAGCCGTTCCGTCAGCTCAACGAGCACGGGTTACGGCAGTGACGGCGCTCGACGTGTGACGCGGGCGTGTCCGGGCTCAAGAGCAGAGGGGATGGCAACATGTGGGGGAATGTCGGGCCACGCGTCGCTCACCTGTCGCCTCTGGAGCGGGTCCGGCTGCGCCGGGTCGCGGTCCGCTACGCCGCCCACGGCTGGCCGGTCACCCCCGGCGCCTGCCTGGCCAACCGCCGGTTCGTCTGCGGTCGGGCCGGCTGCCCGACAATCGGCTGCCATCCCGCCCTGGAGAACTGGGAGCACGCCGCGAGCGCCGACCCCGCCCGGGTGGCCACCTGGTGGCGGGACCGGCCGCACGGGATCCTGCTGCCCACCGGGCGCTCGTTCGACGTGCTGGAGGTCGCCGCCCAGCTCGGCCGCCGGGTGCTGGACGCCGTGGCGACCCACCCGGCCGGCTTCGGGGTACGGGGGCCGGTCCTGGTCACCCCGACCGGACGGTGGATGTTCCTGGTCCGCCCGGGCGACCCGCTGCGCCCGGAGCTGGAGCACTGCTTCCACGTGGTCCGGCACGGCCCCGGCTCGTGGATCGCCGCGCCGCCGACCCGGCTGCCCGAGGGGACGGTCCGCTGGGCGGTCGCCCCGGAGCAGGCGCGCTGGCAGCTACCCGACTCGTACCTGGTGCAGAACGCGCTGATCGCGGCCCTCCGGGCGGCCGGCATCACGCTCGCCCCCGACTTGCTCCCCGGTCAGCTCCCGCTGCCCCGGCGCGGCCGCTGATCCGACCGGCGCGCGGACAGCGACCTTCCCGATGCCGTGCTCGTTGAACCGGTGACGGCGCGCTCGCGCCCAGAGCGGGGGTTGACCATGTCCAGGGACGACGCGGCCCGCCACACCGGCGGCACGGGAGAACCCGCACCGCATCACCGCCGCCCACGCCGCTGGGCCGGCACCCGGCCCTGGTTCACCCGCCCCGGCCGGCCCCGCCCCACCGGCTCCCGCCCCGCCATCCTGTACCGCCCCGTCCGCTAGTCGCCGCGCGGCAGGGTGCGGGAGTGCAGGAGGCGGGCGTTGTCGGTGATCACGGCGTGCTGCCAGGGTGCGGGGAGGCGGTCCAGCCAGCCGATGCCGGCCTCGCCCATCGCCATGGCGGCGGTCGCGTACGCGTCTGCCACGCCCAGGTCCGCGCCGACCACGGTGACCGAGCGCAACCCCCGGGCCGGTACGCCGCGGTGCGGGTCGATCACGTGGTGCCCGCGTTCGTAGTTGCCGGCGGTGGCCACGGCCAGGTCCGTGCCGGCGAGCACCAGGCAGGTGGCGGTCGGGTCCCACGGGTGCCGGATGCCGATCCGCCACGGGGTGCCGGTGGCGGAGTGGCCGCGTACCCGGACGTCCCCGCCCGCGTTCAGGCAGTGGTTCGGGGCGCCGGCGGCGACCAGCCGGTCCGAGGCGACCTGCGCCGACCAGCCCTTGACGTAGCCGGACGGGTCGAGCCGGCCGGTGGCGTACGCGTCGAAGGCGCCATCGGTCTCCCGCCACAGGTCGGCACAGCGCGCCAGCACCGCCCGCAGGTCGGCCGACGCCTCCGCCGGCCGCAGCTCGCCCCGGTCCACCCGGCACACCTCGCTGTCCTCCCGGTACGTGCTGAACCGCGCGTCCACCTCACGAAGCCAGCCGAAGGTCTCCTCGGCCAGCGCGTGCAGGGTGCCGGCGGGCAGGTCGTCGGCCAGGTCGAGGCTGATCGCCGTACCCATGATCTGCTCGACCCGGCGCAGCCCGGGGCGGGCCGCGGCGTCCACGCCGGTCAGGCCCGGTCGATGGCGGCCTGCAGCGACTGCCGGTACGCGTCGCTGGTGTAGGTGGCTCCGGAGACGGTGCTGAGGTCGGCGCTCTGCGTGGCGACCACCTCGCCCGAGGTGCCGCTGTAGCGGGCCTGCACGTCGTCGCTGCGCAGGCCGGACTGCCCGCCGACGGGCAGGCCGAGGGCGGTGGCGTCGACGATCCGGCTGCCGCTCAGGGTGATCCGCACCTGCAGCGAGCCGTACTGGTAGCTGACCTTCGGGCCGGTGACCGTGCGGGTGGCCGGCCGGGGCGCGGCGGTGGTCGGTTTCGGTGCGGCGGTGGCCGGCTTCGTGCGGGTGCCGCCGCGGCTGCCCGCGCCCGGGGTGGCGCTCGTCTTCGGGCTGGGCCGCACCGATCCGCCCGGCGCGGCCGAGGTGGCCCCGGCGCCCGGGGTGGGACCGGCGCCGGCC
>NZ_KQ058681.1 GCF_000982955.1 Micromonospora sp. HK10 | reverse complement strand
TCATCGCCGCCACGAAGAAGGCTGGTCTGCCCGAGCGGGCCGCGGTGATCTCGATCGCCACCGCGCTGCAGGAGTCGAAGCTGGAGAACCTGGGCCACCTCGGCGACCGCAACGACCATGACTCGCTGGGCCTGTTCCAGCAGCGCCCGAGCTCGGGTTGGGGCACGCCGGAGCAGATCACCGACCCCGAGTATTCGACCCTGGCGTTCGAGAAGGGTCTGAAGCAGGTCGACGGCTGGCAGGACATGCCGCTGACCGAGGCCGCGCAGACGGTGCAGGTGTCGGCCTACCCGGACGCCTACGCCCAGTGGGAG
The DNA here is from genome assembly GCF_000982955.1 of Micromonospora sp. HK10. Classification (GTDB taxonomy): domain Bacteria; phylum Actinomycetota; class Actinomycetes; order Mycobacteriales; family Micromonosporaceae; genus Micromonospora. Next base: position 20,663 of record NZ_KQ058681.1, on the reverse strand, counting down.
CAGCAGGCCGCCGACATCGTCGCCCACCACTGGAACAGCTGACCACCAACACGAACAGCTGACCACCAACACCACACGAACGAACGCTGGCCGGCACCCGAACCCGGGTGTCGGCCAGCGGCGTATCCGGATCAGAGCAGCATGTCCGCGACGAAGCAGACCACCTCGCCGGCGGCGTCCCGCCCGATCCAGGTCGGATACGCACCGTCGCCCCACCCGCTGAACCAGAGCACCATCCCCCCGTCCTCGACGCGCAGGTACGGTTCGTCGCCGAGCCCGAGCGTCCGCCACGTGTCGAGCCGGCGCTCGGCCTCGTCGGCGTCCACGAAGCAGGCCATCCCGGCGTCCACGCCGAACCCGAAGAACTCGTCGTGGCCCAGGTCGAGCGGGTCCTGCCCCGGTCGTAGCGCCATCTCCCAGCCGTGCACCGGTCGGTCGGTGACGGCCAACCGGGCGGCGGCCACGCGTAGGTGGCGCGGGTCCGCGCCGATCCGGGCCAGGCTGAGCGTCACCGGGTAGCTGCCGGGCGGGACGGTGACCGTGTACGGGACGGCGTCGTGCTCCAGCCACGCCGGGTCGGTGGCGATCAACCGACCGGATGGTAGGTGGAGGTCGCCGGCGTGGCGTACCTCCAGCCGAGCCCGCTGGGCGCCGCCGCCGACGGTCCGCGTTGCGCCGTCCACGAACAGGTCCTCGAGGTCGCCGGGCCGCATCGGCCGCGGCGGCCGCCAGGGCGGTTCGTCGGCGGAGGTCACGGGTAGCCCGTGTGCGGCGGTCTCGACGAGCCGGCTGCCGTGGTCCACGCGGAGCAGATCGTGCCAGCGTCCGAAGGCCGGCCGGGGCGTCCGGGGCGCAGCTCCGGTCCCGGAGGTGTCCCGCCGGCCGCCCCGGTCGCCCGCCGGCTCGTCGATGTCGTGTCGGCGCCCGTCCAGTCGGTACGTGGTGCTGTGCCGGGCCGCCACGTGCGGGAACTCGTGCTCGCCGACGTCGTCCGGGCCGTGCCAGGTGCGGCGGCGGCGCAGGAAGAGGTTGCCCTCGGGGGCCTGGCGCCACTCATCGGCAGCCACCCGCCGCCCCAGCGGGTCGAAGCGGGTGGTGCCGCAGAAGCCGTCGCCCCACGACACCGTCAGCACGCACTCCGGTCGGCCGTCCGCCAGCAACAGCACGGCGTACGGGGTGCCCGCCGTGTCGCGGGCCTCGGCTTCGGTCCGGGTCAGCGGGTTGACGACCGTTCCGTTCCAGCCGTCGGCGTACACCACGTTTCGGTTCCCGGTCACCGGCGCACCATAGCGGCGTCCCGCCCCGGGGTCAGCCGACGGAGGCGACCAGTTCCACCTCGTACCCCTGTCCGTCGCTCAGGTAGGCGGCGTACGTCTGGGGGCCGCCGGCGTGCGGGTGGCGGTCCGGGAAGAGCAGTTCCCAGCCGTACGCGGGCGCGGTTTCGACCAGCCGGTCCACCGCGGCGGGCGGGCCGGCGTGGAAGGCCAGGTGGTTCAGACCCGGGGCGAGACGGTCGTGCATCTGCCCGCGTAGCGCCGGGGACTGCTCCAGCACCAGGTACGTCGGGCCGAGCCGCCAGGACCGGCCGGCGGGCCAGTCCTGGTACGGCGTCCAGCCGAGTTCGCCCAGCAGCCAGCCCCAACTGTGCCTGGCTGCCGCCAGGTCGGGTACCCAGACCTCGACGTGGTGCAGTGCTCCGACGGTCAGCGCTTCCCGCCCGGGACCCATAGCACATCCCCGTCCGGATTGGCCGTTCTTGACAGGATAAAGAGCAGATCGGAGAGCCGGTTGAGATACTTTGCCGGGAGGGTGCTGGTCCGGTCCGGATCGTGCGTGACCAGCGCCCACGCCGCACGCTCGGCGCGCCGGGCGATCGTCCGTGCCACGTGCAGCAGTGCCGCGCCAGCGGTGCCGCCGGGGAGGATGAAGGAGTCGAGCTTGCTCAGGCGTGCGTTGTACTCGTCGCACCAGCCTTCCAGGCGCTCCACGTACTCCTCGGTCACCCGCAGCGGCGGGTACTTCGGGTCCGGCTCGACCGGGGTGGCCAGGTCGGCGCCGACGTCGAACATGTCGTTCTGGATCGACTGCAACACCGCCCGCAGCTCGTCGTCGAGCTGTCCGAGGGCGAGCGCGACGCCGATCGCCGCGTTGCACTCGTCGACGTCCGCGTACGCGGCGATCCGCGGGTCGGTCTTCGGGATCTGCTCGTTGTTGCTCAGCCTGGTCATGCCGGCGTCGCCGGCCTTGGTGTAGATGCGCGTGAGGTGGACGGCCATGACGCACAGCCTACGGATACCGGACCTGACCATCCCGGCGCGGCCGGGCCCACCCGGCTGGTCGGCCGGTGTCGGGCCGGGCGACGCCGGTGATCCGGCGGTCAACGACGTCGACGTCATCCGGCTGCACGGCGAGGCCCGGCTGGCCGGCACCGTGCACGTGGTCGGTGCGAAGAACTCGGCGTTGAAACTGATGTCCGCCGCGCTGCTCGCGCCCGGCCGCAGTGTGATCACCAACGTGCCCCGGATCACCGACATCGCGATCATGGGGGAGGTGCTCCGGCGGCTGGGTTGCGGCGTGCGCTTCGCCGCCGACGACCCGGTCGACCCGATGGTGGCCGGGGGTGGGGTGGAGCGTTCCCGCTCGGTGGCGATCGACGTGCCGGAGCGGCCCGGTGCCGAGGCCGACTACGACCTGGTCCGCCGGCTCCGCGCGTCGATCTGCGTGCTCGGCCCGCTGCTGGCCCGCCGCGGGTACGTGCGGGTGGCCCATCCCGGCGGGGACGCCATCGGCTCGCGCGGCCTGGACATGCACATCGCCGGCCTGACCCGGATGGGCGCCACCATCTCCGGTGAGCACGGTTTCGTCATCGCCGAGGCCCCGGACGGCCTGCGTGGCGCCGACATCCTGCTCGACTTCCCCAGCGTGGGCGCCACGGAGAACCTGGTGATGGCGGCGGTGCTGGCCCGGGGCACCACCACGATCGACAACGCGGCCCGGGAGCCGGAAATCGTGGACATCTGCACCATGCTGAGCCGGATGGGCGCCCGGATCGAGGGGGCCGGCACGTCCACCCTGCACGTCGTCGGGGTGCCCGAGCTGTCGCCGGTGCGGCACGCCACGGTGGGGGACCGGATCGTCGCCGGGACCTGGGCGTTCGCCGCCGCGATGACCCGCGGCGACGTGACGGTCACCGGGGTGGAGCCGGCCTTCCTGGAGGTCGCGCTGGACAAGCTGGTCTCGGCCGGCGGCCTGGTGGAGACCCGGGCCGGTGCCTTCCGGGTACGGATGGACGAACGCCCCCGGGCGGTGGACGTGGTGACGTTGCCGTATCCGGGCTTCGCCACCGACCTGCTGCCGATGGCGATCGGCCTGGCGGCGGTGAGCGAGGGCGGCTCGCTGATCACCGAGAACATCTTCGACGGGCGGTTCATGTTCGCCAACGAGATGATGCGTCTCGGCGCGGACATCCGGACCGACGGCCACCACGCCCTGGTGTGTGGCCGCGAGCGGCTCTCCGGCGCCCCGGTACGCGCCACCGACATCCGGGCCGGCGCCGGCCTGATCATCGCCGGGCTCCGCGCGGACGGGGTGACCGAGGTGTCGCACGTGCACCACGTCGACCGCGGCTACCCGGACTTCGTCGCCGACCTGCGGGCGCTCGGCGTGGCGGTGGAACGCGGCACCGCGCCCGAGGAACCCGACCTCGCCCTCTGACGGCCGGGGCTTATCCCTCGTTAAGTAGGGTTCTCCCAGACGTTGCAGAACACGGCGAGGGAGAAGCAGATGGCGGGTCGACTCGCGGTCGTCGGTGCGGGGCTGATGGGCTCGGGCATCGCCCAGGTGGCGGCGCAGGCGGGCTGGCAGGTGACGCTGCGCGACATCGACGACGCGGCCACCGGGCGGGGCGTCGACGGCATCCGGAAGTCGCTGACGAAGTTCGCCGAGAAGGGGAAGATCGAGGCGTCCGAGGTGGAGGCGACCCTCGCCCGGATCACCCCGACCACCGAGCTGGAGGCGGCGGCGGACGCGGACATCGTCGTCGAGGCGGTCTTCGAGAAGATCGAGATCAAGCACGAGGTGTTCCGCGCGCTGGACAAGATCTGCAAGTCCGACGCGGTGCTGGCCACCAACACCTCGGCCATCCCGGTCACCCAGATCGCCACCGCCACCGAACGGCCGGAGTCGGTCGTCGGCACGCACTTCTTCTCGCCGGTGCCGATGATGAAGCTCTGCGAGCTGGTCCGCGGCTACAAGACCAGCGACGCGGCGCTGGCCACCGCGAAGGCGTTCGCCGAGGAGATCGGCAAGACCGTGGTGGTGGTCAACCGGGACATCGCCGGCTTCGTGACCACCCGGCTGATCTGCGCGCTCGCCATGGAGGCGGTCAAGCTGGTCGAGGCCGGGGTGATCTCCGCCGAGGACCTGGACACCGCCTGCAAGCTGGGCTTCGGCCACGCCATGGGTCCGCTGGCCACGGTCGACCTGACCGGCGTGGACGTGCTGCTCAACGCCGCGAAGAACATCTACACCGACACCGCGGACGAGAAGTTCTTCCCGCCGGAGCTGCTCCAGCGCATGGCCACCGCCGGCGACCTGGGCCGGAAGACCGGCCAGGGCTTCTACGCGTACTGAGCCGGAGCACGGGCGCCCCCGGCCACGGCGGTCGGGGGCGCCCGTCCGGTGTCAGCCGTCGCGCCGGGTGGTCCAGCGGAAGGTGGTCAGGCAGAGCACCAGGCCGATCACGCACCAGAGGCCCAGCACCAGGGCGACCTTGCCCAGCTCGAACGAGCCGCCGGGCTCCTGCGCCCCGAAGCTGTCCGGCAGGAAGACCGCACGCAGTCCCTGGCACATCCACTTCAGCGGGAAGAGCGCGGCGACCTGCTGCATCCAGGTGGGCAGGCTGGTGAAGACGAAGAACACGCCGGAGATGAACTGGAGCACCAGCGAGACCGGGGTGACCACGGCCGAGCCGCTGCGGGCGGTGCGGGCCAGCGACGAGATGGCGATGCCGCACAGGGTGCAGGCGGTGACGCCGAGCGCGGCGACCCACCCGAAGGTCGCCCACCTGGCGGCGGTGCCCGGCAGCTCCAGGTCGAACAGCAGCACGGCCACCACGAGCAGCAGCGCGGTCTCCGCGACGCCGATCGCCACCACCATGAGCACCTTGCCGGCGAACCAGACCCACTTCGGCATCGGGGTGCCGCGGTAGCGCTTGAGCACGCCTCGGTCCCGCTCGATCGGGATCCAGATGCCGAGGTTCTGGAAGCTGACCGTCATGAGGCCGGTCGCGATCATGCCGGTGATGAAGTACTGGGTGAACTTGACGCCGTTGCCGATCGTCCCGTCGAAGATCGACGCGAAGATCAGGATCATGATGATCGGGAAGCCCATCGTGAAGACGACGGACTCCCGGCTGCGCAGGAACTGGGTGATCTCCAGCCGGCCCTGTCGCAGGGCGAGCGCGGCCCCGCCCGGGCGGCGGCCCGGGGCGGCGGCCACCGGAGCGGCCGGCTTCGTGGTGGTCGTCATGAGTGTCCGATCATCGTCAGGTAGACGTCTTCCAGGGTCGGCCGGGTCACGGTGAGGCCGGGCACCTCGCCGCCGAAGCGCGCGGCCAGCTCCGCCACGAGCGCCGTCGGCGTCGCGGTCTCCGCGCGCTCCGGCGTCCCGTCCGGGGTACGCCAGGAGACCGTCGCCAGCGCCTCCTGCCGGTTGCCGAGCCGGTTCGGCGGGGCCACCTCGACCACCCGGCCGGCGGCGATCACGCCGACCCGGTCGGCCAGCGCCTCGGCCTCGTCCAGGTAGTGCGTGGTGAGCACGATGGTGGTGCCGGCGGCGGCCAGGTCCCGGATCAGCTCCCAGAAACCGCGCCGCGCCTCCGGGTCGAAGCCGGTGGTCGGCTCGTCGAGGAAGAGCAGCTCGGGACGGCCGATGATGCCCAGCGCCACGTCGAGGCGGCGCTTCTGCCCGCCGGAGAGGGTGTGCGTGCGGGCCTTCGCCTTGGCGCCGAGCCCGACCCGCTCGATGACCTTGTCCGGGTCGTCGGCGTCCGCGTAGAAGCCGGAGAAGTGCCGGACGACCTCGCCGACGGTCAGCTCGTCGAACTCCCCGGTGCCCTGGAGCACGATCCCCACCCGGGACCGCCAGTGCGGATCGGGGTGGGCCGGATCCGCGCCGAGCACGCGTACCTCGCCGGCGTCGCGCTGCCGGTAGCCCTCCAGGATCTCCACCGTGGTGGTCTTGCCGGCGCCGTTCGGGCCGAGCAGGGCGAACACCTCGCCGCGGTGGACGTCGAGGTCCACGCCCCCCACCGCGACGTTGTCGCCGTACGCCTTGCGCAGTCCCCGGACGGAGATCGCGAGCTCGTCATCCATGACGTCCAGTGTGCGACGTCCGCGACTTCGGCGGGGGCCCGGGGTGTGGTGGTGTCGGCCATCTCGTGCCGCTCGTACCCGGTGATCCGCGCCATGGACCTGTGTGGTTTTCCACAGCCCGTTTTACTGAACGGTAACTTAAACTCCGGCCATGGGTGAGAAGGGCATGGATGAGAAGGCTCCCCCCGGGCGGCTGCCGGAGCGCGACCGGCCCTGGGTGATGCGCACCTACGCCGGGCACTCCTCCGCCGCGGCCACCAACGCGCTCTTCCGCCGCAACCTGGCGAAGGGGCAGACCGGTCTCTCCGTCGCCTTCGACCTGCCCACCCAGACCGGGTACGACCCGGACCACGAACTGGCCGCCGGCGAGGTGGGCCGGGTGGGTGTGCCGGTGGCCCACCTCGGCGACATGCGGGCCCTCGTCGACGGCATCCCGCTCGCCGAGATGAACACCTCGATGACCATCAACGCACCCGCCATGTGGCTGCTCGGCCTCTACGGCACGGTCGCCGCCGAGCAGGGCGCGGAGCTGGCCCGCTGCGCCGGCACCACCCAGAACGACATCATCAAGGAATACCTGTCCCGGGGGACGTACATCTTCCCGCCGGCCGCGTCGCTGCGGCTCACCGCCGACGTCATCGCGTACACGCTGCGCGAGATGCCGCGGTGGAACCCGGTCAACATCTGCTCGTACCACCTCCAGGAGGCCGGCGCCACGCCGGTGCAGGAGGTCGGCTTCGCCCTGGCCACCGCCGTCGCCGTGCTCGACGCGGTGCGCGACTCCGGCCAGGTGCCCGCCGAGCGGATGGGCGACGTGGTCCAGCGGATCTCCTTCTTCGTCAACGCCGGGGTGCGCTTCGTCGAGGAGATCGCCAAGATGCGCGCATTCGGTGCGCTCTGGGACGAGATCACCCGCGACCGGTACGGCGTCGACAACCCGAAGCAGCGCCGCTTCCGCTACGGCGTCCAGGTCAACTCGCTCGGCCTCACCGAGGCCCAGCCGGAGAACAACATCCAGCGCATCGTGCTGGAGATGCTCGGCGTAACGCTCTCCCGGGACGCCCGGGCCCGCGCCGTGCAGCTACCCGCCTGGAACGAGGCGCTCGGCCTGCCCCGCCCCTGGGACCAGCAGTGGTCGCTGCGCATGCAGCAGGTGCTCGCGTACGAGTCGGACCTGCTGGAATATCCGGACCTGTTCGAGGGCTCGCACGTGATGACCGCGCTGGTCGACGACATCGTCACCGGCGCCCGGGTCGAGCTGGACAAGGTGCTGGAGATGGGCGGCGTGGTGACCGCCGTGGAATCCGGCTACCTGAAGAGTGCGCTGGTCGCCTCGCTGGCCGAGCGGCGCCGACGGATGGAGTCCGGTGCCGACGTGGTGATCGGCGTCAACCGGTTCACCGAGACCGAGCCGTCGCCGCTGACCGCGGCCGGCGCCGAGGCCATCGAGCAGGTCGATCCGGCCGTCGAGGCGGCCGCCGCCAGCGGCGTACGCCAGTGGCGGGCCGACCGGGACGCGGCGGCCGTGGACGCGGCACTGGCCCGGCTCCGCGCGGACGCCGCGACCACCACGAACCTGATGGCCGCCACGCTCGAATGCGTGCGGGCCGGGGTGACCACGGGGGAGTGGGCCGGCGCGCTGCGCCAGGTGTTCGGCGAGTACCGGGCCCCGACCGGGCTGGCCGGCGCGGCCGGTGCCGGCGGCGACGCCCGGCTCGCCCCGGTCCGGGAGCGGGTCGCCGCCACCGCGCGGGAACTGGGCAGCGGCCGGCTGCGGCTGCTCGTCGGCAAGCCCGGCCTGGACGGGCACTCCAACGGTGCCGAGCAGATCGCGGTACGCGCCCGCGACGCCGGCTTCGAGGTCGTCTACCAGGGCATCCGGCTGACCGCCGGGCAGATCGTGGCGGCCGCCGTCGAGGAGGACGTGGACCTGGTCGGCCTCTCCGTGCTCTCCGGCTCGCACCTGGCCGCCGTACCCGCCGTGCTGGACGGGCTGCGCGCCGCCGGGCGCGGCGACCTGCCGGTGGTGGTCGGCGGGATCATCCCGGCCGGGGACGCCGAGGCGCTGCGGGCCGCCGGGGTGGCCCGGGTCTTCACCCCGAAGGACTTCGCGCTGACCGGCATCATCGACGAGCTGGTCACCGTGATCCGCGAGGCCAACGCCCTGGAGTGAACCGGGTCGCGCCCCGGCCCGGACAGGTCGGGCCGCCGTCCGACCGGGCTTCGCCCGGCGGCTGGCGGCCCGTCCCGGTCAGCGGCTCACGTACGTCTGGCAGTCCGCCAGGTCCATCTCGGGGCCGACGGTGATCGCCGGCGCGTGGCACTCCAGGTCCGCGTTGTGCTGGCAGTCCGCCCGCTGGCAGGCACCCACCTGGGCGACCATCTGCTCGACACCGCCACGGATCGGCAGCTCGATGAAGGTGTGGCAGTGGGCGTGGTCGCTGCTGCCGATCGTGATGGCGAACGCGTGACAGTCGTTGGTGTGGTTGTAGGCGCAGGACCGGACGGCGCACTCCTGGACCCGGGGCATTTCCATCGACGCGGTCATCTCTCCGGCCCTCCTTCTGAACGTCTTGCCATGAATCTAGGCATTTGTCCATCGCTGCGAGGTTGGATCGGTGGACGATCACGCCGTCGGGGGCCGCGCCCGTTGTTGATCCCCACCCGCGTCGTGGTGTGCGCACCGTCGGGATGGTGCGGGTGCTGGAGATCTTGGACGGTTTCGGCCCCTCTGGGGGCCGTTTGGTGCCAAGATCTCGCGGCGGGGCAACGCCCAGCTGCCGGGGACCCGCATGGCGTGGAGGTCTGCCGTTGGCTGGGTGCGGTGAGGGCCAGCCAACCGCAACCACAGCACGCAGAAGCGCGCCGATCAGACCCGGAACCCCGCGGCCCGCGCCGCCGCGCGCTCCCGCCGCCGGTCCTTGCGCCGGCGCAGGAACCAGAAGAGGAACCACACCAATCCGAGCAGGAAGACCAGCACCAGCACCGGCAGCAGGATCGCCACCACGGACATCACCGCGCTGGTGGCGTCCTCGGCGGTGCTGGCGATCGGGGCGCCGAAGCCGGCGGTGGTCGCGTTGATGACCGGGCGGGCGGCGGCCTTGAGCAGGTGCACGCCGAGCGCGATCAGCACGCCGACCACGACCGGCACCCACTGGTGCGAGGAGAAGAAGGTGTCCGGATCGCTGACCGTGACGGTCTCGGAGCTGGAGCCGGCGCCGAAGGCCAGACCGCCGGCGGTCGGCCGGACCAGGGTCTGCACCACGTCGTTGACGTGGTCCAGGACCGGGACCTTGTCGGCGACCACCTCGACGGCGAGCAGCACGGCGAGGATCAGGACGACCCATCCGTTGCCCAGCCACTGCCAGCCGCTGGGCAGGTCGACGAGGTCGGTGTAGCGCGCCAGCAGACCCATCAGCAGCAGCGGGATGTAGGCGTTCAGGCCGGCGGAGGCAGCGAGACCGGAACCGGTGAGGACTTCGAGCACGATCTCAATATGGCACCGCTACGCCAGTGGCGCTCGTCGGCGGCGGTCGGGTGCTCGGCTACCCTCGTCGGGTGCGGTTGGTGATTGCGAAGTGCTCGGTGGACTACGTCGGACGGCTCTCGGCACACCTGCCGCTGGCCACCCGCCTGCTCATGGTGAAGGCGGACGGCTCGGTGTCGATCCACGCGGACGACCGGGCGTACAAGCCGTTGAACTGGATGAGCCCGCCGTGCCGGCTGGAGGAGGCCCCCGGGGTGTGGCGGGTGGTGAACAAGGCCGGTGAGGAGCTGCGGATCACCCTGGAGGAGATCTTCCAGGACACCTCGTACGAGCTGGGGGTGGACCCCGGCCTGCGCAAGGACGGCGTGGAGGCGCACCTGCAGGAGCTGCTGGCCGCCAATCCGCAGACGCTCGGTGCGGGCTTCACCCTGGTCCGGCGGGAGTACATGACCGCGATCGGGCCGGTGGACCTGCTCTGCCGGGACGCCAACCAGGGCGCGGTCGCGGTGGAGGTGAAGCGGCGCGGCGAGATCGACGGCGTGGAGCAGCTGACCCGCTACCTGGAGCTGATGAACCGGGATCCGCTGCTCGCCCCGGTCACCGGCGTCTTCGCCGCACAGGAGATCAAGCCGCAGGCGCGGGTGCTCGCCACGGACCGGGGCATCCGCTGCGTGGTGGTCGACTACGACAAGCTGCGCGGCATCGAGCGCGACGAGCTGACCCTCTTCTGAGCTGCCCGGGCGTCACGGCGACGAGCTGGGCCTCGCGGCATCGACGGCGCCGAGCTGAGCCTCGCGGCATCGACGGCGCCGAGCTGAGCCTCGCGGTATCGACGGCGCCGAGCTGGGCCACGCGGTATCGACGGCGCCGAGCTGAGCTGCGCGGCCGGCGCTGTCAGCGGCCCCGGCCGTACATCAGCTTGGCGACCTTGACCAGGCGGGCGACGTCCGCCGGGGTGCGTTCGAAGGTCATCGACGGCAGCAGCGAGCGGGCCCGGCGGCGGGTGACGGACTTGGCCCGGCCGAACTCGCGCAGCCCGTCCTCGCCGTGGATGCGGCCGAAGCCGGATTCGCCGACCCCGCCGAACGGCAGGGTGGACATCCCGGCGAAGGTGAGGGTCGAGTTGACCGCCGCCATCCCGGAACGCAGCCGCCGCGCGACGGCCACCGCCCGCTTGCGGCCGAAGACCGAACCGCCCAGGCCGTACGGCAGGGCGTTGGCCCGTTCGACGGCCTCGTCCACGTCGCGGACCCGGTTGACGGTCACCGTCGGGCCGAAGGTCTCCTCCCGCACGGCGGCGGAGTCCTCCGGCACGTCGACGAGCACGGTCGGGTGGACGTACGGCGGCTGGACCGCGTCGGGGCCGCCGAGCACCGGCCGGCCGCCGCGGGCGACGGCGTCCTCGATGTGCCGGCGGATGACATCGACCTGCGAGGGCATCGTGATCGGGCCGATGTCCGCACCGTCAGGGCCGACGGTGAGCCGGCCGGCCTTGGCCACCACCCGGTCGACGAAGGCGTCGAAGACCTGGTCGACGGCGTAGACCCGCTCGATGCCGATGCAGGTCTGGCCGGCGTTGGTCAACGCGCCCCAGACGCACGCCTCGGCGGCGGCGTCCAGGTCCGCGTCGGCGTCGACGATCATGGCGTCCTTGCCGCCGGCCTCCAGCAGCACCGGCGTGAGCGTCTCCGCGCAGGCGGCCATGACCTTCCGGGCGGTGGCGGTGGAGCCGGTGAAGGCCAGCTTGGCCACCCCGGAGCGGCAGAGCGCGGCGCCCACGTCGCCGAGGCCGTGCACCGCCTGGAAGACCGGCTGCTCGGGCACCACCTCGGCGAAGCGGTCCACCAGCCACTGCCCGACGGCGGGGGTGTACTCGCTCGGCTTGAAGACCACGGCGTTGCCGGCGGCCAGGGCGTACGCGGCGGAGCCGATCGGAGTGAAGACGGGGTAGTTCCACGGCCCGATCACGCCGACCACCCCGTACGGCTGGTATTCGAGGTGGCCGGTGAACTCGGCGAGGATCAGCCGGGTGCGGACCCGGCGCGGCCCGAGCACGCGCCGGGCGTTGCGGGCGGCCCAGTCGATGTGCTCCAGGGCGGTGAGGATCTCGACGACGGCGTCCCCGACGGGCTTGCCGCCCTCGGTGTGCACCAGCTCGGCCAGCTCCTCGATCCGGCGGGCGAGCACACCCCGCCAGCGCAGCAGCCGCTCCCGGCGGCCGGTGAAACCGAGCCCGGCCCACCACTCGCCGGCCGTCCGGGCGCGCTGCACCGCGTCGTGCACGTCCGCCTCGGTCGCCACCGGGAACCGGCCGGCCTCCGCGCCGGTCGCCGGGCTGGTGGAGATCAGGTCGCCGGCGGAGATGGTGGGGGCGCCCGGGACATGCACAGCCGTCATGGCCGAAGTCTAGACCTGAGCCCTACTCACCGGTAGGTGTCGGCGGGGCCGCCGGAAACAGGTCGGGGGGAGGGGCTTACCCGCCGCGGTCGCCCGCCCGAACGGCGAACGGGAGGTGACTACCCGGAGTCATCGAGCTGACCGGGCGGCGGTGGAGACCGATACGGTGAGGTGGCAGGCTGGCGCGGGGGCGATCGTGGGGGCAGAAGGCGAGAAATCCATGGAGGAGCACCCGGAATTGATGCCGCTGTTGACCGTGGCGGCGGGAACGATGCGCGGGCTGAGCTTCCGGGTCCGGCGGGACCCGCAGGTGATCGGCCGTGCGCCCACCGTCGATATCGTGCTGGCCGACCCGCACCTCAGCCGCCGGCACGCCACGGTCCAGCTCACCGCCGAGGGGGTCGCCCTGACCGACCTCGGCTCCACCAACGGCAGCTGGCGCAACGACCAGCGGATCGCCGGCACCATCCACCTGACCGACGGTGACCTGGTCCGGCTCGGCCGCACCGAGTTGCGCTTCTTCGACCCGGGGGTGGCCCGGACCGACCCGGTCGGGCTGCACTTCGGGCTGCCGCGCCGCGACCACCGGCCCACCCTGCCGCTGCCGGTGCCCGCGCAGCGCCGGCCGGTGGAGGCGACCGAGCCGGTCGCGCCGGGTGGCGACGCCGTGCCGCTCGCCGCCGATCTCAACGGCTGACCGGGGCGGCGGGGCACACCCGCGGGCCGTCCGGGGTGGGGATCCGGCACATGGCCCGGGCCGGGCCGGCGTGCCAGCATGCGCGGATGGAGAGCGCGCGGCAGACCGTCCAGGCCAACGACATCACCCAGGCGGTCCGGGTGGCCGGCCGGCCGGACGGCGTGCCGGTGCTGCTCGTGCACGGCAACGTCTCGTCCTCGGCGTTCTGGGAGCCGCTGCTGCGCCGGCTGCCGGACAGCCTCCGGGTGGTCGCACCGGACCTGCGCGGCTACGGCGAGACCGACCGCGCCCCGGTCGACGCCACCCGCGGGCTGACCGACTTCGCCGACGACGTGGCCGCCCTGCTCGACGTCCCCGGGCTGTTCCGACCCGGTGCCCGGCCGGTGGTGGTGGGGCACTCGCTCGGCGGCGGCGTGGCCCTGCGCCTGCTCGTCGACCACCCCGAGCGGGTCGCCGGGCTGCTGCTGGAGGCGCCGGTCTCGCCGTACGGCTTCGGCGGCACCCGCGACCTCGACGGCACGCCCACCACGCCCGACTTCGCCGGCACCGGCGCGGGCGGCGCGAACCCGGACTTCATCGCCCGCCTCGCCGCGCAGGACCGGGGCGCGGACGGTCCGACCAGCCCGCGGAACGTGCTGCGCTCGGCGTACGTGGCCGACCCGGCGTCGCTGGGGGCGGACGAGGACCTGCTGCTGGAGAGCATGCTCACCACCGCCACCGGGGACGACAACTATCCGGGTACGGCGGTCACCTCGGCGCACTGGCCGGGCACCGCGGCGGGCCGGCGCGGGGTGCTGAACGCGCTGGCCCCGGCCCACTTCCGGCTCGCCGACGAGCTGGTCGCCGTCGCGGCCAAGCCGCCGGTGACCTGGGTACGCGGCGACGCCGACGTGATCGTCTCGGACACCTCGCTGTTCGACCTGGCGTACCTCGGTCAGCTCGGCGTGGTGCCCGGCTGGCCCGGCGCGGAGGAGTGCCCACCGCAGCCGATGGTCGGCCAGACCCGGGCGGTGCTGGACCGGTACGCGGCGGCCGGCGGGTCGTACCGGGAGGTGGTGCTGCCGGGCTGCGGGCACAGCCCGCACCTGGAGCGGCCGGCCGAGTTCGTCGCCGAACTGTTGGCGCTGGCCGGGGAGAACGCCGCCGGGTGAGGCGCGGTGCGTGAAATATCCCACGGCGTCTCGACAACACAGCGTCACGTGGCAGACTCCGGCGCATAACCTTAGCGGCCGTTCATGTCGACAGCGGCGGAGTCAACCAAGGGGAGGCCGGTCGTGGCGCGCGAGTTCACCAGGGTAGGTGTGGTGGGTCTGGGCACCATGGGTGCCGGCATCGTCGAGGTGTTCGCCCGCAACGGCATCGACGTGGTCGCGGTGGAGATCTCCCCGACCGCCCTCGAGCGCGGCCGGGCCACCCTGACCGGCTCGACCGACCGCGCGGTGGCCCGGGGCAAGCTCGCCGAGGCAGACCGGGACGCGCTGCTGAGCCGGGTCGACTTCCAGGTCGGGCTGGACGCGTTGCACTCGGTGGACCTGGTCGTCGAGGCGGTCCCCGAGCACCTGGACCTGAAGCAGCGGATCTTCGCCGAGCTGGACCGGGTCTGCAAGCCCGAGGCGATCCTCGCCACCAACACCTCGTCGCTGAGCGTCACCGAGATCTCGGTGGCCACCACCCGCCCCAACCAGGTCATCGGCATCCACTTCTTCAACCCGGCGCCGGTGATGAAGCTGGTCGAGGTGGTCCGCACCGTGGTCACCTCGGCGGACGTGGTGGCCGACGTGGAGGCGCTCTGCGAGCGGCTCGGCAAGGTCGACGTGACCATCAGCGACCGGGCCGGCTTCATCGCCAACGCGCTGCTCTTCGGCTACCTGAACCACGCGGTGAGCATGTTCGAGGCGCGGTACGCCACCCGCGAGGACATCGACGCCGCCATGAAGCTGGGCTGCGGCCTGCCGATGGGCCCGCTCGCGCTGATGGACCTGATCGGCCTGGACACCGCGTACGAGATCCTGGACACCATGTACCGGCGCGGCGGCCGGGACCGCCGGCACGCCCCGGTGCCACTGATCAAGCAGATGGTCACCGCCGGGCTGCTCGGCCGGAAGTCCGGTCGCGGCTTCTACACCTACGAGCGGCCGGGCTCCCCGGTCGTCGTACCCGACGAGCAGACGCCGGTCGCGACGGGCGCCGCGCTCGCCGACGGCGCGCGAGCCATCGCCAAGGTCGGCGTGGTCGGCTCCGGGACCATGGCCACCGGCATCATCGAGGTGTTCGCGAAGGCCGGCTACGAGGTCATCTCGGTGACCCGGGGCGCGGAGAAGTCCGCGAAGGTCTGCGAGACGGTGAAGACCTCGCTGAACAAGGGCGTGGTGCGGGGCAAGCTCAGCGAGGCCGACCGGGACGCGGCGCTGGGCCGGGTCACCTGGTCGGCGACCCTGGAGCACCTGGTCGACGTCGACCTCGTGGTGGAGGCGGTGGTCGAGGAGCTGAGCGTCAAGAAGGCGCTGTTCGCCAGCCTCGACGAGATCTGCAAGCCGGGCGTCGTGCTGGCCACCACCACCTCGTCGCTGCCGGTGATCGACGTGGCGATGGCCACCCAGCGTCCCGCCGACGTGATCGGCCTGCACTTCTTCAACCCGGCGCCGATCATGCCGCTGGTGGAGATCGTGCAGACCATCCGCACCTCGGCGGAGACCACGGCCACCGCCCGCGCGGTCTGCGCGGCGCTGGGCAAGACCGGCGTGGTCTGCGGCGACCGGTCCGGCTTCATCGTCAACGCGCTGCTCTTCCCGTACCTCAACGACGCGGTGAAGATGCTGGAGGCCAGCTACTCGACGGCCGACGACATCGACCACGCCATGAAGCTCGGCTGCGGCTACCCGATGGGCCCGTTCGAGCTGCTGGACGTGGTGGGGCTGGACGTCTCGCTGGCCATTCAGCGGGAGCTCTACCTGGAGCTGCGCGAGCCGGGCTTCGCCCCCGCGCCGCTGCTGGAACACCTGGTCACCGCGGGTTACCTGGGCCGCAAGAGCGGCCGTGGGTTCCGCGACCACACCAATCGCTGACCCGGGTCAACACGGGCCGGCGGTGACGGCGTCTTGAGGGTGTGACCTTCGAGGAGTACGTCGGCAGCCGCGGCCCGGCCCTGTTGCGCCTCGCCCGGCTGCTGACGGGCGACGAGCACCGCGCCGAGGACCTGACCCAGGACGTGCTGGCCCGCGCGTACGTGCACTGGCGGAAGATCGTCCGGGCCGACCGGCCCGACGTGTACGTGCGCCGGATGCTGGTCAACGCCAACCGGTCCTGGTGGCGGCGCCGGTCGAACCGCGAGCTGGCCGTGGACACCTTCGGCGAGCGGGCCCACCGGGGCGACCTCGGCGGGGAGGCGGCCGACCGGGACGCGATGTGGCGGCTGATCCTCGCCCTGCCCGACCGTCAGCGCGCCGTGCTGGTGCTGCGCTACTACGAGGACCTGGACGACGTCACCATCGCCCAGATCCTCGACTGCTCGCCGGTCACCGTCCGCACCCACGCGATGCGGGCGCTCGCCCACCTTCGGGAGCGCTGCGGCGTCCCGACGACCAACGGGAGCCGGCCGTGACCGACCTCGACCAGCGGATCACCTCGGTGCTGCGGGAGCGCGCCGAGGGGGAGACCGACACCCACCGGCTGCTGCGGGAGTCCCGCGCGAGGGGCCGCCGCCGGCAACTGCGCCGGCGGTCCGCCGCCGGCACCGCCCTGGCCCTGGTGGGGGTCGTCGGCTTCGCCGGCGTGACCGGCGCGGACCCGGGCGGGCTCGGCGGGCGGCTGCCCTGGAACGCGGCCGCGCCGGCCGACGTCGCCCCGGTGCCGCCGCGCGCCGACGGGGTGCCCGGGGCCGCCCAGCGCCCCGACCTGGTCGGCACCGACACCCGAGTGCTGCACGTCGGCGTGGACACCGGCCGGGCCCGCTACCTGTCCTGGGCGGTGTACGGCGCGAACCGGGTCGAGTCGATCCGGTTGAGCGCCGGGGGCGACCGGGCGGTCCTGGTCGAGGTGAGCCCCTCCGCGCGGGCGGTCGACGAACTGCTGCTCGACGGCCTCCCCGCCGAGCAGGGCGCGGTCCCGGTGACCTTCGACGGCGTGGTCCGGCCGTTCCGCAACGGGGCCGGCGGTCTGGTCAAGGGCTGGCAGCCCGTGCCCGGCCTGTACGCCCGGGCGAGCATGCTCGGCGGCACCGACCGAGGCGTACTGGCCAGGGCCGTGGATGCCCTCCGCTGGGGTGAGGCACGCCGGTGCGACGCACCCCTGCGGTTGGGCGCGCTGCCCCCGGGCGCGGAGGTGACCGCCTGCTCCGTCGATGCCCCCGCCTTCCCGAACGGTCTCAAGGTCCAGCTCACCGTCGTGCGGGGGTCGTCGGCGACCATGTGGGTCGAGCTGCTGTACGGGGCGCAGATTTCGGCGAGCACCACCGAGAGCAACCGCACGGTGGGTGGGCGTCCCGCCTACCTCTACCCGGCTGGCACGAAGCTGGAGCTGCTCGGCATCCCGAAGGCACACCTCACCGCCGACGTGGGCGGTCCGTGGACCGACGGCTACCTAAAGGACAAGCCGGGCTTCACCGAGGCCGACATGGCGACCGTGCTGGCCGGGACGCGGGTGGCGAAGGACCTGACCGACCCGGAGACCTGGAAGTGAGATCCGCCGGCCGGGCCGCCCGACCCGGGCCGGCCCGGCCGGCGGACCGTACGCTTGGTGACCGTGAGCCCCCGTCGCAACCGTCCCCGCCGGGACGAGACCACCCAGCTGGACTCCGAGCGGGTACGTCAGGGCGTGCCGACCGTCCAGCAGTGGCGCGACGGCGAGTGGCAGGTACGCGGGATCAGCGGCGGGGCGTCGGTCAAGACGTACCGTTGTCCCGGCTGTGACCAGGAGATCCGTCCGGGCGTGGCGCACGTGGTGGCGTGGCCGGCCGACGGGCGGGGCGACCTGACCGACCGGCGGCACTGGCACAGCGGCTGCTGGCGGGCGCGCGACCGGCGCGGGCCGAACCTGCAGCGCGGCCGGGGCGCCCCCCGGCACGGCTGAGCGATCTGGATCACCCTGTTTGCGCCCCGGCGGGCGGCGCGGGCGGCGGCGCGGGAGACTGGGGCGGTGAGCACCGCGATCCGTGCGTCGTCGATCCTGCCCGGCCGGCGGGAGGACATCGAGCTGCACACCGCCGACGGGCTGCGGCTGGTCGGCGAGCTGGCCCGGCCGCTGGACCGGGAGCCGGTCGCGACCCTGGTCTGCCTGCACCCGCTGCCCACCCACGGCGGAATGATGGACAGCCACGTGTTCCGCAAGGCGGCGTGGCGGCTGCCCGCCCTGGCCGACCTGGCGGTGCTCCGGTTCAACACCCGGGGCACCAGCAGCGTCCGGGGCACCAGCGAGGGCGCCTTCGACAACGCGGTCGGCGAGCGCTTCGACGTGGCCGCCGCCATCGAGTACGCCGAGTTCCACGAGCTGCCGAACATCTGGCTGGTCGGCTGGTCGTTCGGCACCGACCTGGCGCTGAAGTACGGCTGCGACCCGGCGATCGCCGGGGCCATCCTGCTCTCCCCGCCGCTGCGCTTCTCCCAACCCGAGGACCTGACCGTCTGGGCCGGTTCGGGCCGCCCGCTCACCGCCCTGGTGCCCGAGTTCGACGACTACCTGCGCCCCGAGGAGGCCCGGCGGCGCTTCGCGGCCGTCCCGCAGGCCGAGGTGGTCGGGGTGCCCGGCGCCAAGCACCTCTGGGTCGGTGACGCGGAGACCGCGCTGAACGAGATCGTCCGCCGGGTCAACCCGGCCGTGCCGCTGCCGCTGCCCACCACCTGGGACGGCCCGATGGAGACCGGCGACGTCAGCGCGTACGCCGACCGCACGGTGGCCGCCTTCTCGGACACCCCGGTCCCGGGGCCCGCCCAGCGCCGGGCGGAGTAGCGCGAGCGGCGCCGATCCGCCCGGCCGCATCCCCGGAGCGCCGCCCCGGCCCGCGCGAACCGCTCAGCGGGCCGGTCAGCGGGCCTCCTGGCGGGGCAGGACCACCTCGCGGAGGATGAGCTGCAGGGCCGCCACCATCGGAATGGCGAGCAGCGCGCCGACCACGCCCAGCAGCGACACCCCGAGCAGCGCGCCCAGCAGCGCCGCCACCTCGTTGACGGAGACCGCCCGGCGCATGATCTTCGGGTAGATCAGGTAGTTCTCCACCTGCTGGTAGACCACGAAGAAGACCAGCACCACCACCCCGGTGGTGGGGGAGTGCAGGAATCCCGCCCCGGCCGCGACGATCGCCCCGATCGTCGCCCCGACCAGCGGAATCAGGTCGGCAACGGCGACCACCAGGGCGATCACCGCGGCGAACGGCACCCCGGCGACGAAGAGCACCAGGAAGGTCAGGCCGCCGCAGATCACGCTGATCAACAGGTTGCCGGTGAGGTAGCCGGTGATGGTGCGGGAGGAGTCCCGACCGATGCGGCGCAACCGCTCCGCGGCGCCGTCGCCGAGCAGCGTCAGCGTACCGGCGATGATCTTCGGGGCCTCCAGCACCATGAGGTACGCCAGCACCACCACGGTCACCACGCCGGCCACCAGCTCCAGCACGCCCCGGACCACACCGACCGCCGGCTCACCGAGCCGGCTGCCGTAGCGCTGGAACTGGTCGGCGTGGGCGTCGGCGTACCGCCGCAGGTGGAACCGGTCCAGCAGTTCGCCGAGCTGGCCCCGGCCGGCCCGGGCCTCGCGCACCAGGTCCGGGGCGCGATCGGCGAACCGGGCCAGCTCGTCCAGCAGCGGCAGCACGATCACCGCGGCCAGCGCGGCGAGCAGCACGAAGGCGGCCACGAAGACCAGCAGGGTGGCCAGCGCGCGGTGCCGCACGAACCGCCGTTCCACGCCGTCGACCAGGGGCTTGAGGGCGACCGCGAAGAACGCGGCGACCAGCGCCCAGACGAGCACCCGCCGGGTCGTCCAGACCAGCCCCAGCGCCAGCGCGCTGGCCAGCACCAGACCGATGACGATCAGCGCCCGCCGGGCGGTGGACCGGTCGTCGGCGTGACTCATCCGGCGCGGCTACCCGCGCGCCGGGCACGGAAACCCGGCGGGTTCAGCGGCCGGCCAGGTCCGCGTCGGTGGCCGCACGGGCACCGGCGACAAACGCGTCGAGGCCCGGCCCGTGCAGCACCGCGCCGGGGATCGGGTCGCGGGCGGCGCGGGCGACCAGCCGGCCGACCGGCAGCCGGCCCGCCCGGTGGGCGGCGGCGAGCACCAGGTTGCCGTACCGCCGGCCGCGCAGCATCCGCCGGTCGGCGACCAGACAGACGTCACCGAAGACGGCCCGCAGCGTCGCCACCTGGGTACGGGAGAGCACCAGCGGCGGCAGGTCGGTGACGTTGACCAGGTAGACGCCGTCCGGGGCGAGCACCCGGGCCACCTCGGCGACGAACTCGACGGTGGCCACGTGCCGGGGCATCCGGGCGGCCCGGTAGACGTCGGCCAGCACCACGTCGTACCGGCCGGACGGCGCGCCGCGCACCGCCTCCCGGGCGTCGCCGATGATCACCTCGACGTCGGCCGGCGGCGCCGGCAGCTCCCGGGCGACCAGCTCGACCACGGCCGGGTCCCGCTCGACGACCCGCTGCGGCGACGTGGGGCGCGTGGCGGCCAGCCAGCGGGGCAGGGTGAGCGCGCCGCCGCCCAGGTGCAGGGC
>NZ_KQ058680.1 GCF_000982955.1 Micromonospora sp. HK10 | reverse complement strand
CCGGTTGCGGCCGGGCACCGAGGAGTGGGAGGCGGCCGCGCCGCTGGTCGCGGCGAAGCGGCTCAACGCCTCCGGTCCGACCGCCGATCTGGTGACCCGCTGGGCCGAGCAGGGCTGCGCGCTCAACCGGCTGGCCCCGGCGGGCACGCCGCTGGCCGGGGCCGACCTGCCGGCCGACGCGCAGGCCGAGCCGCCCCGGCCGGCCCCGGTGGTGCGGGCCACCCGGAAGCCGTTCCGGCTGCACAAGGTCCGTCGCCGCTGAGGCGTCCGCGCCGCCCGCGGCCAGCGGCGGCGTCCCGGCGGGCCGGGTGACCGCGCCGGGCCCCGTCCTCAGCCCCGGCCGGCGGGCAGGGGATCGAGCAGGTCGAGCACCTGGGCCAGCGAGGTCAGCACCGGGCCGTCCCAGCCCCGGTCCACGTTGAACGCCATGTGCTCGGCCAGGTCCGGGGCGGCGAGCCGGACCGCCGTCATGCCGGCCCGGTCCGCACCGGTCAACTCCTGGCTGCCGCCGTCGCCCACGTACAGGCAGTCGGACGGGACGAGGCCGAGCCGCTGGCAGGCGGCCAGGTAGAGCGCCGGGTCCGGCTTGCAGCGCCCCACCTGCACCGAGAAGACCCGTACGTCGAGCAGCGGCGCGACCGCGAGCTGGGGCAGGAACGCCGGCAGTTCGTGCGTGCAGTCGCTGATCAGCCCGGTACGGACGCCCCGCTGACGCAGCGCGGCCAGCACCGGCACCGCCTCGTCCCGCAGCCGGGTGTCGGCGCGTACCGCCCGGTGGCGGGAGGCGACGGCGGCCCGGACCGCCCGGTCGGAGGGGCGCACCCCGGCCTGGTCGCAGACCCAGCGCAGGGTCGCCTCGGCGTTGCCGAGCCCGCCGCTGGCGCGCTGGTAGTAGGTGCGGTCGAGCACCTCGGCCAGCGTGTCGGCCGGGCAGCCGAGCAGGTCGGCGGTGTCCTGGTGGGCGGCGCCGCGCCGCACGCAGCGGGTCAGGGTGCCGAAGAAGTCGAACAGCACCGCCTGGTACCTGGGCATGGGAAGGTGCCTCCGGGCGCCGAGGGGGAGACCGCCGGGACGCGCATGATCGTAACGGAACGCTGACGGTCCGTGGTCTCCGGTGTCGTGTGAGGATTCCCCCCGTGTCCTCCACACCGCCCCGTCCGCCCCTCGACCCGCTGACCCTGGGTGCGCTCGGGCTGGCCGTCGCCGCCGTCTCCTCGTCCGCGCCGCTGGTCGCCTTCGCCGCCGCACCGGCCCTCGCCATCGCCTTCTGGCGCAACCTGCTCTCGCTGGCCGTGCTCGGCCCGTTCTCGCTGGCCCGCCGGCGGGTGGAGTTCCGCGCGCTGACCGTCGGGACCGGCCGGCGGGAGGGGCTGTACTGCGTGCTGTCCGGCGTGGCGCTGGCCGCGCACTTCGCCACCTGGATGCCGAGCGCGCAGCTCACCTCGGTGGCCGCGGCCACCGCGCTGGGCGCCACCCAGCCGGTGTGGCAGGGGCTGATCGCCCGCTGGCAGGGCCGGCGGCTGCCGGTGGCGGTGTGGGCCGGCATCGGGATCGCTGTGGCGGGCGCGGCGTTGGCCACCGGCGCGGACGTCGACGTCTCCGGCCGGGCCTTCGCCGGTGACCTGCTCGCGGTCGCCGGCGGCATGTTCGCCGCCGTCTACACCGCGCTCGGCGAGCGGGCCCGGGCCACCATCAGCACCACCACCTACACCACCATCTGCTACGGGGTGTGCGCGGTGATCCTGCTGGTGGTCTGCCTGCTCGGTGGGGTGCGCCTACACGGTTACCCGTCGACCACCTGGCTGGTGATCCTCGGGCTGGTCGCCGGTGCCCAACTGCTCGGGCATTCGATGTTCAGCTACGCCCTGCACCGGGTGTCGGCCACCACGGTCAGCGTGCTGATCCTGCTGGAGGCGCCCGGCGCGGCCCTGCTCGCCTGGGTCTGGCTCGGCCAGCTGCCCCGCGTGCTCGCCCTGCCCGGGCTGGCCCTGCTGCTGGCCGGGGTCGCGGTCGTCGTCGTCGGCGGGTCCCGCTCCGGTCGCCGGGCCGAGCCGGTCCCGGTGCCCGCCGACGCGGCCCCGATCGCCGACTGAGCCGCCGCCCCGCCGACTGAGCCGCCGCCCCGCCGACTGAGCCGCCGCCCGCCGCCCCGTCCCAGCTCGCCGCCGCGCTGCCGCTCGCCGGCGGGGCCTGGACCGGGTCCCCCGTTCCGCCCGAGTGTGCCGATTCGGGCTTCCCGGCCGGCGGCTGTGGCTGAGAGTGCAGGGGGTGGGAGCGCGACGCGAACGGCGCGACGACGAGGTCGAGCAGGGGACCGTCGTCACGCCCTCGGCCGAGTTCCCGCCGCTCGACCCGGCGGAACGGGCGGCGCTCGGCCGGATCGGGGAGCGGTGGCGCCCCCAGGACGGTGACGGTGCGCTGCCCGTCGACCCGACCCTCGGCCGCAGCGGGCGGCGGCCCGCGCCGAGCCGGTTCGGCCGGCTGGCGCCGTTCGACCTGTTCACCGTGGCGCAGCCGGACGAACTGGTCGCCACCGAGCCGGCCACGGTGCCGGCGTCCCGGTGGGGCCGGGCGCGGACCCGGCTGCGCCGGGCCGTGCTCGGACCCCCGCTGTCCAGCGCCGCGGTGCTCTACGAGCGGATGCGCAAACTGGTCGCCCTGCCCGTGCTCTCCTCCGACCTGCTCAGCTCGGTGGCGTACGGGCCGGAGGCGATGCTGGCCGTGCTGGTGCTGGCCGGCGGCGCCGCCCTCGGGCTCGCCCTGCCGCTGGCCGCCGGGCTGGTGGTGCTCATGGTGGCGGTCGGCGCGTCGTACCGGCAGACGATCCAGGCGTACCCGCACGGTGCCGGCTCGTACGTGGTGGCGGGGGACAACCTGGGTCCGCTCGCCGGCCTCGCGGCGGCGGCCGGGCTGATGGTCGACTACGTGCTGACCGTCGCGGTGTCGGTGGCGGCGGGCGTGCACGCGGTCACCTCGGCGCTGCCCGGGCTGGCCCCGGCCACGGTGCCGCTCGGCCTGCTGGTGATCGCCGTGCTGCTCGCCGGGAACCTGCGCGGGGTGCGCAGCGCCGGCAACCTCTTCGTGCTGCCCACGTACGCCTTCCTGGTCGCGGTCCTCGCGGTGCTGCTGGTCGGGTACGCGCGGGCCGCCGGCCGGGGTTTCGCGCCGGTGCCGCCGCCGGCGGTGCCGGCCACCGAAGGGCTGGGTCTGCTGCTCGTGCTGCGCGCGTTCTCCTCCGGCGCGGTGTCGATGACCGGCATCGAGGCGGTGTCGAACGCGGTGCCGGCGTTCCGGCCGACGGAGTGGCGCAACGCCCGGATCACGCTCGGCTGGATGGTGGCCCTGCTGGTGCTGCTCTTCGCCGGGCTGACCCTGCTGATCCGGCTCGACGGCCTGGTCCCGGTGCCCGGCGAGACGCTGCTCTCCCAGCTCGGCCGGGTCACCTTCCCGACCGGCCCGTGGTACGCGCTGCTCCAGGTGGCAACGACGCTGATCCTGCTGCTGGCGGCGAACACCGCGTTCAACGGGTTTCCCCGGTTGCTCTTCTTCATGGCCCGGGCCGGCCACGCGCCGCGCCGGTTCCTGCACATGGGGGACCGGCTCGCGTTCGGCAACGGGATGGTGGCGCTGGCGGCCACCGCGGCGCTGGTCTTCACCGTGTTCGGCGGGCACACCGCGGCGCTGATCCCGCTCTACGCGGTCGGGGTCTTCCTCGCCTTCACCCTGTCGCAGACCGGGATGGTGGTGCACTGGCGGCGCCGCCGCGGGCCGGGCTGGCGGCGCAAGCTGCTGTTCAACGCGGTCGGCGCGACCCTGTCCGGGCTGGTGCTGCTGACCGCCGCCGGGTCGAAGTTCGCCGAGGGCGCCTGGGTGGTGGTGCTCGCGGTGCCGCTGCTGGTGCTGCTCTTCCGGCGGATCCACCGGCACTACACCACGCTGCACCGGGCGCTGGCGCTGCATCCGCCCACGCCGCCCGGACCCGCCGGGTCCGCCGAGGGCGAGGAGCTGCCCCAGGAGGTACGCCACCTGGTGGTCGTCCCGGTGGCCCGGCTGAACCGGGCCTCGCTGCGCGCCCTGGCGTACGCCGCGTCGCTGGGCCAGCCGACGCTGGCCGTGCACCTCGCGCCGGAGGACGCCGAGGCGGACCGGTTCCGTGAGCAGTGGCGGGCCTGGGGCGACCACCTGCGGCTGGAGACGATCGTGTCGCCGTACCGGGCGGTGATCGGGCCGCTCGCGCACTACCTGGAGGCGCTGCACGGCAGCCGGCCGGAGCTGACCCTGACGGTGATCGTGCCGGAGGTGGTGCTGCGCCGCCCCTGGCACCGCCCGCTGCACAGCCGCGCCGAGCAGCGGCTGCGGGCCGCCCTGCGGGCGCTGCCCGGCGTGGTGGTCACCAGCGTCCCGGTGCACATCGGGGAGTGACCCTCACAGGTACGCCGCGAAGTGCTCGATCACCAGCCCGGCGACCGCCTCGGCGTCCCGGCTGCCGTCCACCTCGATCACCCGTACGCCCAGCTCCCGGGCCCGGGCCACGGCGTCGGCCGCGACCAGCTCGTCGCGGGCGACGCGGTTGCGCAGGGCCCGCTCGGGGTCGCTCACCCCGGGGTGCCGGGCGCTGGCCCGGGGCAGCCGGGCCAGCTGGTACGCCCGGAACTCGGCGCTCGGCACCAGCACCACCATCTGCCGGGTCGACTCGACGACCGGGGCGACCAGTTCCGGCCGCAGGCCCCAGCCCTCGGCGACCACCCGGCGGGCGGTGACCAGCGCGCTCAGGTCGTCCAGCACCCAGTCGAAGCGGCGGGGGAAGCCGGCCAGCGTCTCGGCCGCCATCCGCGGCGGGTCGGTGTCGACCCAGGCGGTCTCCGGGTCGGGGCCGCCGGGTGGTGCGCCGCGCCGGATCCGGTCGGCGATCCGCCGGTCGTCGTGGCCCCGGGCGTCGTGCCGGTCGTACAGGTACGCGGTGAGCCCGTGCCGCAGCGCCAGGGTGACGGCGAGGGTGGTCTTGCCGGCCCACTGGGCCCCGCCGATCCAGAGTGCCCGCCGGGCGGTGGCCAGGGGATCGAAGTCCATGCCTCGACCCTGGCCGCCGGGCAAGCCAAGATCAAGTCTTGTTCTTTCCCGGGCCGGGTGATGAAGTGAAGGAGGAGGGGCCGGTCAGACGTCACGGACCTCCAGCACCTGGGTACGCGGGGCGGCGTCGCCCAGCTCGGCCCGCAGCGCGACGCGCTCGGGGTCGACC
The DNA here is from genome assembly GCF_000982955.1 of Micromonospora sp. HK10. Lineage (GTDB taxonomy): Bacteria > Actinomycetota > Actinomycetes > Mycobacteriales > Micromonosporaceae > Micromonospora. The sequence goes on along the minus strand of NZ_KQ058680.1, from coordinate 19,667 downwards.
AGGAACCCGTCGTAGCCGGCCCGCGCGGCGAACCGGATCACGTGCACCTCGGTCCCCCCGTCGCCGGTACGCAGCCGCCGCTCCAGCCGCCCGCCGTGCCGCCCGAGCAGGGCCAGTACGGCGTCCTCGTAGCGCCGGCCGGCCTCGGCGTCGGCGCCCAGGTCGACCAGCGCGACCAGCCGCAGCACCCCGGCCGGCTCGGCGACCAGCGGCTTCCAGAACTGGTGGTCGACGTGGCCGCCGGGAATGCCGTCCCGGATCCCGGTGTCCGAGTAGCCGTGCCGCCGGTAGAAGTCGGGGGCCTGGAACGAGAACGACGCCACCGAGATCTCGGTGCAGCCGCGCCGCCGGGCCTCCTCCTCGGCGGCCCGCAGCAGCCGCCCGCCCCAGCCGGCGCGCCGCCGGTCGTCGCGTACCCAGACGGTGTTGATCCCGGCGCGCCCGCCCCAGGTCCAGCCGGTCAGCCCGGCCACCAGCGCGCCGTCGGGGTCCACGGCCCGTACCGACAGGCCGGCCTCGTCGTCGGCGCCGGTGGCGGCGTTGTTGAACGCGGTCAGCTCCCGCTCGATCCGGGCGGAAAGTTCCGGATCGTCGCCGCCGACGTGCAGGGTCGTTCCCTCGTGCTCGGTCATCGGCGGAGTATCCCAGTGCACCGTGGCGCGGCGACAGCCGAAATCGGTGCCCGCGCCGCCGGCTGCGGGCACGGCTCAGGCGGGCACGCCCACGGCCGCCGCGCTGGCCGTCCAGAGCCGGGCGGCCAGTGCCGGGTCGCTCGCCTTGGTGCGCGGCCGGTGCGGCTTCCGGTCGGTGTAGTAGCCCCCGCTGACCAGCCGGGACGGGTCCTGGTTGGCCAGCCAGACCAGGGTTTCCGCGCCCTTCTCCGGGCTGCGGAACGGCAGCAGCCGCATGCCCAGGGCGACCACCCGGCTCTCGTTGCCGAACCGGGTCCGCACCACCCCGGGGTGGAACGCGTACGCCGGCAGCTCCGGCCAGCGCCGGGCCGCCTCGGCGGTGAACAGGATGTTCGCCTGCTTGCTGGTGCCGTACGCCTGGAACGGCCGGTACCGGCGCAGCGCCGCGTTCAGGTCGTCGGGGTCGAGCACGCCGCTGCGGTGCGCGTCGGAGGCGGTCACCACCAGCCGCCCGATCCGGTCCCGCAGCAGCGTGCTGAGCAGGAACGGGGCGAGGTGGTTGGCCTGCATGCTCAGCTCGAAGCCGTCGACCGTGGTGACCGGCTGGAGCACGATCGCACCGGCGTTGTTGGCCAGCACGTCGATCCGGTCGTAGCCGGCGCGCAACTGCTCGGCGAGCCGGCGTACGTCGTCGAGCACGGCGAAGTCGGCGCGGAACAGCTCGGGGCGTTCGCCGCTGGCCTCGCGTACCCGGTCGCCGGCACTCTGGAGCCGGGCCGGGTCGCGCCCGACCAGCACCAGGTGGTCGCCGCGGCGGGCCAGGTCGACGGCGGCGGCCAGCCCGATGCCCGAACTGGCGCCGGTCACCACCACGATCCGACGCTCAGTGAGATCTTCCACAGGTCCATTCACCCCGGTCACGGGACGAGGTTACCGTGGCGTCACAACGGCCCTTGGGATCGTTAAGTTCTCGTCTTTCACCCGGAGGCGTCGGCGGGTCCGCCGGACGCTGGAAGGAGCGCATCCATGGCCGCTGTCGGTCGCCCCCGCCGGTCCTGCCTCGCGGTACCCGGTTCCAGCGTCAAGATGCTCGGCAAGGCCCAGGGACTCCCGGCGGACCAGGTCTTCCTGGACCTGGAGGACGCGGTCGCCCCGCTGGCGAAGCCGGACGCCCGCAAGAACATCGTCGCCGCGCTGAACGAGGGCGACTGGTCCGGCAAGACCCGCGTGGTACGGGTCAACGACCTGACCACGCCCTGGACCTACCGGGACGTGATCGAGGTGGTGGAGGGCGCCGGCGCCAACCTGGACTGCATCATGCTGCCCAAGGTGCAGAACGCCGAGCAGGTGCACTGGCTGGACCTGCTGCTCACCCAGGTCGAGAAGACCCTCGGCCTCGAGGTGGGCCGGATCGGCATCGAGGCGCAGATCGAGAACGCCGCCGGCCTGGTCAACGTGGACGCCATCGCGGCCGCCTCGCCCCGGATCGAGACCATCATCTTCGGGCCCGCCGACTTCATGGCGTCGATCAACATGAAGTCGCTGGTGGTGGGCGGGCTGATCGCGGACTACCCGGGCGACCCCTACCACTACATCCTGATGCGCATCCTGATGGCCGCGCGGATGCACGACAAGCAGGCCATCGACGGCCCGTTCCTGCAGATCCGCGACATCGACGGGTTCCGCGAGGTGGCCAAGCGTTCGGCGGCGCTGGGCTTCGACGGCAAGTGGGTGCTGCACCCCGGCCAGATCGACGCGGCCAACGAGGTCTACTCGCCGGCGCAGGCCGACTACGACCACGCCGAGCTGATCCTCGACGCGTACGACTACTACACCTCGGAGGCGGGTGGGAAGCTCGGCGCCGTGATGCTCGGCGACGAGATGATCGACGAGGCGTCCCGCAAGATGGCGCTGGTGATCGCGGCCAAGGGCCGGGCGGCCGGGATGAGCCGTACCTCGTCGTTCACCCCGCCCGGAGAGTGAACGCGGCCGGGCCGCCCCGGTTGGCCGGGGCGGCCCATCCGGTCAGTAGCTGCTGGAGTTGTCGTTGTTGATGGCGATCACGATCGCCACGATGTAGACGGCGATCAGCACCACCATCAGGCCGGTGAGGATCCAGCCGATGATGACGCCGGCCTTCGCCATCCCCTCGCCCTGTTCGCCCCGCTCCCGGATCTGCTTCAACGCCACGTGCCCGAGGATCGCGCCGATCGGGGCGGTGATGCACGAGGTGAAGCCGAGCAGTGCCAGCGCCAGGGCCGCGATGGCCAGGCCGTTGGTCTTGGTCGCCGGCGGCGGGTACGCCGGGTAGCCGGCCGGCGGGTAGCCGCCCGCCGCGTACGGGTCGCCGGCCGCCGGGTAGCCGGAGGCCGGGTAGCCGGGGGCCGGCTGGCCGGGCGGGGCGTAGCCGGGCGCGGCGTACGGGTCGGCCGGCGCGTAGGGGTCCGCCGGGTTGGGCTGGGTGGGGATCGGGCTGCCGGCCAACGGCATCGTCGGGTCGGCGGGTGGGGCCGACTGCGGGCCCGGCGTCGAGGGGTCCTGCCAGCCACCGGACGGTGGGGGATAGCTCATCGGTCATCTCCGTAAGGTCTTCGGGTGCCGTCAGGGTAGCCAGCGGGGGGCAAGACCGAGGACCGGCTTTCCGGGTGCCGCGTTGCCCGGAACGTCCCCAGCGGGCAGGATCGCGGCATGGCACTTGACGCGCGCGGCGGTCGGTCGCGACGGGACGTGAGCCGACCCGGCCTGGTACGACGCTCCCGCGGTGGGCCGGCCGCCGGTTCAGCCGACCAGGACCAGCCGGCGCCGCTGGCCGAGCCGGTCACCATGCGGCTGGACGGCCGGGTCGCGCTGGTCACCGGTGCCGGCAGCGCCGACGGCATCGGGTACGCCACCGCGCGCCGCCTCGCCGACCTCGGCGCCCGGGTGGCGATCGTCTCCACCACCCGGCGGATCCACGAGCGCGCCGGCGAGCTGGGGGTGACCGGTTTCGTCGCCGACCTCACCGACGAGTCCGAAGTGGGCGCGCTCGCCGACGCGGTGGCCGAGCAGCTCGGCGACGTCGAGGTGCTGGTCAACAACGCGGGCCTGGCCAGCCGGGCCAGCCCGGAGGTGCTGCGCCCGGTCGCCCAGCTCAGCTACGACGAGTGGCGCGGCGAGATCGACCGGAACCTCACCACGGCGTTCCTGTGCAGCCGGGCCTTCATCGGTGGGATGGCCGAGCGGGGCTGGGGGCGGATCGTGAATCTCTCCGCCACCGCCGGCCCGGTCAACGCGCTGCCCACCGAGGCCGCGTACGCGGCGGCGAAGGCGGGCGTGGTGGGGCTGACCCGGGCACTGGCGATGGAGATGATCGCCGACGGGGTCACGGTGAACGCGGTCGCGCCCGGCACCATCTACACCGCGGCGTCGACGGCCGCCGAGATCAAGCAGGGGCTGGGCACCCCGGTCGGCCGGCCGGGCACGCCGGACGAGGTGGCGGCCGCGATCGCCTTCCTCTGCTCACCGGCCGCCTCGTACATCACCGGGCAGATGCTGGTGGTGGACGGCGGCAACAGCGTGCGCGAGGCGCAGTTCCGCTGAGCGTCAGCGGTAGCCGCCGTTGTCGGAGTTCGCCCAGATCGAGAGGCCGATCCAGCCGCAGCAGAAGAGCAGGCCGAGGGCGGTGAAGACGTAGCTGAGCACCAGCCCCCAGGTGGCGAGCTGGTTGCCCTCCTCGCCGGTCTGCCGGATCTGCCGCTTGGCCAGGTGGCCGAGCACGATTCCGGCGGGGGCGAAGACGAAGGCGAAGACCAGCGACAGGATGGCGAGCAGGTTCGGCCCGCCGCCGGGTCGGGGTCCCGGGCCGGGCGGCCCGTACTGCCCGTACGGGGGCTGCGGGGCGTACGGGGGTTGCTGCCCCCAGTGCGGCTGCTGCGGGTGCCCGTAGGGCTGCCCGTAGGCCGGCGGCTCGGGTGGCTGTCCGTAGGCCGGCGGCTCGTACGGCGACGGCGGCTGCTCCGGCTCACCGGGTGGTTGACTCACGCCTCCTCGCCCCTTCCGTCGCAGGCCAACGGCCCTCTCTCTTGCGGACGCTACCCGCAGCGGTGAACCTTTTCACAGCGGTTGTGTGGACTGGTCACCTTGGCCTCGCCCGGCCGGAGGCCGATACTGACCGAGCGTTCAGTTACCCACGAGTAATGCGCCGATCCCCCGGAGGCTGAGATGGCTCGACTCGCCCAGACGCCCGGCCTGACCGACGTGCAGCGGTCGATCCTGGAAACCGTCCGGGAGTTCGCCGACAAGGAGATCATTCCGCACGCCCAGCGGCTGGAGCACGCCGACGAGTACCCCACCGACATCCTCGACGGGATGCGGGAGATGGGGCTGTTCGGCCTCACCATCGACGAGGAGTACGGCGGCCTGGGCGAGTCCCTACTGACCTACGCCCTGGTGGTCGAGGAGCTGTCCCGGGGCTGGATGTCGATCTCCGGCATCGTCAACACCCACTTCATCGTGGCGTACCTGATCTCCCAGCACGGCTCGGCGGACCAGAAGGCCCGGCTGCTGCCCCGGATGGCCACCGGCGAGGTGCGCGGCGCCTTCTCCATGTCCGAGCCCGAGTGCGGCTCGGACGTGTCGGCGATCAAGTCGAAGGCCGTCCGCAACGGCGACAACTACGTGCTCAACGGCCAGAAGATGTGGCTGACCAACGGCGCCTACTCGTCGGTGGTGGCCACCCTGGTCAAGACCGACACCGGCGCCGACTCGGTGTACGGCAACATGAGCACCTTCCTGCTGGAGAAGGAGCCCGGCTTCGGCGAGACCGCGCCCGGCCTGACCATTCCCGGCAAGATCGACAAGATGGGCTACAAGGGCGTCGAGACCACCGAGATGGTGCTCGACGGCGTCACCGTGCCCGCCTCGGCCGTGCTCGGCGGCGCGGAGCAGGTCGGCCGTGGCTTCTACCAGATGATGGACGGCATCGAGGTCGGCCGGGTCAACGTGGCGGCCCGCGCCTGCGGCATCTCCATCCGCGCCTTCGAGTTGGCCGTCGCGTACGCCCAGCAGCGCCGCACCTTCGGCCAGCCGCTGGCCGGGCACCAGGCCGTCGCCTTCAAGCTCGCCGAGATGGGTACGAAGATCGAGGCGGCCCACGCGCTCATGGTGAACGCCGCCCGGCTCAAGGACGCCGGCCAGCGCAACGACGTCGAGGCCGGCATGGCCAAGCTGCTCGCCTCGGAATACTGCGCCGAGGTGGTCCAGGAGGCGTTCCGCATCCACGGCGGCTACGGCTACTCCAAGGAGTACGAGATCGAGCGGCTGATGCGCGAGGCCCCGTTCCTGCTCATCGGCGAGGGCACCTCGGAGATCCAGAAGACCATCATCTCCCGCGGCCTGCTCAAGCAGTACAAGCTCTGAGGCCGGCAACCCGAGGCCCGCGTTGATCAAGGAGTTTGCGTCGGATCCGGCCGTCCGGCCTACCCAAACTCCTTGATCAACGGGGTGGGGTGGGGTCCGGGGCGGGGATGTGCGTACGGGCCCGGTCGACCAGCGCCCTCGGGTTGTCGGCGTACAGGCGGATCTCCTGCACCGGCCGGCTCGGCCCCTTGGGTAGGCGCACCGACAGTGGCTCGCGCAGCACCACGTCCACGGCGGTCTGGCTGCCGGCGCCGAGGTTCAGCACCGTCGGGTCATCCGGGTCGTACTGGCAGGCCCGGCTGGACGGCAGGGACCGGTAGCGGGCCTCCACCCGGTCGACGGCGGTCCATGGGATCAGGACGTCGAGCGAGACGCCGTTGCGGATCCGCAGGCCGGTGTCGTCGATGACGTGCGGGTGGATCCGGAGGCTGGCGAGCAGCCCGATCATCCACAGCACACCCCAGACGCCGAGCCCGATGGCGACGTGCCGGACCGCCGGCCAGCCGACCGTGTGCCGCAGGATCAGGTCGAGGACCGGGATCTCGATCGTCGACAGGGCGATGAAGACGCCGAGGATCGGCTGGACCACGCCCGCGTACCCGAAGGTCTCCGCCCCGGGCGCGACACGGTACGGGCGCCGCAGGAGCCACCGGGCGAGGCTGCGCCACATGCCCCACTCGTACGCGACGGCGCGGCGAGCCAGTCTCGCCGCGCCGGCCCAGCCGTCCGTCCGCATGTCCCTCACCCGGCTCCCGTTTCCAATACAGTCGCAATGTAAACGGTTGTGGCGGGCGGTGTCAATGCAGTCGCATTGTGAAAGCATGAGGGCATGCCGAAGCGGGTCGACCACCGGGAGCGCCGGGCGCTGATCGCGGACGCACTGATGCGGGTCGCCGCCGACCAGGGGCTGGAGGCGGTCAGCCTCCGCCACGTGGCCGCTGCGGCCGGGGCCAGTCCGGGCATGGTGCAGCACTACTTCCGGACCCGCGACGAGATGATGACCTTCGCGCTGTCCGTGATCCGCGAGCGCAACGAGGCACGGGTGAGCCGGGCCGTCGCGGCGCTCGGCGGCTCGCCGCGCCCTCGGGAGCTGCTGCGCGCCATGCTGTCCGAGTTGCTTCCCCTCGACGAGGAGCGGCGGGCCGACGGCCGGGTCGCGCTGGCGTTCCTCGCCTACACCGCCGTGCGTCCAGCTGTCGCCGCCGCGCTGCACGACGAGACAGCCGCCCTGCTGGGCTTCCTCGCCGCCCAGATCCGCGCCGGCGGCGCCGCCCCGCGGGTCGACCCGGACCGCGCCGCTGTCGGGTTGCTGGCGGTGCTGGAAGGGCTCGGCATCTATCTGCTCGGCGGGCACTACCCGCCGGAGACCGCCCTGGCCGCCCTCGACGCCCAACTCGACCTGATCTTCGGCCCGGAGACGCCGAAATCCTGAGCCGGCGGAGGCCGGTTGGCGGCTGCTGCCCGTCGCGGAGACCGACCCGCCCGCGACACCGGCAAAGCACGTCGAGCAGATCGAGCGGGTGCGGGACGGCGACCCGCTCCGGTGGCGTCGGACGCCGGCCGAGGCCGGCCGCCAGCTCAGCCGGCAGGTTCGGCCGCGCTGATCGGCAGCCCGACCGCCAGCTCAGCCGGCGGGCTCGGCCGCGCTGATCGGCAGCCCGACCGCCAGCTCAGCCGGCGGGCTCGGCCGCGCTGATCGGCAGCCCGACCGCCAGCACCTGCGGCCCGGACCGGACCTGGTCGATCGCGGCGAGCAGCCGCTCGTCCGAGACCGCCAGGCCCCGGCCGCCGACCACCGGTGGCGGTATCTGCCGCACCGCCAGGCGCAGCCGCACCCCGCCGCCGTCCTGCAGGCTGGTCGCGGCGATGTCCGACCAGGCGTACCGGTGCCGGCCGTCGCGCAACCCACTCGCGGTCAGCGCCACGCGGTCCGGGAACCGCACCTCCCGGTAGACGCAGACCCCCAGCCTCACGGCCACCACGCCGAGCAGGACCGGCCGGGCGGCCGCCCAGGACCCGCCGTCCGGCAGGAGCGAGATCACGCCGACCGTCAGGGTCGTCGTCACGGCCACCGTCGCGATCAGCTCCACCCAGCCGGCGGCCGACCGGCGGGCGACGAAGCCCGGTTCCACGCCGTGCCGGCCGAACACCCGGGCGCGCCAGACGAGCCGGCCGGTCCGCCGGGGCCGCCACCGCTGCTGCCCGAGGTGCGCCACCGCCGCCACCCACGCCAGGTCCCGGAAAGCATCCAGTTGGGACGCGGTCAGCGGGAGCAGGACCCGAGCGGCCAGCACGGCCACCGCGCCGCCGACCACGAGGGACAGCAACCGCCGGGGCCAGAGACCGTCGCGACCGGGCCGCGCCGCCGCCACCGGCTCAGACGAGAACACGCCCGCAGGGTACGCGGAGCCGTCCAGAACCGTTCCGGACGGCGCTGCGATGGCGGCGCGGCCGAGCGGCCGTACCGCCGACGGCGGTAGCTCAGGCCAGCCGGGTCAGGCCGCCGGCGGCCCGTTCGATGATCAGGCAGCGGTCCTCGACGTAGTCGATGCCCGCCTCCTCGGCGATCCGCCGCGCCTCGGCGGAGAAGATCCCGAGCTGCAGCCACACCGCCGGCGCGCCGATCGCGACCGCCTGCCGGACCACCTCGACCGCGTCGGCGGCCGGGCGGAACACGTCGACCAAATCGACCGGGTGCGGGATGTCGGCCAGCGTCGGGTACGCCCGCTCGCCGAAGAGCTCGTCCACGGTGGGGTTGACCGGGATGATCCGCCAGCCGTGGCGCTGCATCTCCAGCGGCACCCGGTGCGCGGCCTTGCCCGGGTCGCGGGAGGCGCCCACGACGGCGATCACGGCGGAGTCGGCGAGGATCTGCTGAGCGGAACGCATCCGTCGAGCGTAGCCCGGTCCGGTGGGCACCCGTCCCGGGTCAGACCTGATCGGTCAGCGATGCCCCGGCGAGCTCCCGCTGGAGCCGGTCGTACTCCTGCGCGGTGCCGATCGCGGCCCGGTGCTCGGGGTGGGCGACGTAGTACCGGATGGCGGCGGCCAGGAAGTCCGGCGCGACGGTCAGCTCCCGCACCACCACGAAGGCGCCGCGGCGGGGCCAGCCGAGGCTGCGGCGGACCAGCTCCGGGCGGGCGATCGGCAGCCGCAGGAACCGTCCGGCCGCGCCCGGCCCGGTGGGCGCCCCCGCGCCGATCGCCTCCCACGGCACCACGGTCATCGGTCGGGGCGCGCCGGAGGCCACGCCCTCGGGGGTCAGCGTCACGAACGGCACCAGCCGCCAGGACCCGATGACGATCCCGGCGGCGACCAGCAGGTACGCCGCCATGAAGAACACGTCCCAGCCGTCCACGGCGGAACCGGTGAGGGTGTAGATCGCGTAGTAGACGAAATATCCGGCGACGGCCGGGCCGTAGAGGATGCCGCGCTGCGGGGGCGCGAAGAAGGCACCGGCCGGCTCGTCGACCCGCAGCCCTTCCCGGCCGGGCTGGCGCCCGATCTCGCGGACGGCCATCCCGATGAAGAACAGGATCGGCAGCAGGGTCAGGGCCGCCACCGGCCCGCCGACGGACCGTAGCCCGATCGCCGCGAGCGCGAGACCCACGCCCAGCGCCAACCCGAGGAGGACGAGCTGACGGCGGCGGCGCAGCGCCGCGGTGATGATCTCTCGCACAGCTGGATCGTAGGCGGCGGCCGCTACAACAGGGAGAGCTGTTCGGCCACCGGTGGCGGGGGCGGCTCGGGGAGCCGACGGTTGTCGCCGGCCTCGCCCCGGTGCAGGCCGTGCCGGCGGGCCGCGATCCGCACCCGCGCGGTCAGCTCCCGCTGGTAGGCCTGGGGAGCGTACGAGCCGGCGCGGTAGAGCTGGCGGTAGCGGGGGACCAGATGGGGGAACTCCCGGGCCAGCCAGTGCGCGTACCACTCCCGGGCGCCGGGGCGCAGGTGCAGGGCCAGCGGGGTGACGCTGGTGGCCCCCGCGGCGGCGATCGCGGCCACCGTCGCGTCGATCGACTCGTCGTCGTCGCTGAGGCCGGGCAGGATCGGCGCCATCAGCACACCGACCTGGAAGCCGGCGTCGGTGAGCTGGCGTACCGCCTCCAGCCGGCGGCGCGGGCTCGGCGTGCCCGGCTCGACCGCCCGCCACAGCGCCTCGTCGACGAAGCCCACCGAGTACGACAGCCCGACCCGGGTGACCTCGGCGGCCTGGCGCAGCAGCGGCAGATCCCGCAGGAGCAGCGTGCCCTTGGTCAGGATGGAGAACGGGTTGGCGAAATCCCGCAGCGCCTCGAGGATCGGCGGCATGAGCCGGTAGCGCCCCTCGGCCCGCTGGTAGCAGTCCACGTTGGTGCCCATGGCGACGTGCGCGCCGCGCCAGCGCGGGGCGGCCAGCTCCCGGCGGACCAGCTCGCCCGCGTTGACCTTGACGATCACCCGGCGGTCGAAGTCCGCTCCGGCGTCGAGGTCGAGGTAGGTGTGGCTGTTGCGGGCGAAGCAGTTGTGGCTGACCACCCCGTTGGCGATGAAGTCGCCGGTGCCGGTGGTGATGTCCCACAGCGGCAGCTCCAGGCCGAGATCCTCGATCGTGGCCACGCGCAGCTCCGCCTGGCACTTCAGGGCGGCGCCCTCGATGGACCGCTTGCCGGTGATCGCCGGGTCGGTGAGGTGGAAGAACCGCAACCGGGTGGGGAGACCGCCGGTCAGCCGGACCTGGCGGACCCGCTTGGGGTGGCCGGCATCCTCCAGGACCCAGCGGAAGCCGAACCGGTCGAGGGCGTCGGTGACCCGGTCGAGGGTCGCGTCGTCCCGCAGGCCGATCCGGAAGACGCCACGGTGGCAGCTGCCCTCCGCGTCGAAGACCCCGGCCAGGAACCCCAGCCGCCAGTCGTCCGTCGGCGCCTCCGGCCAGCCCACCAGTTCGGCGATCGTCTCGACGTCCCGCTGCCGGGCGGTACGGATGGCGGTGCCGGCCCGGCGGGCCGTGGTCACCGGGACGAACCGGGCCGGGTGCGGGTCGATCCCGGCGTCGGCGAGGAACCGCGCCGCCCGGCCGAGCGCCTCGTGGTCGGTCACGGCCAGCCGGAACGGTCGGTCGGGACCACCGTCGCCGCGGACCGTGCCGCGGAGCCAGCCGCGCCGGTAGTCGGCAGAGTCCTTGGGCGCGGACGCGAAGCGGCCGGTGCCGATCAGGCGGTTGCTGGTGGTCAGGTACGGCCGCTTGCCGGGGCCGCCCATCGCCCCGGTCACGTGCTTCCAGCCGCGCTCGGTGAGAAACCGGTGGTCGCCGCTCGCCACCAGCGTGGTCCCGTCGACCAGGGTGACCCGGTAGGCCCGCTTCACCGTCGACCAGGCGTCGAGGACGGTGGTGACCACGTAGCGCCGGTAGGCGCCGCGCCGTTCGGTGCCGTAGATCCGGTCGCCGGGCGTCAGGTCGCTGATCGGCTTGGTGCGCCCGTCCGCCATCAGGATCGGGGTGTCACCAGAGAGGCAGTAGACGCACGCGTGACTGCAGCCCCGGTAGGGGTTGATCGTCCACTCGAACGGGACGCGCGACTGGCCGGGCACCCGGTTGATGATCGACTTTGCCTGCACCTCGTAGAACGTCATGCCGGCGAAGCCGGGGGTGTCGAAGGTGCGGGCGACGGCGCCGGGGAGCGCCAGCGGCAGGGGTGGAGTCGCTGGCGCTGCCCCGTCGGGAGTCCCCTCGTCCGGGGGAGCGGAGAGGTTGTCCCAGCGCATGGCCCTCATTCGAACATGCGTACGAAGATTGCGCAAGTGACGCGCCGGACACCGGCGGACCGGGGCGGGGCGGGCGGGTGCAGGATGGGGACATGGAGACGTCGACCTTCGTCTACGACGGCGACTGCGCGTTCTGCACCCGCTGCGCGGAGTTCATCGAGCGCCGGATCCCCACCGGCGCCCGGGTGCTGCCCTGGCAGTTCGCCGACCTGGCCGCGCTCGGCCTGACGGAGGCCGAGTGCGAGGAGGCGGTGCAGTGGGTGGGCGCCGAGGGCTCCCGCGCCGCCGGTCCCGACGCCATCGCGAAACTGCTCGGTGGGAGCGCGCCGCTCTGGCGGGCTGCCGGCGCCGGCCTGCGCCTCCCGCCGGTCCGGGCGGTCGCCTGGCCGGCGTACCGGTGGGTGGCCCGCAACCGGCACCGGATGCCCGGCGGCACGGCCGCCTGCGCGCTGCCGCAGGAGGCCCGGGAGCGCCTGTACGGCCCGACCGGCCGCCCGTCCGCCGGCGCCTGACCCGGTTCGGCCGGCGGTCGCCGGCCCGGCCGCCGGATCCGTGCGGGTCGCGCGGGTCGCCGGCTCGGCCGCCGGATCCGTGCGGGTCGCCGGCTCGGTCGCCGGATCCGCGCGGGTCGCCGCTCGGTCGCCGGATCCGTGCGGGTCGCCGGTTCAGCCGCCGGCGGCCGGCTCAGGCGTGGGATTCACGCGGGACGGCGGCTGCGCCGCCGGTGGCCGGCTCGGGCGCCGGATCCGCGCCGGCCAGCGGTGTGGTCTCGCCGTCCGGGGTCCGCGCCGCGGTCTCGCCGTCGGGGTCCCGGGCGGGGCTGCGGCGGCGGGTGTGCAGGCGCCGCGCCCAGACCACCGGCCGGACCCGCTCCAGCGGCAGGAAGCTGGTCATCGCCACCAGGTGCGGCGCGAACGAGATGGTGATGGTCGCGATGGTGACCAGGTGGAACGAGTAGAAGAAGCCCACCGCGGCCAGCCGCCAGCGGGCCGGCAGCACGAAGACCAGCGGGCTGAGCAGCTCGAAGGCCAGGATGCCGAACTGGGCGACGATCAGCAGGTGGGGCACCTGCGCGATCAGGTCGGCCAGGTCGGTGCCGCGCCGGATGATCGCGCGGGCCAGCACCGAGCCGGTGGCCCAGTCGAGGCCGCCGAAGCGGAACTTCGCCCAGGCGGCCAGGAAGTACGTGCAGATGACCGCGATCTGGGTGACCCGCAGTGCCCAGCCGCCGGCCTCGGTCCGGGTGGGGTCGCCGTGCCGGGCCCGCCCGGCCGTGGGAAGGACGGCGAGCGCCACCAGGAGCCCGAACCGGTCGTGGTCGACCTTGCCGTAGCTCATCGCGACGATCATCCACTCGAAGTAGAGCGCGAAGACCGCCCAGCCGAGCAGCCGCGGCGCCCGCCCGGTCGCGGCGAGCAGCGCGAGCAGCAGCAACACCCAGAAGATCACGGCGACCAGGGTCGGGGTGGGGGTGGGCAGCGGCAGCAGCCGACCGATCAGCAGCGGCCGGTAGAGGTCGCCCGGCACGTCGACCCGGCTGCGCACCCAGGGCGTGAAGATCACCAGGTCGGCCGCGACGAAGAGATAGACGAGGGTCCGGAATGCAGCCACCCGGCCGCGGGGGACCGCCTCGGTCAGCCAACCGGTCACGGGACGGCCTGCCAGCGTACGGCGGTGCGGTCCGTCCAGCGGCCGGTCGGGCGGCCGCCCTGGATGTCGTACCAGCGGATCACGATGCGGACCTCCACCAGCGCGGGGGCGGCGGGGTGCCGTTCGGCGTACGCGTCGGCGACCCGGCGCAGCAGGGCGGGGTCGGCGGCGTACCGGGACTGCTGGCCCTCGATCTCGGCCCGGCGGATGCCGGTGGCGTCCTGGCCGAGCGCGACCACCGCCCCGGTGCCGTCGACGCCCTCGACCCGGGTGTCCGGTGCCGGTGCGTCCGGCGGGTCCGAGGTCGAGTACATCCGGAAGGGGCCGAACGGGAAGTCGTCGTCGGCGCCGCGCAGGGTGCCGGCGAGGAGTAGCGCCAGCCCGAGCGCGGTGGCGCCGAGCCGGACCGCGCGCCCGCGGGTGGTCAAGGTCTCCATCGGCTCCGGACGATACGGGATCGACTGGGCGCAAGGGTCGGTCCCTCGTCCATTCCTCGCTGGCCGTGTCGCTGGTCCGGGCCCCCGCGCCCGGGCACGACGACGGCCGGGCCCCCGTCGCGGGGGCCCGGCCGGTGGTCGGTCGGTCAGTGCTGGTGGCCGTGCTCGGCCAGCTGCTTACGGACCTGCTCCATGTCCAGCTGCTCGACCTGCTCGATCAGGTTCTCCAGAGCGGACTCGGGCAGCGAACCGGGCTGGGCGAAGACGATGACGCCGTCCTTGATCGCCATCACGGTCGGGATGGAGCTGATGTTGAACTTGACGGCCAGCTCCTGCTGCGCCTCGGTGTCGACCTTGCCGAACACGATGTCCGGGTGCTTCTCCGAGGAGCGCTCGTAAACCGGGGCGAACCGCTTGCAGGGACCGCACCAGTCGGCCCAGAAGTCGAGCAGGACGATGCCGTCCTGTGCGGTCACCTCGTCAAAGTTGGCGGTGGTCAGCTCAACGGTTGCCATGGCAACTCTCCGATCGGCGCGATTGACTACGTCCGGTGGAACCAGGGTGGATGCCCTGGAATTCCCGTGAGCCAGGTGACGAAACGCTGCGGAGCGTCGCGGTGGCGCTCCGCAAGCATCGAGGGGGCTCAGTTTTTCCGGTCCTGCTGATCGCATGTGCATGTCGCACTTGCGTGACCCGACGTGATGGGAGCGTTTCCAGGGAGATCACGTTCCGTGCCTGCTACGTATCGGTAACTTGGCGCTTGACGAGCGACGATTCGGTCATGGAGATCGCTTAGGGATTGATCCACAGTTACGCTACGTATTGTTACGAAAAGATAAATGTGATGCCGGTCTCTGTTGGTGCAGTACCCGCGTACGGCAGAATCTTCTTCATCAGAGCGTGGGCGGCGGGTGCCGGGGAGGGCCCCGCCGCTCATTGCGTCTCCCCCCGGGTCGGTCCGGGTGTGACTTTTCCGCATCACGCGCGCCCCCGCCGCCGCCTTAACAAGCGGTAAGGCATGCTGTGCCGAACTCCATCGCCGCCCGTCGAAGGGGACCAGGATGCAGTTCGGCCGCTACTACGAGGAGTTCGAGGTCGGCGCGGTCTACCGGCACTGGCCGGGCAAGACCGTCACCGAGTACGACGATCACCTCTTCTGCCTGCTCACCATGAACCACCACCCGCTGCACATGGACGCCCACTACGCCGAGTCGGCGAGCCAGTTCAAGCGCAACGTGGTGGTCGGCAACTACATCTACTCGCTGCTGCTCGGCATGTCCGTGCCCGACGTCAGCGGCAAGGCCATCGCCAACCTGGAGATCGAGTCGCTCCGGCACGTGGCCCCGACCTTCCACGGCGACACCATCTACGGCGAGACCACCGTGCTGGACAAGCGGGAGTCCGCCTCGAAGCCGGACCGCGGCATGGTCGCCGTGGAGACCCGCGGCTACAACCAGGACGGCACCCTGGTCTGCGTCTTCCGCCGCAAGGTGATGGTCCCCAAGCGGGAGTACGCCGCCGCTGCGGTGCCCGCCGGCGTGGACCCGGAGCGGCCCAGCTTCCCCGAGCCGCGCTGACCCGACGGTCCGGCCGGGCCCGCCGCGGCGTTCCGCGCCGGGAGCGGGCCCGGCCGCCGTCGCGGGGCATATGCTGACGCCGGAGGTCCCGCGATGAGCGAGTGCAGCGCGCGAATCACCAGGTCCGGCGGGTTGGTGCCGCACGGCGCCCCGGAGCGAGCGAGCGTGGCGGCATGAGGTTCTCCGCCGCCGAGCCGCCCTCCGCCGGCCGTCGCGCCGCACCGTTGACCACCTCCGTCTACTCCGCGGCGGAGTGGGACCTGCTGACCGACCTGCCGGGCCGGGTCCTCGTGGCCGCCGCCTCGCCCGCCCCCGGACGGCCGCCGCGCGGGGTCGCCGCCGGCCTCGCCGGCCTCGACGCGGTCGCCGCCGGCCGGGCCTTCGACAGCGACCTGGTCCGGGCCGTGGTCGCCGCCATCTACGCCCGGCACGACGGCAGCGCCGCCCGGGACGAGCGCCTCACCGACCTGGTCGACCTGCTCGCCGCCTGCCGCGCGACGGTACGGGTGCTGCGGCGCCGCGCCGACCCGGCCGACTCGGCGGCGTACCGGCAGTGGGTGCAGTCCGTGGCCGCCCGGGTCTGCCGGACCGGGGACGACGGGTCGAGCCCGGCCGACCGCCGTTTCCTCGACCGGCTCGGCGGCGCGCTGGACCTGCCCTGAGCGGGGTAGCGGCGGGCGGCGCCGGCCGCGGCCGTACCCTCTGGAGACCGTGACCGACGACCAGTTCGACGTGGGGGTGGGGCCGTGGCCCGGCGACCCGCCGGACGACCCCCGGTACGACCCGGAACTGCTCGCCGAGGGCGACCGGCGCAACGTGGTGGACCGCTACCGCTACTGGCGGCGGGAGGCCGTGGTGGCCGACCTGGACCGGCGCCGGCACGACTTCCACGTGGCGATCGAGAACTGGCAGCACGACTTCAACATCGGCACGGTGGTCCGCAACGCCAACGCCTTCCTTGCCGCCGAGGTGCACATCGTCGGGCGGCGGCGGTGGAACCGCCGGGGCGCCATGGTGACCGACCGCTACCAGCACGTCCGGCACCACCCGACGATCGAGGAGTTCGTCGACTGGGCCGCGGGGCAGCGGCTCCCGGTGGTGGGCATCGACAACCTGCCCGGCTCGAAGCCGCTGGAGACGAGCACCCTGCCCCGCCGTTGCGTGCTCCTCTTCGGGCAGGAGGGGCCCGGGCTGTCCGACACCGCCCGGACGGCCTGTGACGAGCTGTTCTCGATCGCCCAGTACGGCTCGACCCGGTCCATCAACGCGGGCGTGGCCAGCGGGATCGCCATGCACGCCTGGATCCGCGCGTACGCCGGCCCGCCGCCCGCCTGAACCGGATGGGCCGTCACCGGCGCGACGGCGGGCGGCCCGTCACCGGCGCCACGGTGGGCGGCCCGTCACCGGAGCGCCGTCGGGCGGCTCGTCACCGGCGCGCCGGCGGGCGGCCCGTCACCGGCCCTGACGCCGGGCCGTCCCGTGCTGCCGCGCTGTGCGGGATTCCCGGTGTCGGTTCCGCCGACGGATGGAAATACCGGAGCCGGTCCGCGCGGTCCGCTTGACGGGCCGACGGTCCGGTACGACGGTGGGAACGTGAGCGTCGCGGTGAGTTGTCCGAGGTGCGCGGGCCCGGTCCGGGAACCGGACCTGATGCACGGGGAATCGCGCTGCCTGCGCTGCGGCCCGGTGCCGCCCCTGCACGTGCCCGAGCACATCAACGCCGAGATCATGGCCAGCGTGGTGGAGCGGGTTGCGGCGGGTGCCGGCCCCGCCGGGCCGGCGGGCGTACCGCTCTGGTGCCCGTGGCCGCTGCCCACCGGCTGGACCCTGACCGGGGTGGCCTGGGCCGGCGACGACCGGAGCGGGATCCGCGCCACCGCGGTGGCCTGCGCCGGGCCGGCCCCGCTCGACGGTGGACCGGCCGACCTGCTCTTCGTCGCCGAGGACCCGGGGGTGGGGCTGGGCTCCCGCTTCGCCGCGCTGCCCGGTCCCGACCCGGGACCCCAGGTCGCGGAGGCGCTGACCGATCCCGGCCCTGGTCATCCCGAGCGGGTGCCGCACGCCAAGATCAGAGTGGGCGGTCACCCGACTCCACTGTGGCTGGTGAATTCACCGACGGATCGAAGCGCGTACGCCGGCGAGGCTCGGGGAATGTGGCTGCATGCGATAGCCTGGCCGGCGAGTGCGGGTCACCTCCTCGCGGAAGAAGTCGTGCTGCACGACCTCACCGAGTGGACACCGCCCGAACTCGTGTACGGCGCACCATCTCCGTACCTGCACGGGCGGGCCTGACCGGCCGGCACCGGCGGACCGGAGACGAACGCAGATATTCACTGTACGACACCATGCTGATACTCTGGGTGCCGCTGCGGTAAACGGACCCGGCGCCGCGCGAGAGGATGGCCCGCTATGGTCAAGAAGGTCCTCACCTGGGCCGGCATCGCATTCTTGATCTTCTTTGTTGCGTACCGGCCGAACTCCGCCGCCGACGTGTTCAAGTCTCTCGGCGGCGGCATCATGGACATCGCCCAGGGCTTCGGCGACTTCTTCACGAGCCTGGTCGCCTAACCACCGATGGGCAGCCCCTCCGGTCCACCCTTCGACCCGGACGACCCCGACCGGGAGCGCCGGGAGCGCGACACCGAGCCGATCCCCCGGATCGACCCCGATGACGGTCCCGGCTTCGGTTCGGGCTCGGCCTACGGCACCGGCCCGTCCCTATCGGACGACGCCGCCTTCGGTGACGGGCCCGGCTACGCCGGCGAGGGTCGCTCCGGGCGCGCCTGGATCCGGGATCCGGAGGCCGGTTACCAGCCGCCGCAGATCTCCGAGGACGAGCTGGCCGGGCTGCGCGCCGACGCGGCCGGTGCCGGCCCGCGCCGGGTGCTGCCGCTCGAGGACGAGCCCAGCTCGCTGGTGGCCCGCTACCTCTTCCCCACCGAACGTTACCGGGGCGAGTGGAAGCGGCACTGGATCCACCTCACCACGCCGATCATCGTCGGCGTCGCGGCCACCTTCGTCCTCGGCTACCTCTCCGGCTTCCTGGCCGGCCGGGACGTCGGGGCGCTGACCACCGTCGCGGTGCTGCTCTGGTTCGCCGTGATGGGCTGGGTCGCCTGGCGGGTCGCCGACTGGTGGTACGACCGCTTCATCCTCACCAACAAGCGGGTGATGGTGGTCAACGGGATCATCACCCGCCGGGTCGCGATGATGCCGCTCGTCCGGGTCACCGACATGAAGTACGAGCAGACCCCGACCGGCCGGGCGCTCAACTACGGCACCTTCGTGCTGGAGTCCGCCGGCCAGGAGCAGGCGCTCCGGGAGATCAAGAATCTGCCCAACCCGAACGAGCTCTACCTGCGCGTCGTCGAGGAGATGTACGAGCCGCAGGCCGTCGAGGCCCGGCTGGGCAAGGAGGCCGACGAGGCCAAGGCCGACGACGGGGCGTGAAACTTTCCGACCGAACATCGGATGTGTCTCGCACCTCTTGCCGTCGACTCGGCCCGCTCCGGCATGGGAGCCTGCCAGGCATAACGGGTGGCATGGAGGTGGTCGGTGGCCGGCAGGGACCCGCTGGAGGAGGAGTTCCGTGAGTTCGTCGCGGCCCGCTCCAGTGCTCTGCTGCGCACCGCGTACCTGCTCGCCGGGGACTGGGCCACCGCCGAGGACCTGCTCCAGACCGCGCTGACCAAGACCTACCTGGCCTGGAAACGGCTGGGTGGGATCGACGCCATCGAGCCGTACGCCCGCCGGGTCATGGTGAACACGTCCACGAGTTGGTGGCGGCGGCGCTGGCACGGCGAGCGCCCGACCGAGGTGCTGCCCGAGCGGGCCGGCGTGGACGAGATCGAGCAGCAGCTCGACCGGGACGTCCTCTGGCGGCACCTCCAGGCGCTCCCGGCCCGGCAGCGGGCCGTGCTGGTGCTCCGCTACTACGAGGACATGTCCGAGGCGCAGACCGCGGCCCTGCTGGAGATCTCGCCCGGCACCGTGAAGAGTCAGACCTCCCGGGCGCTGAACACCCTGCGCCGCCGGCTCGGCTCGGCGAGCGCTCTCGGGCTCCCGGCCGACGCGGAGCAGGCGGCACCGGCCCGGACCGCGCCACGCACCCCGGCCCCGCGGCCCACCTCGACCGCGCCGGCCGCCGCAACCGCGCCGGCCGGGCCCGGCATCGCCGGCACGCCCGCCGCAGCGCGTACCGCACGCACCCCCGCCGCGCCGCGCCCGGCCGC
>NZ_KQ058679.1 GCF_000982955.1 Micromonospora sp. HK10 | reverse complement strand
GGCCACACCTGGTCCATCCGGGAAACCCTGACCAGCGGCAGGGAACTGGACCGCGACGACATCACCCAAATCACCCTCTTCGCCGTCATGACCGGCCTCGCCGCCCTCTGGCGCCACCACGGCATCACCCCCGACGCCGTCCTCGGCCACTCCCAAGGCGAAATCGCCGCCGCCTACCACGCCGGCGCACTCACCCTGCACGACGCCATCACCATCACCACCGCCCGCGCCACCGCCGTCACCACCCTGCACGGCACCGGCACCATGGCCTCCATCCCCCTACCCCCCCACCAAATCACCCCCCTCCTGCACAACCACGACGACCTGCACATCGCCGCCCACAACAGCCCCACCACCACCGTCATCGCCGGCAACCCCACCCAGATCCAGACCCTGGTCGACACCCTTCAGGCACGCCACGTGCGCGCCCGGGTCATCGCCGTCAACTACGCCTCCCACACCCCCCACATCGAACCCCTCCACCACACCCTCCGCACCGCCCTCAACCCAATCCAGCCCCAACCGTCGGACACCGCCTTCTACTCCACCGTCACCGGCACCGCCATCGACACCACCACACTCACCGCTGACTACTGGTACGACAACCTCCGCCAACCCGTCCAACTCCACACCGCCACCGAAGCCCTGCTCGACGACGGACACCACACCCTCATCGAAGCCACCCCCCACCCGATCCTCACCCCCACCCTCCAACAAACCTTCGAAGCCCGCGACAGCCTCGACCAGCCCCGCGCCATCGCCACCCTCAAACGCGACCACGACGCCCACCGCCAATTCCTGCACGCCCTCGCCACCGCCCACACCCACGGCCTCACCATCACCTGGCACCTCCCCGCGCCGGCCCGCCACCTCTCGCTGCCCACCTACCCCTTCCAGCACCAGCGGTTCTGGCTCGACCCGGTGCCGGTGGCGTCGACGCCGGCCCACCACGGCCAGAGCCCAGCGGGGCATCCGCTGCTCGCCGCGACGATCACCACCGAGGACGGCACGCACGTCTTCACCGGCCGGCTCGCCGTGGACGGTCACCCGTGGACGAGCGACCACGCGGTGGGCGGGCAGCCGATCCTGCCGGCCGCGGCCCTGGTCGACCTGGCCCTGCACTGCGGCACCTTCGCCGGCCGGCGGCACCTGCGGGAGCTGACCATCCACGCGCCGCTGACCCTGCCGGAGCACGAGTCGCTGCACCTGCGGGTCGAGGTGGGCCGGCCGGCGGAGGACGGCAGCGCCATCACCATCAGCAGCCGGCTGGAGGCGCAACCGGACGAGCCGTGGACCCGGCACGTCAGCGGCCTGCTCACCGCCGCGCCGGAGCCGGCGCCCAGCGCGGCCCCGCCGGCACCGTCGCCCGCGGCGGAACCGGTCGACGTGGCGGCGTTCTACGCCGACCTCGACGACCTGGGCCTGCACTACGGCCCCGCGTTCCGCAACGTGGTCCGGGCGTGGCGGGACGGCGAGGCGGTGCACGCCGACGTCGCGCTGGACCCGGACGTCGAAATCGCCGGCTACGGCCTCCATCCGGCGCTGCTGGACGCGGCGCTCCACGTCGGGGCCGCGCTGCGTACCGGGGACACCGTGGAGGTGCCGTTCGCCTTCGCGGGCGTCACGGCGCACGTCGCGGGGCTGACCGCATTGCGTGTCACGCTGACCCGCACCGGCGCGGGGGCGGTCAGCGTACGGGCCACGACGCCGCAGGGCGTTCCGGTCCTGGACGTCGAACGGCTCGACACCCGGCCGCTGAACGTCACCGCGCTGCGGGCCGCCCCACTGCACCGGGTGATCTGGGAACCCGTCGCGGCCACCGCCGACAGTGTCGACGGGTACGAGGCGGTCGACGACGACGGGCTGGCCGACCTGCTGCGCACCTCGATGAACGCCCCCGACGTGGTGGTCTACTCGCCGGCGACGGGCGGCGATCCGGTGGCGGGTACGCACGACGCGGTGGCCCGGATGGTGGCCACCCTGCAGAGCTGGCTGCGCGAGCCCGACCTCGACGGCTGCCGCCTGGTGGTGCTCACCCGCAACGCGGTCGCCGCCGGCGACGGCGAGGACGTGACCGACCTGCCGGCCGCCGCGCTGTGGGGGCTGCTGCGGTCCGCCCAGGCCGAACACGCCGACCGGTTCGTGCTGGTCGACAGCGACGGGACGACGGCGAGCGAGGACGCGCTCGCCAGCGCGCTCGGCTGCGGCGAACCGCAGGTCGCGCTCCGCGCCGGCCGGCTGCTGGCCCCGCGCGTGGCGCCGGTCGCGCCGGCGCCGGGTCACCCCGCGGTCCCGCTCGACCCGGACGGCACGGTCCTCATCACCGGGGGTACGGGAACTCTGGGCGGCCTGCTCGCCACCGAGCTGGCGACCACCGGTCGGGCCCGGCACCTGCTGCTGGCCGGCCGGCGCGGCGCCGACGCGCCGGGCGCGGCCGAGCTGGTGGCCCGGTTGCGGGAGGCGGGGGCCGAGGCCACCGTGGTGGCGTGTGACACCGCCGATGCCGAGGCGGTCGCCGCGCTGGTCGACGGGATCCCGGCGGCGCATCCGCTCACCGCCGTGTTCCACACCGCCGGGGTCCTCGACGACGGCGTGCTCAGCGGTCTCACCGGCGAGCAGGTGCACACCGTGCTCCGGCCCAAGGTGGACGCGGCCTGGCAGCTGCACCGCGCCACCGCGCACCTGGACCTGTCGGCGTTCGTGCTCTATTCGTCGATCGCCGGCACCCTCGGCGCCGCGGGGCAGGCCAACTACGCGGCGGCGAACAGTTTCCTCGACGCGCTCGCCCAGCACCGTGTCGCGCAGGGCCGGCGCGCGCTCAGCCTGGCCTGGGGTTTCTGGGCGCAGGCCAGCGGCATGACCGGGCACCTCGACGACGCCGACCAGGCCCGGATCGCCCGCGCCGGGCTGCGCCCGCTGCCCACCGACGACGCGCTGGCCCTGCTCGACGTCGCGGTCACCGGGGGCCGGCCCACCCTCGTACCGCTGGCCCTGGACCTGGCGGTGCTGCGCGGCAATCCCGGCGGCGCCGGCGTACCCGCCGTGCTGCGCGGGCTGGTCCGCACGCCGACCCGCCGGGCGGCGGCCGCGGCCGTGGTCGCCGGCTCGGACCTGGCGCAGCAGGTCGCCGGCCTGGCCGGCGCCGACCGGGACCGGATGCTGCTCGACCTGGTCCGGGCGCAGGTGGCGGTCGTGCTCGGGCACCGCAGCCCGGAGGCGGTCGAGCCGCACCGGACGTTCAAGGACCTCGGCTTCGACTCGCTGACCGCGGTCGAGCTGCGCAACCGGCTCAACGCGGCCACCGGGCTGCGGCTGCCGGCCACCGTCGTGTTCGACCACCCGAACCCGCAGTCCGTCGTGGACCGGCTGCGCGGTGAACTGCTCGGCGCCCCGGAGAGCGCCGGGCCGGCGCCCCGGCCCCGGGCCTCGACCGCCGACGACCCGATCGCCATCGTCGGGATGGCCTGCCGCTACCCGGGCGACGCCCGCACCCCCGAGGACCTGTGGCGGCTGGTGCTCGACGGCGCCGACGCCACCAGCGACTTCCCGGCCAACCGGGGCTGGGACCTGGAGGCGCTCTACCACCCGAGCCCCGACGAGCCCGGCCGCACGTACGCCCGGCGCGGCGGCTTCCTGCACGACGCGGACGCCTTCGACGCGCAGTTCTTCGGGATCAGCCCGCGCGAGGCCCTCGCGACCGACCCGCAGCAGCGGCTGCTGCTGGAGACCGCCTGGGAGGCCCTCGAACGGGCCGGCATCGACCCGACCACGCTGAAGACCAGCCCGACCGGCGTCTTCACCGGCGTCATCTCCCAGGAGTACGCGCCCCGCGCCGGGCAGCGCCACCACGAGGTCGAGGGGTTCCTGCTGGCCGGCAACACCACCAGCGTGGCGTCCGGGCGGCTGGCGTACACCCTCGGCCTGGAGGGGCCGGCCATCACCATCGACACCGGCTGCTCGTCGTCGCTGGTCGCCACCCACCTGGCGGTGCAGGCGCTGCGCCACGGCGAGTGCACGCTGGCGCTGGCCGGCGGCGTGACGGTGATGGCCTCGCCGAGCATCTTCCTGGAGTTCAGCCGGCAGCGCGGGCTCTCCCCCGACGGGCGCTGCCGGTCGTTCGCCGACGGCGCGGACGGCACCGGCTGGGGCGAGGGTTCCGGCCTGCTGGTGTTGGAGCGGCTCAGCGACGCCCGCCGCAACGGCCACCCGGTGCTCGCCGTGATCAGCGGCTCGGCGGTGAACCAGGACGGCGCCAGCAACGGATTGACCGCCCCCAACGGGCCCTCCCAGCAGCGGGTCATCCAGCAGGCCCTGGCCAACGCCGGACTCTCCCCCGCCGACGTCGACGCCGTCGAAGCGCACGGCACCGGCACCACCCTCGGCGACCCCATCGAGGCCCAGGCCCTGCTCGCGACCTACGGCCAGCACCGCACCGACGACCAGCCGCTCTGGCTCGGCTCCATCAAGTCCAACATCGGGCACACCCAGGCCGCCGCCGGCGTCGCCGGCATCATCAAGATGGTCCAGGCCATCCGCCACGGCGTGCTACCGCGGACGCTGCACGTCGACGCCCCCAGCTCCCACGTCGACTGGGAGACCGGTGCGGTCGCCCTGCTCACCGAGAACACCCCGTGGCCGGACCGGGACCGGCCGCGCCGCGCCGGGGTCTCCTCGTTCGGCATCAGCGGCACCAACGCCCACCTCATCATCGAGCAGGCCCCGGCCGCCACGGCGCCGCCGCCGGCCAGCCCGGAACCGCCGACCGCGCCCGTCGCGCTGCCGTGGTTGCTGTCCGCGAAGACCCCGACCGCGCTGCGCGCCCA
This sequence comes from Micromonospora sp. HK10, assembly GCF_000982955.1. Lineage (GTDB taxonomy): Bacteria > Actinomycetota > Actinomycetes > Mycobacteriales > Micromonosporaceae > Micromonospora. Next base: position 5,830 of record NZ_KQ058679.1, on the reverse strand, counting down.
GGCCGCGCAACTCGTGGCGTACGTCGAACAGGAGCCGGGACGGGCCCCGGCCGCCGTCGGGTACGCGCTGGCCACCACCCGGGCGACGTTCGAGCACCGGGCGGTCGTGCTGGCCGGCGGGGACCTCCTGCCCGGCCTGCGGGCCCTGGCCGCCGGGGAACCGCACCCCACGGTGGTACGCGACGCGGCCGTGCCGGCCGGGCCGGTGGCGTTCCTGCTCACCGGACAGGGTGCCCAGTACCCCGGGATGGGCGCGGAACTCGCCGAGCGGTTCGAGGTCTTCGCCGCCGCCCTCGACGAGGTGTGTGCCGCCGTCGACCCGTACCTGGAGCACCCGCTGCGCGAGGTGATGTTCGGCCGGCACACCGACCTGCTCGGACAGACCCGCTACACCCAGCCGGCGCTGTTCGCCTTCGAGACCGCCATGTTCCGGCTGCTGGGCAGCTTCGGCGTCACCCCCGACCACCTGATCGGCCACTCGATCGGCGAGCTGACCGCGGCCCACCTGGCCGGGGTGCTCACCCTGCCGGACGCGGCCGCCCTGATCACCACCCGGGCCGCGCTGATGCACGCCATGCCGCCCGGCGCGATGCTCAGCGTCGCGGCCACCCTCGACGAGGTCACCCCGCTGCTCGCCGGGTACCCGCGGGTCAGCCTCGCCGCGCACAACAGCCCCGGCTCGCTGGTGCTCGCCGGCGACCCGGAGGACGTCGACGCGCTCGCCGCGGCCCTGCGCGAGCAGGGCCACGACGGGCGGCGGCTGCACGTGGCGCACGCCTTCCACTCGGCGCACACCGACGGCATCCTGGACGAGTTCCGGCGGGCCGCCGCGGCCGTCACCTTCCACCCGGCCCGCATCCCGATCGTCTCCAACCTCACCGGCGCGCTCGCCACCGACGCGGAACTGGCCGAGCCCGACTACTGGGCCCGGCACATCCGGCACGCCGTCCGGTACGCCGACGGCACCCGGCAGCTGCACGAGCTGGGCGTCAGCCACTTCGTCGAACTGGGCCCGGACGGCACGCTCACCACGCTGACCCACGAGACGCTGCCCGGGCACGCCCGCGCCACCGCCACCCAGCGGCGCGGCCAGCCGCCCACCGACACGCTGCTCGCCGCCCTGGCCGCGCTGCACGCCGGCGGCCTGCCGGTGGACTGGTCTCCGCTGCACCCGGTGCCCGCGCCCGCCCCGGTGCCGCTGCCCACCTACCCCTTCCAGCACCAGCGCTTCTGGCTGCACGCCACCGGCGGCGCCGACGTGAGCGCCGCCGGCCTGCACGCCAGCGCCCACCCGATGCTCGCCGCCGCCACCCGGCTGGCGCACCACGACAGCTATCTGTTCACCGGCCGCCTCGCCGCCGGCACCCACCCGTGGCTGACCGACCAGACGGTCGACGGTCGGGTGCTGCTGCCCGCGGCGGCCCTGGTCGAGCTGGTCCTGCAGGCCGGCGAGCAGGTCGACCTGCCGGTCCTGACGGGACTCGAGGTGCGGACGCCGCTGACGCTGGCCGCCGGCGCCGCCGTCCACCTCCAGGTGGAGGTCAGGGCGGCCGGACCGGACGGGAACCGGCCGGTGGCCGTGCACTCCCGGCCCGCCGACGGCGCCGACGACGACTGGGCCGCCGACCGGTGGACCGAGCTGGCCGCCGGGTTCCTCGCCGCCACCGCCGCCGGGAAGCCGGAACCGGGCCCGGCCGAGTGGCCGCCGCCCGCCGCGGTGCCGCTGGACACCGCGACCTGCTACACCGACCTCGCCGACACCGGGCTCGCCTGCGGGCCCGCGTACCAGGCCCTCACCGCCGCCTGGCGCACCGGCGAGGACCTGTACGCCGAGGTCCGGCTCGCCGACGACGTGGACACCGCCGGGTACGGCATCCACCCCGCGCTGCTCGACGCGGCGCTGCACGTGGTCGCCCTCGCCGACCCCGCGCCGACCGCCCGGACCGCCTCGACCTGGCACGGTGTCGCGCTGTCCGCCGGCGGCGCCGCCGAGCTGCGGGTCCGGCTGACCCGGGTCGACGCGGGGACGTACCGGCTCGTCGCGACCGACCCGGCCGGCGAGCCGGTGGTGACGGTCGACGCGCTCACCCTCACCGCGGTCGAGCGGGGCGCGCCGGCCCCGGCCCGCGCCCACGACGCGCTGTACCAGGTCGACTGGGTGCCGGCGCCGACCGGCGCGGCGCCCGCCGAACCGTGGCCGGTCATCGCCCTCGACGAGGCCGTCGCGCTGCTCGGGACCGACGCCGCCGTGCCCGACGTGCTGGTGGTCGCGCCGACCGCGCCGGAACCGGGCGTGGCGGGCGCGCACGCCGCCGTGGAGCAGGCCGCCGCGCTGCTCGCGGCCTGGCTCGCCGACGGGCGGACCGAGCGGTCCCGGCTGGTGGTGCTCACCCGACGCGCGGTGGGCACCCGCCCCGACGAGGATGTCCAGGACTTGGCGGTCGCGCCGCTCTGGGGTCTGCTCCGGTCGGCGCAGTCCGAGCACCCGGACCGGATCGTGATCGTCGACCACGACGGCGCACCGGCCAGCCTCGGCCTGCTGCCCGCCGCCGTGGCCGGCGGGGAGCCGCAGCTCGCCCTCCGCGACGGCGCGGCCCTCGCCCCGCGGCTGGCCCGCACCGGTACGCCGGCCGAGGTCTCCGCCGGACCGGACCCGGACGGCACCGTGCTGATCACCGGCGGCACCGGCACCCTCGGCGCCCTGCTCGCCACCCACCTCGCCGCCACCGGCCGCGCCCGACACCTGCTGCTGGTCAGCCGCCGCGGCGCCGACGCGCCCGGCGCGGCGGAGCTGGTCGACCGGCTCACCGAACTCGGCGCCACCACGACCGTGGCCGCCTGCGACACCGCCGACCCGGATGCGGTCGCCGACCTCATCGCCGCCGTACCCGCCGATCACCCCCTCACCGCCGTCTTCCACACCGCCGGCGTGGTCGACGACGCCGCCGTACACACCCTCACCCCCGAGCAGATCCACACCGTGCTGCGGCCCAAGGTCGACGCCGCCTGGCACCTGCACGCGGCCACCGCCCACCTGCCGCTGGCCGCGTTCGTGCTCTACTCCTCGGTGGCCGGCACGCTCGGCACCGGCGGGCAGGGCAACTACGCCGCCGCCAACACCTACCTCGACGCGCTGGCCCAGCACCGGCGCGCGCACGGCCTGCCGGTGACCGCCCTGGCCTGGGGCTTCTGGGCGCAGACCAGCGGCATCACCGGCCACCTCGACCGCACCGACCAGGCGCGGATCGCCCGGACCGGGCTGGTGCCGCTGGCCAGCGAGCACGCGCTCGCCCTGCTCGACGCCGCGCTCGGCCAGGACCGGCCGGTGCTGGTGCCGACCACGCTGGACCTGGCCCGGCTGCGCGCCCAGGCCGCCGAGGTCGGTGTACCGGCGATCCTGCGTGGCCTGGTGCGGACGCCGCGGCGCCGCTCGGCCGGCGGGTCCGCCGGGCCGGCCACCTCGTCGCTGGGCCGGCAACTCGCCGGGCTCGGCGACGCCGACCGGGCCCGGCTGCTGCTCGACCTGGTACGCGCGCAGGTCGCCCTGGTGCTCGGACACGCCGGCGTCGACGGCATCGGCCCGGACCGGGCGTTCAAGGATTTGGGCTTCGACTCGCTGACCGCGGTCGAGCTGCGCAACCGGCTCAACGCGGCGACCGAACTGCGGCTGCCCACCACGATCATCTTCGATCACCCGACGCCGGCCGCGCTGGCCGAGCGGATCGGTGCCGAGATCGCCGGCACCGGGGCGGCGGAGGTCGCGGCCCCGGCCACCCGGACCGCCGCTGCCGACGAGCCGATCGCGATCGTCGGCATGGCGTGCCGCTACCCGGGCGAGGCGGACAGCCCTGAGCAACTCTGGCAACTGCTGGTCGACGGGGTGGACACGGTCAGCGGCTTCCCGACCGGGCGGGGCTGGGACGTCGACGGGCTCTACGACCCCCGGCCGGACCAGCCGGGCCGCACGTACGCCCGGGAGGGCGGCTTCGTCCACGACGCGGACGCCTTCGACGCCGACTTCTTCGGGATCAGCCCGCGCGAGGCCCTCGCGACCGACCCGCAGCAGCGGCTGCTGCTGGAGACCGCCTGGGAGGCCCTCGAACGGGCCGGCATCGACCCGACCACGCTGAAGACCACCCCGACCGGCGTCTTCACCGGCGTCATCTCCCAGGAGTACGCGCCGCGCGCCGGGCAGAAGCCGCGCGAGCTGGAGGGCTTCCTGCTCGCCGGCAACGCCACCAGCGTCGCCTCCGGCCGGATCGCGTACGCGCTGGGCCTGGTCGGGCCGGCCATCACGGTGGACACCGCCTGCTCGTCGTCGCTGGTCGCCACCCACCTGGCGGTGCAGGCGCTGCGCAACGGCGAGTGCAGCCTGGCGCTGGCCGGTGGGGCCACCATCATGGCCACCCCGGGCATCTTCGTGGAGTTCAGCCGGCAGCGCGGGCTGGCCCCGGACGGGCGGTGCAAGCCGTTCGCGGAGGCCGCCGACGGCACCGGCTGGGGTGAGGGCGCCGGCCTCGTGGTCCTGGAGCGGCTGTCGGACGCCCGCCGCAACGGGCACCCGGTGCTCGCGGTGATCAGCGGCTCGGCGGTCAACCAGGACGGCGCCAGCAACGGATTGACCGCCCCCAACGGGCCCTCCCAGCAGCGGGTCATCCAGCAGGCCCTGGCCAACGCGCGCCTCACCCCCGCCGACGTCGACGCCGTCGAAGCCCACGGCACCGGCACCACCCTCGGCGACCCGATCGAGGCCCAGGCCCTGCTCGCCACCTACGGCCAGGACCGCGACCAGCCGCTCTGGCTCGGCTCGATCAAGTCGAACATCGGGCACACCCAGGCCGCCGCCGGCGTCGCCGGCATCATCAAGATGGTCCAGGCCATCCGCCACGGCGTCCTACCGAAGACCCTGCACACGGACGCGCCCAGCTCGCACGTGGACTGGTCGGCCGGGGAGGTGGCGCTGCTCACCGAGAACATCCCGTGGCCGGAGCACGAGCGGCCCCGCCGCGCCGGCGTCTCCTCATTCGGGCTCAGCGGCACCAACGCCCACCTCATCATCGAGCAGACCCCGGCGGCCGCGCCGGACACGACCGTCGGGAAGCCCGCGGCGGCCGGGAAGCCCACGACGGCCGGGAAGCCTGCGACGGGCGAGGTGCCGGCGGCGGGCGCGCTCGCGACGGGCGAGGTGCCGGCGGCGGGCGCGCTCGCGACGGACGGGGAGCCGACGGCGGGCGCGCTCGCGACGGACGGGGAGCCGACGGGCGTTGCCGCCTCCGCGGCCGGGAGGCCGACGGGCGTTGCCGCCTCCGCGGCCGGGAGGCCGGCGGGCGTTGCCGCATCGGCGGCCGGAGAACCGGCGGTGGCGCTGCCGTGGCTGCTGTCGGCGAAGACGCCGGCCGCGCTGCGCGCCCAGGCCGCCAACCTGACCAGCCACCTCCACCAGCACCCCGACCTGAATTCCAGCGCGGTCGCCGCCGCCCTGCTCACCACCCGCACCGCATTCGGACACCGAGCGGCCGTCCTGCCCGGTCCCGAGCCGATCGACGCGCTGCGGGCGCTCGCCGAGGACCGCCCGCACCCCGCCCTGCTCCAACACACCGCCACCCACCACGGCCGGACCGTGTTCGTCTTCCCCGGCCAGGGCGGACAGTGGCTCGGCATGGGCCGCGAACTCGCCCAACACAGCACGGTCTTCGCCGCCCACCTCGACGCCTGCGCCACCGCACTACGCCCCTACGTCGACTGGGACCTGCACACCGTCCTACACGACGACAACCCCGACTGGCTCACCCGCGTCGACATCGTCCAACCCGTCCTGTTCGCCGTCATG
>NZ_KQ058678.1 GCF_000982955.1 Micromonospora sp. HK10 | reverse complement strand
TGCCCCGGATGGGGGTTCCACGGTGTGGGGCTTTCGGATGGTGTGTGGTTGTTCTTTGAGAACTCAACAGGGTGCTTGTAAAGCCAGTGCCAATTGTTTTATACCCCGTGCTGGTCAGTTTTTCTGGCTGGTTGGGATTCCTTTGGCAACACTTTTGTTGTCAGGTTGATTGCTGTTCGACAAGTTTTTGTTGGAGAGTTTGATCCTGGCTCAGGACGAACGCTGGCGGCGTGCTTAACACATGCAAGTCGAGCGGAAAGGCCCTTCGGGGTACTCGAGCGGCGAACGGGTGAGTAACACGTGAGTAACCTGCCCTAGGCTTTGGGATAACCCTCGGAAACGGGGGCTAATACCGGATATGACCGCTGATCGCATGGTTGGTGGTGGAAAGTTTTTCGGCCTGGGATGGGCTCGCGGCCTATCAGCTTGTTGGTGGGGTGATGGCCTACCAAGGCGACGACGGGTAGCCGGCCTGAGAGGGCGACCGGCCACACTGGGACTGAGACACGGCCCAGACTCCTACGGGAGGCAGCAGTGGGGAATATTGCACAATGGGCGGAAGCCTGATGCAGCGACGCCGCGTGAGGGATGACGGCCTTCGGGTTGTAAACCTCTTTCAGCAGGGACGAAGCGTAAGTGACGGTACCTGCAGAAGAAGCGCCGGCCAACTACGTGCCAGCAGCCGCGGTAAGACGTAGGGCGCGAGCGTTGTCCGGATTTATTGGGCGTAAAGAGCTCGTAGGCGGCTTGTCGCGTCGACTGTGAAAACCCGCAGCTCAACTGCGGGCCTGCAGTCGATACGGGCAGGCTAGAGTTCGGTAGGGGAGACTGGAATTCCTGGTGTAGCGGTGAAATGCGCAGATATCAGGAGGAACACCGGTGGCGAAGGCGGGTCTCTGGGCCGATACTGACGCTGAGGAGCGAAAGCGTGGGGAGCGAACAGGATTAGATACCCTGGTAGTCCACGCTGTAAACGTTGGGCGCTAGGTGTGGGGGGCCTCTCCGGTTCTCTGTGCCGCAGCTAACGCATTAAGCGCCCCGCCTGGGGAGTACGGCCGCAAGGCTAAAACTCAAAGGAATTGACGGGGGCCCGCACAAGCGGCGGAGCATGCGGATTAATTCGATGCAACGCGAAGAACCTTACCTGGGTTTGACATGGCCGCAAAACTGTCAGAGATGGCAGGTCCTTCGGGGGCGGTCACAGGTGGTGCATGGCTGTCGTCAGCTCGTGTCGTGAGATGTTGGGTTAAGTCCCGCAACGAGCGCAACCCTCGTTCGATGTTGCCAGCGCGTTATGGCGGGGACTCATCGAAGACTGCCGGGGTCAACTCGGAGGAAGGTGGGGATGACGTCAAGTCATCATGCCCCTTATGTCCAGGGCTTCACGCATGCTACAATGGCCGGTACAATGGGCTGCGATACCGTGAGGTGGAGCGAATCCCAAAAAGCCGGTCTCAGTTCGGATCGGGGTCTGCAACTCGACCCCGTGAAGTCGGAGTCGCTAGTAATCGCAGATCAGCAACGCTGCGGTGAATACGTTCCCGGGCCTTGTACACACCGCCCGTCACGTCACGAAAGTCGGCAACACCCGAAGCCGGTGGCCCAACCCTTGTGGAGGGAGCCGTCGAAGGTGGGGCTGGCGATTGGGACGAAGTCGTAACAAGGTAGCCGTACCGGAAGGTGCGGCTGGATCACCTCCTTTCTAAGGAGCACCATCCACCGAAAGGTGGTATGGGGCCCGCGGCCCGCGAATGTCGGGTCGGGGTGCTCAATGGCGGAGACACTGGCAAGTTCGGCGTCGGCAACGGCCGGGAGACCTCTAGTACAGCCACTTCGGTGGTGGGAACGAGTTCCTGGTGCGGCTGGTGAGGAGCGTAAGCACCCTGTTGGGTCCTGAAGGAACAACCCTGGTGGTTGTTTTTTCGGAGCCTTGAGATGCCCCTGTGGACGGTGGTCCCCGGGGGCGGGAGGCGCCAGGCGCGGCCTGGCCTCGCATACCGGATCTTCTTTGTGGGGGTTGCTGGTGTGGGGCGGTGTGGGTTGTGGGTTGGTTGTTTGTTGAGAATTGCACAGTGGACGCGAGCATCTTTGTGGTCAAGTTGTCAAGGGCGAACGGTGGATGCCTTGGCACCAGGAGCCGATGAAGGACGTGGGAGGCCGCGATAGGCCTGGGGGAGCTGTCAACCAAGCTGTGATCCCAGGGTGTCCGAATGGGGAAACCCGGCACCAGTCATGTGGTGTCACCCGCACCTGAACACATAGGGTGTGTGGGGGGAACGCGGGGAAGTGAAACATCTCAGTACCCGTAGGAAGAGAAAACAAATAGTGATTCCGTGAGTAGTGGCGAGCGAAAGCGGATTGAGGCTAAACCGGCTGCGTGTGATACCTGTCAGGGGTTGCGTGGTCGGGGTTGTGGGACCCTGCTGAACGGGCTGACACTCGTTCGAGAAGTTACAAAGTTGGTGGCTAGTCGAACAGTCTGGAATGGCTGACCGTAGACGGTGATAGTCCGGTAGGTGAAAGTTGCTGACCTTCTGTGGGTGTTCCCGAGTAGCGGCGGACCCCTGAAATCTGCCGTGAATCTGCCAGGACCACCTGGTAAGCCTAAATACTTCCTGGTGACCGATAGCGGACGAGTACCGTGAGGGAATGGTGAAAAGTACCCCGGGAGGGGAGTGAAATAGTACCTGAAACCGTTCGCCTACAATCCGTCGGAGCCTTGCGGGGTGACGGCGTGCCTTTTGAAGAATGAGCCTGCGAGTTAGTGGCATGTGGCGAGGTTAACCCGTGTGGGGGAGCCGTAGCGAAAGCGAGTCTGAATAGGGCGTCTTTAGTCGCATGCTCTAGACCCGAAGCGGAGTGATCTAGCCATGGGCAGGCTGAAGCGCGGGTAAGACCGCGTGGAGGGCCGAACCCACCAACGTTGAAAAGTTGGGGGATGACCTGTGGTTAGGGGTGAAAGGCCAATCAAACTCCGTGATAGCTGGTTCTCCCCGAAATGCATTTAGGTGCAGCGTCGCGTGTTTCTTGCCGGAGGTAGAGCACTGGATGGTCTAGGGGGCCCACAAGCTTACCGAAATCAGCCAAACTCCGAATGCCGGTAAGTGAGAGCGCGGCAGTGAGACTGCGGGGGATAAGCTTCGTAGTCGAGAGGGAAACAGCCCAGATCACCAGCTAAGGCCCCTAAGCGTGTGCTAAGTGGAAAAGGATGTGGGGTCGCATAGACAACCAGGAGGTTGGCTTAGAAGCAGCCACCCTTTAAAGAGTGCGTAATAGCTCACTGGTCAAGTGGTTCCGCGCCGACAATGTAGCGGGGCTCAAGCACACCGCCGAAGCTGTGGCACTCACACATGAACTTCGTGCCTCCTTGATGGGGTATGCAGGTGTGTGGGTGGGTAGGGGAGCGTCGTGCCGGGGGTGAAGCAGCGGGGTGACCCAGTTGTGGACGCGGCACGAGTGAGAATGCAGGCATGAGTAGCGAAAGAAGGGTGAGAAACCCTTCCGCCGGATGACCAAGGGTTCCAGGGCCAGGCTAATCCGCCCTGGGTGAGTCGGGACCTAAGGCGAGGCCGAGAGGCGTAGTCGATGGACAACGGGTTGATATTCCCGTACCCGCGAAAGAGCGACCCTGACGAACCTCGTTGTGCTAACCACCCAAACCGCCGGCGGTCTTCGGACCAATGGTGGGGAGCGTGGGAACCTGGCGGGTAGTAGTCAAGCGATGGGGTGACGCAGGAAGGTAGCTGATCCCGGCCGGTGGTTGTGCCGGGGTAAGCGTGTAGGCCGTGCCGTAGGCAAATCCGCGGTACATGTGGCTGAGACGTGATGCCGAGCCGATTCAGGTGAAGTCAGTGATCCTATGCTGCCGAGAAAAGCCTCTAGCGAGTTCTGAGCGGCCCGTACCCCAAACCGACACAGGTGGTCAGGTAGAGAATACCGAGGCGATCGGGCGAACTGTGGTTAAGGAACTCGGCAAATTGCCCCCGTAACTTAGGGAGAAGGGGGGCCGGAGACGTGAAGCCCCGCGCGGGTGGAGCGTTGTATGGCCGCAGAGAGCAGGGGGAAGCGACTGTTTACTAAAAACACAGGTCCATGCGAAGAAGTAATTCGATGTATATGGACTGACGCCTGCCCGGTGCTGGAACGTTAAGGGGACCTGTTAGCTCTTTCGGGGGCGAAGCGGAGAACTTAAGCGCCAGTAAACGGCGGTGGTAACTATAACCATCCTAAGGTAGCGAAATTCCTTGTCGGGTAAGTTCCGACCTGCACGAATGGCGTAACGACTTCCCCACTGTCTCAACCACAGGCCCGGCGAAATTGCATTACGAGTAAAGATGCTCGTTACGCGCGGCAGGACGGAAAGACCCCGGGACCTTTACTATAGCTTGACATTGGTATCCGAATTAGCTTGTGTAGGATAGGTGGGAGCCGGTGAAGTCCATACGCCAGTATGGGTGGAGGCAATCTTGAAATACCACTCTGGTTGATTTGGGTATCTAACTTCGGACCGTTATCCGGTTCAGGGACAGTGTCTGGTGGGTAGTTTAACTGGGGCGGTTGCCTCCTAAAGGGTAACGGAGGCGCCCAAAGGTTCCCTCAGCCTGGTTGGCAATCAGGTGTTGAGTGCAAGTGCACAAGGGAGCTTGACTGTGAGACTGACAGGTCGAGCAGGGACGAAAGTCGGGACTAGTGATCCGGCACTGGCATGTGGAAGCGGTGTCGCTCAACGGATAAAAGGTACCCCGGGGATAACAGGCTGATCTTCCCCAAGAGTCCATATCGACGGGATGGTTTGGCACCTCGATGTCGGCTCGTCGCATCCTGGGGCTGTAGCAGGTCCCAAGGGTTGGGCTGTTCGCCCATTAAAGCGGTACGCGAGCTGGGTTTAGAACGTCGTGAGACAGTTCGGTCCCTATCCGCCGTGCGCGTAGGATACTTGAGAAGGGCTGTCCCTAGTACGAGAGGACCGGGACGGACGAACCTCTGGTGTGCCAGTTGTCCCGCCAGGGGCACGGCTGGTTAGCTACGTTCGGAAGGGATAACCGCTGAAAGCATCTAAGCGGGAAGCTCGCTTCAAGATGAGGTATCCCACCCACTTTGTGGGGTAAGGCCCCCAGCTAGACGACTGGGTTGATAGGCCGGAAATGTAAGCCCGGTAACGGGTTCAGTTGACCGGTACTAATAGGCCGAGGACTTGACTACGAAGCTGCTACGCGTCCACTGTGCAACTCTGAACAAGCAACAACCCCCGATGGTGTGTGGTTGTTTGACATGTTCATAGAGTTACGGCGGTCATGGCGGAGGGGAAACGCCCGGTCACATTCCGAACCCGGAAGCTAAGCCCTCCAGCGCCGATGGTACTGCACTCGGGAGGGTGTGGGAGAGTAGGACACCGCCGGACAATCTTTCAGTCAGGGCCACCCCCAACGGGGTGGCCCTGACCGCATT
>NZ_KQ058677.1 GCF_000982955.1 Micromonospora sp. HK10 | reverse complement strand
GCGGCCACCGGCGGGCGGGACTGCTGCTGCGGCCGGGGCGCGGCCGGCACCTGGGCGCGGGCCGTGGGCGCGGCCGGCGACGCGGGTACGCCGGAGATCGGCCGCCCGCCCCGCGCCTGCTGGGACAGGGCCAGCTTGGTCTGCCGGGCGACGCTGGCCAGCGCGGCGGCGCTCGGCCAGCGGGCCGCCGGATCCTTCGCCATGGCCCGCTCGACGATCACCCGGACGTGGGGCGGGATGTCGGCGGGC
>NZ_KQ058676.1 GCF_000982955.1 Micromonospora sp. HK10 | reverse complement strand
GGCGGGCAGCGGCCGGGGCGCGTCCCGCACGTGCTTCATGGCGATCTCGAGCGGGTTGTCCCCCTCGAACGGTCGCCGGCCGGCGAGGCACTGGTAGGCGACCACGCCGAGCGCGTACACGTCGGAGGCCGGCGTGGCCACCGCGCCGGTGGCCTGCTCGGGCGAGATGTACGAGGCCGTGCCGAGCACCGAACCGGCGGCCGTGAGCTGGCCCACCAGGTCGGAGCGGGCGATGCCGAAGTCGGTGAGCACCAGCGTGCCGTTCGGCCGGACCAGCAGGTTGCCCGGCTTCACGTCGCGGTGCACGATCCCCTTCTCGTGGGCGGCGTGCAACGCGTCGGCGGCCTGCGCCAGCAGGGCCATCGTGCGGGCCGGGGTGAGCCGGCCGACCCGGCTGAGCGTCGCGGAGAGCGCGTCCCCCTCGACGTACTCCATGACCAGGAAGGCGATCTGCTGGTCGCTGCCGAAGTCGTAGACGTCGACCACGCCCGGGTGGTTGATGGTGGCCATGGTCCGCGCCTCACCGCGGAACCGCTCGGCGAAGCCCGGCTCGTCGAGCAGCGCGGGGAGCAGGCTCTTCACCGCCACCGTCCGGCCCAGCACCTGGTCGGTGCCGCGCCACACGTCACCCATGCCGCCGCTGGCGATCCGCTCGTCGAGGCGGTAGCGGTTGCCGAGCTGCACCCCCGGGCTGAGCATGTCAGCGGCCCCCGGCGTCGGCGATGGCCGCCGCCATGATCCGGCCGGCGATCCGGGCCGCCTCGGCGCTGCCGCCGGAGCCGGCCCGCTCCAGCTCGACGCAGACCGCCGAGACCGGCGTGCCGTTGCGGTCCAGCGCGAAGCCGATGAACCAGCCGTGGTCGGGGGTGTCCGGGCCGGACTGGGCGGTGCCGGTCTTACCGCCGACGGTGTAGCCGTCGATGGCGGCCTTCCGGCCGGTGCCCTCCTTGACCACGTTCAGCATCATGTCCCGCAGGTCGCCGGCGACCTGGCCGCTGACCGGGCGGCGCAGCTCGCGCGGCTTGGCGGTGTAGTAGCTGGTGGTGCGGTCCGGCGCGAGCAGCTGGCGGACCAGGTAGGGCCGCATCTGGCTGCCGCCGTTGGCGACCGAGGCCGCGATCAGCGCCCCCTGCAACGGGGTCATCCGGACGTTGTTCTGGCCGATCGACGACTGGGCGAGCGCGGCCTGGTCGGTGCTGCCGTCCGGGTTCTGGATGTCGCCGGTGCGGCTGGCCGCCACCGGCAGGCCGCCCTCGCCGAGCTGACCGACGGTGAGGTCCTCCTGCTCGAAGCCGAACTGCCGGGCCTTCTCCTTGATCGTGTCCGCGCCGAGCCGCACGCCGAGCTGCGCGAAGCCGGTGTTGCAGGACTCGGTCACGGCCTCCCGCAGGGTCACCTGCGGCTCCGGGCAGATCGACGGCGCGGCGTTCTTGATCGGCTTGCCGGCGCCGGGCGCCGTGTAGCTCGACCCGGCCGGGATGGAGGTCTGCTGGCCGATGCCGTTCTCCAGGGCGGCCGCGGCGACCACGATCTTGAAGGTCGACCCCGGCGGCAGCGTCTCGGCCAGGGCCCGGTTGGCGAGCGGGCGGTTCGGGTCCTTGTCCAGCTTGTTGTACGCCGTCTGGGCCGCCGTGGTGTCGTGGCTGGCCAGCGGGTTCGGGTCGAAGCTCGGCATGGAGACCAGCGCCTGCACGGCGCCGGTACGCGGGTCGATCGCGATCGCCGCGCCCTTGCTGGCGCCCACTTGGTTGTCGGTGAGCTGGCGGTACGCCGTCTCCTGGGCCCGCTTGGAGAGGGTCAGCAGCACGTTGCCGCCGCCGGTCTCCTCGCCGGTGAACATGTCCTTCACCCGGTTGCCGATGAGCTGGTCGCTGGTGCCGGCGAGGAAGTCGTTCTCGGTCCGCTCGATGCCGGTCTCCCCGAGGTTGACCGGCTTGTAGCCGAGCACGTGCGCGTACACCTCGCCCTTGGGGTAGGTGCGCAGGAACCGCAGCTTGCCGCCGGTCTCCTTGCTGATCGCGTACGCGGTGCCACCGACCTCGATGTTGCCGCGCTTGCGCTCGTACTCGGCGACCTGGACCCGGCCGTTGTAGTCGCTGTTGCGGTACTCGTCCGCCTTGTAGGCCTGGATCCAGTTCAGGTTGGCGAAGAGCAGCCCGAAGAGGATCATCACGACCACGCCGACGCGGCGCAGCGGTGCGTTCACGGCCGGATCACCTCCGTCGGGGCGCCGTGCAGCTGCTCCGGTGGGGACCCCGCGGGCCGGGCGACCGGGCCGCCCCCGGTCACCGGGCGGCGGGCGCCGTCGGAGACCCGGAGCAGCACCGCGATGAGCAGCCAGTTGGCCATCAACGACGAGCCGCCGGCGGAGAGGAACGGGGTGGTCTGACCGGTCAGCGGGATGAGCTTGCTGATCCCGCCGACGATGACGAAGACCTGCAGGCCCAGGGTGAAGGCGAGGCCACCGGCGAGCAGCTTGCCGAACGAGTCCCGCACCGCCAGCGCGGCCCGCAGCCCGCGCTCCACGATCAGCAGGTAGACCACGAGCAGCGCGGAGAGGCCGAACAGACCGATCTCCTCGCCGATGCCGGCGAAGATGAAGTCGGTCTGCACCTCCGGCAGCAGGGTCGGCTGGCCACCGCCCGGGCCGGCCCCGAAGAGCCCGCCGGTGCCGAGCGTGAGCAGACCCTGGACCAGTTGGTAGCCCCGGTCGTAGGGCTCGGCGAAGGGGTCCAGCCAGATCTGCGCCCGGTCGTAGAAGTTCGCGAACGGCCCGCCGACGGTGCTGCCCAGCACGTAGGCCAGGTAGGCGCCGCCGAAGAAGAGGATCAGGCCGATGAGCAGCCAACTGACCCGTTCGGTGGCGATGTAGAGGGTCACCACGAACATGCCGAAGTAGAGCAGCGAGGTGCCCAGGTCCTTCTCGAAGACCAGGACGAGGAGGCTGATCAACCAGACCACGAGGACCGGGCCGAGGTCGCGGCCGCGCGGGAAGTCGATGCCGAGCACCCGCCGGCTGGCCAGCGACAGCACCTCGCGCTTGCGGACCAGGTAGTAGGCGAAGAAGGCGAGCAGGGCGAGCTTGGCGAACTCACCGGGCTGGAGCTGCCCCAGCCCGGGCACGATGATCCACAGCTTCGCGCCGTTGACCTCGGAGAACCGCCCGGGCAGCACCGCCGGGATCATCACCAGCACGATGCCGGCCAGCCCCAGGGTGTACGCGTAGCGCGACAGCGACCGGTGGTCCCTCATGATCGCAAGCAGCACGGCAGCCAGGATCACCGCGCCGAGGGTCCAGGCGAGCTGACTGCCACCCTTGCCGGCGAAGACGGCCAGCGTCTCCCGCTGGTCGGGCTCGGCCTTGGCCAGGTCGTAGCGGCGCAGGAAGCCGACCCCGATGCCGTTGAGCAGGGCCACCGCCGGCAGCAGCGCCGGGTCGGCGAACGGCGCCAGCCAGCGGATCACCAGGTGCAGGCCGAGGAAGACCAGCCCCAGCACGGCCGCCGGGATCCAGAAATCCGGGGTGACGGTGTCCAGCACGTTCGCCTCGACCGTCGCCCCGTACGCCGCCACCAGCACCATGGCGAGCAGGAGCAGGGACAGCTCGGCGTTGCGCCGGGACCGGGCCAGGCGCGCGCCGGCCGCCTCGCCCGTCGTGGCGGGCGAGGCTGCCGGTACGGCGGCTGCGGTCACGAAGACGTCCTCGGGGTCGAGCCGGCGCTCACTCCGGCGACCGGCAACCAGCCGGGTCGGCCGGCGGCACCGTGTCGGAGGGGACGGCGTCGGGCGTGGCGGTCGGCGACGGCGTGGGCGGCGGCAGGGCGCTGCCGCTGGCGCCGACGGCCGGGGCGGTCGGCGAGGCGGTGACGGCCGGGTTGGCACTGGTCGCCAGGGCCGTCGGGCTGGGCGGGCAGAGCGGCTTCAGGTTGGGGTTGGCCGGGTCTTCGCTGGTCAGCTCGGCCAGCCGGCGCTCGGCGTCCGGCTCGCTCTTGGCCTGGATGCCCTGCTTGACCTGCTCCTGAGCGGCCAGGGTGAGGTCGTCCAGCCGGGCCTCGCTGGTCGCGTGCACGTTGGAGAGGTCCAGGCCGGCGATCTGGCCCGGCACGCCGCGGAAGACGGCGAGCTGGCCCTCGTCGGTGGCGCCGACGTAGTACTGCCGCTGGGTGTAGCTCCAGCCGGCGAAGAGGCCGCCGCCGAGGATGACCACCAGGGCCAGCAGCATGGCCGCGGTCCGCAGCGGGTGGTGCCGGCGCCGCTCCGCTTCCTCGTCGCGGGGGTCCGCCGGCTCCTCGGGTGCGGGGGGCCGTGGGGCGGAGAGCGCCGAGGCCCGGGCGGCCGGGGTGGAGACGTCGGCCGAGGTGGCCATGCCGCGGTCCCGGGCGGCGGCACCGCCGACGATCGGGGACGCCTCGACGATGTCCTGGTCGGTGGCGTCGGCGACGATCACCGTGATGTTGTCCGGCCCGCCGCCGCGCAGGGCGAGCTGCACCAGCCGCTCGACGCACTGCTGCGGGTCGGGGTATTCGCGCATGGTCTCCGCGATGGTGTCCGCGCTGACCACGCCGGAGAGGCCGTCGGAGCAGATCAGGTAGCGGTCACCGGGCAGCACCTGGCGGACGCTGTATTCCGGGTCGATGTCGCGGCCGTCCAGCGCGCGGGTGAGCAGCGAGCGCTGGGGGTGGCTGCTCGCCTCCTCGGCGCTGATCCGGCCCTCGTCGACGAGCATCTGGACGTACGTGTCGTCCTTGGTGATCTGCGCGAACTCACCGTTGCGCAGGAGGTAGGCCCGCGAGTCACCGATGTGGACCATCCCGAGCTTGCTGCCGGAGAAGAGGGTCGCGGTGAGCGTGGTGCCCATCCCCTCCAGCTGCGGGTTGGCGTCCACGGTGTCGCGGAGCTGCTGGTTGGCGGTGCCGACGGCCGAACGCAGCGCGTCCACGAGGGCGTCCCCGGGGACGTCCTCGTCGAGGGGCGCCATGGCACCGATGACAATGTTGCTCGCGACGTCACCGGCGGCCATACCGCCCATGCCGTCGGCGACGGCGAGCAGCCGCGGCCCGGCGTAGACGGAATCCTGGTTACCGTCTCGGATCAGACCGCGGTCGCTGTGGGCCGCGTAGCGCAGGGTCAGAGTCATGGCCGTAATTCGAGGGAAGTGCGGCCGATCCGGATCGGCACGCCGAGGGGGACGGGGGTTGGTCCGGTGACCTTAGCGCGATCCAGGTAGGTGCCGTTAGTCGAACCGAGGTCCTCCACGAACCACTGCCCGTCGCGCGGCACGAGCCGGGCGTGTCGCGCCGAGGCGTAGTCATCGGTGATCACCAGCGTGGAGTCCTCGGCGCGACCGATGGTGATCTGCGCCTCGCCCAGGGTGATCCGGGTGCCGGCCAGCTGGCCGGCGGTCACCACCAGCTGGTGCGCGGCCCTGCCCCGCTTCACCTTCGCCGGCTTCGCCGGCGGCCCGGTGCTGGCCCCGACCGCCCGCGGCGCGGCCACCAGCCGGCCCGACCGGGCCCCCGCGAAGAGGTCCCGGCGGATCACCCCGACCACCGTGAACACGAAGATCCACAGCAGGATGAGGAACCCGAACCGGGCGACCGTGATGACGAGTTCCGGCAACGCGGGTCAGCCGTCCACGCGGAAGGTCAGGGTGGTGGTGCCGAGCTGGATCATGTCCCCGGGGTTGAGCGCGACGGCGGACACGCGCTGGCCGTTGACCATCGTGCCGTTGGTCGAGCCGAGGTCGGTCAGCACCACCTGGCCGCCGTCGAAGTCCAGCCGGGCGTGGCGCCGGGAGATCCCGACGTCGGGCAGGCGCAGGTTGGCCTGGTCGCCCCGACCGATCACGGTCGAGCCCATCTGGAGCGGGTAGGTGCGCCCGTCGCCGGAGACCAGCCGCACGTTGCGGCCACCGCCGTGGCCGGGCGGCGGACCATAGCCACCACCCTGGTCGTACGCGGGGTAGGCCGGGGCGGCGTCGTAGCCGCCGGGCGCGGAGACCGGGGCGACGTCGCCACCGGTGTAGACCTCGGCGGTGACCCGGAACATGCCGGTGTCCAGCCCCTCGCCGCGTTCGATTTCGACGATCACGTCACCGTAGACCGTCCACGCCTGCTCGCCGATGAACTCCGCCTGCGACTGGGCCAGCTCCTGGGCCAGCGCGGCGGCGTACGGCGCCAGCCGACTGTGGTCGTACGGCGAGAGATCGATCACGTAGCGGTTGGGCACCAACGTGCGCCCGCCGGCCAGGATCGCCTTGTGCGCCTCGGCCTCCCGCTGCATGGCGTTGAGGATCTCCACGGGGTGGACCACCCCTTTGAAGACCTTGGCGAAGGCCCCCTCGACCAGGCCTTCCAGACGCTTCTCGAAGCGTTGCAGCACGCTCACCGGCTCCTCCTCGGGTCCCGAGGCCATGATGGTATCCGGACACCGCCTCCGCAGCTCACATGCCGCTCGGCCGGCTGCCGGCGGCCCGTTCGTGACCAGGCCCGGGGTCGTGCTACAGTTTCGTCCGCCACGAACGGTGATCGCTCGTGGCGATGACCGGGACCAGCGTAATATGTCCGGGCACCCGCCGCAGAAGGCGGGCACCGGATGGGATACGGTGTTCCGGTCTGGCCACGGGGAAGTGGCGGAATGGCAGACGCGCACGGTTCAGGTCCGTGTGCCCGAAAGGGCGTGGGGGTTCAACTCCCCCCTTCCCCACCACGACGAGGGCTCCGCGGACAGCGGGGCCCTCGCGCCGTTTCGGGACGTGCCGGATGTCACGCTATGCTCCGGTTCGTTTTCCAGCCCCCTACGAGCAGGAGTGGCGTGTGAGTGTCGCGTTGGTGACCGGCTCGGGCGGTCTCATCGGATCCGAGGCAGCCCGGCACTTCGCCGGCCTCGGGCTGCACGTGGTCGGCATCGACAACGACATGCGCCGGTACTTCTTCGGCGAGGACGGCTCGACGGCCTGGAGCCTGGACCGGCTCGCCGCCGACCTGGGTACCTCCTACACCCACCAGGCCGTCGACATCCGGGACCGGGACGGCCTGGAGCGGGTCTTCAAGAAGTACGGCTCGGACATCTCGGTGGTGATCCACAGCGCCGCGCAGCCGAGCCACGACTGGGCCGCCAAGGAGCCGTACACCGACTTCGACGTGAACGCGGGTGGCACCCTCAACGTGCTGGAGAACACCCGCCGGCACGCGATCGAGGCGCCCTTCATCCACTGCTCGACCAACAAGGTTTACGGCGACCGCCCGAACAGCCTGCCGCTGGTCGAGCTGGAGACCCGGTACGAGCTGCCGGAGGACCACCCGTACTTCGCGGGCATCCCGGAGGACATGTCGATCGACGA
This sequence comes from Micromonospora sp. HK10, assembly GCF_000982955.1. GTDB lineage: Bacteria > Actinomycetota > Actinomycetes > Mycobacteriales > Micromonosporaceae > Micromonospora. The sequence continues at coordinate 32,937 of NZ_KQ058676.1, read as the reverse complement.
GTCGCTGCACTCGGTCTTCGGCGCGTCGAAGGTGGCCGCCGACGTGATGGTCCAGGAGTACGGCCGCTACTTCGACATGCGGACGGCCTGCTTCCGGGGCGGCACGCTGACCGGGCCGGCGCACTCCGCCGCCGAGCTGCACGGCTTCCTGGCGTACCTGATGCGCTGCGTAATGGAGGGCCGGACGTACAACCTCTTCGGCTACAAGGGGAAGATGGTCCGGGACGCGATCCACTCCCGGGACGTGCTCACCGCCTTCGAGGCGTTCTTCCGCGAGCCGCGCTCGGCGCAGGTCTACAACCTGGGCGGCGGCCGGCACTCCAACACCTCGCACATCGAGGCGTTCCGGATTGCCGAGGAGATCGCCGGCCGCGAGGCGAAGATCAATTACGTCGAGCAGGCGCGCACCGGCGACCACCAGTGGTACGTCAGCAGCATGGCCCGGTTCGAGGAGCACTACCCGAGCTGGAAGATCACCTACGACGTGCCGATGATCCTCCGGGAGATCTACGAGGCCAACGTCGACAAGTGGATGCCGAAGGCATGACCACCGGGACCAAGCGGAACGTGCTCGGCGTACTCGTCGACGCCACCGACTACGCCCGGGCGACCGAGGCGGTCGTCGCGGCGGCGCACGACCGCCGCCCGCTGGCTCTCACCGCGCTGGCCGTGCACGGCGTGATGACCGGGGTGCTCGACCCGGCGCACAACGCCCGGCTCAACTCCTTCGACGTGGTCACCCCGGACGGTCAGCCGGTCCGCTGGGCGTTGAACCTGCTGCACGGCGCCGGCCTCACCGACCGGGTCTACGGCCCAGAACTCACCCTGCGGGTGCTGTCCCGCTTCGCCGCGGAAGGGCTGCCGGTCTACCTCTACGGCTCCACCGAGGAGACGCTGTCCCGCCTGGTCCCGGCCCTGGAGCGGAAGTTCCCCGCGCTGAAGATCGCGGGTGTCGAGGCGTCCAAGTTCCGCTCGGTGCAGCCGGGTGAGGACGTCGAGATCGCTGACCGGATCCGGGCCAGCGGGGCGCGGCTCGTCCTGGTCGGGCTGGGCTGCCCCCGTCAGGAGGTCTTCACGTACGCCATGCGGCCGCTGCTGGACATGCCGCTGATGGCGGTCGGCGCGGCCTTCGACTACCACGCCGGCCTGCTGCGCAACCCGCCGCCGTGGATGCAGCGCGCCGGGCTGGAGTGGTTCTGGCGGCTCGGCCTGGAGCCGAAGCGGCTCTGGCGCCGCTACGTCATCCTCAACCCGGCCTACCTGGCCCGCCTGGCGGCCCAGAAGACCGGCCTGTGGAAGGCCACCCCGCCGCCCCCGGCCGGCGACCGACCGGCGACCTTCGACGTCTGAGCCCGCTGCGCACGACGACGTGCGGCGGCCACCCGGGTGGGTGACCGCCGGACGCCGGTGGGATGACCCCCTACGGGACGATCTGCGGGACGAACCCGGGTGCGCTCCCGGATCCCCCGGCCGCCGGCCTGGACCAGGCTGGGCCCATGGACGACCAGCTCACCGTGCTGCTGCCCGTCGCCGCCGTCTGGGTGGCCGCCGCCCTCGTCGCGGACGGCCTGCCGAACCTGGACCGGGCCCGCGCGCTGCGCCGGCGTACCCGATGGTTGTCCGCCCTCACCCTGACCGGCCTGGCGCTGACCGCGGCCGTCCTGGTCGCGGGCCTGCAGAGCGCGGGCGCCACGCCGATCGACCGGGCCGCCCGCGGGCTCCTGCTGGCCGCCGCCCCCGCGCTGGTCGTGACGGCCTGCTCGATCCGGCGGATCCGCCGGCTGCGGGCCGGCGCGGGCGCCTTCGCCGCCGCGCCGGACACCCCGGCCCCGCACGGCCTGCGGGCGGCCGCAGCCCACCCGCTGCTCGGGCTCCCGATCCAGGTCACCGCGCTCGCCGTGCTGCCCGTGGTGGTCTCGGCCGCCGGTCTGGACCTGCTCGCCGCGCCCGCCGTGACCGGCCCGGCGATCACCGTGGGCTGGCTGGCCGTCACCACGATCGGGGTACGCCACGCGCTGCGGCACAACCGGTTCGCCGAGCGGGCGGCGCCGCCGGCGACCGTCGGGTCACCGCGAGCGGCCGGTGCCCGGCACGTACAGCAGCTCCAGGATCGCCCGGGTCGCCTCGAACCAGCGGTCCAGCCAGCCGGGCGGCGGGACGCTGCCCTTGGGGGGCAGTTCCATCAGCAGGCCGCGCAGCAACGGGTGGTCGACCAGCGACTCGGGCTGCTCGACCGGCCAGCCGCTGGGCGGGAAGGACGGCTCGGTGAGCGGGTTGGGGTCCAGCGAGGGCAGGGTGAGCGGCGGGGTGGCCTGCTCGGGCGCGGCGGTGTCCCGGCCGCCGATCTCGCTGTCGGTGGAGGAGACCTCGGTGAGCACCGTGTCCCGGCGCGCCCCGCGGTACTTGCCGCCGAACCGCTCCGGCTTTCCCGGACCGTTGGTGAGGTTCTCTGAGCCGATCGTCGTCATCCGTCTCGCCTGCCTCGTTCGGTTGCCGATCCGTGCGGTTCAACGAGGCGGGACGGAACTGGCGACGGGTGGCCGGGAGCCACCGTCGAGGCGGACGAAATGGTCCCGCCCGGCCACGCTGCCGGGCGGGACCACGCTTCTGGTCCGGGCACCTTCATCCGGTCCGGCGCGCCGCCGGGCGGCGCGGAGGCCGGATCACGGCCGGGGACGGATCAGCCCCGGACCAACCCGCCGCTCCGGGCGCCGGCGACGAAGGCGTGCCAGTCACCCGGGGCGAAGACCAGGGCCGGGCCGGTCTTGTCCTTCGAGTCCCGGACGCCGACCGCCCCGGGCACGTACGCGACCTCCACGCAGTTGTCACAGTTCGGCCCACTCTTCGAGCTCTTGAACCACGTCGCGTGCATCAGGTCCACGGGGAACTCCTTGGTCGCCATTTCCACAGCGGCTCCTCTGCCAGTTTTGCAATGTGTGCGATGGATTCCTCCGGGCGAATGGCCGCTGCTCGAATGTGATCGAAGATGAAGCTGTACTTCTGCAGTTCGTCGCTCTTCTCGAGGAAGAGCCCACCCGTGGCGTTCTCCGCGTACACGACATCGGGATCACTCGGTTCGGGGAAGCTGAGGATCGTGAAGGTGCCGTCCATGCCGGCGTGTGCTCCCACCTCGAAGGGCAGGACCTGCAACGTCACGTTCGGCAGTTGGGCTACCTCCACCAACCGGCTGAGCTGGCCACGCATCACCTCGTCGCCGCCAACCGGCCGGCTCAGCACCGCCTCATCGAGCACCACCCACAGATCGACCGGATCGTCCTGCGTCAACAACGACTGGCGGCCCAGTCGGACACGCACCCGCTGTTCGACCTGCTCGGCGCTGAAGTCGGGCCGGGCGGCCCGGATCATCGCGCCCGCGTACTCCTCGGTCTCCAGCAGACCGGGCACGACCTGCTGCTCGTACGCCCGGATCGAGCTGGCCGCCGCCTCCAGCCCCACGTACGCCCCGACCAGGACCGTGCTGTAGGGGTGCCACCAGCCCTTCTGCCGGGCCTCGCGGGCGATCTGCACCAGCTCGTCGCTCTCCGCACCGACCACCCCGTAGATCCGGAGCATGTCCCGCACGTCGCGCGGGGTGGCCGTGGTGTGCCCGGTCTCGATTCGGGAGATCTTGGAAGCGGAGCACTCCAGCTGCTCGGCGACCACCTCGATGGTGATGCCGGCGGCCTCCCGTTGCCGGCGGAGTTCCGCCCCCAGGCGGCGACGCCGGATGGTGGGGCTGCGCCGCTCGGTCACGACGCGGCCCTCCGGCCCGCTGGACGGGAACGTTGACTCCTCGCGCTCACCCGGACACCTCCGGTCGTCGCGCCCGGTGCGACACCCGCCGGGGGCGCGGCCGACGTGACGGCGGGGATCGTTCGCGGCAGGGGTGGTGCCGGTCATCGACCGGCCGCGTCGGGCGAAACCGGCGTCCAGTGTGCCGTCCCGGCACCTGAGGCATCAAGCGTACCGTTCACGTGTCGTGCTCGCGTATCGGCAAAAGTCGACGTGCAACTTGCATGAAGCACGTCGCTGGTGCACTCTGTCGGTATGGCACGGGTTACTCACCGTCTCCGCATGATCTCCCGGCGTGGTGATCCCATGGGCCGTGGGACGGCGGGAGGGGAGCCGTCCCGCGCCGTGCGACCTGCCCCGGGGCGATGCCCCGCCGCTGCACGCCAGCGTGGCTGCGGCGGCGGGAGCGGTAACCGGGAGCAGCCAGGTGATGGTCGGGGGGTGACCCGCCACCGCGGGCACCCCGACCAGCACCGACGTACCTGACCAGCCGGTCCCCCAGGGCACGACCCCGGCGCCGGGCGCAGATGTCCCCCGATCAGCCCTCCGCCGGCCCGCCGGCCGGCCGAACTCCCCAGGAGCCCATGTGCTTCCCCGCTCCGGTGACGTACTGCACGTGACTCGCGCGGCGAGTGTCCAGTTCTTTCGACCGATCACGTTCCGGGTGATCCGGGTGCTCGACTGGCCGACCTACGACGGTTGGCTCTGGCTCGACGGCTACGAGTTGAACGCGGCGGGGGACGCGATCAACCGACGGTCGATCTTCGTACAGCAGTCGGGGCTGGAGCAGCTGCACGCCGCGCCGGTGCCGCGCCAGCACACCGTACGGACCCGACGCCCGGTGATCCGGACCCCGGTCCGGGTCTGACCCGGCGATTACCCGGTCGGGGGCGTACCGCCGCCATAGAATCGGTACGCCACCCCGGCGAACGTCTCCACCCCGCGCGTCCCGGACCCTGAACCTGGGATGGTCATGGTCAATCTGCCCGCCGCGCGGCGGCACCACCGGTCCCGTATCAGCTACGCCTTCGGGCTCCTGGCGGTCCTCGGAGCCGCGACCGTACTCGCACTCGTGGTCCGTCACCCCGCCTACTCCGCCACCGAGCAGTTGAACGAACCCGTACCGGCTCCGGAGATCACCGTGGCCGGCGAGGGCAGCGCGCCGGCCACCGACCCGGAGGACGAGGCCGGCTGGGCCGACGCCGACGCGTTCGGGGTGACGCCCGGCCCGGACGGGTCGGGCGGCGGGGCCGGCTCGGACGCGCTGGCCGAACCGGCGGGCGTGCCGAGCACCGCGGAGGTGAGCCGCTCACTCTTCTACTCCGGGCTGCTCGGCCTCGCCATCTCGCTGGCCGGGCTGGGGCTGGTGGGCACCAGACGCCGGCAGTGGTGACACTCAGGGAGTAGCGGTCGCCGTCGGTCCCGAGGTCGGCGTGCCGGCAGTCGTCGTCGGCGCGGCGGCCGGCTCGGCCACCACAATGGTGACCCGGTCGCCCGGGGAGAGCGGCTCGCCCGCCGCCGGGTCGGTCTCGATCACCGTGCCGGCCGGCTGGTCCGACTCCCGCGTCCGCACCCGGTAGTCCACGTCCAGCCGGTCCAGGGCCGCCCGGGCAGCCGCCTCCGGCAGCCCGACCAGCGGCGGCATCGGCACCTCCGCGCTCGTGGGGCTGGCCGTGCTGGGCGGGGCGGTGCTCGGCGCCGCCGTGGTCGGCGCGGCGCTCGTTTGGGGGACGGTGGTTGGCGCGGCCGACGGCAGCGGCCCGGGAGCCGGGCCCCGCTCGGCCGCCCGCAGGGCCCACCAGACCCCCAGCCCGATCAGTGCGATCAGCACCAGGGCGAGGACGCCCAGCAGGATCGGCATCCACCAGCGCCGGCCGGCCTGCTCCTCGGTGTACCAGTCGGCGCCGGCCTCCTGGTAGCCGGCGGGACGCGTCGGCACCCCGGCGCGCCCCGACCAGGCCGGGGGAACCGGTGCGGCCCCACCCACCGGTGGCTGCGGCGCGGTGGTACCCGCGCGGGGCAGCGGCCGGGTCGCGTCCGGCCCTGGCCCGCCCGCCGCGCCGGCCCTCGGCATGGCCCGGGTCGCCTCGGCATCGCTGCCGCCACCGGGTACGGGCCGCGTCGCGTCCGGGTCACCGGCCGGCGGCAACGCGCGCGTCGCGTCGGCGTCACCGGCGGTCACGGGCCGCGCCGCGCCCGGGTGGCCGGCCGGCGGCATCGCGCGCGTCGCGTCGGCGGCTATCGCCTGGGTGGCATCGGCGTCATCAGAGGGCGCGGGCCGGGCCGGACGCGGGTCGGCACCCGACGGCATCGCGCGCGTCGCATCGGCGTCGCCGGCGGCCATCGCCTGGGTCGCATCGGCGTCGCCGCCGGCCATCGCCTGGGTCGCGTCCGGGTCGGCGGCCGGCGGCATCGCCCGGGTGGCGTCGGCGTCCCCGGCGGGGGGCTCCTGACGGTCGTCGCTCATGGCACGTCCTTTCCCCGCCGGGCCCGCTGGCCCTACCCGTGCACGGTAGCGGGCCGGGCAACCACCGGCCGGGATCAGCGCGGCGAGCCGGTCCTCACGGCGTCGGGGACAGGGTGGTCGCCGGGGTGTCGACCGGCGCGCCGCCGCAGCTCAGGCCCACCGGGTCGTTCCAGTGCGCCGCCGCTCCGCCGGCCGGTTCCTGGGCGGTGACCGGGCCGCGGCGGCCGGTCCGGTAACGCGGGTAGAGGCCCGCCTCCACCAGGTCGTCCGCGGCGTCGTCGCAGTCCTCGCCGACCACGTCGGGCACCGCGACCGCCGGGGCCGGCCCGCTGACCCAGAGGGTGACGGTGACGCCACGACGCACCGGCGTACCCGGCGCGGGCGAGGCGCGCTGCACGGACCGGCCGGTGCCCGTGCCGAAGATGATCTGCCAGCCGAGCTTCCGGTCCCGCAACTGCCGCCGGGCCGCCTCGAAGTCGGTGCCCACCACCTCGGGCACGGTGAGCCCGGCCGGAGCGGTGGTCCGCGGGGTGGTGGGGCGCTCCGCCGGGGAGGTCTGCGTCGCTCCGGTCGGGGCGACGCTGCTCGGCCCGCTCGACGGGCCGGCGGTCGTGACCGGTGCGGCGACGCGGTCCGGCCCGCCGGCGAGCAGCCAGCCGCCGCCCGCGCCGACCAGCGCGAGCAGGACCACCGCGAGGCCGCCGCCGAGGACCAGCCTCATCCGGTCCGACCCCGGGTCGTGCGCCCCGTCCGGGTACCCGTCGTCCGTCATCGCGTCCACCGCCCCAGTCACCGGCGACCGTACCGACCGCCACCAAGCCGTCACGGCGCGGAGGAGACCACCGCCTCCGCTCGCCGCGCCGACGCTGGGACGCTACGCTCCCCCGCATGGCCAGACGGGGCTGGGGAGCATCGATCGCCACCGCGCTCGGCGTCGCCGCCGGCGCCGGTGCGGCACAACTGGGCTTCGGCTACGGCCTCGGCATCCTCAACTGGGCGCCGGGGGACGCGCCGGTCGAGGCGGCCTGGGTGGCGAGCCTGGCCTGGGCCACCTGGATCTCCGCCACCTCGGTGGTGGCCGGGGCGGTCTGCGCCGACCGGTTGCCCGGGGACGACCCGGAATCCGGCCGTACGCTGCGGCACCTCACCCTGGCCGTCGCCGCCGGGGTCGGCGCCCTGGTCACCGTGCTGCTGGTCGCCGTACCAGCGCGCGCCGCCCAGGTGCCGGACACCTTCGCCCCGCAGACCGTCGCCGCCGGGTACGCCGCGCTCGGGCTGCTCATCGGGCTGCTGCTCGCGGTCTGGGCGCTGCACTCCCGGGCCGCCGCGACCAACCTGATCGCCACCACCGGCTGGCTCTGGCTGCTCGCCGTGGTCTCCGTCGTCGACGGGGTGCTCTCCGGGCGTGGCTTGGGCACCGCCCAGCTCGGCATCTGGCAGATCAGCGCGGACAGCGGCCGGTACTGGATCCGGGACTACTTCTACTGGCCCGGGGCGCTGCTCGCGATGGGCTCGGCGGTGGTGATCGGCGCGCTCGCCGCCCGGCGTACGGCCCGGCTGGCGGAACGGCGGGTCGGCGCGGCGGCCTCCGGTGCGGCCGGACCGATCCTCGTCGCGCTGGCCTACCTGCTGGCCGTGCCGAGGCTCGCGGGGATCTCCCCCGAGCAGGTGTCCGCCCATCTGATCGCCCCGTACGCGGTGATCACCGGAATCGCCGGCTCGGCGCTGGTCGCCGCCCTGGCCCAGCGGGCCGAACTGCGGGCCGCGACGCGGGCCGGCGTGCCGCTGCCCCGGCAGCGCGCCGGTGAGCCGGAGCAGCACACCGGGCACGGCCCCGGCGGGACCGACGCCGCGGTCCGCGACGGCCACACCGGGCACGGCCCCGGCCGGAGGGCCGCCGAGGTGCGCGATGACGCGGCACCGGTGGAGTCGTCGCGGCCGCGCTGGCGCCTCTTCGGACGCCGGTCCGCCGGGACCGGCGCGCCGGCTGACGCCCCCGCTGCCGACGCCCTCGCTGCCGACGCCACCCCCGCCGACGCCGCCGGGTTGCCCGCCGGGACCTCGGGCGGAACAGCGACGCCGGAGGCCGGCTCCGGTGCGTCCGGCCCGAGTGCGTCCGGCCCAAGTGCGTCCGGCCCGAGCCGGTCGGCGTCGGGCTCGCGGTCGGGCAGCGGTAAGGGGTCGGCCCGGACGGGTGCGTCCGGCACCCGCCCGGTCCCCGCCGGACCGGACGCCGCGAGCACGGCGGGTGCCACCACGTCGACGGAGAGCGCCGCGCCGGCGCGGCCCGTCGGGGACCGCGGCCGGGCCGTCCCGCCCCAGCGGCGGCCGATGGACGCGGCGCTCGCCGGCGCGGACGACGGCGCACCGGACCCGGACGGACCGGCGGACGGGACCGGCACCGCAGGCGGGTCGGAGCAGGACGGCACCGCCCCGGCGACCGGCGGCAAGGCCCGCCGCCGCAGCCGCTGACCGGGGCGCCCGGCCCCCTGGGGTGGGTCAGTGACGGCAACTTGAAGGCCGGGGCGGGCGGTCAGTCGACCGGCCAGGTGTGCACCGGCTCGTTGCTGCGCTGGAGTTCGGCGTACCGGGTCAGCATGTGGTGCAGCGCGGCGTCCCGGTCCATGCCCCGGTGCCGCTCGGCCGCCCAGACCGCCTCCGTCTGCCAGACCGCCCCGTTGCGGCCGGTACGGCAGCGCTGCTCGATGACATCGAGCAGGCGGTCCCGCTCGGCCGGGGCGACACCGAACCGGTCCAGGCCCAGCGCGGCCGTGGGCAGCAGCACGTCGAGCACGAGCTTGGTCACCGGCACCTCGCCGAGGCGGGGCCAGTGCAGCACGGCGTCCATGCCGCGCCGGGCGGCGGCGTGGAAGTTCTCCTCGGCCGAGGAGAAGGTGAGCTGGCTCCAGATGGGCCGGTCCGCCTCGGCGAGGCCACGGGCCAGCCCGAAGTAGAAGGCCGCGTTGGCCAGCATGTCCACCACGGTCGGCCCGGCGGGCAGCACCCGGTTCTCCACGCGCAGGTGTGGCCGGCCGTTCATGATGTCGTAGACCGGCCGGTTCCAGCGGTAGACCGTGCCGTTGTGCAGCCGCAACTCGGCCAGCTCCGGTACGCCTCCGGCGTGCAGCACCTCCACCGGGTCCTCGTCCTCGACGATCGGCAGCAGCGGCGGGAAGTAGCGGACGTTCTCCTCGAAGAGGTCGAAGATCGAGGTGATCCACCGCTCCCCGAACCACACCCGGGGCCGTACGCCCTGGGCCTTGAGCTCGTCCGGGCGGGTGTCGGTGGCCTGCTCGAAGAGGGCGATCCTGGTCTCCGCCCAGAGTTGCCGGCCGTAGAGGAAGGGCGAGTTGGCCCCGATCGCCACCTGCACCCCGGCGATGGCCTGGGACGCGTTCCAGTAGTCGGCGAAGCTGTCCGGCGCGACCTGGAGGTGGAACTGGAGGCTGGTGCAGGCGGCCTCCGGGGCGATCGAGTCGTTGTGCGTCCGGAGCCGTTCGACGCCCCGGATGTCCAGCTCGATGTGCTCGCCCCGGGCACCGACGATCTGGTCGTTGAGCACCCGGTAGCGCTCGTTGGTGGAGAGGTTGTCGGCGACCAGGTGGCGCTCGGTGAGGGTGGGCAGGATGCCGACCATCACGATCTTGGCGTCGGACTTGGCGGCGCGCTCGTCGGCGCGGCTGAGGCTGCTGCGCAGGTCCTGCTCGTAGTCGGCGAAGCCGTTGCCCTCGATCAGCCGGGGTGAGGCGTTCAGCTCGAGGTTGAACTGGCCCAGCTCGGTCTGGAAGAGCGGGTCGGCGATGTCGGCGAGGATCTGGTCGTTGCGCATGGCCGGTTCGGCCGCGGAGTCGACCAGGTTCAGCTCGATCTCCAGCCCGGTCATCGGGCGGTCGGCGTCGAAGCCGAAATCGTCCAGCATCAGCGCGAAGACGTCCAGGCACCGCCGGACCTTCTGCCGGTAGCGGACCCGATCCTCCCGGGAGAAGGCGCCCTGCTCGACGTCTCTGCCCATATGTCCTCCCGGCGCCGGTGCGACGGAACCGTACCGTTCCGCAACGCATTGTGAACCATTCACGTTGAGTCCGTAAGTGCGCCCGGACCGGCGAACACCGGTGGGCGCAGGTCTGGACTCCTACCCAGCCGCCACCCGCCCCACCACCTGGCAACCAGCGAACAACACGTGACAATTCGCACCTGAAGACGAACGGGCCCGCGCCGTCGGGTGACGGCGCGGGCCCGTTCGGGTGTACGGAGGGGTCAGGCCTGGCGGATGGCCTCGCCCTCGATCTCGATCTTGATCTTCCGGCCGACCAGGACGCCGCCGGTCTCCAGCGCGACGTTCCAGGTGAGGCCGAACTCCTCACGGTCGATCTCGGTCGACGCGGAGAAGCCGAAGATGTCCTGCCCGAAGGGGCTGCGGCCGACGCCCTCGAAGTCGACCTCCAGGTCGACCGGGCGGGTGACGCCACGGATGGTCAGCTCGCCGGAGAGGACGAACTCGTTGCCGTCCCGGGACTTCACGCCGGTGCTGCGGAACTCCAGGGTCGGGAACTGCTCGACGTCGAGGAACTCGGGGCTACGCAGGTGCGCGTCCCGGTCCGCCTGGGCGGTGTTGATGCTGGCGGCCTGGATGGTGGCGGTCACCGAGGACTGCAGGGGGTCCTCGCCGACGGTGATGGTGGCGGTGGCGTCGGCGAACTCACCGCGTACCTTGCTGACCATCATGTGCCGCGCGACGAACCCGACGCGCTTGTGGGCGACGTCCAGCAGGTAGGTGCCGGCGGCGGGGATGGTGAGGCCCTCCCAGTCGCGGGTAACGGCTTCGGTGCTGCTGGTCATGGTGCGGTCCTCCAGGGGAGATGGTTTAGTAGGCCAACGACTGACTAAGCAACTATAGGCATGGCAATATTCCATCTGTCAAGTACTGCTAGGATGGCTTCGTGGACCAGAACGTCTTCGACGACCCGCGGATCACCGCCATCGGCCTGCTCTTCGAGGCGACCGCCGGGCTGTCGGCCCGGTTCAGCGCCCAGTTCGAGGAGCACGGCCTCTCGGCGGTCGAGTTCGAGGTGCTGATGCGGCTCACCCGCTCACCGGGTCACCAGCTCCGGATGACCGACCTGGCGGCACAGACCTCCCTGTCCACCAGCGGGGTGACCCGGGTGGTCGACCGGATGGAACGCGACGGGCTGCTCCGCCGCCGGGCCTGCCCGTCCGACCGGCGCAGCTCGTACGCGGTGGTCACCGCCGCAGGACTGGCCCGGCTGGACCAGACCCTGCCCGGGCACGTGCAGATCATCGAGCAGTGGTTCACCGGCCAGCTCGACCCGGCCGCGCTGGACGCCCTGCTCGACGGGCTGCGGCAGGTCCGCGACGCGGTGCACCCCGGTGCCACCGCGGGCAGCACCGACCCCCTCCCGGCCGGCGCCGGCGACTGCTGACGCCGCGCCTCCGCCGGGGTGCCCGCCAACCAGTCCGCCGGCGACTGCTGACGCCATGCCTCCGCCGGGGTGCCCGCCAACCGGGCCGCGCCGCCAGTGACATCCGGGCCACCCCGCCGGGCCGCGAGCGCCACCTCCACGGCCGCGCCGGCGGTCCGGCCTGTTCGCCACCCACGGGCGGCGGTCCGGCCTGTTCGCCCACGGGCGGCCGTCCGGCCTGTTCGCCACTGGCGGCGCGTCGGAAGGTGCGAGCGGCGTACCCGCCGGTCACCGGCAGAACCACCGGCAGAACCGGCACAGCTTCGCCGCAAATGCTGTCAAAATCGCCCGAAAAACGTCGACGTCCTGGCTACGCTTCCCACGAGCGGGGGAGCACCGGGGGGTGCTGGCGCGAGCGATGAGCGAGGGGCAACATCAGGGGGCTACTTCGCTCGCGCCACCCCCGCTCCCTCCCGTGGTGGCCCTCCCGCCCGGGCAGCTCCGCCACGATCCAGGAGCCCCGCCCGGGCAGCTCCGCCACGGTCCAGGAACCCCGCCCGGGCAGCTTCGCCCACCGTCCTGGAACCCCGCCCGGCAGCTTCGCCCACCGTCCTGGAACCCGTACCGGACCACCCGCTGGCCCAGCCGGCGTCAGGCGCGGGGCCGGGCGGCCACCAGTGCGTAGAGCAGCTCCTCCTCCCGGGTGACCAAGCTCACCCCGGTCAACCGGCGGGCCCGGTCCAGCCGCTCCAGCACCGCCACGTCCGCCGTGGTCGCCGCGAGACCCACCAGCGCCTCGACCGCGTCGCGCCGGTCCCGCGCCCCGGCAGCGCCCTCCGCGGCTGCGGCGAACCACTCGGCGGCCGCCTCCCGATCACCCCGGTGCAGCGCCAGGTGCCCCTCGATCAACGCGCAGACCGCGTCCTCCGGGCGCCGGGAGCGGCCCGCCCCGGCACCGGCCGGGTCGCCGACCGGCCCGCGCTGCGCCGGCGCCACCCGGAACGGGCGCAGTTCCGCCACCACCGCCAACGCCTCGTCGGCGCGTCCCGACTCGGCCAGGGCCAGCCCCACCGTGCCGAGCGCCCGCCGCCGGTGTCCCGGATCACCCAGCTCCGCCAGCGCCGCCGCCGCCCGGCGCCCCTGCGCCACGGCATCGACGTACCGGCCCTCCAGCCGGGTCACCTCGGCGAGGTCGGCCCGGACCAGCACCCGGAGCCGCTGCTCGCCGCACTCGCTGGCCAGCCGGTCCACCGTGGCCAACCGGCGCCGCGCCCCGGCCAGGTCCCCCACCCGGAGGTCGTGCCAGGTCAGATGGTGGTGGGCGACCGCCATCTCACGTATCCGGCCGTGCCGGGTGGCCAGGTCGAGCACGGCCTCGCCCTGCGCCCGGGCCTCGTCGTACGCCCCGGCCGCGAGCAGCAGGGTGCAGAGCACCGAACGGGCGGACAGCTCGCCGGTCACCTCGCCCTCCGCCTGGAAGATGGCCAGCGCCGCGCGCGCCACGGGCAGCTCCTCCAGCTCGGCGGCGTGCTCGGCGGCCAGCCGTGCCGCCCCGGTCATCGCCCAGGCGCGCAGCAGCGGACGGGCGTCGGCGGTCCGCGGGTCGGCCAGCAGCCGGCGCAGCCAGCGACGGCCGGAGACGTCCCGCCCGCGCAGCCGCCACCAGCGGGGCAGCGCCGCCGCCAGCCGCAGCGCGGTCAGCGGATCGTGCTCGGCGGCGTGCCCGAGCGCGGCGATGATGTCGCTGGTCACCTCGTCGAGCCGGCGTACCGTGCCGGTGAGGTCGGCGCCGACCAGCTCGGGCGCGGTCCGCAGCACCAGCCCGGTGATCACCAGCGCGTGCCGGCGGCGGATCGCGGCCAGCTCGCCCTCGCCGGCCGCCTGCTCGGTGGCGAAGTCACGGACCGCGTCGAGGAGGCGGAACCGGAACGGCCCGGTGCCCCGGACGCTGAGCAGGCCGAGTTCGCGCAGCCGGTCGAGGAGCGGCAGGGCGTCCTGCCGCGGGCCGCCGTCGGTCAGCAGCTCCTCGCCCAGCTCCACCGACCACCGGTTACGGAACGCGGCGAGCCGGCGCAGCGCCGAGCGTTCCTCCGGCGCGAGCAGCCGGTAGCTGGTCGCCACCGCCTCGCGCAGCGTCACCGGTTCCGCCGCCCCGGTGACCGGCTCCCAGTCGGGGCGGCCACCGGTGGCCAGGTCGAGGACGCGGTCGCCGTACCGGTCGAGCAGCTCGGTGACGTCGAGGATCCGGCCCCGGGCGGCCATCAGCTCGATGGCCAGCGGCAGGCCACCGAGCCGGCGGACCAGTGCGGCGAGTGCCGGCAGCTCGGCCGGGGTCGGCGGCTCCGGACGGGCCTGGGCCAGCCGGGCGACGAAGAGCGCCGCGGCCGGCCACCGGGCCAGCTCGGCCGGGTCGGTGGGGGTCACCCCGGGCGGGGGTACGTCCAGCGGCGCGACGGGGCGGACCAGCTCGCCGGGGAGGCCGGCCGGACGGCGGCCGGTGACCAGCACCCGCAGCGTCGGCGCGGCGGCGACCAGCACGCGCAACGCCTCGGCGACCGCCTCGGGTGCCCGTTCGACCGCGTCCACCAGCAGCAGCGCCGGTCGGTCGGCGAGCCGGCAGGCGAGGTCGGCCGGCCGGTTGACGCCGAGCACCGCGAGCGCGGCGGCGAGCACGTCGCCCGCGTCGGAACCCTCGCCGACCAGCACCCCGGCAACGCCGCCCGGATGCTCGGCGGCCATCGCGTACGCGACGGTGAGTGCGAGCGCGCTCTTGCCGACCCCGGCCAGCCCCACCAGGCTCACCACGGCACGGTCCGCGGCGAGCAGGGCGGCCACCTCGGCGACGTCCCGATCCCGGCCGATCAGGGTGACCGGTTGGGGCAGCGCGATCGGCGTACCGGTGCCGGTGGTCGTGGTGCCGGTGACGGCGAGCTGCCGGGCGGCCGGGACCGACGCGGCGGGGGCGTCGGGGTCGCCGGCCAGGTCGGGCCCGGCGGTCCGCGCCGGCCGGGCCGCGGCCAGGACGGCCTGCCGGGCGTCGCCGGTCAGGCCGAGCGCGTCGGCGAGCAGATCGATGGTGGTGCGCTGGGGTCGGGCCGAGCGCCCCCGCTCCAGATCGCGGACGGTACGCACCCCGATGCCCGCCCGGGCGGCCAGCTCCGCCTGGGTGAGGCCGGCGGCCAGCCGGTACCCGCGCAGCAGTTCGGACAACCGGAGGCGACCATCCGGGTGCAAACGATCATGACCGGGCGTCATGGTCACGAAGAGTACGGATCGGGTGCGACCGTCCACAGCCCATCGTCGGCCAGCCGACCGTCGGCCGCCGATATCCGACACGCGGCCGGACCCGTCCCGGGTCCGGCCGGCATGCTCAGATGCCCAGGTCCCGAGCGATGATCATGCGTTGCACCTCGCTGGTGCCCTCGCCGATCTCCAGGATCTTCGAGTCCCGCCAGAACCGGGCCACCGGGTACTCGTTCATGAAGCCGTAGCCGCCGTGGATCTGGGTGGCCTCGCGGGCGTTGTCCACCGCGATGGTGCTGGCGTGCAGCTTGGCGATCGCCGCCTGCCGCTTGAACGGCTCGCCGGCCAGCATCCGGGCGGCCGCGTCGTAGTAGGCCAGCCGGGCGGTGTGCGCCTTCAGCTCCATGTCGGCGATCTTGAACTGGATCGCCTGGTAGTTGCCGATCGGCTGGCCGAACGCCTCGCGTTCCTTGGCGTACTTGACCGACTCGTCGACGCAGCCCTGGGCGAGACCGACGGCGAGGGCCGCAATGGCGATCCGCCCCTCGTCGAGGATGCGCAGGAACTGGGCGAAGCCCCGACCGCGCTGACCGAGCAGGTTCGCCGCCGGCACCCGGCAGTCGTCGAAGGTCAGCTCGTGGGTGTCCGAGGCGGTCCAGCCGACCTTGGAGTAGCCGGGCGCCACCGTGAAACCCGGGGTGCCGGACGGGACGATGATGGTGGACAGCTCCTTGCTGCCGTCCGGCTTCGTCCCGGTCACCGCGGTGACGGTGACCAGCGCCGTGATGTCGGTGCCGGAGTTCGTGATGAACGCCTTCGAGCCGTTGATCACCCACTCGTTGGTCGCCTCGTCCAGCACCGCCCGGGTCTGCGTGCCGGCCGCGTCGGAGCCGGTGCCCGGCTCGGTCAACCCGAAGCCGGCCAGGGCCTCACCGCTGAGCAGCTTCGGCAGCCACTGGGCCCGCTGCTCGTCCGTGCCGAACCGGTAGATCGGCATCGCGCCGAGGGAGACCGCCGCCTCCAGGGTGATCGCCACGCTGGAGTCGACCCGGGCCAACTCCTCCAGGGCCAGGCAGAGCGCGAAGTAGTCGCCGCCCATGCCGCCGTGCTCCTCCGGGAAGGGGAGCCCGAACAGGCCCATCTTGCCCATCTGGCGGACGATCTCGTACGGGAAGGTGTGCTGCTCGTAGTGCTCGGCGATGGCCGGTGCGACCACCTCACGGGCGAAGTCCCGCACGCTGGACCGCAGCGCCTCTTGTTCCTCGCTGAGCCGGAAGTCCATCTGCTCCTCCTGGGTAGCTGGTCCGCCCGGCGCTCGTGACGCCCGGCCGGATCGTGCTGCGGGGTCGGTCAGACCGGGGTGACGCCGTGCCGGCGCCGGGAGAAGTGCCGCTCCTTGCCGCGGGCCGCGGCGAACCGGCGGACCAGCTCGGCACGCAACTCGTGCGGCTCGACGATCGCGTCGACCACCAGCTCGCTGGCGAGCCGGACGATGTCGATGTCCCGCTCGTACTCCTCGCGCTTCGCGGCCACGAACGCGGCCCGCTCGGCCTCGTCCTCGATCGCGGCGATCTTGTTGGCGTAGACCGCGTTGACCGCCGCCTCCGCGCCCATCACCGCGATCTTCGCGGTGGGCAGCGCGATCGTGGCGTCCGGCTCGAAGCCGGGGCCGGCCATCGCGTAGAGGCCGGCGCCGTACGCCTTGCGGACCACCACACAGATCTTGGGTACGGTCGCCTCGGAGATCGCCGTGATCATCTTGGCGCCGTGCCGGATGATGCCCTGCTTCTCCACCGCGCTGCCGACCATGAAGCCGGGCACGTCGGACAGGAAGAGCAGCGGCACGTTGAACGCGTCGCAGAGCTGGACGAACCGGGTCGCCTTGTCGGCCGAGTCGACGAAGAGCACCCCGCCCTTGAACATCGAGTTGTTGCCGACCACGCCGACGACCTCGCCGTTCAGCCGGCCGAAGCCGATGGTCAGCTCCTTGGCCCAGAGCGCCTGGATCTCGAAGAAGCTGCCGTCGTCGAGCAGGCCCTTGACGTACCGGCGCATGTCGAAGGCCTGCCGCTCGCTGGCCGGGACCAGCGCGGCCAGGTCGGCCTTCTCCGGCGCGCCCACCGCCTCGGCGGCCGGCGGGTCCTGCTTCCAGTTCGACGGCAGGTACGACAGGTACGTCCGTACCACGTCGAGCGCGTCGTTCTCGGTCTTGCAGAGGAAGTGGCCCACCCCGGACTCGGCGCAGTGCACCTTGGCCCCGCCCATGGCCTCCAGCGTGGTCTTCTCGCCGGTGACCATCTCGACCATCCGGTCCGAGCCGAGGTACATGCTGGCGTTGCCCTCGACCATCGCGACCACGTCGCAGAACGCCGGGATGTACGCCCCGCCCGCCGCGCTGGGCCCGAAGAGGGCGCAGACCTGCGGGATCGAGCCGGAGGCACGGACCTGGTTCCAGAAGATCTTGCCGGCCCCGCGCCGCCCCGGGAACAGGTCGACCTGGTCGGTGATCCGGGCGCCGGCCGAGTCGACCAGGTAGACCATCGGCACGCCGGTGGAGTACGCCCGCTCGATGATCCGGATGATCTTCTCGACGGTCCGCGCGCCCCAACTGCCGGCCTTGACCGTGGAATCGTTGGCCATCAGGCAGACCGGGCGGCCGTCGATGGTGGCGGTGCCGGTGACCACGCCGTCGGCGGGCAGCCCGTCGGCCAGCGCGTTGGCGTAGAGGCCGTCCTCGACGAAGGAGCCCTCGTCGACCAGGTACGCCACCCGCTCGCGGGCGAAGAGCTTGCCCTTGGCGGCGTTCGCCGCGTGGTACTTGTCCGCACCGCCGGCCTTGGCGCGCTTGCGCAGCTGCTCCAGGGCCTCACCGTCGAGCGTCACGCCGACTCCCTCGCCACCGGCCGCCTCACGAGCGGACCGACCACCTGAACGATCGTTAGGCTAGCGCATCCGGCCCACCACCGGCGACCCCACCGGCGGCCAGCCCCCGAGGGCATCGACCACCACCACCGCCCCCGCCCGCGCGCACCCGGCGGCGTCGTCGACCAAGGGGTTTGCGTCTCGCCGAGCCCGGATCCAGACGCAAACCCCTTGATCAACGCAGCGCTAGGCGGGGAGGGGGGTCAGGCGGGTGCGGGGGCCGGCGCGGAGGACGCCGGAGGGGAGTGTCCGGCCGATGAGGCGCTCGGCCAGTTCGGCGGCCTCGATCAGGGCGGCCAGGTCGATGCCGGTGTCGATGCCCATGTCGTGCAGCATGTGCACGGCCTCCTCGGTGGCCAGGTTGCCGCTGGCGCCGGGGGCATAGGGGCAGCCGCCGAGGCCACCGACGCTGGCGTCGAACTCGGTGATGCCCAGTTCCATCGCGGTGAGCATGTTCGCCAGGGCGGTGCCCCGGGTGTTGTGGAAGTGCAACAGCACCGGGATCTGGGCATTCCGGTCCCGGACCGCGGTGATCAGCTCGCGGACCCGCCGGGGCGTACCCATGCCGGTGGTGTCGCCGAAGGCGATCCGGTCCGCCCCGTCCCGGACCACCCGGTCGACGATGCCGGCCACCCGCTGCGGGTCGACGTCCCCCTCGTATGGGCAGCCGAAGCTGGTCGCCACGATCACCTCGGCCCGGGCGCCCGCGCCGTGCAGCAGGTCGATCAGCTCGGCGATGTCGTCCAATGACTCCTCGGTCGACCGGTTGACGTTGCGCCGGTTGTGCGTGTCGCTGGCCGAGACCACCACCTCGATCTCGGTGAACCCGGCCGCCAGCGCCCGCTGCGCGCCCCGGGTGTTCGGGACCAGGGCCGAGTAGCGCACCCCGCCGGCCTTCGTGGCCCGCTGCCACACCTCGTCGGCGTCGGCCATCTGCGGGATCGCCTTCGGGTGCACGAACGAGACCGCCTCGATCCGCCGCACGCCGGTACGGGACAACGCGTCGAGCAGCCGCACCTTGGCGTCGGTGGCGATCGGCTCCTCGTTCTGGAGCCCGTCGCGCGGCCCGACCTCCCGGATGGACACGAAGTCCGGCAGTTCCGCCATAAGGGGTCACCTCACTGTGACGGTTTTGGGTGTTGGTTCCTCCAGCATCCCACCCGGCCCCGCGCCCCGGTGACCATGAAGTTGACGACCGGGTCTGCCCGTTTCGTCGCCGCCAACTCCATGATCAACCACAGCGCTCCGCGGCCGGGTGGGGGCGGGGTCAGCGCATGCGGGAGACGATGGCGGTGTCGTAGTCACCGGAGAGGAACTCCGGGTTCTCCAGCAGCTCGGCGAAGAACGGGAGGTTGTTCTTCGGGCCGGCGATCTCGAACTGGGCCACCGCGGCGCGGGCGCGCTCCACCGCCTCCTCGCGGGTCGCCCCGCTGACGATCAGCTTGGCCATCAGGCTGTCGTAGAACGGGGTGACGGTGTTGCCGGCGACGTACCCGGAGTCGACCCGGACACCCCCGCCGGAGGGCTCGTTCCAGGTGGTGATCGCGCCCGGGCCGGGCAGGAAACGCTTCGGGTCCTCCGCGTTGATCCGCAGCTCGATGGCGTGCCCGCGCGGGGCGAGCGCGTCCGGGTCGAAGGTCGGGGCCAGGCCGGCGGCCACCCGCAACTGCTCCTCGACCAGGTCGACGCCGTAGACGTACTCGGTGACCGGGTGCTCGACCTGGAGGCGGGTGTTCATCTCCAGGAAGAAGAACTCCTCGGTACCGGGACCATCGCCCGCAACGTCCCGCTGACGCGGCACCAACAGGCACTCCACCGTGCCGGCGTTGCGGTAGCCGACCGCCTCGCCGGCCCGGACCGCCGCCGCCAGGAGACGCTCGCGCAGTTCCGGGGAGACCGCCGGGGACGGGGACTCCTCGACCAGCTTCTGGTTGCGGCGCTGCACCGAGCACTCGCGTTCGCCGAGGGCCACCACCCGGCCGTCGGCCAGGCCGAGGATCTGCACCTCGACGTGGCGTACCCGGGGGAAGTAACGCTCGATCAGCACCGAGCCGTCGCCGAACATCCGCTCGGCGAACGAGCGGACCTTGTCGTACTCGGTGCCGAGCGCCGCCTCGTCGGCGGCCACCCCCATCCCCATGCCACCACCGCCGGCCGCGGCCTTGACCATCACCGGGTAGCCGATCTCCGCGGCGGCGGCGACCGCCGCCGCCAGGTCCGCCGCCGGCTCGGTGGTACCCGGTGCCACCGGCACCCCGGCCGCGGCCATCAGGTTCCGCGCATTGATCTTGTCGCCCATCGCGCTGATCGCGTCCGCGCCGGGCCCGACCCAGACCAACCCACCGGCCTGGACGGTACGGGCGAACTCCGCGTTCTCCGACAGGAAGCCGTAGCCGGGGTGGATCGCCTGGGCACCCGTCGACCTCGCGGCGTCGAGGATCGCCTCGACGTTGCGGTAGCTGAGCGCCGGATTGGCCGGGCC
Organism: Micromonospora sp. HK10; assembly: GCF_000982955.1. Lineage (GTDB taxonomy): Bacteria > Actinomycetota > Actinomycetes > Mycobacteriales > Micromonosporaceae > Micromonospora. The sequence continues at coordinate 12,611 of NZ_KQ058676.1, read as the reverse complement.
GACGCAGACGGCCTCGTCGGCCTCGGTCACGAACGGCAGGCCGGCGTCGGCCTCCGAGTGCACCGCGATCGCGCGGATCCCGAGCTTCCGCGCGGTACGGATGATCCGGCGCGCGATCTCGCCCCGGTTGGCCACCAACAGCGACTCGAACAAGGCAGGGTCCCCTCTCACGCTTCTTGCATAGCAGGGGCCTCTTCTTAGCACGCGGACGGCGCGCGCGCTTAACGGGCGTTAAGGCGCGCTACGATCAGGCGGGGTCCGTCGGGGCGAGCAGCGCGGCCAGCGTCGCCGCCCGCAGCAGCTCGGCACGGCGCCGACGGTCCACCTCGCCGCCGAGGAACGGCGTGGAGTTCATCAGGCCGAACGCGGCGTGGGCGAGCACCCGCGCCTCGCCGTCCGGCAGCCCCGGGTGCAGCGCGGTCAGCACGGTCACCCACTCCTCGACGTACATCCGCTGGAGCCGGCGGATCCGGCGGCGCGGCTCGTCCGGGAGCCGATCCAACTCGTGCAGGTGCAGGGCGATCACGGCAGGATTGGCCAACGCGAAGTCGACGTGGAAGTCGATCAGCGACTCCAGCGTGCCGCGCGGGTCGTCCGGGTGGTGCGCGACCCGCTCCTTGCCACCGGCGAGCAGGCCCTCGCTGACCGGGATCAGCGCGGCGACCAGCATCGCCTCCTTGCCGGCGAAGTGGTGGTAGAGCGCCGGCCCGGTCACCCCGGCGGCCGCGCCGATGTCGTCCATCGACACGCCGTGGTAGCCGCGGGCCGCGAAGAGCCCAACCGCGATCTCCAGGATCTCGTCGCGCCGGGACCGACGCCGGCTCGCACCCGTCGCGCCGCTCGCCGCGCCCCGCGCCTGCTGTTCCACCGCCACCGGGCCAGCCTAGACCTCACCCACGGCAAGGTGGAGCCTTGGTTACCCGTCGGTCGCCTCACATCACGTCGGGCAGTCAGTTCTCCTCGATGCCGTGTTCGGCGCGGATCTTCGCCGCGTCGGCGGGACGGCCAAGGTCGTCCAGGGCCCGGGCCAGCAGCCACGCGGCCTGGGCGGCCGGGCGGGAACCGGCGGGCAGCCCGCCCAGCACCTGGCGCAGCAGCCGCTCCGCGTCGGCGGGCCGCTCGGTGCGGAGCAGCAACTCCCCCGTGAAGACCTCCACCTGGGCCGCCTCGCCGAACGCCTCGATCGACCGGAGCCGGTCCGGCAACCCGCCGACCCGATCGAGCGCGGCGGTCAACCGGTCCTCGGCCGCCAGCACCCGGGCCACCGCGTCAGCGGCCATCGCCCGCTCGTACGTCACCACGGGCGGCTCGTCGGACCTGGCGGCGCCGTGGCCATCGCGGTCGACCCCGCCGCCACCGTCGGGCCGGGCGTCGAGCGCCGCCGCGGCAGCGTCGACGACCTCGACCGCGGCGGCTGCCGCCGGCAGGTCACCGGACCAGTGCAGGGCGAGCAGTTCCCGCCGCCGGGCCCGCAGCTCATCCACGGGGTGCCCGGCCAGCCGGTACGCGGACGCCGCCGCCGCGAACCGCTGCGCGGCCACGGCGTCCCGGTCGGCCTCGTAGAGGATCCCGCCGGCCTCCTCCAGCACCTGGGCGCGGTGCGGGAGGTTGTCCGGCCCGTCCAGGTTCTCCGCGAGCTGGGCGAGCAGCGCGAGCGCGGCGTCGATCTCGCCGAGCGCCTGGTAGATGCCGGCCAGCAGGTGCCGGCACCGGTCGGCCTCGGCCTGCGCGCCATCCCGGTCCAACCCGAGCACCGCCTCCTCGGCCACCTCGGCGGCCTCGCCCAGCCGCCCGGCCGCGCGGTAGGCGTCCGCCAGTTCCCAGCGCAGCAGCGCGTCCCCCGGCAGGCCCTGCTCGACGCAGAGGGTGACCGCCTCGGCGAGGTCGTCCACCGCCTCGCCGGCCCGGTCGGCGGCGAGCAGTGCCCGGCCCCGGGTCACCCGGACCGGCAGCCGTACGCCGGGCGGGGCGGACGCCAGCGCCTCGTCGCAGGCCGTGACGGCCTCGGCCGGGTCGTCCACCGATCGGGCGTACGCCAGGCAGGCGGCGGCCAGCAGTTCGCCGTCGCCCAGCTCGCGGACGAGTTCCCGGGCCTGCGCCGCGGCGTCCCGGAACTCGTCGGCCCGGGCCAGCTGCTCCAACACGTGGGTGCGGTGCAGCGCGACCCGGCCGGCCAGCCACGGGTCGACGTCGGCCTCGGCGGCGGCCCGGTCGAGCGCGTCGAGCGCCTCCGCCCACTGCCCGCGGTGCACGTACGCCAGCGCCAACCGGTCCTGGGCGGCGGCGCGTTCCCGCTGGTCACCATGGGCGGCCAGCTGCTCGGCCGACTCCCGCGTCAAGGCCAGCCCTTCGGCCGCGCCCTCGTCGGTGGTGCAGAGCAGGGCACCCAACCGGCCCGCCACCACCTGCGCCCGGATCGGGTCCGGCACCGCCCGCCAGGCGGCCAAGGCGGCCCGGTTCGCCTCGATGGCCGCCGCGACCTCGTCGTCGCCCTCGTTCAGCTCACCGGCGCGCAGCTCCAGTCGCCAGGCGCGGGTGGCCGGGGGCAGGTCGGCGTCGGCGTACCGCTCGTCGTAGGCGCGCAGCGCGGCGACCAGCCCGTCGCGCCGGTGCCGCCGCCAGTAGTCGTCGGCCAGGGCCAGCAGCTCGTCCGGGCCGGCCTGCGCCGGCACGCTGACCGGGGTCGGCGCGGTCGGGGCCGAGCCACCGGTACGCGGGGCGGGCACCGGCCGGCGGCGCACGCTGGCCGAGAGCGGCAGGTGCGGGCCGGCCGGCGCGGCGGCGAGCCGCCGGGCGATCAGCTCCGACTGGTGCCGGGTGCCGTTCCGGGCGTCGAAGCGCTCGGCCAGCGCGGTGGCCGTGCCGGCCAGCTCGTCGGCGAGCGCGCCCACCGGCACGTCCGCGGCGGGCCGGTCGCCGGCCGCCCGGCGGTGCACGGCCAGCTCGCCCGGCACCTGGCGCAGCGCCGCCGTGGCGGCCGCCGCGAAGTGCATGGCGGCGGCCGGCGTGGGCGCCCGGTCCAGCCAGTCGAGATGCCGTTCGACCAGCTCCAGGGCGCGTGCCTCGTTACCGGTGACGGTGCAGAACTCGACGTGGTCGGCGATCTCCCACAGGTCGGACAGGCGCCCGCGCAGCCGCCGGTACGCCTCCCGGTGCGCGTCCCGCGCGGCGTCGGCCCGGCCGGTCTCCCGGTAGGGGGTGAGCAGTGTGGTGAGGATCGCCTGCGGCTGTTCGGTGCAGCTCAGCCGGCCGGCGAGCACCGGCTCGGCCAGCGCCACCGCCTCCTCGTGCCGGCCCACCCCGGCCAGGTATTCCACCTGCGTGGTGGGGTCGCAGCCGGCGCAGTCGGAGAGCGCGTCCCGGGGCGTGGTCAGCCAGCGGCGGTACCACTGGGCCGCCTCCTCCTCGGCACCCAGGTGCGCGGCGACCAGGTAGCGGTGCTTGTGCACGGCCTGGAGGCTGTGCCCGGACTCCCGGTAGCGCCGCTCCATGTCGTCGAGCACCGCGTAGGTGCGGTCCAGCGGCAGCTCCGGGAACTTCAGCATGGCGGTGACCATGTACTTGAAGAACCAGAACAGCTGGTGGGTGTAGCGCTCGTGGTAGGGCTGCGGGTCGCGGTCGTACTCGCCCAGGCACCAGGAGAAGGTGACGAACGATTTGGCCGGCTCGCCGCCGTAGACGTACGCGGTGGTGCCGATGATCCGGGCGGCGAACGCCAGGTGCCGGTCGTCGCCGGCGTCGGCCCGGCGGAGCAGCTGCTCCAGCGCGGCGATCTGCCCCGGCCCGTACGGCATCTTGTCGATGTCGTAGAGCACCCGCCAGAGGTCGTCGTCGGTCACGGTCACTCCTGTCCCGGTACGGCCCGGCCGAGCAGGCCGAGGAAGGAACTGTTCAGCAGGGCGGCGTCGGCCGCGCGGATCGGGTGGTGGCCGAGCAGCAGGGCCTGACCGTAGAGCGCCTCGACGGCGAGCCCGACCAGCTCCGGGTCGGTCAGCGTGGTGACCCGGCGGACCAGCGGATTGCGGTGGTTGAGCACCAGTTGGGGCCGGTCCGGCGGGGCGGTGGCGGCCAGCGCGTCGAGCACCCCGCCCCACAGCTCGTCGGCCTTGTCGCGGCTGGCGGCGAGCTGGTCGTGGAAGGCGGCCGAGCGGGAGACCAGGTAGAGCGCGGGCAGCGAAACCGGATCGTACGCCCGGACCACCACCTCGCAGCCGAGCCGCTCCAGGGCCCGCTGCGCCCCGGCGAGGAACGGCCGCAGGGCCAGCTCGGTGGCCGGGTCGAGGGTGTCGAAGCGGGTGGTGAGGTCGCTCGGCTCCAGCCGTTCGATGAGCACCGACCGGTCCACCGTGGGCAGCCGCTCGATCAGCTCGGTGTCGTACGTGTAGCCGCCGTTGACCACGGCCAGGTCCTGCGCCGCCGCCACGGCGGCGAGCTGGCGGAACTCGTCGAGGCTGGCGGCGTAGCGGAGCAGACCGTGCCGCTGGCGGAACTCGGCCAGCGTGAGGGTGCCGACGTTGGTCTCCATCGGCCACCACTGGTCGACCAGGCGGAGCATCTCGTCGTCGTGCAGGGCGAGCGCCTTGACGCCCAGGTGGTGCACCTGGAGGAACTCGGCGAGCCGGCGCGGGTCGTGCGTGGCCAGCCGGACCAGCCAGCCGCGGATCTGGTCGCCGAGGGCGTCCCGGGTGGCGATGAGCAGGCTGTCCTCGTAGAGCGCCTCGCGGCTGGCGGTGGGGCGCAGCTCGCTGGCGTCGACCACGCAGTGGGCGAAGAACGCCCAGTCGGGCAGGAGCGCGTCGGCGTGTTCGGTGAGCAGCATCCGCTTGAGGTAGACCCGGTGCCCGGGCCGGGCGGCCGGGTTCACCGCGGTGGGCAGGATGAACGCCACCCCGGTCAGCCCCGCCTCGGGCACCGCCAGCGGCACCACGTCGAACGGGACGAAGCCGAGGACGTCCCGCGCGTACCGGATCAGGGCGGGCCGGTCGACGGGCCGGCCGGGGGCGGTCGGCCAGGGCGGTGGGCCGGTGGTGGTGGGAGTGTCGCCGACCCGGACCTCGACCGGCAGCAGGCTGCCGTAGAGGCGGGCCAGCTCGGTCACCGTGGGCGTCCCGAACCACTGGTCCGCGTCGCGCCGGGGCACCAGGGTCACCGTGGTGCCGGGCTCGTCGCGGGCCTGTCCGGGGGCGGCGACCTCGACCGCGTACCGCCCGTCGGACCAGCCGGTCCAGCGCACGGTGGGCCGGTCGGCGTGCCGGGTGAGCACCCGGATCTCGTCGGCCACCAGGAAGCAGGAGAGCAGCCCGATGCCGAACTGGCCGAGGAACTCGTGGCGGGAGAAGCCCAGCTCGTCGCGTTTGGAGCTGCGGCCGATGGTGGCCAGCAGCTCGTGCACCTGGGCCTCGGTGAGGCCGACGCCGCTGTCGTGCACCCGCAGCGTGCCGTCGCCGGTCAGCTCGGGCGGCTCGATCCGGACCCGGGCCGGGGCGTCCGGCTCGGTGGCCCGACGGGCGGTGATCGCGTCGACGGCGTTCTGCAGCAGCTCCCGGACGTACACCCGGGGGCTGCCGTAGAGGTGGTGACTGAGCAGGTCGACCACACCCCGGAGGTCGACCTGGAAGGTCCGGTCCAATCGTGCTCCCGCTCGGGTTACCTGGCCTGGGGAATCGTGCGGTGCCGGGGCTGCGCGAGCCGGTGTACGGAGCGTGGGCGTCAGCGGAGCCGTCGGCGGGGAGCTCTCACCGTACCGGCCGGGGCCGACGGCGTCCGTCCCCGTCGAGTCCCCGGTTGACCCTCGACCCGGTGCAGGCTCCAGGGTCGGTCGGCATGACCACCTTCGTGCTCGGCCGGGACTACCGGCTGCTCTGGTCCGCCGCGGTCGCCTCCCGATTCGGCGACGCCCTGCGTACGCCGGCCCTGGCCCTGCTGGCCGCGGCGCTGACCCGCGATGCCCGGGCGATCGCCGCGGTGACCGTGGCCGGTCAGCTCCCGCCGCTGCTGTTCGGGCTGCTCGGCGGCGCGTACGCGGACCGCTGGGACCGCCGCCGGACGATGGCGGTGGTGGACGGCGCCCGGGCGGTGCTGGTGGCCGCCCTGGCGGTGCTGGTGGGCACCGGGCGGGCCGGGATCGCCGTGCTGGCGGCGGTCGCCTTCCTGCTGGCCGCGTTCGGCACGCTCTTCGACGCCGCCTCGTTCGCGCTGCTGCCGTCGCTGGTGCCGCCCGCCGCCCTGCCCACCGCCAACGGTCGCCTCCAGGCCGGTACGGCGGTGGCCGGCGGTTTCCTGGGCGCCCCCCTCGCCGGCCTCCTCTTCGCCCTCGCGGCGGCCCTTCCCTTCACGGTCGACGCCCTCACCTTCGCCCTGGCCGCCCTCCCCACCCTCGCCCTGACTCCGCTGCGTCGATCTTGCACTTGTGGTGGGGACGAAGCAGAAGAAAAGGGGCGTATACCCAACCACAACTGCAAGATCGCGGCAGGCGGGGCGAGGGCGAGGGTGGGGGTGTGGGAGGGGGTGCGGTGGGTGCGGGGGGATCGGGTGTTGTGGACGGTGACGGGGGCGACCGCGGGGTCGAACCTGGCGATCAGTGGGCTGATGGCGGTGATGGTGCTGTACGCGCTCGAGGTGCTGCGGGTGCCGGCGAGCGGGTACGGGCTGTTCATGGCCGGGGTGGTGCTGGGCGGGCTGGCGGGTGCGCTGGCCGCCGGGCGGCTGGCGGCGCGGCTCGGCACCCTCCCGGCGCTGCGCGGGGTGCTGCTGGCGCAGACCGTGGCGTTGACCGGGTTCGCGGCGGCCCGGCACCCGCTGGCCGGGGGCGCCGCGCTGGCCTGCTTCGCCGCCGGCACCACGGTGTGGAACAGCCTCTGGGCCGCCTACGGGCAGCGGCACGTGCCGCCGGAACTGCTCGGCCGGGTGGGTGCGGCCCAGCGGGTGGTCGGCCTGGCCAGCGCGCCGGTGGGCGCGGCGCTCGCCGGGTTCGCCGGCCAGGCGTACGGGGTGGCTCCGGTGGGTTGGGCGGCGGCCGGCGTCTTCCTCCTGGTCACCGCCGGGACGTGGCGGACGCTGGGCGGGTCGGGAAGGCCGCCGGGCGGTCCGGCTCGAAACCGGCCAGCCGGACGGCGAGCCGCTGCCGGGCCGGCGGCAGCAGCGAGGTAGCCCGGAGCAGCAGGTTGCGCAGCGGTCGTGCGGCGGCCGGCACGGTGGTGAGCCGGGTGAGCCCGTCGGCGAAGCCGAGCACCTCCTCGGCGAGCGGCCGGCGGGCGGCGGCGTACCCGTCGAGCACGGTCGCGGGCTGGCCGGCGAGCACCGCGGCGAGCGCGTCGCCGAGGGCCACCGCGTCGCGGAGGCCGAGGTTCATGCCCTGCCCGCCGGCCGGGCTGTGCACGTGGGCGGCATCGCCGGCGAGCAACACCGGCCCGGACCGGTACGCCCCGGCGATCCGGTGGTGGACCCGGAACCGGGAGGTCCAGAGCAGCTCGGTGATCCGGTCCGGCCGGCGGGCCGGCCCCCGCTCGTCGAGCAGCGCCTGGAACCGGGCGCGGTCCGGTTCGCGGGGCGCGTCGGGCACCGCGGCGACCAGCCGGACCACCCCGTCCGGCAGCGGCGCCCAGACCAGCGGCCCCTGCCGGGCCAGGAAGAGCGCGGTCTGGTCGCGGGGCAGCACGCTCTCCACCCGGGCGTCGGCGAGTAGGAACGACTCGCCCGGGTCGGCCACCCCGCCGAAGTCGATGCCGGCCAGTTCGCGGACGCTGCTGTGCATGCCGTCCGCGCCGACCACCCAGCGGGCCCGGATCTCCGCACCGTCGGCGAAGCGGGCGGTGGCGCCGGCACCGTCGAGGGCAAGGCCGGTCAGCGCGTACGGCCGGAGCACCCGGCCGCCGAGCGCGGCCAGCCGGTCCGCGAGCACCGCCTCGGTGTCCGCCTGGGACACCATGAGCGCGTACGGGTAGCGGGACGGCAACCGGTCGAAGGGGATGTTGAGCAGCACCCGGTCGCGGTCCCGGACGGTGAACCGGGTGGCCGGTAGGCCGCGGCTGACGAGCGGGGCGGCGGCCCCGATCCGGTCGAGCACCTCCAGGGTGCCGGCGTGCACGACGGCGGCCCGGGAGGTGACCGGCGGGGTGGCGAGCCGGTCGACCACGGTGGCGGTCATTCCGTGCCGGGCCAGGGTCACGGCCACGGCCAGGCCGGTCGGGCCGGCTCCCACCACGAGGACGTCGGTGCGCTCGGGCAGCATGCCCCACCTCCGGTATGCCAACGACTGTTTGCCAACACCCGTTGACAACGGTAGCCACGCGCTACCTTCGATGTCAACGCTTGTTGGCCTACAGTTGTGGGCATGACCGACACGGCACCTCGCGCCCGCCGCTCCGACGCCACCCGCGCGGCCATCCTGCGCGCCGCCCGGGAACGCTTCGCCGCCGACGGCTACGAGCGGGCCACCATCCGGGCCATCGCCGCCGACGCCCGGATCGACCCGTCCATGGTGATGCGCTACTACGGCAGCAAGGAGGGCCTCTTCGCGGCCGCCGCCGAGTTCGACCTGCGCCTACCGGACCTCGGCACGGTGCCGCCCGACCGGCTCGGCGAGACGCTCGCCCGGCACTTCGTGCGCCGCTGGGAGGGGGACGAAACGCTCGCCGCCCTGCTCCGCGCCGCCAGCACCAACCCGGCCGCGGCCGAGCGGATGCGCGGCGTCTTCGCCGAGCAGCTCGCCGCCGAGGTGGCCCGGTTCGGCACCGACCCGGCGACCACCGCGCGCCGGGCCGGACTGGTCGCCAGCCAGGTCCTCGGCCTCGCCTTCACCCGCTACATCGTCGGCCTGCCACCGGTGGTCGAGATGGCCGGCGACGAGCTGGTGGCCTGGGTCGCGCCGACCCTCCAGCGCTATCTCACCGGCCCCGCGCCGGCCTGACCGGCGGCCACCGCCCAGCGGGCCAGGCCGGCCCGGTCCACGGGCGGGCCCGAAACGCGGCAGGTCGTGGTGTCCCGGCTCGGGAACACCACGACCTGCCGCAAACCGCGCCCAGGCGCCGCCGGATCAGCCGGTCAGACCGCCCGGCTGGTCGCCCTTGGCGACGGGCGCCCGGACCAGGTTGCCCCACTCGGTCCACGAACCGTCGTAGTTGCGCACCCGGGGATAGCCCAGCAGGTGGTGCAGCACGAACCAGGTGTGGCTGGACCGCTCGCCGATCCGGCAGTAGGCCACCACGTCGTCCGACGGGCTCAGCCCGAGCTGGTCGGTGTAGATGGCCCGCAGCTCCTCGGCGGACTTGAAGGTGCCGTCGTCGTTCGCGGCCGCCTTCCACGGCTTGTTCACCGCGCCGGGGATGTGCCCGCCGCGCAGCGCGCCCTCCTGCGGGTACGCCGGCATGTGCAGCATCTCGCCGGTGTACTCACCCGGCGAGCGGACGTCCACCAGCGGCCGACCGGCCGCCACGTGCGCCATCACCTGCTCGCGGTACGCCCGGACCGGCGCGTCGTCCCGCTCCGGCACCGGGTAGTCGGCGCGCGGCCGGTCCGGCTTCTCCTTGGTCAGCTCGCGCCCCTCGGCGATCCACTTCTGCCGGCCGCCGTCCAGCAGCCGCACGTCGGGGTGCCCGAAGAGGGTGAAGACCCAGAGGGCGTACGCGGCCCACCAGTTGAAGTTGTCGCCGTAGAAGACCACCGTGTCGGTGCGGCTGATGCCCTTCGCCGCGCAGAGTTCGGCGAAGCTCTGCGCGTCCAGGTAGTCCCGGGTGACCTGGTCGTTCAGCTCGGTGTGCCAGTCGACCTTGACGGCGCCGGGGATGTGGCCGGTGTCGTAGAGGAGCACGTCCTCGTCGGACTCGACCACCACGAGGCCCTCGTCGCCCAGGTGCTCGGCCAGCCACTCCGTGGTGACCAGGCGCTGCGGATCGGCGTACGACTGGAGGTGTGGATTCGGATCGCTCGGCACAGGCATGATCCCCAAGGTACGCCGGATCACCGGACCGCGACCGGCCATCCCGAATCGCGCGCAGCGGATGTGCCGGGTCACACGTGACAGTGGTGAACCGTCGACCACAGAGGATCGCGATGACCGTACGGCACGATCCAGATCCTTTACCGCAACGTACGGCTGCTCAGCAGCGGCCGAGGTGCCGATCGCACCTGGACCGCGTTCTCCTGACGGCCAGCCATCGGGGCCTGGCCCTACCGGCCGGGCTCGTACCGGTCGCGTCGCCGGTGACGGTCAGGCGCGGCGGTGCACCAGCCGTCCGGCGACCACCGTGGCCAGGCAGGAGCCGTCGGCGGCGAACACCGCCAGGTCGGCCCGCCCGCCGACCACCAACGCCGGCGGGCGGGCGCTGGCGAGCACCGCCACCTCGTTGCGGGCGGCGGCGGCCCGCAGCGCCGGGTCGGTGACCTGGTCCGCGAGCACCGCGGCGGCGCCCCGCCGGAACAGGGCGTGCACCCGCTCGCGCGGGGTGGGGGCCGGCGGCAGCGGCCCGTCGTGCACCAGCGCCGGCCCGAGCACGCCGGCCCACCGGCGCACCCGCACCCCCGGGTACGCCCCGGTCAGCTCGTCCAGCGGCGCGACGGCCTCGACCCGGTCGCCGCTCACCAGCACGGCGTGGCCCGGCCGCGGCTCGTCGTCGACGGTGAGCCGCAGCAGGTCCGCGGCGTGCAGGGTCCGCACCGGTCAGTCGAGGGTGATCGGCCCGAGCACGGGCCGCTTGGCGGTGACCAGGTCACCGGAGGAGCGGCCGGTGAGCCGGCGCTTGATCCAGGGGGCCAGGTGCTGCCCGGCCCAGCGCAGGTCGGCGGCCCGGGCGGCCAGCCACGGGGTCGGCGCGGGATGCGGGGGCACCATCAGCCACTCCTCGTCGCAGCCCACCCCGAGCGCGGCGAGCACCTGCCCGGCCACCCGCCGGTGCCCGGCCGCCGACAGGTGCAGCCGGTCGGTGCTCCAGAGCATCGGGTTGAGGTAGGTGTCGTCGGCGTACAGGTCGACCAGGATCGCGCCGTGCCGCTCGGCGACCTCGCCGACCACCCGGTTGAGCAGACCGACCCGGGGGGCGACCAGCCGCTGCCCGGGAAGCCGGGCCATCACGTCGGCGAACCGGAAGAGGACCACGTCGGCGCCGCCGGACCGCAACTGGGCGATCACCGAGTCGAAGCGGGGCACGAACGAATCCGCGTCGAAGGTGCGCCGGAGCACGTCGTTGCCGCCGGCCGCGAAGCTGATCAGGTCCGGCTTCATGGCCAGCGCGGCCGGCACCTGCTCGGCCGCGATGTTGGGGAAGAGCCGGCCGCGGATGGCCAGGTTGGCGTACCCGAAGTCGGGGCCGGCCTCGGCGGCGAGCCGGGTGGCCACCAGGTCGGCCCAACCCCGGTAGGTGCCGTCCGGATAGGCGTCGTCCATGCCCTCGGTGAAGCTGTCCCCCACCGCCACGAAGCTGCGCCAGCGCACTGCGCCTCCCTCAGACCGACCCGGCAGAGCTGCGTCGTTCAGTCTGTCACCGCGCCCGGTGGCAGCGCTGCACCCCCCGGACCAGACGTGGCGGAGGTCATCGGCGGCAACCGTGACGGAGACGACAGCCGGTCTTTGGGACAAAAGGCGCGACCGATCGGTACGGGGCTGAATCGTGCCGACCGAGCGTGAATGATGTTGCCGGTCATCCGGTCCGGCGGCGGGGACGCCCGCCGCGGCGGGCTGGTCATCGAGACGGCGCAGACGAGGAACCATGACCCAGGGACACCCCGCCCCAGCCCCGCCCCCCGGCCAGCCGCCCGTCCCCGGCTACGGGCCGCCGGCCGGGCACCCCGGCCAGCCGCTGCCCGGTCCGTACCAAGGCGTGCCCGGCTCCGGCCCCCCGGCCCAGCCCGTTCCCTACCCGGGCGCGCCGGGGCAGCCGGGCTTCCCGCCGGCGGGACAGCCGCCTTTCCATCCGGGCACGCCGGGGCAGCCGGGCTTCCCGCCGGCGTACCCGCCGCAGCCACCGCCGGCGCCGAAGTCCCGCCGCGGGCTGTGGATCGGGGTCGGCGTCGGGGTGCTGGCCCTGACCCTCTGCGCCGGCACGGCGGTCGGGGTGGGCGTCGGGCTCACCCGGCGCGGCGAGGAGCCGACGAAGGCCGCCGCCGGGGCGAACGGCGTCACCGTCACCCAGCAGGAGCTGAACGAGCTGCTCAACCGGCACAGCAAGGCGCTCGCCGACAAGGACCTGAAGGGGTACCTGGCCCCGTTCGACCCGGCCCGCAAGGACCTCGTCGCCAGCCAGACCGCGCTCTTCAAGAACCTGGGCAAGCTGCCGCTGGCGGTCGCCCGCTACGGCACGGTCGCCCAACAGGGCCGGACCAGCGACAGCTTCGGCCGGGGGGTCACCTTCCAGCTCGACGTCTCCTTCGTGCACCAGTTCGACGGGTACGACCTGACCCCGGTCGCCGAGTGGTACCGCTGGACCGTCGTCAAGGAGAACCGGGACGCCCCGCTGAAGGTCACCGCGGTCACCGGCGCACCGGCCGCGAACGGCAGCTCGAAGACCGTCTACTACCCGGGCCCGTGGGACAAGTGGCGCGACATCCACGTCGAGCGGACCGCACACACGCTGGTCATCACCGACGCCGCAATGGCCTCGGCGGCCACCCGGTACGCC
>NZ_KQ058675.1 GCF_000982955.1 Micromonospora sp. HK10 | reverse complement strand
CCGGCGCTGGCCGCCGCGCCGGCGGGTGCCGCTGGTGCTGCAGATGGCCGACGCCGACTGCGGCGCCGCCTGCCTCACCATGATCGCCCGGTGGCACGGCGTCGGGGCCACCCTGGCCGGGGTACGCGAGCGGCTCGACCTCGGCCGCGACGGCGTCACCGCCCGGGCGCTGCTCGCCGCCGGCCCCCGGTTCGGGCTCGCCGGCCGGGCCTTCCGGGCCGACCCGGCCCAGGTCGGCGCGCTGCCGCTGCCCGCCGTGGCGCACTGGGAGAACGCCCACTTCGTGGTGGTGGAACAGGTCGGCCCGCGCGGCGTCCGGCTGCTCGATCCGGCCCTGGGTCGCCGCCTGCTCACCCCGGAGGAGTTCGCCGCCGGTTTCACCGGCACGGTGCTGACCTTCACCCGCGACCCGCGGTCCGCGCCCGAACCGCCGGCCGCCCGGCCCGGGCTGCGCACCCGGCTGGGCCGGGCCCGGCCGCTGGTACGGCCGTTCCTGCCCCGGCTGGCCGCCGCGTTCAGCGTCTCGCTGGTCCTGCAACTGCTGGGGCTCGCGCTGCCGATGGCCACCACGGTCGCCTTCGACCAGATCATGCCGGCCCGGGAGACGGCGCTGATGCCGTACCTGGCGCTGGCCATCGTGGCGCTGGTGCTCACCCAGTTCGGGGTGGCCTACCTGCGGTCCCGGCTGCTGGTCACCCTCCAGGCCGGCGTGGACGCCACCCTGATGACCCGGCTCTTCGGGCACCTGCTCAAGCTGCCGTACGCGTTCTTCCGGCAACGGGCCAGCGGCGACCTGATGCAGCGGCTGTCCAGCAGCATCCTGCTGCGTGAACTGGTCACCACCCAGGTGCTCACCGCGGTGATCGACGGGGTGCTGGTGCTCGCGTACTTCGCGGTGCTCTTCGCCAGCGACCTGGCGTTCGCGGGGCTGGCCGCGGCCATCGGCACCGCCCAGGTGGTGGCGGTCGCCGTCGTCAACCGCCGGCTGCTGCGGCTCGGCCAGCGGAACCTCACCGTGCAGGCCGACGCCGAGAGCGCGTTGATGGAGGCGCTGTCCGGCATCGCCACGGTGAAGTCGATGGGCGCCGAACGGCAGGTCTTCGACGGCTGGCTGCGCCGCTACACCACGGCGCTGGACGCCGACGTGGCGCAGAACCGGCTCTCGGCCACCGTCGCCAACATCACCGCCAGCGTCCAGCTCGCCGGCCCGCTGGCCCTGCTCTGGCTCGGCACCGGGCGGCTCTTCGCCGGCGCCGGCCTCGGCGAGACGCTGGGCCTGCAGGCGCTCGCGCTCTCCGCGCTGACCCCGCTGGCCTCCCTGGTGGCCAGCGCCCAGGTGCTCCAGTCCGTCGTGTCGCACCTGCAACGGCTGCGGGACGTGTTCGCGGCGCGGCCCGAGCCGACCGGCGACCCGGACCTGCCCGCGCCCCGGCTGACCGGCCGGATCAGCGTGCGCGACGTGACCTTCCGCTACGACGGCACCGCCCCGCCGGTGCTGCGGGACATCTCCTTCGAGATCACGCCGGGGGAGAAGGTGGCCGTCGTCGGGCCCTCCGGCAGCGGCAAGAGCACCCTCGCCATGCTGCTCACCGGCCTCTACCGGCCGAGCGCCGGGGAGATCCTCTTCGACGGCGTGCCGCTGTCCCGGATCGACCCGACCGCGCTGCGCCGGCAGTTCGGCGTGGTGCTCCAGGAGAGCTACCTGTTCCGCGACTCGATCCGGCGCAACGTCAGCCTGGTCCACCCGGGCATCGGCATGCCGGCCATCCGGGCCGCCGCCGAGGTCGCCGCGATCGACCAGGACATCGCGGCGATGCCGATGGGCTACGACACCCAGGTCGCCGAGCGGGGCCAGGCCCTCTCCGGCGGGCAGCGGCAGCGGCTGGCGATCGCCCGCGCGGTCGCCGGGCAACCCGCCGTGCTGCTGCTCGACGAGGCCACCAGCCACCTCGACGTGGCCACCGAACGCCGGGTCGACCGGGCGATCTCCGCCCTGCGCTGCACCCGGATCGTGGTGGCGCACCGGCTGAGCACGGTACGCAACGCCGACCAGATCCTGGTGGTCGCCGACGGCCGCATCGTCGAGCGCGGCCGGCACGACGACCTGCTGCGGGCCGGCGGCGTCTACGCCGACCTGGTGCGCTGCCAACTGACCGACGACGACTCATCCCTGCCGGGAGGCGAACCGTGGCTGCCCGTACCGTGACGATCCCGCCCCCGGCGGCCGAACCCGGGGTGTTCCCGGCGCGCCGGGTCCTGGTGGCCGCCTGCGGCTCCGCCGACGTGCTCACCCTGCCCCAGTCGATCCTGGTGCTGCGGCACGCGCTCGGCCTCGACGTGCGGGTCGTGCTCACCCCGGCCGCCGCCCGGTTCGTGCCGGCCCGCTCGTTCAGCCTGCTGACCGGGCATCCGGCCCTGGTCGACGAGGTGGGCGACGGGGACGTGCCGCACCTGGCCCTGACCGGCTGGGCGGATCTGGTGCTGGTCCTGCCGGCGACCGCCAACACCCTGGCCAAGGCGGCGCTGGGTATCGCCGACAACCTGGTCGGCACCTGCCTGCTCGCCGCCGCCGCGCCCGTCGTCCTGGTGCCGTCGATGAACCAGGCCATGTGGGAGCGGCCGGCGGTGCGGCGCAACGTGGCCCGGCTGCGCGAGGACGGGTACCTCGTGGTCGAGCCGGTGCCGGTGCTCGCCCTGAGCAGCGGCACCCGGTCCGGCCGGGGCATGCCGCCGATCGAGGTGGTGCTGGAGCAGGCCGCCGCGCACCTGCGCGCGGCGGGAGCCTGCCGTGGCTGAGCCGCGTCGGACCGCCGGGCCGCGGATCGCCGCGCTGGTCACCGCGCTCGGCACGCTGCTGCTGGCGGTGGCGGTGGTCCCGTTCGTCCGGGCGTACGCCGACTCACCGGCCCGCCGGCCCGCCGCCGCGATCGGGGTACCCGCCGACCGGGCCGGCTGCGACGCGGAGCTGACCGACCCGGTACGCGGCGCCGGCGTGCACGTCGGTCCCGGCACCGCCGAGCCCTACGCCACCCGGATCCGGTACGACCTGGTGCCGCCCTCGTCCGGGCCGCACTTCGTGGTGCCCGCCCCGGCGGTGCGTCGGTTCTACACCACCCGCGACCGCCCGGCCGTGGAGATCCTGGTGCACAACCTCGAGCACGGCTACACCATCCTCTGGTACGTCGAACCGCTGCTCCGCGACCAGATCGAGCCGCTGCGGGCGCTGGCGGCCAAGTTCGGCGACGACCGGTACGGCGGCCGGTTCGTGGTGGCCCCCTGGGACCCGGGGTACGGCGAGTTCCCGGCCGGCCGCCCGCTGGCCCTGTCGCACTGGGGCGCGACGGCCGGCTACCGGCAGTTCTGTGCCGCGGTCAGCGGCGCCGCCGTCGAACGGTTCGTCCGGGCCCACCCGCCCGCCGACTCCCCGGAACCGACCGGGATGTGACCGTCGCGGCCGGGCGCCGGCAGCGCTGCCCGGCGATCAGCGGTGTCCGGTCGGTGCGTGTCGGGCGGTTGACCTGGCGGTCGCTGGAGACGCCCACCTGCCGATGGCGGGCGAACCCGCCCGCCGCCGGCCACGGCGGACCGGTCGGCTGGCGAGGCGGGGCGGCGTCAGGTCAGTCGCGACGGTCCTCGTCGGGCAGCGGGATCTCCAGGTTCTGCTCGATCGCGTCGGCCGGGTTCGGGGCGCCGCGTACCGCGTCGGCCAGGTCGGCCTGGTCGCTCGGCGGCACCAGCACGCCCTGCTCGGCCAGGTCCGCCTCGGTGGCCTCGGGCACCGCCCCGGACACGGTGTCCGGTGGCCCGACCACCGTCTCGTCCTGCCGCTGCTCCTGCGCGTCGGCCTCCGGCGGCCGGCCCAGCGGGTCGGCCTGCTCGTCCCAGCTCGCGGTCATCACAGCCCTCCGGTGGTGGTGCGCCAGGGCCCCCGCGTACCCGCGCCGGCACCGGTCATGCCCGCCCGGCCCGGTCGCCGCGCTGGTGGCCGGGTCCGGGCGTCGGGTGGCTCAGCGGGTCCGCTCGACGTAGGGCGCGCTCTGGTCGGCGACCTCACCGAACTCCCCGGGAAGCTGGGCGACGACCTGCTCGTACGCGTCGGCCGCCAGCGCCTCGCGGAGGACGTCGAGGACCGCGGTCACGCCGTCCCTGGCCTGGTCCACGTCCACCTCGGCGCGGCCGCTGACCCGTTCGACGAAGACGTCGAGCCCGAACCGCTCGGCGGTCTCGCCCGGGCCGAAGGCGTACGGGCGCAACGCCTCGGGAAGCTGGTCGGCCAGGTCGCGCGCCTCGCCGCCGTCGATCCGTTCGGCCAGGGTGGTCAGCGTGGCGCGGGTGAGCGCGGTCGCCTGCTCCGCCGACGTGCCCGCGCGGGTGGCCACCAGGTCGATGAACTGGTTGTCGTCCACGTTCAGCGCCCTTCTCTCGGGTGGATACCCGGGCTTCCCCGCCACCACTCGATCAAACGGGGGCGCGGCGGCCGCACCGGTGGCGGCGGCCGGACGGCAGGCGCGGTGGGTGCCGGCCCGGCCCGGCCGGGTAGCGTGCTCGGCGGTGGAACCAGGGGCGAGGGGGTCCGACAGTGCAGACGACGACCGTGGACGTGCCGACCGGCGACGGGGTGGCTGACGCCTGCCTGGTCCGGCCCGACGGGGCGGGGCCCTTCCCGGCCGTGCTGCTCTTCATGGACGCGTTCGGGCTGCGACCGCGGTTGACGGAGATGGCCGAGACGATCGCCGCCCGCGGTTACCTGGTGCTGGTGCCGAATCTCTTCTACCGGTCGGGCCGGACCCCGCTGGTCGACCTCTCCGGGCTCGGCGACGAGACGCAGCGCGGCGCGCTGTTCCAGACGCTGTCCCCGATGATCGCCGCGCTGACCCCCGACGCGGTGGCCCGGGATACCGCCGCCTACCTGGACTTCCTGGCCGGCCAGCCGGACGTCGCGGCCGGCTCGGTGGCCGTCACCGGCTACTGCATGGGCGGCACGAACGCGCTGCGCGCCATCGAGGCGCACCCGGACCGGATCGCCGCGGCGGCCGCGTTCCACGCCGGCCGGGTGGTCACCGACGCCCCGGACAGCCCGCACCGCGGCGTCGGCGCGGTCACCGGCGAGCTGTACTTCGGCCACGCCGACCAGGATCCGTCGATGACCGCCGAGCAGATCGCCACCCTGGAGCGGAGCCTGGACGCGGCCGGGGTCACCTACCGCTCGGAGGTCTACCCGGGGGCCCGGCACGGCTACACCCAGTCGGACACGCCGATGTACGACGCGCAGGCCACCGAACGGCACTGGGCCGCGCTGTTCGACCTGTTGGACCGCACGTTCCGTCGCTGACCACCCGGGCGGTCCCGCCCGCCGCGCGCCGTACCGCCCGGCGACGGCCGCCGTGGCCGGTGCCGGCCGGCCCGCGACGACGATTCACCGCGACCGCGTCGGGTATCCGCCGCCATGCCCGACGAGCGTGCGACGGCGGACAGGGTCCGCTCACCGCTGGACCGGGCCGCCGAGGAGGGCGGCCGGGCCGTCGCCCGGGTCCGTAGCGAGAGCGGGCAGGCCGGGCGGCTGCGAAAGCGGCAGCTGGAGATCACCCTGGTGATCGCGGTGCAGGCCGGGTTGGCCGCCGCGCTCGCCGCGCTGCTCGCGCAGCACCTGCTCGGGCCGGGAGCGCACGTCTTCGCGCCGGCCGCCGCGGTTGGCACCATCGCCACCGCGATCGGCCAGCGCGCCCGCCGTACCTTCGAGCTGCTCGCCGGGGTCGGCGTCGGCATCGCCGTGGGTGACCTGCTGCGCGCGCTGCTCGGCACCGGGGCCTGGCAGACCGGGGCGGTGGTCGCCCTGGCCGTCGCGGTGGCCCTGCTGGTCGCCGGGCGGGGCGGCGCGCTGGTCGGGCAGGCCGGCGGTACGGCGGTGCTGATCGCCACCCTGGCCCCGATGCAACCCGGCCTGGAGGTGCCCCGCATCTTCGACGCGCTGGTCGGCGGGCTGGTCGGCATCCTCGTGGTGGCGCTGCTGTTCCCGGTCAACCCGCTGCGGGTGCTGGACCACGCGGCCGAGCCGGTCTACGGGGGGCTCACCACGCAGCTCGACGCGGTCGCCCGCGCGCTCACCGACCGGGACGCCGACGCGGCGATCCGTGCCCTGGACGGGCTGCGCGGCCTGGAGAGCGACGTGGGCCGGCTCAACGACGCCCTCAGCGGCGCCGAGGAGGTGGTCACCATCGCCCCGGCCCGCTGGCGGCGCCGGGCCCAGTTCCACCGGTACGCCGACGGCACCCGCCACCTGGAACGGGTGATCCTGTACAGCCGGTCGATGGCCCGTCGGTGCGCCACGCTCCTGCAGTACGGCGAGCCGGTCCCGGCGGAGCTGCCCGCCGCGCTGACCAGGTTCAGCGAGGCCATCCGGCAGCTGCACCGCGAGTGCCGCTCCGAGGCGGATCCGGAATCCGCCCGCCGGCTCGTCCGGGAGAGCGCCGAGCAGGCCGGCCGGGCCTGGGCCCAGGGCGTCCGGGTGTTCGGGGACGCCGTGATCACCGACCTGCGTACCGCCGAGAGTGAGGTGCTGCGCGCCACCGGATGCCCGGCCGGCGAGGCCAACCGGATCGTGCGTCGGGCGGCCGGGGCCGGCGAGGCGGCGTTGCGCCCACCGGCGCGGGCCGAGCTGATCACCCGCCGGCACACCGCCCGGGCCCGGCGCCGGACCCGGATCGAGCGGCGCGCCCACGGCCGGCGCCGGCCCACCGGTCCGGCCGCCGCTCCGGTCCGGGCGCCCGCCGGATGACCGGGGCCGACCGCGGGTGTCCGCCGGTCCCAGGCCCGCGGGCCGCGCCCCGGGACCGGGCGGTACGCCCGTTCGAGATCTTCTTCGACCTGGTCTTCGTCTTCACCCTCACCCGGATCATGGTGCTGATCGGCCGGCCACCGACCGCGTCCACGATGGGGCAGGGTCTGCTCCTGCTGGTGCTGCTCTGGTTCGCCTGGTCGTCGTTCACCTGGCTGGGCAACCAGACGCCGGCCGACGTCGGCGTGGTCCGGGCCGGGTTCCTGGTCGCCATGGCGGCGCTCTTCGTCGCCGCGCTGGTGATGCCGCGGGCCTGGACACCCGCCCCGGGGCTGGACGGTCCGCTGCTCGTGGCGCTGGCCTACGTGCTGCTGCGGGCGGTCCACCTGGCGCTGTACCACCGGGCGGCGGGCGACCCGCCGGGGCTGCGGCAACGGATCCGCTTCTTCGCCGTGATCAGCGCCGTCAGTTGGCTCCCGCTCCTGCTCGGCGCGCTGCTGGCCGGCGCCGCGCACACCACCCTCTGGGTGCTCGCGTTCCTGGTGGAGGTCGGCGGGCAGCGGCTCTCGTACGCGGCGCGCGGTGCCTGGCCGCTGCGCGCCCCGAACTACTTCGCCGAGCGGCACGGACTCGTCCTGATCATCGCCCTCGGCGAGTCGCTGGTCGCCGCCGGGGTGGGCGCCGGCTCGGCGGCCACCAGGCCGGCCGTGCTCGGGGTGGCGCTGCTCGGCCTCGCCAGCACCGTCTGCCTGTGGTGGCTCTACTTCGACCGGACGGCTCCCGCGGCCCGCCGGATGCTGGCGCGGGCGCCGGAGGACCGGCGGGACCGGATCGCCGCGGACGCCTACAGCCAGACCCATCTGCTGCTCATCGTCGGGGTCATCTACCTGGCGCTCGGCGTGGAGCAGGTCCTCGCCCACGTCGCCGAGGAGCATTCCGCGCCGCTGGGCTGGCCGGGCGCCGTCGCGCTGTACGGCGGCGCGGGCACGTACCTGGCCGGTCGGCTGCTGCTGGGCCGGCTCACCGGGCAGGCGGTCCGGCCGGCGGCGGCGGTCCTCGCCGTGGCGGTCCCGCTCCTGCTGCCGCTCGGGCGGGCGCTGCCGCCGGCCGCGGCGCTCGGGCTGCTCACCGCGCTGCTGATCGCCGCCACCGTCGCCGATCGGCTGACCGGGTCGGGCCACCCGGCCGCCGGCACGGACCCGGCGGGCATCCCGACGGGACCGGCCTGAGGCCGCCGGCGCGGACCCGGCGGGCATCCCGACCCGGCCGGCCCGAGGTTACCGGGCGGGGAGGCCACGGGCCGGAAACTGGCTCCTCCCGGTCCGGCCGGCGCTGGCTACCGTCTGCCCATGAGCATCGATCCTGCGGGGTTGACGCGGCGCTTCGCCGCCCTGACCACCGCCCACGTCGCCGACGCCTGCCTGCGGGCCGGTGTCGCGGTGCGCTGCGCCCCGGCCGGGGTGCGGCCGGTGGTCGCCGGCGGACGGGTGGCGGGGCGGGTGCTGCCGGCCCGGCACGCCGGCAGCGTGGACGTCTTCCTCGAGGCGATCGACCGGGCCGCCCCCGGCGATGTGCTGGTGGTGGACAACGGCGGTCGGACCGACGAGGCGTGCGTCGGCGACCTCGTCGTGCTGGAGGCGCGGGCGGCCGGCCTGGCCGGCCTGGTCGTGTGGGGCCTGCACCGGGACACCGGCGACATCCGGGCCCTCGGCCTGCCGGTGTTCAGCCTCGGCGCGACACCCACCGGGCCGCAGCGGCTCGACCCGCGGCCGGCCGACGCGCTGGCCGCCGCCCGGGTCGGGTCGTGGACCGTGGGGCCCGCCGACGTGGCGCTGGCCGACGCGGACGGGGTGCTGTTCGTGCCCGCGGACCGGGCCGGCGACCTGTTCGCCCTCGCGGAGTCGATCCGGGACACCGAGCGGCGGCAGGCCGACCGGATCGGGGCCGGCGAGTCGCTGCGCGCGCAGGTGGGCTTCGACGCCTACCTGGCCGGCCGCGCGGAGCACCCGGGGCTGACCTTCCGGGAGCACCTGCGCGCGGTCGGCGGCGCCATCGAGGAGTGAGCGCCGGCCGGCTCAGGCGCCCCGGGCGAACAGCGCCAGCCGCACCCGGTTCGGGCTGTCCGTCTTGGCCATCAGGCTGGTGATGTGGGTCTTCACGGTGGTGACTCCGATGTGCAGCCGCTCGGCGATCTCCAGGTTGGACAGCCCTTCGGCCACCAGGTCCAGCACCTCCTGCTCGCGGGTGGTCAGCCCGGGCACCGCCCGGGGCGTCCCGGCCTGCGCGTCCACCGCGCGGCGCACCAGCCGCCGCAGCACCTCCTGGCTGAACGGGCTGTCGCCGCCGGCGGCCCGGCGGATGCCGTCGAGCAGGTCGGCGGGGGGCGCGTCCTTGAGCAGGAAGCCGCACGCGCCGGCGGCGAGCGCCGGGTACAGGTGGTCGTCGTCGCCGAACGTGGTCAGCACCACGATCCGGGTGGCCGGACGCCCGGCCAGGATCCGGCTGGTCGCGGTGATCCCGTCGACGCCGGGCATGCGCAGGTCCATCACCACCACGTCGGGCAGCAGCCGGGCGGCCAGGGTGACCGCGTCCCGGCCGTTGTCGGCCTCACCGACGACCGACAGGTCGGGCTGGGCGTCGCAGAGCATGCGCAGGCCCGCGCGGATCAGGTGCTGGTCGTCGACCAGCAGCACGCGGATCACGCCGGCTCCGGCGCGGCCGGCGTCTCGCGGGTGCCGCGGGGCGCGGGGGCACCCGCCCCCGCCCCGCCCGGCACCCCACCGCCCGGT
>NZ_KQ058674.1 GCF_000982955.1 Micromonospora sp. HK10 | reverse complement strand
CGCCGACCGGGGCGCGCCCGCCGGAGCCGCCCCGCGGCGGTACGGAGGCGCGGGCCGAGGCGCCGTCCCCCGATCCGGATGGCCAGCCGTTCCCGCGTGCGCCCCCGCCGGAGCCGGGGTCGCCGCCCGGGCCCGGGATCTGGGCCCGCCCACGCGAAGAACTGGGATCGCCGTAGTTCATTCCTCACACCCTGCCGGTCGCGGTGGGGCGCGGTCGCGCCGCCACCGGGTTGCCGTGAGATGGAACACGAGACGCTACACCCTGGGCGCACCCAGGCGCAGGCGTCAGATCCGACCTAATCGGACCAATCAGACGTGGAAGCTGTCGGGTGGACCGCCCGCCGATGTCGCGGGGGCCGACCAGGACAGCCAGCTTCACCGTTGCGCCTCTCGCCTTCGACGAGGGGTGGAACCGGTCGCGGCCGAACCGCTCGCCGCCTCCTGCTCCGACCCGTCCTCGGCGCCCTCGGCCAGCCCGTCCCGGCCGAGCAGGTACTGCTCGACGAGATGGTTCCAGGCACAGCCGGGGCACACCTCCACCACGTAGACCTGGAACTCACGCAGCGTCATCGCCAGCAGCGACAACTCGGCCCGGTTTCGCGCCTGCCCGGCCGACTGCTTGAGTTCGTCACCGTAAATGTAGTGGACGTGGATGAGGTTCTCGCTGCGGCAGATCGGGCAGCGCTCATCGGTGGGTTCGCCATGGAAGCGAGCGGCGTTCTTCAGGTACGGCGAGGCGTCGCAGACGTCGTACGCGCCGATCCGGTTCGCCAGGAGGTCACGCAGCACCGCTCGCTTCTGGAGCGAGTAGTCGACGACCTGGCGGGACGTGCGCATGCGGCAAAGGGTACGCGGTCCGGCCGGACGAGGCGACCATGGTCACGATCCGTGACCGCAGCACCGCGTAAACGGGGGTT
The DNA here is from genome assembly GCF_000982955.1 of Micromonospora sp. HK10. Lineage (GTDB taxonomy): Bacteria > Actinomycetota > Actinomycetes > Mycobacteriales > Micromonosporaceae > Micromonospora. Next base: position 44,886 of record NZ_KQ058674.1, on the reverse strand, counting down.
TGCCCCGGTCGGACGACTCCGCTACCGTGCGATGTATCGGTCCGATACATCGCGGCGGTTACCGCTCCGCGCCGGGGGTAAGAAGGGATGGCCCGTGCTCGAGTTCGCCATCCTGGGCCTCCTGCAGGAGGCTCCGATGCACGGCTACGAGCTGCGCAAGGAGCTGACCGCCAAACTCGGCGCCATCCGGGCGGCGATCAGCTACGGCACGCTCTACCCGACCCTGCGCCGGCTGCAGGCGGCGGGCTGGATCACCGAAGCCGACGGCACACCCGCGACCGCCGAGGAGGTTCCCGCGCTGACCAGCCGACGCGGTCGGGTGGTCTACACCATTACCGCGGAGGGCAAGGAACGCTTCGCCCAGCTCATAGCGCAGGCTGGACCCGAGACGTACGACGACACGGGCTTCGGCGTGCACTTCGCGTTCTTCGCCCGGACCGACCAGGCCACCCGGCTCCGGATCCTGGAAGGTCGTCGCCGGAAGATCGAGGAGCGTCGCGAGGGTCTTCGTGACGTGCTCGGCCGGGCGGCCGAGCGGCTCGACGCGTACACCCTGGAACTGCAACGCCACGGGCTCGACGCCTGTGAGCGCGAGGTCCGCTGGCTGGAGGAGCTCATCGCCAACGAGCGCTCCGGCCGGGCCCCGGCCGACCCGCGACCCGGGACGGCCGGTGGCCGAGGAGACAACGACAGCCCGCCCACGCCTGGAACGTCCAGGACAGAGCGGCCGTGATGAAGAAGAAGGAGGCAGACGCTATGGGCTCCGTCCGCGTCGCCATCGTCGGTGTGGGTAACTGCGCCTCGTCCCTCGTACAGGGCGTGGAGTACTACCGGAACGCCGACCCGAACGACCGCGTCCCGGGTCTCATGCACGTCACCTTCGGCGACTACCACGTCTCGGACGTGAAGTTCGTCGCGGCGTTCGACGTGGACGCCAAGAAGGTGGGCATGGACCTCGCGGAGGCGATCGTCGCCAGCGAGAACAACACGATCAAGCTGTGCGACGTGCCGCCGACCGGCGTCACCGTGCAGCGCGGCCCGACCTTCGACGGTCTCGGCCAGTACTACCGCGAGATCATCGAGGAGTCGGACGTCGAGCCGGTCGACGTGGTCCAGGCGCTGCGCGACGCGCAGGTCGACGTCGTCGTCTCCTACCTGCCGGTCGGTTCCGAGCAGGCCGACAAGTTCTACGCCCAGGCCGCCATCGACGCGGGCTGCGCGTTCGTGAACGCCCTGCCGGTCTTCATCGCCTCCGACCCGGAGTGGGCGCAGAAGTTCACCGACGCCGGCCTGCCGATCGTCGGTGACGACATCAAGAGCCAGGTCGGCGCGACCATCGTGCACCGCGCCCTGGCGAAGCTCTTCGAGGACCGCGGGGTCGAGCTGCTGCGCACCTACCAGCTCAACTTCGGCGGCAACATGGACTTCATGAACATGCTGGAGCGCAACCGCCTGGTCTCCAAGAAGATCTCGAAGACCCAGTCGGTGACCTCGCAGATCCCGCACGAGATGCAGAAGAGCGACGTGCACATCGGCCCGTCCGACCACGTGCCGTGGCTGGACGACCGCAAGTGGGCGTACATCCGGCTTGAGGGCCGCTCCTTCGGCGACACCCCGCTCAACGCCGAGCTCAAGCTCGAGGTCTGGGATTCGCCGAACTCGGCCGGCGTCATCATCGACGCCGTCCGGGCCGCGAAGATCGCGCTGGACCGGAAGATCGGTGGCCCGATCCTCTCCGCCTCCTCGTACTTCATGAAGTCCCCGCCGCAGCAGTACGCCGACCACGACGCGCACGCCGCCGTCGAGGCGTTCATCGCCGGCGAGGTCGAGCGCTGACCCGCTGACGAGCAGCACCGACGAGGGCCGGGTCCGGGTGGACCCGGCCCTCGCGCGTTCAGTCCGCCATCTCGAGGTACGGCGAGAGCCGCAGCGCCAGCTCCTCGACCGAGTCGACCTCGCCGCTGGTCAGCGCGTCCGTCAACGCCATCCGCTCCTTGGCCGGCATGCTGAGAACGAAACCGGAGCGTTCCAGGCGAACGTCCGCTGCCGTCCAGGCGAGACTGGCGTTCCACATGTCCAGCGGCCGCCAGACCAGGATCGCGTGCAGGAGTGCCGCCGCCTGGTCCAGCGGTGTCGGATAGACCCGGCCCTGCAGCAGATGGGCGTGCGGACGCGCCGCCGAGGCGAAGAGGATCCCACCGTCGCGCACGATGGTTCGGGACGACGTGCTTCCCGCGAGCAGGAGCAGCAGGTCCTCCGCGTCCGGCCAGGACCGCGTCATCGGTCGCCCAACATCTCGTAGAACTCGGCATTGCGCTCGTGGACCCGGCGGGCGGCCTGCCGGGTCCACTCGTCGCGCTCGTGCCGGTCCAGGTACGCCTGCACCGCCACCTCGACCGTCTTGTGCATCGACCGGTGCTCCGCCTCGGCGAGTTCCTTGAGCCGCTGCTCGACCTCGGGCTTCAGGTTCAGGGTGAAGGCCATACCAGATTTGTATAACTCGCGTGTCTGCACGTCAACCACGCTGGGTGCCACGTCTCCTCCGCACGACTCGGGATCTTGCCGGAGGAGATGATGGCGAGCAGCGCTCGGACCAGGGCGGACGAATTGTGCGACAACTCCTCAGGAGAGCCAGGCGCGCCGCAGCGCCACCGCCGCCTCGAGTTCCAACAGCGTCACCTTGCGCGGCAGCCCGCCGCCGAAGCCGACCAGCTTGCCGCCCGCCCCGACGATCCGGTGACAGGGCACCAGCACCGGCACCGGGTTGCGGTTGCAGGCCACCCCGACCGCCCGGGCCGCGCCCGGCTCGCCGACCGCCTGCGCCACCTCGCCGTAGGTGAGCGTCTCGCCGTACGGGATGCGGGTCATCTCCCGCCACACCGCGCGTTCGAACTCCGAGCCGCGGGACACCGACACCGGCACGGTGAACTCGGTCAGCTCGCCGGCGAAGTAGGCGCGCAGCTCGGTCAGCGCCCGCCCGGCGACCGGGTCGCCCGGCCGCTCGGTGGCCGACTCCATCCGGCCGAAGTGCGCCGCCCGGACGGCCGCGCCGTCGGTGGCCACGGAGAACTCCCCGATCGGCGAGTCGAGCACGGTCCAACGCATGGTTCCCATTCTTCCTCGGGCAGCCGCTGCCCAGCGAACCCCACTTCGAGGTGACCGTCGCGCCGGGTTGACCGTTCGGCCGGGCCGCAACGTTGCACGATGTCGATACCGTGCAGGTCGTGGCCACGGGGACGCTCATCTTTCTGATCATCGGTGGGGCGGGGGTCGGCGTGCTGGCCCTCGCCCTCGTCGGGGCCGGGCTGCTGCACATCGGGCACCCGGACGTCGACGGTCCGGTGTCGCTGGAGGCGGTCGCCGGTTTCACCGGCGCCTTCGGCTTCGGCGCGGCGATCGTCAACGAGCTGCTCGGTGGGCGTACCCCCGGAATGATCGCCGCGGCGGCGGCCGGTGGGGTGGTGGCCGCCGTGCCCACCGCGTGGCTGGCGGCCCGGCTCAGCCGTGCCGCCCGCACCATGCGCACCGACGCCACCCCCACCCGGTCCCACCTGGTCGGCGCGACCGGCCTGGTGGTCACCCCGGTGCCGGCGAGCGGCTACGGCGAGGTCCGGGTACGCCTCGCCGGCCAGCCGGTCAAGCTCAACGCCCGGGCCGACCGCCCACTCCCGGTCGGCGCCCGGATCTTCGTGGTCGAAGCGCTCAGCGAGACCAGCGTGCACGTCGAAACGTACTGATTTCCCCTTCCACAGACGGGAACGACCATGCCCCTGCTCGTCGCCATCGGCGGCGCGGTTCTCCTCGCCGTCCTCCTCGTCCTGTTCGTGCTCTCCCGGATCAAGGTCGCCGGCCCGAACCAGGCGTTCATCGTCACCGGCCGCAAGGGCCGGACCACCCAGACCGCCGACGGCGCCCGGTCCACCGACATGTCCGGACAGAAGGTGGTGCTCGGCGCCTCGGTCTTCGTCCTGCCCGTGGTGCAGAAGCTGCAGTCCCTCGACCTGTCCAGCCGGCGGATCGACGTGAGCATCCGCGGCGCGGTGAGCAAGCAGGGCATCCGGACCGAGCTGCACGGTGTGGCCATCGTGAAGGTGGGCGGCACCGAGGACGCCATCCGGGCCGCCGCCCAGCGTTTCCTGAACCAGCAGGAGGAGATCGACAACTTCACCCGGGAGGTGCTGGCCGGCGCGCTCCGCTCGATCGTCGGGCGGCTCACCGTCGAGGAGATCATCCGGGACCGGGCGGCGTTCGCCAGCGCGGTCGCCGAGGAGGCCGAGCACTCGATGACCAACCAGGGCCTGGTGCTGGACACCTTCCAGCTCCAGGACATCCTGGCCGAGGGCTCGTACCTGCAGGACCTCGGGCGGCCGGAGGCGGCCCGGGTGCTCAAGGACGCGGCCATCGCCGAGGCGCGGGCCCGCCAGCAGGCCGAGCAGGAGCGGCTGCTCGCCGAGGAGGCGATCGCCGAGGCGAACCGGAACCTGGCGTTGAAGCAGGCCGGCATCCAGGCCGAGATCGACGCCGCGAAGGCGAAGTCGGCGGCGGCCGGACCGCTCGCCCAGGCCGAGCGGGACCAGGCGATCCTCTCCGAGCAGCAGAAGGTCGCCGAGCGCAACGCCGAGCTGAAGCAGCGCCAGCTCGACACCGAGGTGCGCAAGCCGGCCGACGCGGCCCGTTACAAGGTCGAGCAGGAGGCCGAGGCGGCCCGCAACGCGGCGGTGCTCACCGCCGACGCGCAGCGGCAGGCCACCATCGCGGCCGCGCAGGCGGCCGCCGAGCAGGCCCGCCTCACCGGTGAGGGCGAGCGGGCCCGCCGGGCCGCGCTGGCCGAGGCGAACGCGATCGAGGGTGCCAAGGAAGGTGAGGCCGAGCAGCGCCGGCGCAGCGCCATTGCCGAGGCGGTCGAGCGGGAGGGTCAGGCCGAGGCCGCGGCCATCCTGGCCAAGGGGCAGGCCGAGGCCGACGCGATGGCCCGCAAGGCCGAGGCGTTCGCCGCGTACGGCGAGGCCGCCGTGCTGGACCTGCTGGTCAAGGTGCTGCCGCAGGTGGTCGAGGCGGCGAGCGCCCCGATCGGCGCGATCGACAAGATGACGGTGATCTCCACCGACGGCGCGTCCTCACTGACCAAGTCGGTGGCCGGCAACGTGGCCCAGGGCCTCCAGCTCGGCAGCGACCTCACCGGCATCGACCTGGCCGGCCTGCTGGCCAAGCTGGGCTCGGCGTCCACCGCTCCGGCCGGCAACGGCAAGCCGTCGGTCGACGGCACGGCGGTCGAGACCCACTGACCGCGAGCACGACGAAGGGGCCGCCCAATCGGGCGGCCCCTTCGTCGTGGTGTCAGTCGACGATGCCCTGCTCGCGGGCCCAGCGCAGCAGCTCCGCCTCGGCCTCGTCGCGGTCCAGCGGGCCGCGTTCCAGCCGCAGCTCCTTGAGGTACTGCCAGGCCCGGCCCACCACCGGGCCGGGCGGGATGCCGAGCAGTTCCATGATCGCGTTGCCGTCCAGGTCGGGGCGGACCCGGGCCAGGTCCTCGTCGGCGGCGATCCGGGCGATCCGCTCCTCCAACGCGTCGTAGTCGGCCGCGAGCTGGGCCGCCTTGCGCCGGTTGCGGGTGGTGCAGTCGGAGCGGGTGAGCTTGTGCAGGCGGGCGAGCAGGTCACCGGCGTCCGTGACGTACCGGCGGACCGCCGAGTCGGTCCACTCGCCCCGGCCGTAGCCGTAGAAGCGCAGGTGCAGGCCGACCAGCTTGACCACCTGGGAGGTGATGTCCTTGGGGTACCGCAGCGCCTTCATCCGGGCCTTGGTCAGCCGGGCGCCCACCACCTCGTGGTGGTGGAAACTGACCCGGCCGTCCGGGCCGACGGCCTTGGTGGCCGGCTTGCCGATGTCGTGCATGAGCGCGGCCATCCGCAGCACGAAGTCGCAGCCGTCGGTCTCCATCGACATGGCATTGCTGACCACGGTCAGGGTGTGCTCGTAGACGTCCTTGTGCTGGGCGTGCTCGTCGATCTCCAGCTTGAGCCCGGTCAGCTCCGGCAGGAAGCGTTCGGCCAGCCCGGTGTCGACCAGCAGCCGCAGCCCGGTGACCGGGTCGGCGCCGCAGAGCAGCTTGGTGAACTCGTCCCGGATCCGCTCGGCGGTGATCCGGTCCAGGTCCGCGGCCATCCGGGTCATCGCCGCGCGGACGTCCGGGTGCACCGCGAAGCGGAGCTGGGCGGCGAACCGGGCGGCCCGCAGCATCCGCAGCGGGTCGTCACCGAACGACTCCCGGGGCGTGCCCGGGGTACGGATGATCTTGGCGGCCAGGTCGGCCAGCCCGCCGTACGGGTCGGTGAACCGGTGATCGGGGAGGCTGACCGCCATCGCGTTGACGGTGAAGTCCCGGCGCTGCAGGTCGTCGACCAGGCTCGTGCCGTACGCCACGATCGGGTTCCGGCTGACCTGGTCGTACGCCTCGGCGCGGAAGGTGGTGATCTCCAGGCTGAGCCCGTCGCGCTGGCAGCCGATGGTGCCGAACTCCCGGCCGGTCTCCCAGATCGACTCGGCCCAGCCCTTGATGATCTTCAGCGTCTGGTCCGGGTGGGCGTCGGTGCAGAAGTCGAGGTCGTTGCCGAGCCGGCCGAGCAGCGCGTCCCGGACCGATCCGCCCACCAGGTGCAGTTCGTGACCCGCCTTGGCGAAACGGCGGCCGAGCTCGTCGGCGACCGGCGAGACGCGGAGCAGTTCGGCGACGGCGTTGCGCTGCGCGCCGGTCAACTCACGGCGGTCGGCGGCGTGGGATGCGGAGGCTTCGGACATGGGATCGCCAGCCTATCGGGCCGGGGCGGGAACAACCGCGCCGGGCGCGGGTATGCCACCGAGGTTGACTAAGGTCTCGGTGTGCGGGCCCGCAGGTCCGGCTGCGACGTACCCCCTGGGAGGCTGGAGATGAGCGGCGGCCTGTACCGCAGCGCCAACGCGCACGGCGGCACCCAGCCACCGGACGACGAGGCCACCTTCATCTCGGCCGAGCCGCTCAACCAGCCGGCCGTCGAGGCCACCGCGCCGCCGCAGGAGGTGGTCGCCGAGACCAGCGCCGCGGCGAACAGCGCGGTGATGGCGATCGGCAGCCTGGTCAGCCGGGGTACGGGCTTCATCCGCAACCTGCTGATCGGCGCCGCGCTCGGCAACGCGGTCGGCGACGTCTACACCACCGCCCAGTTCCTGCCGAACCAGGTGTACGAGTTCCTCCTCGGCGGCGTGCTCACCAGCGTCCTGATCCCGGTGCTGGTCCGCCGCCGCAAGGTCGACCCGGACCGGGGCGAGGCGTACGCCCAGCGCCTGCTCAGCCTGGCCGTGCTCGCCCTGGCCGCCGCGGCGCTGATCGCGGTGCTGCTCGCACCGGTGATCACCGCGATCTACGCCGCCGGCAAGGACGACACGTACAAGGGGCTGGTCAACGACCTGTCCTACCTGATGCTGCCGATGCTCTTCTTCACCGGCCTGAGCGCGTTGATCGCCGCGGTGCTGAACACCCGGGGGCACTTCGCCGCCCCGATGTGGGCGCCGATCCTCAACAACCTGGTGGTCGCTGGCACCTTCGGCCTGTACATCGTGGTGTACGGGGCGCGGGCGCTGCGGCCGGAGCAGATGGACGCCGGCCGGATCCTGCTGGTCGGCGGTGGCACCCTGCTCGGCGTCGCGGTGCAGGCCGCCGGCCTGCTGCCGGCGCTGCGCAAGGTCGGCTTCCGGTGGAAGTGGCGGTTCGACTTCCGCGCGCTCGGCCTGCGCGAGCTGGCCCGGCTCGGCGGCTGGATGTTCTGCTACGTGGGGGTCAACCAGCTCGGCCTCTTCGTGGTGGTCAACCTGCTCACCCGGGTCGGCGGCGGGAAGAACGCCGGTCTGCTGATCTACAACTACGTCTTCCTGCTGCTGATGATGGCGCACGGCATCATCGCCGTCTCGATCATCACCGCGCTGATGCCCCGGATGAGCGCGGCCGCCGCCGAGGGCCGGTTCGACGACGTCACCGCCGACCTGTCCCGGGGCACCCGGATGGTCACCGCGGTGCTCGCCCCCATCGCGGTCTGCTACGCGGTGCTGGCCGGCCCGATCTCCGTGGTGGTCTTCCGGTACGGCGCGTTCACCGGTGACAACGCGGTGGCCACCTCGACCGTGCTGCTGGTGGCGGCGCTCGGCCTGGTCCCGTTCGCGATCAGCCAGCTCTTCACCTTCGCCTTCTACGCGCTGCCGGACACCCGCACCCCGGCTCTGATCAACATCCCGGTGGTGGCGCTGCGGGTGCTCCTCCAGGTCGGCCTCTTCCTGGCCTTCTCGGCCACCTTCGCCGCGGCCGGCATGATGCTCGGCAACGCCGTCTCGTACGTGGCGGCCGCGATCCTCTCCGCGGTGCTGCTGCGTCCCCGGGTGGGCCGGATCGGGCTGGGCGGGATCATGCGCACCATGGGTCGGGTGGTGGTCGCGGCGCTCGGCGCGGCCCTGGTCGGCCTGCTGGTGGTCAAGCTGCTCCCCGGCGACCCGGCGCACCTGAGCTGGGCGGCGGCGGCGGTTCAGCTGGTGATCGGCGGCGCGGTGATCGGCGCGACGTACCTCGGGCTCGCCATGGTGCTGCGGATCGGTGAGATCACCGAGGTCGTCGCCATGGTGCGGCGTCGCCTGGGTCGATGAGCCCGACCAGCGGCTATGACTGAGGGTGAACGAGGATCACCAGCCTGGGGATACGGCTGTGGATAACTCGGGCTTCCGCCGCCCAGTAGGCCTACCGGCCTGTGGACAACCAACCGTAAGGATGAGGGTGACCAGCTGGACCAGGGGAAACCGCAGGTCTCCGGCAAGGCCGCCACACCGGTCCGCCCCTGCGCCCACGGCCCGGCCGCAACCTCTAGATTGGCGGGAGCGTGTTGTCAGCAGACGCGGCGGAACGCCACCGGCCGTGGCCCGCACCGTGGTCACTGGCTTCCCACCGGCTCCGGCGGGAAGATGACATGTCGGAGAACCGGGCATCCCGGGTAAGGTCGCTCTCGACGGGTACGGCAGGTGCCCACGCGGGCGTCGACACCCGCCTGCCGGTTCCTTCGAAGGCAGAGCGGACAGCCACATGCCCAGCAATACGGGTCCATCGATGGACACGATCACCGAGGGAGGACGGGTGACCCAGGTCGGCGAGGGTCAGGAGGCGGAGGAGAACGCCCCTCCGGTCATGACCTTCGGTGCTCCCACGGCCGGTGAGGTCCTCGCCGAGCGGTACGAGCTGGTCGAGCACATCAACAACGACAGCGCGGGCCGCCTGGTCTGGCGCGGGGTCGACGTCGTGCTGCGCCGTCCCGTGGCGGTGGTCCTCCGGTACCCGGGTGGCGACTCCGCCACCGAGATGCTCCAGGCCGCCGTCGCGGCCAGCCGGGTGATCCACCCGAACCTGGTCGGCGTCTACGACGCCATCGACGAGGCCGACCGGGCGTACGTGGTCCGCGAATGGGTGGACGGGCAATCCCTGCGCGAGCTGGTCGCCGCCGACGGCGCGCTCGACCCGGTCCGCGCCACCGCCATCGGCAACGCGGTCGCCAGCGCCCTCGCCGCGGTGCACGCCACCGGCATGGTGCACGGCAACCTGCACCCCGGCACCGTGATGATCAGCGACGACGGCCGGGTGGTGCTCGCGGACGCGCGGACCGACGGCGCGGACAGCCAGGAGACCGACATCCGGGCGGTCGGCGGCGTGCTCTACTTCGCGCTCACCGGGCACTGGCCGCACGGCGAGGCCCCGCTGCACGGCGCCACCGCCGGGCACGGGCGGGCCGCCCTGCCCGACGCGGTACGCGACGCCAGCGGCTCGATCGCCGCGCCCCGGCAGGTCCGCGCCGGAGTGCCGGCGTACCTGGACGACCTCACCATGGACCTGCTCGACCCGGAGATCGCCCCGCCGTCGTCGGACGTGCTGGCGGCCGAGCTCAGCCGGCTGGACGTGCCGGCCGACGAGCACTTCCTGGAGCAGGCCGGCCCGCTGCGGTTCGCCGCGGACACCGGCGAGGAGCCCTCGCCGCTGGCCTCCACCGGTGGCCGTAAGGTCGCCCTGGGCATCGCCGGCCTGCTGGCGGTGGCCCTGGTCGGGCTGCTCATCGGGATCAGCACGCTCGGCGGCGAGAAGGACCCCAAGCAGGAGCAGGTGGCCCGCCCTTCCAGCAGCGCCCCCGCGGCCGGTGACGCCACCCAGGCCCCCACGGTGGTCCGCCCGCTGCACATCGAGGACGTCCGGATCATCGACCCGGACAGCAAGACCCGGGACGAGCTGGGCGGCGCCGAGAAGGTGATCGACGGCACCGACGCCGGCTGGGAGACCGACACCTACACCCGGGCGAACTTCGGCAACTGGAAGCGCGGCATGGGCGTCTGGATCGACCTGGGTGCCCCGCACACCGTCAAGTCGTTGCAGGCGGTGCTCTCCGCCCCCGGCGCCTCGGCCCGGCTCCTCGCCGGCAGCGGCGAGCACCCGCCCACCTCCGCCGGTGACAAGCAGCTCTACACCACCTACAAGACGGCGATCGGGCAGCCGATCGAGGACCACGACGGCACCACGATGACGTTCGACGGGTTCGACCCGGAGCGGAAATACCAGTACCTGCTCTTCTGGATCACCAAGCTGCCGAAGAAGGACGACAACAGCGGATACAAGATCGGTGTCCAGGAGATCAAGGTCCAGGGCGCGTGAGCCGGGCGCCCCGGCCGGCGCAACGCCTCCGCCGGACGTGGTGATGGCCGGTCGCGGTGGGCGCTCGCCCGAGCCGGTGACCGGGGACGGCCCGGCGGCCGGGAGGTCCGACCTCGACCTGCTGCGGGCGCACGTCGCCGGCGACCGGGACGCCTTCACCGAGCTGTTCCACCGGCACCGGGACCGGCTCTGGGCGGTGGCCCTGCGTACCGTCGGCGACCGGGAGGAGGCCGCGGACGCCCTCCAGGACGCGCTGCTCTCGGCGCACCGCGCGGCCGCCCGGTTCCGGGGCGACTCGGCGGTGACCACCTGGCTGCACCGGATCGTGGTGAACGCCTGCCTGGACCGGATCCGACGCCGGCAGGCCCACGCCACCGTCCCGCTGCCCGACGGCGTGCGCGGCGACGGTGAATCCGGGCGGCACACCGGCGGGGTGGAGCCCGCCGCGCCGGCCCACGACCACGACACCGCCCTGGTGGTCCGGCAGGCGCTCGCCCAACTGCCGGCCGAGCAGCGGGCCGCGCTCGTGCTGGTGGACGTCCAGGGGTATCCGGTGGTCGAGGTGGCCCGGATCCTCGGCGTCGCCGAGGGGACGGTGAAGAGCCGCTGCGCCCGGGGCCGGGCCCGCCTCGCCGGGCTCCTCGGGCACCTGCGGACCGGGTCCGACGAGACGGCGGACGTGCGCCGGGTCACCGGGGGGAACCCGGGACCGCCCGAGGGCGTCGGATCGACGTCGGGGTGGTCCCGGCGGGACGCCAGCCAGGAGGACACGTGACTGCCCGGAAGTTCAGCGGGGTCGACCACGACCTGCTCGCCGACTACCTCGGCGGGGCGCTGGACGGTACGCCGGAGCAGGCCACCGTGGCCCGGCTGATCGACGACGACCCGGCCTGGGCCGAGGCGTACGCGGCGCTGGCCCGGGCGGTGGAGCTGGTCCGGGCCGACCTGTCCGGCTGGGCGGCCGGCCCCGCCCCGGAGCTGCCGCTCGCCGTGGCGGACCGGATCACGGCGGCCCTGGCCGGCGCCGGCCCGGCGCCGGTCGACGCGCGGCGGGAAGCCACCGGGCCGGAGGTCGCGGCCGGCGTCTCCGGGGCAGCGGACGGCGGGCCGGCCCCTCGGCCGGGGACGGTACCCGCCCAGCCCACCGGCGGCACCCGGCCGGCCGGCGGCACGGGCCGCCACACCGGTCCCGGCCGGCGGTCGCGCCGCTGGATCCGGATCGCCGGACCGGTCGCGTTGGCGGCCGCCTCGGTCACCGCGGTCGGTCTCGGGGTCGGCAACCTGGTCGGCGCGGGCGGCGGCTTCGCCGGTTCGGTGGCCGACGGCGGCCGGCCCGCGGCCGACGAGGCCGCGCCGATGGCCGCCGTCGCGCCGTTCCGCACGACCGGACCCCCGCAGCACAGCGGCACCGACTACGGCCCGGAGCGGCTCTCCGGCCGGACCAGCGCGCTGAACGCGCCGACGACCCCGGCGGGCGACAAGGACGCCGCCGGCGACGCCCCGCGGGACCAGCGCGTACCGTTCGCGACCCGGCTGGACCGGCTGGGCCAGCCGGCGGCGCTGGCGGCCTGTCTCGCCGCGATCAGCACCGAGCACGCGACCGGGCCACTCACCGTCGACCTGGTCGACTTCGCCACCTACCAGGGGGTGCCGGCGCTGGTCGTCACCTTCGTCGACGCCGGCGGCGCGCGGTGGGCGTGGGTGAGTGGACCCGAGTGTGGCGTCCCCGGCTCCGGCGCGGACACCCGGTTCCGTACCCGGGTAGGGTGAGGATCACGGTCACCCGGACGTGTCCCGCCACGTGACGTGACCCACCGGATGACCGGCTCGGGAATCCCCACTTCGTACGATGACGTTCTGCAAGTCAGGCGCCGGTGCCGTTAAGCCGCCGGCACTCGGGATCGGCATCGGTGCGCGGCCGGTGACGAACACACACATCGGGAGACGGCAGTGGACGAGGTCCGCAACCTGATCATCATCGGCTCGGGACCGGCCGGCTACACGGCGGCGGTCTATGCCGCGCGCGCCAACCTGAAGCCGCTCGTCATCGAGGGCGTGCAGTCCGGCGGTGCGCTGATGACGACGACCGAGGTGGAGAACTTCCCTGGTTTCGCGGACGGCATCCTCGGCCCCGAGCTGATGGACAACATGCGCAAGCAGGCCGAGCGGTTCGGCGCCGAGTTCCTGACCGACGACGTGACCCGGGTCGAGCTTCAGGACACCGGCGAGGTGGGCTCGCACACGGTCAGCACCGTCTGGGTCGGCGAGACGGCGTACCGGGCCAAGGCCGTCATCCTCTCCACCGGCTCGGCCTGGCGCCCGCTGGGCGTGCCGGGCGAGCAGGAGTACCTGGGCCACGGGGTGTCGTCCTGCGCGACCTGTGACGGCTTCTTCTTCCGTAACCAGCACATCGTGGTGGTCGGCGGCGGCGACTCGGCGATGGAGGAGGCCAGCTTCCTCACCCGGTTCGCCGACTCGGTGACGATCATCCACCGGCGGGACGAGTTCCGGGCCAGCAAGATCATGGCCGACCGCGCGCTGGGCAACGACAAGATCAAGGTCGAGTGGAACAGCGTGGTCGAGGAGATCCTCGGCGCCGACGGCAAGGTCAGCGGGGTCCGGGTCCGTAACGTGCACACCGGCGAGACCAAGGTGCTCGACGTCACGGGCGTCTTCGTGGCGATCGGCCACGACCCGCGCAGTGAGCTCTTCCGGGGCCAGGTGGACCTCGACGACGAGGGGTATGTGAAGGTGCAGGCGCCCAGCACCCGGACCAACATCCCGGGTGTCTTCGCCGCCGGCGACCTGGTGGACCACACCTACCGGCAGGCGATCACCGCGGCCGGCACGGGCTGTGCCGCCGCCCTCGACGCCGAACGCTTCATCGCCACCCTGAACGGCTGAACAATTCTCGGAAAAAAGTCCCGGAGGAGGGGTTCATAGTGGGAGCAACCAAGGCGGTCACCGACGCCAGCTTCGCCAGCGACGTGCTCAAGTCCGACAAGCCGGTTCTGGTCGACTTCTGGGCGGAATGGTGCGGCCCGTGCCGCAAGGTCTCGCCGTTGCTCGAGGAGATCGCCGGTGAGATGGGCGACCAGGTCAGCATCGTCAAGCTCAACATCGACGAGAACCCCGAGACCGCCCGCGCCTACCGGGTGATGTCCGTGCCGACCCTCACCATCTTCAAGAACGGCGAGCCGGTGCAGTCCATCGCCGGCGCCAAGCCGAAGGGCGAGCTGGTCAAGCTCATCGAGTCGGCGCTCTGAGCCGACCCCGTACCCACGGAACCCCCGTCACCCGGCTCGGGTGACGGGGGTTCCGGCTCTCCGGCGACCTCCGCGAACCCGCAGCTCCGGGTGATCGGCCACGGTACGCTCCGTAGGCGTCCCCCTCGTGTCAGGGGGCAGCACCTCCGTCGGAGTCTCCGGCCAGCCAGCATCCGCGCAGAGGGGGTCGTCGTGCGTCCGATCCGACCCGGTGACCGGGGCCCCGCGGTGGCCGAGATCCGCACCGTCCTCACCACCCTCGACCTGCTCCCCTCCGACGGGCGGGGCGACGAGTTCGACACCGCGACCGAACGGGCCGTCCGGGCGTTCCAGCAGTCCCGCGGGCTCAGCGTGGACGGACGGGTGGGCGCGGAGACCTGGCGGGCGCTGGACGCCGCCCGCTGGCGGCTGGGCGCCCGCACCCTCTACCACGCCGTGCCCGAACCGCTCACCGGCGAGGACGTCCGGTCGCTCCAGGAACGCCTCCTGGAGATGGGGTACGACGTGGGCCGCGCCGACGCCATCTACGGCGTGCGTACCTCCCGGGCCGTCGCCCAGTTCCAGCGCGAGATGGGGCTGAAACCGGACGGGTCCTGCGGCCCGCACACCATGAACACGCTGCGCCGGCTCGGCCGCAAGGTGGTCGGCGGACGCCCGCAGTGGCTCCGCGAGTCCGACGCCATCCGCCAGGCCGGGCCGACCCTGGTCGGGCGCACCGTGGTGATCGACCCCGGGCACGGGGGCACCGACCCCGGCGAGGTGGTGCCCGACGGCCCGCTCCGCTGGACCGAGGCGGACATCGTGTACGACCTGGCCAGCCGGCTGGAGGGGCGGCTCGCCGCCGCCGGGGTGCGGGTGCAGCTCACCCGGGGCCCCTCCCCGGCGACGTGCCTGCCCGACGCCGACCGGGCCCAGCTCGCCAACGCCCTGGGCGCGGACGTCTTCATCGCCCTGCACACCGACGGGCACGCCAACCCGGCGGCGAACGGGGTCGCCACCTACCACTACGGCACCGACAACGGCGTCACCTCGGCCACCGGGGAACGCCTGGCGGGGCTGGTGCAGCGGGAGATCGTCGCCCGCAGCGGGCTGCGCGACTGCCGCACCCACGCCAAGTCGTGGGACCTGCTGCGGCTGACCAGGATGCCCGCGGTCCGGGTCGAGGTGGGCTACCTGACCTCGCCCGAGGACCGGGGCCGGTTGGTCGACCCCCGGTTCCGGGACACCATCGTGGAGGCGATCGTCGCCGCCGTGCAGCGGATGTACTTTCCCATCGAGCGGGACGTGCCGACCGGCTCGATCGACGTGAGCGAACTGCGCGCGATCGTCGCCGCCGGCACGGTGGTGGACTGAATCGGCCGCCCCCCGACCTCAGCCCGTCGCGCGGGTCGCCGGGGCCGGGCGCACCGGGCGGAGCAGCGACTCCGGGCTCATCGAGCCGAGCAGCTTCTCCAGCGCGTACTCGACGTCGGACTTCCAGCTCAGCGCGGTGCGCAACTCCAACCGCAGGCGCGGGTAACGGGGATGCGGGCGGACGGTCTTGAAGCCCACCGAGAGGAAGAAGTCGGCCGGCGCCACACAGGCCCGGGTCGGATCGTCCACCGCGCCCTCGCCGAACTTGGCGTCGCCGAACGCCTCGATCGCCTTGATGCCGCGCTTCGTGAGATCCCGGGCGACACCCTGGACCAGCATCCGGCCCAGACCTCCACCGGCGAAGGCGGGCACCACGTTCGCGGTCATCAACAGCGCGGCGTCCGCCGAGACCGGCGAGGTCGGGAAGGCCATCGAGCGCGGAACGTACGCGGGCGGGGCGTACATGACGAAACCGGCCGGCATCCCGTCGACGTACGCCAGCTTGCCGCAGGAACCCCACTCGAGCAGAGTCTGCGAGACCCAGGCCTCCTTCTCCAGCCCAGGGTCACCGGCCGCGCAGGCCCGATCGGCCGAAACCGGATCCAGCTCCCAGTAGACGCACTCCCGGCAGGGACGGGGCAGATCCTCAAGGGTGTCGAGGGTCAGACTGACCAGACGTCGCGACATCAGCGCATCCCCACCAATAGGCTCGGGGCGGTAACCACCGCGGTGCACACGTTCCGCCACTTTCCCCTGCCCCCGACGAGCGATCGTACGCCGCCGCCCCGCGGTTCGGGAGGGGACGCGCGAACCCCCACCCGGCGGCGGGACGGCCCGTCCGGGATGTGGACGTACCCGGATGGCTGGTCCGGACCGGCTGGCCGCGGACTACGATCGACCAACCGGCCGTCCCGCGCCGCCATGGATGTCGGTATCGGGGGTACCCACCGGACGGCCGCTCCGCCGACACCCGATCGAGGTGATGTCATGACCGGCACGACGCTCGACGACTACACCGACAGGTACGCCCGCCGGGTCCGGGGGATGACCGCCTCCGAGATCCGGGCGCTCTTCGCGGTGGCCAGCCGGCCGGAGGTGGTCTCGCTCGCCGGCGGGGCACCGTACATCGCCGCGCTGCCGCTGGACGCGGTCGGTGAGATGCTCGGCCGGCTCGGCGCCGAACACGGCACGACCACCCTGCAGTACGGCATCGGCCAGGGCACCCCGGAGCTGCGCGAGCGGATCTGCGAGGTGATGTCCCTCTCCGGGATCGACGCCGCCTGCGGTGCCTCACCCGAGGACGTGGTGGTCACCGTCGGCGGTCAGCAGGCGCTCGACCTGGTGGCCCGACTCTTCCTCGACCCGGGCGACGTGGTGCTCGCCGAAGGCCCGACCTACGTCGGCGCGCTCGGGGTGTTCCAGGCCGCCCAGGCCCAGGTGGCCCACGTAGCGATGGACGACGAAGGGCTGATCCCGGAGGCGCTGGAGACGGCCATCGCCGACCTGGCCCGGGCCGGCCGGCGGGTGAAGTTTCTCTACACCATCCCCACCTACCAGAACCCGGCCGGCGTGACGCTGAGCGAGGAGCGGCGCGAGCGGGTGCTCGACATCTGCGAGCGGGCCGGCCTGCTGGTGGTCGAGGACGACCCGTACGGTCAGCTCGGTTTCGAGGGCGAGGCGCCCGCTCCGCTGCGGGCCCGGCGGCGCGACGGGGTCTTCTACCTGAGCACCTTCTCCAAGACCTTCGCCCCGGGCCTGCGGGTGGGCTGGATCCTCGCCCCGCACGCCGTCCGCGACAAGCTCGTGATCGCCAGCGAGGCGCAGATCCTCTGCCCCAGCGGGTTCGCCCAGGCGGCCGTCGCCACGTACCTCGGCACCATGCCCTGGCGGCAGCAGCTCAAGGTCTACCGGGAGGTCTACCGGGAGCGCCGGGACGCGCTGCTGGACGCACTCGCGGACCTGATGCCGGCCGGCACCACCTGGACCACCCCGGCTGGTGGTCTCTTCGTCTGGGCCACCCTCCCCGACGGCCTCGACTCCAAGGCGATGATGCCGCGTGCCATCGCCGCCCGCGTCGCGTACGTGCCCGGCACCGGCTTCTACGCCGACGGGAGCGGCGGCGGCAACATGCGCCTCAACTTCTCCTTCCCGGCCCCGGAGCGGATCCGGGAGGGCGTGCGCCGGCTGGCCGGCGTGATGGAGCAGGAGCTCGCCATGCGAAAGGTCTTCGGGGCGGTCGGCGGCGCCGGGCCGCGGCGCCGGCAGGGCGGCGCGGACGCGCCCGGTCCCGACTTGGCATGATGCCCGCATGGCCGTCAGCCCCGCCGCCCCGGAATCCGTGACCGACCCCGCCGCCACCGACGAGTTGCACGTTCTGGTGCTCGCCGGCGGCCTCTCCTACGAGCGGGACGTATCCCTGCGGTCCGGTCGGCGGGTGCTCGACGCGCTGCGCGCGGTGGGCGTGGAAGCCGAGCTGCGTGACGCGGACGTGGCCCTGCTGCCCGCGCTGGCCGCCGACCCACCCGACGCGGTGGTGATCGCGCTGCACGGGGCCACCGGCGAGGACGGCTCGCTGCGCGGGGTGCTCGACCTCTGCGACATCCCCTACGTGGGCTGCGACGCGCGCGCCTCCCGGCTCGCCTGGGACAAGCCATCGGCGAAGGCGGTCCTGCGCGAGGCCGGCATCCCCACCCCCGACTGGGTGGCCCTGCCCCACGACCGCTTCTCCGAGCTCGGCGCGGTAGCCGTACTCGACCGCATCGTCGACCGGCTCGGCCTGCCGTTGATGGTGAAGCCGGCACAGGGCGGCTCCGGGCTGGGCGCCGCCGTGGTCCGGGACACGGCGTCGCTGCCGGCCGCCATGGTCGGCTGCTTCGCGTACGACCAGACGGCGCTCGTGGAGCGGTACGTGCCCGGGATGGACGTGGCGGTCTCCGTGGTCGACCTGGGCGCCGGCCCGCAGGCACTACCTCCGGTTGAGATCGTGCCCCGCAACGGCGTCTACGACTACGCGGCCCGCTACACCGCCGGTCGCACCACCTGGCACGCGCCCGCCCGGCTCGACGAGGAAACCACGCGGCGGGTGTCCGAGGTGGCCCTCGCCGCACACCGTGCGCTCGGCCTCCGGGACCTGTCCCGGGTCGACCTGATCGTCGACGGGGACGGGCAGCCACACGTGTTGGAGGTCAACGTCTCCCCGGGGATGACCGAGACCTCCCTGCTGCCGCTGGCCGTGCAGGCCGCTGGACTGGACTTCGGCCGGGTACTCGGCTCGCTGGTCAGCCGGGCAGCGGGCCGTCAGCTGTAGCTCTCCCGGCGCTCTCAGGTCGCCCGCCGGCCGGCCGGGTTCCCGGTCCTGTGGGGGCCGACGCGGGCGACGCAGGCCGGTGGGGGCTGCCCGGCTCGGGTCGACGACCCGGCCGGCGAGGGCCGGCCGCGTCGGCCGGCCGCGTTCCGGATCCTGCGGCGGGGCGGCGGGGCGGCGCGGCCGACGCGACCAGCCGCGCTCCCGATCCTGTGGTGGGGCGGCGCGGCCGACGCGGGCCGATGCAACCAGCCGCGTTCCCGATCCTGTGGCGGTGCGGCGCGGCCGACGCGGGCCGACGCGACCAGCCGCGCTCCCGATCCTGTGGCGGGGCCGCTGGCGGCCCGGCTGCTCGAGGCGGCTTCCACACCTGGATCGGCCGCGATGACATGCGCTATTCGCCGCGCCGCGGCAAGGAAGGGGGGATCCGGCCGCGCTGAGGCGGACGGGTCGCTCGGTCAGCCCGCGCTCGGTGCCGGCTTACTCTGCTCCGCTTCGAATGGATCCCGCTGCGCTGGCACCTCGGTCCGCTCGACCTGGTCCGGGTTGCCAGCCTGCCCTGCCGGCGCTGCCGGCGTGGCCTGCGCTGCCGGTTCGGCCCGGTCTGCTGAGCCCGGCCGCCCCGCTGGCTCGACTGACTCCGTCGAGACCGTGTCCTCGGCCGACGCGAGATGTTCAGCCGGCGCGGTATGCCCGGTGGGCGCGGCGTAGCCCGCCGGCTCAGTGTGGCCCGCCGGCTCAGTGTGGCCCGCCGGCTCAGTGTGGCCCGCCGGTGCGGTGTGATCGGTCGGTGGGGTGTAGTCGGTCAGCGCGGTGGGGTTAGTCAGCGCCGCGGGGTCGGGCGCCGCGGGGTCCGTGGCTGACGCGGGGTGGTCGGTCGGCGGGACGTCCCTTGGCGGCGTGGCGTGCTCGGCCGACTCAGCTGGTTCCGGCTCCGGGTTTTCCTCGGCGGCTTCGATCACCGAAACGGCTTCGTCCTCCGGTCCACCGCCGGCGCTCTCACTCGGCGAGGAGGAGAAGCGGGACGGGGCCTGCCACTGGATGCGTGGCGGCTCGGCGAGCGGTCGGCCACCGAACTCGGCCAGCCAGGCGGCGACCAGGGCCAGATTCTCCCGCCACTGCGACTCGGAGATCGGCGGCAGAATCGAGTCCCAGAGGGACAGGAAGGTGCCCCTCAACTGCAGTCGCCCGTACGGCCGTGCCAGGAACCACAGGTGCAGGTGCGCGGAGCCGTCGCCCCAACGGTTGACGTGGACGCGGGCCACTCCGTCCAACGACCGGATGGCGCGTTCCAGCCGTACCGTCATCACGCCAAGCTCGGCGGCGAGCAGGTTCGGAAGGTCACCGAGATCGAGGTGCGAGCGAGACTCCAGAATCAGCACCATCGGCAGCCCGGTGGGCCGGTCCATGGTCCGTACCCGCCATCGTTCGCCGACCCAGATGTACGCCTCGTCGGGCGCGGCGCAGGCGGTGCACTCCCGGTTGCCCTCTCCACGGCGCGGAGGTTCGACCGGTACCGGATCGTCGAGCTGCTTGACGTGGAGGTCGCCCTCGAAGGGAAAGGAGGGCCACTGGGTGAAGTCCGGAACTGAGGGAGGGGTGTCCTGCACGACGCTGACCCTAACCGAGTCAGCGACGCCTGTCCCTACCCGATCCAACGGTGATCGGCGGAATCCCGATGACCGTCCACCGGTTGTCCACCGGGTTGTCCACAGGCAGCTGAGGTCATCACCACACCGCGTCATCCACAGCTCAGCAAGGCTTTCGGCGTGTTGTTTCACGTGAAACGGCGATGCCCTGTGGAAAACAACTGTGGATAACGCGACGCGGTGCCCGAGGGCGTTCTACCCGGACGCGGCCCGTAGTTTCTAACGACGGACTCGGGCGTCGGCACCGGCCTGGGAGGGCCGATCACGCATCCGTTGCTACGGATCTCGGCCGAACCCGAAGGGCTACCGTTGACACGCCGACGGAAACCGGACTCGGAAGCTCGCAGGCGAAGCTTTGCGTTCGGGTGAGCGGTACTGCGGTGGGTTCGGAGTGGCGATCGGGCCGGCGCGGATCTTTGCGCCGCCGGCCCTCGACGGATCAGACCCTAAGTGGCCCGAAGGGCCGAGCCCGATCGATGAGGCGGGAAAAGCAAGCGGCGTCGGCCAAGTCGGTCGTCGCACGGCTCGACATCCAGAGGGCAGCGCCGCTCGTGCTGCCGACCGCGATCAAGCCGCGAGATCGCCGCCGGCAGCACGAGCGGGCAGGCTGGCCGGCGGGCGACCCTCGCGGCCCGGTTCCCCAGGGGCGGAAGGGGAGCCGGCGGCGCGCCGGGACGTGCCCGGCCGACGGTCGCTGTCGCCGCTCTGCGAGGCGGTGCCGATGACGCCGTGGTGAGGTTTCGGCCCCCCTTTCGCGCCGCGCGTCATTGTCGTTCGAACCGGCGCGCTCCACGCCCCTGCCGGTTCAACTATCTAGTGGGAGTTCGGCAGGACCACTCGGGCCGTTCGAGCGGTCGGCGTCTCGGGTCCGCTCTGTGGTGTTGCCGGCGTCGGGCCGGCGCTGCGGCGTTGCCGGCGTCGGGTCGGGTACTCCCTCGCTCTTTGGCATTGCCGGCGGGTCGGTGCTCCTCCTTCTGTTTCACGTGAAACGGCGACTCAGCTCCACCCGCGCCTCTGTCCAACAGAGATGGACCGCTGGCCAACTCCGGTTTTGTTTCACGTGAAACGACAGGGCCCGGTCCGGTCTTCTGGTCCTTCCACCTACCCGCACGCGTATAGGCCGTTGGGGCAGCTCAGCCCGTCGTTCCCGTGCAACCGTCACCGGCAGACGTTCCGGCTCGGCAGACCGGCCCGTCCCGGCCTTATCTCACATGGCCGTCGTCGGCAGTCCTACCGCCCGGCCCTGGAGGCGCGGTCGCCGCCTCCTGGTGCCGACAAGGCGGAGGGGCGCGGACCTTGGCACGCCGAACATGGCGGTCGCCGACACCCACCGAACCCAACAGGTCGGTCAGCGAGAGAGGCACCGCCCCTCCGATTGCGCCCATCCGGGCCTGCCGCCATCGTCGACCGCGCCGCGCCGGCACCTCTTGAGCGCCAGGCGAGTGAACTCGTCACCGGTTCCGATCCGAGAGTCGACTCTCAACGGGCCGCGCACACCGCTGCCGGCGCACCGGAGGACTGGCGGCTTCATCTCCCACCGGTCGACCAACCCAAAAGCTCTTCGCCAGCCTTTAACCAGGCCGTAGCCACACCGGCCTGCCCCGGAGCGATCCACCGGTGGTTCTGCCGTGCGGTCTGGTGACCGGGCCGGAGCGCACTTGACTTGGTGTACGGATGGCGCCGGCTCGCCCGTCGGCCGATGGCCTTCGTTTCACGTGAAACATGGCCGCCTTCATCCATCCGCACCCCGTACCGGCAACGCCCGTGAGCCTCGCTGCGCCGCTTGACACGGCCGCCCGGAGCCCCGGGGCGCAACGGTGGGAATTGGCCAGCAGGAGGCCTCTCAGCGGGTCCTACGGTGCTGGGTCCGTGGAGCCGCAGCAGCACTGAGTCTGTCTTCGGTCCGACTGGCTCAGCCCGGCCGCAACCCTCGGGCGCAAACAGACCCCGCCACTCGGTGCCGTCGAGCCCGACCTACCGTCGACCGGACCGTGGCTCGGGGGTCGGGATGGGCGCCGGCTTCTCCGGCCGGCTCGGCTGAGGCACCTGCACGCTGGTTCACCCCCGCCACTGCGCCGGGGGCGACTCGGCACCCGCCCTCGTTGGCGTCCCGCCCTCGGCTACCCCGGATACGACTCGGCCGCGTGGTCCATACGGAATCCACGCGGCCGGGGTCGAGGCGGGCGACTACTCCGTCGGCGGCTCCTCCTGGCCCACGCCGATGATGCCCACGATCCGCTCCAGGTCGTCGACCGTCGCGAACTCAATGGTGATCTTGCCCTTGCTCCGGCCGATGTCGACCTTCACACGGGTGTCGAACCGGTCGGAGAGGCGGTCAGCCAGATCGGAGAGCGCCGGCGCGTGGGGCTTCGGTCGGCGCTTGGCCGCCGGTGCCTTCGCCGGGCCGTCGGCCAGCGCCAGCGCCACCAGTTCCTCGGTGGCGCGTACGGAGATGCCCTCGGCGACGATCCGCTTGGCGAGCTGCTCCTGGGCCTCGGTGTCGTCGAGGCTGAGCAGCGCCCGCGCATGGCCGGCGGAGAGCACTCCGGCAGCGACCCGTCGCTGCACCTGGGCCGGCAGGTTCATTAGCCGGATGGTGTTCGAGATCTGCGGCCGACTCCGCCCGATCCGGCGGGCCAGTTCCTCGTGGGTGGCCCCGAACTCCTCCAGCAGTTGCTGGTACGCGGCCGCCTCTTCCAGCGGGTTGAGGTTGGCCCGGTGGATGTTCTCCAGGAGGGCGTCCCGGAGCATCGCGTCGTCCTTGGTGTCCCGGACGATCGCCGGGATGCTGTCGCGGCCGACCGCTTGGGCGGCGCGCCAGCGCCGCTCACCCATGACGAGTTCGTACTTCTCGCTGTCGAGTTGGCGCACCACGATCGGCTGGAGGAAGCCGACCTCCTGGATGGAGGTCTTCAGCTCCTCCAGGGCCTCCTCGTCGAAGACCTGCCGCGGCTGCTTCGGGTTGGGCACGATCGAGTCGACCGGGATCTCAGCGAAGCGTGCGCCGGGCACCGGGCTCAGCTGTGGCTCTGGCTCAGGCTCGGCGGCCGGGGTGGGCGGGCCGACGATGGCGGCGGTCGCACCCGTGGCCGGGGGGACGGGAACCGGCGACGCCGCACCGCTCTCGGGCTCGGCGCTCGCCGCACCGGGCGCGGGCCCGGTGGGGATGAGGGCACCCAGCCCTCGGCCCAGTCCGCCGCGAGGACGGTTCTTCATGCGACGCCTCCCAGCGACTTCTCCGCACTACGCATTCCGGCTCACCGGCTCCTTGACGCCCCGCTCGGCAATCTCCTGGGCGGCCTCGAAGTAACTCGTCGCCCCCCGCGAACCGGGATCGTAGGTCATCACCGATTGGCCGTAGCTCGGTGCCTCGGAGACCCGTACGTTCCGGGGGATCACCGCCTGGAGCACCTTGTCGCCGAAGTGGTTCCGGACGTCCTGCTCCACGGCGTCGGCCAGTCGGGTACGCCGGTCGTACATGGTCAGCAGGATGGTGGAGACCTCGAGCTTCGGGTTCAGGTGCTGACGGACCAGGTTGATGTTGTTGATCAGCTGGTTGAGGCCCTCCAGCGCGTAGTACTCGCACTGGATCGGGATCAGCACCTCCTGCGCGGCGACCAACGCGTTGACGGTCAGCAGGCCGAGCGAGGGCGGGCAGTCGATGAAGACGTAGTCGAAGTGGCCCGGGTACGCGGCGATGGCACGGGCCAGCCGGGACTCCCGGGCGACCACGGACACCAGCTCGATTTCGGCACCGGCCAGGTCGATGGTGGCCGGCACGCACCACAGGTTCGGGATGCCCTCGACCGCCTGGGCCACCTCCTCCAGCGGCACGCTGTCGATCAGGCAGTCGTAGACGTCCGGTACGCCGGTGTGGTGCGGGACGTTGAGACCGGTGGAGGCGTTGCCCTGCGGGTCGAGGTCGACCACGAGTACCCGGTTGCCGTGCAGGGCGAGCGCCACCGCGAGGTTCACCGTGGTCGTGGTCTTGCCCACGCCGCCCTTCTGGTTGGCGACGCACATCACCCGGGTCCGCGCGGGACGAGGCATGGTCACCTCGCCACTGGGATTCAGGATCTGCACGGCACGCATCGCCTCCATAGCCAAGGGTGGGTCATCCTCTTCGCGCGTCGGGGTTTCACGTGAAACGTACGTGCTGGGGGCAGCCTCGGTCTCGTAGCCGGCGGCCGGTGGCGTGTCGGTCGGAATCACGACACCCGGCACCGCGTCCGCAGCGGCCTGCGGGGCCGGCTGGTGCGGCACACCCGACACGGACGGCTGCGGTTCGTAGCGAGCCGGCACGGCCGCGTTGCCCCGCACCGGACCGGGACGCGCGCTGGGCGCGTTCGCCGGACCGTCGGTCGGGTCGTGCGGCTCGCGGCTCAGCGGCACGTTCGCCGGCACGGACGAGATCGGCCGGCCGGGCACGTCCCGGCGGCGCACCGCCGGCTCCCCTTCCGCTCCCGGGAGGACCGGGCCGCGAGGGTCGCCCGCCGGCCAGCCTGGGTGGTCGGTTTCACGTGAAACGGGATCGTCGGCAGAGGGTCGTCCTCCTGAACCGGTCACCCGTGGATCGTCGTACCTGCCGTCGTCATGCACCTGCATCCCTGCCCGCTCCGGATGGTCGGTCCGCACCCCGTCAATCAGGCCCTCGCGCTCGACGCGCTCTGCACGGCCCGGCGGGAACGGTCGGGTTCGGGTGCCGTCCCGGCACCGCCGCTCCACACTATCGACGCGCGGTCAGCCTACGGCGGACGGGCGCGGCCGGTCCACGTCGGGTTTGCTCGATCACCTGTCCCGAGGCCGAATCCGGCCACCGAAACGACACCGAGACACTGTGCGGGGTCAGCGATCCCCGTCCCGGCCGCCGCGTCGACGGCCACCACGCGAGCGCTTCGGCCCCTTCTTCCGGGCCGGACCGACGACCCGCTCCCGGACCACCTCGACCACGGTCGCCGGCGGGTCGATCACACCGACCCCGCACCGGTGCAGCTCGGGTTCGCCACCACCGAGCCGAGTCACGGCGGCGCCGTGCTCGGTGATCTCCTCGGCGGCTGAGGCGCCCTTGAGCGCGATGAGCCGGCCGCCGGGCACCGCGAGCGGCAGGCACCACGCGGCGAGCCGGTCCAGCGCGGCGACCGCGCGTGCGGTCACCACGTCGGCACTCAGCGGTGCCCGGTCGCGGCTGCCGGCCGCGGCTTCCTCGGCGCGCCCCCGGAAGACCCGGACCGTGCGGGCCAGGCCGAGCCGCTCGACCGTTTCGATGAGGAACCCGGTCCGCCGGGCAAGCGGCTCGACGAGCGTCACGGTGAGGTCGGGCCGGGCGATCGCCAGCACGAGGCCCGGCAGTCCAGCGCCGGAGCCGACGTCGATGACGCTCGCCCCGTCCGGGATCCGCTCGGCCAGCGCGGCGCAGTTGAGCAGGTGCCGCTCCCAGATCCGCGGCGTCTCGCGGGGGCCGATCAGGCCGCGCAGCACACCGTCCGTCGCCAGCAGTTCGGCGTACGCGGCGGCCAGGTCGAGCCGGTCGCCGAAGAGGGTACGGGCCGCCTGGGCCAGCTCGGGCGGCAACGTCACCACGGCCGGCGGCGCCACGGCCGGGCGCGGAGCCTCGACGTCCGGCTCGGACCTTTCGGCAGGACCGGCAGGCTCGGACCTTCCGGCGGGACCGGCAGGCTCAGACGGCTCGGCATGACCGACAGGCTTAGGCCTCTCGGCACGACCGGCCGGAACGGCAGGCCCCGACGGCTCGGCATGCCCGGCAGGCTCAAGCCTGTCGGCACGACCGGCCGGAACGGCAGGCTCAGACCCTTGGGCCCCGCTCACAGACCCAAACGCGTCGGCCCGCCCGGCACGCCTGCCCGGCTCGCCTCGGCGGTCACCGTCCACAGCAGACGGACGCGCAGACCGACGTGGGGTGGCACCGGCCTGCGCCAGCTCCGCGGCCTCATCGGGTGCGGGCGCCGGCTCCGCGGCGGGAGCGAAAGCTGCGGCGCGAGCGGTGGCCGCAGCGGGAGCGGAGGACGCGTCGGGCGCGGAGGACGCGTCGGGCGCGGCGAACAGCGACGCCACATCGCCCACCGGGGCCAGGGTGCCCGCCGGGTCCGACGGTCCGGTGGCTCCGGTACCCACCCCGGGACCGGGTCGGCCGGAAAAGGCCGGTGGCACGTCCGCGGGTGCCTCCCCACCTCCGGGGTACCTCTCGATCTCGGGCTGGGCCGGCGCCGAGAAGGCCGGGTCGGCTGGCGCCGGCGCGGCACCGGGGCGCACCGGGTCGGCGGCTGTGCCGGTGTCGCGGTCGGAGAAGACCGGATCGGTGGCCGGATCGGGGTGCACAGGCGACGGCCCGGGCGGCGTGCCGCCCGGGCCGGACCCGGCACCCGCCGGCGTCTCGTCGTGGGTCACCCCGTCAGTCCGCCACCGGCCGGACGACGATCCGGCGGCTCGGCTCGACGCCCTCGGACTCGCTCTCCACCCCACTCATCGCGTTGACCACGTCGTGTACGCACTTGCGCTCGAAGGCGGACATCGGCTCCAGCCGCACCGGCTCGCCGTACTCCTTGACCTTCTCCACGGCGTTGCGGGCCACGGCGGCGAGTTCCTTGCGCCGGGCGGCCCGGTAGCCGCCGACATCGAGCAGCAGGCGGCTCGGCGAGCCGGTCTGCCGGAAAACGGCCAGCCGGGCCAGCTCCTGGAGCGCCTCCAGGGTGGCGCCCCGCTGGCCGACCAGGTTCTGCAGCCGGCCACCGACCACCTCGACGACCGGGCGACCACCGGAGACCAGTTCGTCGATGTCGCCGTCGTAGTCGAGGATGTCGAGCAGCCCTTCGACGTAGTCAGCGGCGATCTCGCTCTGCCGAAACAGCTCGCTCTCGGCCGGTGCCTTCTTCTCCCGGGCGCCCTCGGTCTCGGTCTCCTCAGCCTCGTCGGCCTCGTCGGCGACGGCGGCCGGCACGGTCTCCTCGTCCAGGGACTGGTCGGCGCTGGGGATGCTGGTGTCGGTCACGGTCTCATCTCCGTACTCGCTCGGCCGGACCGTCGGGTCCGCTGGTCTCCCGGGGCCGGCGGGAGGTTCGCCGATGCCCTCGGGCACGTCTGTACGGGCCAGTTTCGCCCGTGACCGCGCTCCGCGCGGCGGTTCCGGCCCGGCGCCGGCCGTACGGCGGCAGCTCGGGGGCCGGAACGGGCCGCCACCGGTGGTACCGGCGGCGGCCCGGCGGGGTCAGCCCTGCCTCTTGGCGGGCCGACCGCCCTTCTTCGGGTTGAGCGGCTTGGCGCCGGGCTTCGGGGCCGCCACCTTCGGGGCGGCGGCCGGGGCCTTGGCGGCCGGCTGCGCGGTCTTGCGGCCGAGCAGGCCACCGGTCTTGGCCGGCTGGGCGGCGGCCTTCCCGGCGGTGGTGGTCTTGCCGGCGTTCTTGGGCGGCACCAGCGGCGGGAACTTCCGCAGCACCCACTGCTGCTGGCCGAGGGTGAAGAGGTTGTTGGTGACCCAGTAGATGATCACACCGATCGGGAAGATCGAGCCGGAGACCAGCAGCGAGACCGGGATGCCGTAGAGCATCAGCCGCTGGACCATGCGCTGCTGCGGGTCCTCGGCCCAGCCGGTCTTCAGGATCATCTGGCGGCTGGTCAGGTAGGTGGTGGCGATCATGATCAGCACCAGGATGCCCGCGACGATCTTGACGGTGCCGCTGTTCGCGCCCAGCTTGGCCAGGTCGTCGGCGGTGGAGCCGAACCGGCCGGAGATCGGCGCGGTGAAGAGCTTCGCGCTGGAGGCGCTGTTGAACTGCTCGACGGTCCAGCCGTACAGGGTCTTGCCCTGGTTGTCGGGGTTGAGCCGCTTGAGCGTGTGGAACAGGCCCAGGAAGACCGGAATCTGGAGGAACATCGGAAGGCAGCCCATCAGCGGGTTGGCCTTTTCCTTCCGGTAGAGCTCCATCATCTCCTTCTGGAGCGTCTCCCGGTCGCCCTTGTGCTTCTCCTGAAGCTCCTTGACCTTGGGCTGGAGCGCCTGCATCGCCCGCTGCGACTTGATCTGCTTGACGAAGACCGGGAACAGGATCACCCGGACCGTGACCACCAGGAAGATGATGGACAGGATCCACGCCCAGTTCGTACCGAGCACGGCCCCGACCGGAACTCCGATGGCGTCCCAGGCCGAGTGCCAGGTCAGCAGGATCCACGAGATCGCGTAGTAGATCCAGTCGAGACTAAACACTCAGGCTCCAGTCACGTCGACGCGGCGGCGGCCGCCCGGCTCCGGCACCGGGTCGTGTCCACCTGGGTGGAAAGGGTGGCAGCGCGACAGCCGCCGGACCGTCAGCCAGGCTCCCCGCAGCGCACCGTGCCGGGTCACCGCCTCCACGGCGTAGGCACTGCACGACGGGTAGAACCGGCAGCGGGCCGGCAGTGCCGGACTTATCCACCGACGGTACGCGATGATGGGCGCCAGCAGCATCCGGGCACCGGTTGTCGGCCGCGCCGCGGCAGTGGGGCGGGTCACCGGGACCGCCGACCCCGGGCGGTCCGCGCGGCCGCGATCGCGGCGTCCAGGTCGGTCCCGAGTCGGGTGTACGACGCCTCGGCGGCCGGCGGCAGGGCCCGCACCACGAGGGTGCTCCCGACGGGCAGCTCGGCGAGGCGCTCGCGGACCAGGTGCCGCAGTCGCCGGCGGACCTTGTTCCGGACCACGGCGTTGCCGACCGCCTTGGACACGACGAAGCCGGCGCGGCTCGGTGCGGAGGTCTCCGCACCGCTGTTCCGCGCCGGCTCCGGCGAGGTTGTCGCGGTGACTCCGGTCTGGGCGGGGAGGGTCAGGTGGACCACGACGGCGCCACGGCCGACGCGTCGGCCACCCCGGACCGCTGCGGCGAAGTCACTACTGCGCCGCAGTCGCTGCGCGGCGGTCAGCACGACTGCCCACGTCCCCGGACCGGACCGGTCGGCCCTCAGGCCGACAGGCGGGTGCGGCCCTTGGCGCGACGGGTCGCGATGATGGCGCGGCCGGCACGGGTGCGCATGCGCAGCCGGAAGCCGTGGGTCTTCGCGCGCCGGCGGTTGTTCGGCTGGTAGGTGCGCTTGCTCACGTCAGGCTCTCCGTTGTCGTCGGCCCCGCGCGGGGGATCGCCCGGGGTCGTGTGGTGGTCCAGGCCACCTCGGCGGTGGCCTCCGATCGGTGCTGCCCGGCGGCGCCGGTCCTGATGGATGCGGGACGCCGACCGCGGACAGCAAGCACCCGTCACCCTAGCAGAGGGCGAGAGAGCAGCCGCTCCAGCCTACGCAGGGGGGCAATGACCGTCAAACATCACAGCCGAGGGCGTTCCCCGCCCCGGAACACGACCGAAGGGGCGGTTTTCACTGATGTTGACAAGGCTGCCCCGGTGTCGACGGTTGATGGCGCGGGGTCCGCGCTGTTAGCGTGCCCGATTGCGGTCAGCGTCGGGGGTCCGTGTCGCCGGCCGGCAAGACCGGACATGGTGGTGAATCGTTCGGCACGGTGAACCCGCTTCAACGCCTCCGGGGCATGGGGGGGCAGGTCCGACCCGCGTCCGGTGGGCGGCCACAATCGGTCGGTACACACAGGCTGTGGATAACTTGTGGATGACGACCGGTCAGCCGTCCGGGCGGGCGTGAGCAGAGGCGAGGGGGGTGGCACGACGGTGACCGGAGCGACCGACCTTGCCGCGGTGTGGACGGCGACGACCGACGAACTCGCCGACGAGATCATCTCCGCGCAGCAGCGGGCGTACCTCCGGCTCACCCGGTTACGGGCCATCGTCGAGGACACCGCGCTGCTCTCGGTGCCGGACGCCTTCACCCGGGACGTGATCGAGTCCCGCCTCCGCCCGGCCATCACGGAGGCGCTGAGCCGGCGGCTCGGCCGGCCCATCCAGGTGGCCGTCACCGTACGGGTCGCCGAGGACGGCCGCCCGGCCGGCACCGTCTACCGCAGCGGGCCCGAGCCGGCCGAGCTGGACGCCCCCCAGGACCTGCTCGCGGGCTTCGACCAGCCCGGCCCGCCGTCGGAGCCGCCCGGCTTCCCCGAGTTCGGCTTCCCGGCCCGGACCGACAGCGCCGGCTATCCCGAGCCGCGCGCCGAGCAGCCGGCCGAGGAGTCCGCCCCCCGGCAGCGTGCGCCCGAGGCGAACCGACCGCCGCTCATCCCGGCCAGCCGGGACGGCCAGGAGACCCTGTTCAGCGCCGCCTTCGGCGACCCGATGCGGGGTGCCCCCGAGCGCCGCGGCTTCGAGGACCGCGCCGTGGACACGCCGGCAGCGGACGGCCGGGGCTTCGAGCCGCGGTACCGGGAGAACCCGGCGGCCGCGCCGCCGCTGCGCGGCCTGCCCGGCAGCGGGGCCACCGACTCGGGCCCGGGGCGCGGTGGTACGGATCACCGCCCCGGCGGCTCGGCCGACCGGCGGCTGCCCGGCGGGGCGGAGAGCGGCGGCAACCGGCTCAACCCGAAGTACATGTTCGAGACGTTCGTCATCGGCTCCTCGAACCGCTTCGCGCACGCCGCGAGCGTCGCGGTGGCCGAGTCGCCGGCCAAGGCGTACAACCCGCTGTTCATCTACGGCAGCTCCGGGCTGGGCAAGACCCACCTGCTGCACGCCATCGGGCACTACGCCACGACGCTGGGCAACGCCCGCTCGGTCCGGTACGTCTCGACCGAGGAGTTCACCAACGACTTCATCAACTCGCTGCGGGACGACAAGACCAGCGCCTTCCAGCGCCGGTACCGGGACGTGGACATCCTCCTGATCGACGACATCCAGTTCCTGGAGAACCGGGAGCGGACCCAGGAGGAGTTCTTCCACACCTTCAACACCCTGCACAACGCCAACAAGCAGATCGTGATCACCTCCGACCGGTCGCCCAAGCAGCTGGCGACGCTGGAGGACCGGCTGCGGACCCGGTTCGAGTGGGGCCTGCTCGCCGACATCCAGCCGCCGGACCTGGAGACCCGGATCGCGATCCTGCAGAAGAAGGCCGCCCAGGAGCGGCTCTTCGCCCCGCCGGACGTGCTGGAGTTCATCGCCTCCCGGGTGTCGAACTCGATCCGGGAACTGGAGGGGGCGCTGATCCGGGTCACCGCGTTCGCCAGCCTCACCCGCTCGTCGGTGGAGCTGTCGCTCGCCGAGGAGGTGCTGCGGGACTTCATCCCCGACGGCGCCGGCCCGGAGATCACCGCCGACCAGATCATGGTCTCCACCGCCGACTACTTCGGGGTGAGCCTGGAGGATCTGCGCGGGCACTCCCGCTCCCGGGTGCTGGTCAACGCGCGCCAGGTGGCCATGTACCTGTGCCGGGAGCTGACCGACCTGTCGCTGCCCCGGATCGGTCAGGCCTTCGGCGGCCGGGACCACACCACGGTCATGCACGCGGACCGGAAGATCCGTCAGCAGATGGCCGAGCGCCGGTCGCTCTACAACCAGATCGCCGAGCTGACCAACCGGATCAAGCAGACCACCTGATCCCGCCTGTGGGGGCCGCCGGCCACCGCGCCACCGCCGTCATCGTGACCGCCACGGCCGACGACATGACCGCCACGGCGCTCGACGTGATCGACACGGGTTGCGGGCGTGATCGACACGGGATGCGGCAAAACGGGGCCTCTCCGCAGTGGGAAGCCACGATTTGCCGCAACCCGCGGCCGAGGTCGCGCATCCAACCCGCGAAACCATCTCGCGAACCCGTGCACGTCTGGCCGCCACGCGAGCCCCTGCGCGTCCGGCTGCCACGCGAACCCTGCGCGTCGGGCCGCCGCCGGAGGACTCCCGCCGGGCCGGTGGACGGCCGCGACTTGACCCTCGACCCGGTTCAGGGCCCACCATCGGCGTCGTGTTCGTCCACAGCATCGCCCGGTTGTCCACATCCCCTGTGTCACAGGCGGTGGAAAACCACGCTCCGTCCCGAGCTGGTTACCCACAGACTGTGGACAAACCCTGGGGACGGTGCTGTGGACGCCTGGGGACAACGGGTCGGTTGTCCACCGACAACGGTCGCCCTGTGGGCTTCCTGTTGAAGGTTCTGGGGATGACGTCGGTCCGCTCGCTCGGCGTCGTCCACAACGCTGGGGAGAAACCCGGTGGATTAGCGGTGGACAACCGGTGGACAACGGTGGACAACCTGGGGGCAGCGCCCGCCTGTGGACCGCGACACGGGTTCTACCCCTGGTTCTCCACAGTCAAACCACCGGTGGATAACCTGTCTGACCTGCGCGGACGCCGGTTCTCCACAGTTTGCACAGGTGCGATGAAGACGATGAGTTATCTCTTCTAAACAACAAAAACCAATCATCACCGTTGGACTTCCTGTGGATCGGGCCGGGCACTGCCGCCGGCAGTCGCCCGGGGCACCTGGATCCACGGGGTCGGGCGCACAGCCGATGCCCGCGCGCCCTAAGGTGCGATGGGTACCCGCACGGTCGGGCGGGGCGGGTGGCAGCGGTCGGCATGAGAGAGTTGTCGCTGACGTCGACGCGGAGGCATTGATGAAGTTCCGAGTGGAGCGCGACGCGCTCGCCGAGGCGGTCGCCTGGACCGCCAAGAGCCTGCCCAACCGACCCTCCGTACCGGTGCTGGCCGGAGTGATGCTCCGGGTCACCGACGGCAACCTCCAGGTGTCCGGCTTCGACTACGAGGTCTCCAGCCAGGTCACCGTCGAGGTGCAGGGCGACGCCGACGGCGCCGCTCTCGTCTCCGGCCGCCTGCTCGCCGAGATCACCAAGGCGCTCCCGGCCAAGCCGGTGGACATCGCGGCCGTCGGGGCCCATCTGGAGCTGGTCTGCGGCAGCGCCCGATTCACCCTGCCGACCATGCCGGTCGAGGACTACCCGACCCTGCCGGAGATGCCGGAGAGCGCCGGCACGGTCGACGCCGCCGGCTTCGCCGCCGCGGTGGCCCAGGTGGCCGTCGCCGCCGGCCGGGACGAGACGCTGCCGATGATGACCGGCGTCCGGATCGAGCTTTCCGGCAGCACCCTGGCGATGCTCGCCACCGACCGCTACCGGCTCGCTCTGCGCGAGATGGAGTGGAACCCGGACGATCCCGAGATCAGCATCAACGCCCTGGTGCCCGCCCGCACGCTGCACGACACCGCCAAGGCCCTCGGGCCGCTCGGCGGCCAGGTGACCATGGCCCTCTCCCAGGGCGGCGCCGGCGAAGGCATGATCGGCTTCTCCGGTGGCACCCGCCGCACCACCAGCCGACTGCTGGACGGCGCCAACTACCCGCCGGTGCGCTCGCTCTTCCCGGCCAACCACAACGCGGAGGCCCGGGTGCCGGTGGCCACGCTCATCGAGGTGGTCAAGCGGGTCGCCCTGGTCGCCGAGCGGACCACCCCGGTGCTGCTCAGCTTCAGCGCGGACGGGCTGGTCGTCGAGGCCGGTGGCACCGAGGAGGCCCGGGCCAGCGAGGCGATGGAGGCCACCTTCACCGGCGACCCGCTCACCATCGGCTTCAACCCGCAGTACCTGATCGACGGCCTGACCAATCTGGGCGCCCAGCACGCCCTGCTGCGCTTCGTCGACGCCTTCAAGCCCGCGGTGATTTCCCCCGCCGGCGAGGATGGCGAGGTCATCCCCGGGTACCGGTACCTCATCATGCCGATCCGCGTGTCCCGCTGATCGCACGCAGCACCACCCAGACGTACGGAGGTAGGAGCAGATGCAGCTCGGCCTGGTAGGGCTCGGCCGGATGGGCGGCAACATGCGCGAGCGGTTGCGCGCCGCCGGTTACGAGGTGGTCGGTTACGACCGCAACGCGGAGCTGAGTGACGTCGCGAGCCTCGCGGAGCTGGCCGAGAAGCTCGAGTCGCCACGGGCGATCTGGGTGATGGTGCCGGCCGGGGTCACGGACGCCACCATCGACGAGCTCGCCGGCGTCCTCGGCGCGGGCGACATCATCATCGACGGCGGCAACTCCCGGTTCAGCGACGACGCCCCGCGCGCGGAGCGCCTCAACGACCAGGGCATCGGCTACATCGACGTCGGCGTCTCCGGCGGCGTCTGGGGCAAGCAGAACGGCTACGCCCTGATGGTCGGCGGCGCCCAGGAGCACGTCGAGCGGCTCATGCCGATCTTCGAGGCGCTCAAGCCGGCCGGCGAGTTCGGTTTCGTGCACGCCGGCCCGGTCGGCGCCGGCCACTACGCCAAGATGGTGCACAACGGCATCGAGTACGGCCTGATGCACGCCTACGCCGAGGGCTACGAGCTGCTGGCCGCCTCCGAGCTGGTGACCAACGTGCCGGGCGTGTTCAAGTCGTGGCGCGAGGGGACCGTGGTCCGGTCCTGGCTGCTCGACCTGCTGGACCGCGCCCTGGACGAGGATCCGGAGCTGGCCGAGCTGAGCGGCTACACCGAGGACACCGGCGAGGGGCGCTGGACCGTCGACGAGGCGGTCCGGCTGGCCGTGCCGCTGAACGTCATCACCGCCTCGCTGTTCGCCCGGTTCGCCTCCCGGCAGGACGACTCGCCCGCCATGAAGGCCGTGGCCGCGCTGCGCCAGCAGTTCGGTGGCCACGCCGTCCACAAGCGCTGACCGGTATCCACAGCCTGTGTACGTCCGCCGGCTCGAACTGGTCGACTTCCGCTCGTACGAGCGGGTCGGCGTCGACCTGGAGCCGGGCCCGAACGTGCTGATCGGCGCCAACGGCGTCGGCAAGACCAACCTGGTCGAGGCGCTGGGCTACGTGGCGACCCTGGACTCGCACCGGGTCGCCACGGACGCCCCGCTGGTCCGGCTGGGCGCGGCCGCCGCGGTGATCCGCTGCGCGGTGGTGCACGAGGGGCGAGAGCTGCTGATCGAGCTGGAGATCGTGCCCGGCAAGGCCAACCGGGCCCGGCTGGGACGCTCGCCGGCCCGGCGCGCCCGGGACGTGCTCGGTGCGCTGCGGCTGGTGCTCTTCGCCCCGGAGGACCTGGAACTGGTCCGCGGCGACCCGGCGGAGCGTCGCCGCTACCTGGACGACCTGCTGGTCACCCGCCAGCCCCGGTACGCCGGCGTGCGGGCCGATTACGAGCGGGTGGTCAAGCAGCGCAACGCGCTGCTGCGCACGGCGTACCTGGCCCGCAAGACCGGCGGCTCGCGGGGCGGGGACCTGTCCACCCTCGCGGTCTGGGACACCCACCTCGCGCAGCACGGGGCGGAGCTGCTCGCCGGCCGGCTGGAGCTGGTCGCCGCGCTCACCCCGCACGTGGCTAAGGCGTACGACGCGGTGGCGGCGGGGCGCGGGGCGGCGGGGATCGCGTACCGGCCGTCGGTGCCGCTGGCCGAGCCGACCACGGACCGGGCGGTGCTGACCGAGGCGTTGGCGTCCGCGCTGGCCGGGCAGCGCGCGGCGGAGATCGAACGCGGCACCACCCTGGTCGGCCCGCACCGCGACGACCTCGCCCTCACCCTCGGCCCGCTGCCCGCCAAGGGGTACGCCAGCCACGGCGAGTCCTGGTCGTACGCGCTCGCGCTGCGGCTGGCCGGGTACGACCTGCTGCGCGCCGACGGCATCGAGCCGGTGTTGGTGCTGGATGATGTCTTCGCCGAGCTGGACGCCGGGCGCCGGGAGCGGCTGGCCGGGCTGGTCGGCGGGGCCAGCCAGTTGCTGGTGACCTGCGCGGTGGACGACGACGTGCCGACCGCGCTGCGCGGGGCCCGGTACGCGGTGGGCGAAGGGACGGTACGCCGTGTCGGATGAGGTGCGGCTCCCGCCGGCCCGGCTGGGGCCGGGACGCGGTGCGCGTACCCCCGAGGGGTCTGCGGCGACGGACGGCGAGGGCCCCACGGGGCGTCGCGGCGCTGCCGCGTCGGGACCGAGGGGCGACGGCGCGACGACCGGTCGGCGCGGTGCCGCCACGGCCGGAACGGGCGGCGGGGCCGCGACGGCAGCAACGGGCGGCGGGGCCGCGACGGCAGCAACGGGCGGCGGGGCCGCGGGGGCCGGAACGGGCGGCAGGGCTGCGGCGGCCGGAACGGGCGGCAGGGCTGCGGGCCAGGGCCGGCCGGTGGCGGTCGACGGCGGACCGGACGGCGCGGGCGCAGCGCCGGGATCCGGCGACCTACCGGACGGGGCGGCCGGGCCGGAGCTGGCCCGGGCGGTGCTGGACGCGGCGAAGGCCCGCCGGCAGGCGGCGGCGGGCACCCGGCGGCGCAGCGCGGTGCGGGGCGACGGCGAGAAGCGGCTGCGCGGCTACTCCGGCCCGGGGCCGGACCCGCGCGATCCGCAGCCGCTCGGTGCGGTGCTGGACAAGCTGGTCAAGGCGCGGGGCTGGCAGCAGCCGGCGGCCGAGGCGACCGTCTTCGGGGCCTGGGAGCGGGTGGTCGGGCCGGAGGTGGCGCAGCACAGCCGCCCGGTGAAGCTGGAGGACGGCGAGCTGACCGTGGAGGCCCGCTCGACCGCGTGGGCGACCCAGCTGCGGCTGCTGGCCGGCTCGCTGCTGCAGCAGATCGGCCGCGAGGTCGGCCACAACGTGGTGCGCAAGCTGCACATTCACGGCCCGGCGGCGCCGTCCTGGTCGCGTGGGCCGCGCCGGGTCCGGGGCCGCGGCCCACGCGACACCTACGGCTGACCGTCACCGCTCGGCGCGCCGGGCGGCCTCCGGGCCGCTCGCGGCCGGTCTGTCAGACGTCGGCGTAGACGGCGAAGCCCCGGTCGGCGCAGCGCCGGTAGAAGGCGGCCAGCACGCTCAGCTCGGCGCAGGTGAAGTTCCACTGCGGCGGCTCGCCGTTCTCGTCGCGCAGCCGGTCCAGCCGGGTGTCCAGCCAGCGCAACTGCTGCTCGGCCAGCCGGCCGTCGCCGAGCAGTGAGCGCAGCACCTCGCTCACCGACTCGAAGGTCACCGACTCGTCGATCGCCCGGTGGCGGGCGATGAACTTCTCCACGCCGTCGGCGATCCAGGAGCACCCGTCCGGGTCGATCACCGGATCCTCGTCCTCGGCCGCGTTCTCCGTGGCGTAGAGCACATTTTCCAGGCCGAGGATCAGGTCGACCAGCTCGGTGTACGCGGTGGCGCGTACCGTGCCGGTCTTGGCGATCAGCTCGGCGAGCGCCGCCGTGGGCGCGGAGATTCGTGGCATGTCCACGATCTCGCCGAAGTCCACGAACTCGGCCGGCGCGACCGGGTCGTAGAAGCGGCCGGTCCGCGGCCAGTGCACCGCGACGTTGTCCAGCCCCATCTCGCGTCACCTCTCACCAAGCGCGTTCACCACC
This sequence comes from Micromonospora sp. HK10, assembly GCF_000982955.1. Lineage (GTDB taxonomy): Bacteria > Actinomycetota > Actinomycetes > Mycobacteriales > Micromonosporaceae > Micromonospora. The sequence continues at coordinate 7,407 of NZ_KQ058674.1, read as the reverse complement.
GATCGGGTCGATCGTCCCGGTTCGGTCCGTGAAAGATCAAGGCCGCAGCGGCGGCGCCGCAAAGGTACGGCACGGCCGGTCCCGCCGCGACCCCCGGTCGGTCGACTGCCGGTGCCGATCCGTCGGGCCGGTCTGACGCCCCGCCCCGACCGGAAGCCCTCCGTGGCGTGTAGGGGGAGTCGCGGATAGCGCGGTTCGGCCGGCTACGGAGTTCTCAGCCGCCCCGCAGGGGTGCCGAGTGGCGGTTTGGTCGGCTGCGCACAGTAAGATTGGAGGCGAGACGAAAGACCCGACACGGAGCGACGGACACGGGCCCGCAGGGCCCTTGATCATTGTCCCGGATCGGGTCGAGCCGATCGCGATCCGCGGGCAACCGCGGCGACCGGCGCAGCGATCCGCGACCTGGGCGTCCGGGGACCGGTTTGTGCGCCGACGTCGCGTCCTGTCCGCCGAACCCGCGCCCCGCGCCCTGGCGCGGCCGGTGCGAGAAAGTGGCCGAGGGTGGCAGCGGAGGACAACAAGAAGTACGGCGCGGAGTCGATCACCGTCCTCGAGGGGTTGGAAGCGGTCCGGAAGCGGCCCGGTATGTACATCGGGTCCACCGGTGAGCGCGGCCTGCACCACCTCGTGTGGGAGGTCGTCGACAACGCGGTGGACGAGGCGCTGGCCGGCTACTGCGACACCATCGACGTGGTGCTGCTGGCCGACGGCGGCGTCCGGGTCACCGACAACGGCCGTGGCTTCCCGGTCGACCTGCACCCCAAGCTGAAGAAGCCCGGTGTCGAGGTCGCGCTGACCGTGCTGCACGCGGGCGGCAAGTTCGACGGCAAGGCGTACGCGGTCTCCGGCGGCCTGCACGGCGTCGGCGTGTCCGTGGTGAACGCGCTCTCCACCAGGATGGCCGTGGAGATCCACAAGGACGGCAACGTCTGGCGACAGGAGTACCACAACTCCAAGCCGACCCCACTGGAGAAGGGTGAGCCGACCGACCGTACCGGCTCGGCGGTCTCCTTCTGGCCCGACCCGGACGTCTTCGAGACGGTCGACTTCGACTTCCAGACCATCTACCGCCGGCTCCAGGAGATGGCCTTCCTCACCCGCGGCCTCACCATCCACCTGCTCGACGAGCGCGTCGCCGAGACCGAGGAGGGCAAGCCGCGTGAGGTGACCTTCCACTACGAGGGCGGCATCGCCGACTTCGTCCGGCACCTCAACGCCTCGAAGAACCCGATCCACAAGACCGTGGTGGAGTTCGGGTCGGAGGAGGAGGGCATGTCCGTCGAGATCGCCATGCAGTGGAACGAGTCGTACGGCGAGTCGGTCTACACCTTCGCCAACAACATCAACACGCACGAGGGCGGCACTCACGAGGAGGGCTTCCGCGCCGCGCTGACCAGCGTCGTCAACCGGTACGGCGCGGAGAAGAAGCTGCTCAAGGGTGACGAGCGGCTCTCTGGCGAGGACATCCGGGAAGGGCTGGCCGCGATCATCTCGGTCAAGCTGACCAACCCGCAGTTCGAGGGCCAGACCAAGACCAAGCTCGGCAACACCCCGGTGAAGAGCTTCGTGCAGCGGGTCTGCAACGAGTCGCTGGTCGACTGGTTCGACCGCAACCCGGCCGAGGCCAAGATCATCATCACCAAGGCGTCCCAGGCCGCCCGGGCCCGGATCGCCGCCCAGCAGGCACGCAAGCTGGCCCGGCGCAAGTCGCTGCTGGAGTCCGGCTCGATGCCGGGCAAGCTGGCCGACTGCCAGTCGACCGACCCGCGCGAGTCCGAGGTGTTCATCGTCGAGGGTGACTCGGCGGGCGGCTCGGCCAAGCAGGGCCGGGACCCGCGTACCCAGGCGATCCTGCCGATCCGCGGCAAGATCCTCAACGTGGAGAAGGCCCGGATCGACCGGGTGCTGAAGAACAACGAGGTCCAGGCGCTGATCACCGCGCTGGGCACCGGCATCCACGACGACTTCGACATCGAGAAGCTGCGGTACCACAAGATCGTGCTGATGGCCGACGCCGACGTCGACGGCCAGCACATCCAGACGCTGCTGCTCACCCTGCTGTTCCGGTTCATGCGGCCGCTGGTCGAGCTGGGGCACGTCTACCTGGCCGCCCCGCCGCTCTACAAGATCAAGTGGAACAAGAAGGGCGACGACGCGCAGTACGCGTACTCGGACCGGGAGCGGGACGGGCTGATCGCGCTGCGCCAGCAGAAGAAGCCCAACGCCCGGCCGGACGACATCCAGCGGTTCAAGGGTCTCGGCGAGATGAACTATCCCGAGCTGTGGGAGACCACCATGAACCCGGCCACCCGCACCCTGCGCCAGGTGACCCTCGACGACGCCGCAACCGCCGACGAGCTGTTCAGCGTCCTGATGGGTGAGGACGTCGAGGCGCGCCGCTCCTTCATCCAGCGCAACGCCAAGGACGTGCGGTTCCTGGACATCTGACGGACCACGCCGGGCCGGCCGGAGATCCACCGGGCGGCCCGGCGGTCCACAGAGTTATCCACAGCCAGGCCGGTTTCCACAGCCGTTATCCACAGCACGAACACGACTCTGAGTCTGATAAGGGTTAACAGTGACCGATACTCCCGAGTCCACCCCGAACGAGCCGGAGACCCCGGAGACACTGGCCGCGGTCGTCCAGCACGACCGGATCGAGCCGGTCGGCCTCGAGGTCGAGATGCAGCGCTCGTACCTCGACTACGCGATGAGCGTGATCGTCGGGCGGGCCCTGCCGGACGTCCGGGACGGGCTCAAGCCGGTCCACCGCAAGATCCTCTACGCCATGTTCGACTCCGGCTACCGGCCGGACCGCGGCTACGTGAAGTGCTCCCGGGTCGTCGGCGACGTGATGGGCCAGTTCCACCCGCACGGCGACTCGGCGATCTACGACGCGCTGGTCCGGATGGCACAGCCCTGGTCGCTGCGCTACCCGCTGGTCGACGGCAACGGCAACTTCGGTTCGCCCGGTAATGATCCGGCCGCGGCCATGAGGTACTGCGTCACGGCAGATGTCCGGATTCGCACCGCCGAGGGCAGCGTCCGGATCGGCGACGTCGTGCCAGACGCCGCGCCGAGCAGCGAGACCGACATCGAGCTGAAGGTCCGCGACCGCAACGGCGACCTGGTCCGCGCCAGCAAGTTCTTCCACTCCGGCGAACACCCCACGCTGCGGCTGCGCACCCGCGAGGGGTACGAGCTGACCGGCACCCACAACCACCCGGTGCTCTGCCTGGTGGACGTGGCCGGCGTGCCGACCCTGCTCTGGAAGCTGCTCGCCGAGATCGCCCCGGGTGACCGGGTGGTCCTCCAGCGCACCGTGCCGGATGAGATCGGCTACCCGATGTTGGAGCACGTCGAGGCGGCCCTGCTCGCTGGCGCGTTCGTGTCGGAGGGCTGGGTCTCCGAGGCCCGGGCGGGCTTCAACAACGTGGACCGGGACTTCTTCCTCCGCGTCCTTGCCGCCTACGACCTGGCCGTCGGCGGCCCCCGTTACGTCAGCGAGCGGGTGATCGCCTCCGATAGCACCCTGCACGAACTGGATGTGCAGGACCTGTCCGCGCTGCGCGCGAGCATCCTCGGCGAGATGGTCGGGGCGCGCAGCGCGGACAAGTTCGTGCCCGAGTTCGTCTGGCAGGGGCCGGTGGCCGTCAAGCGCGCCTTCCTCCAGGCGCTCTTCGAGGGCGACGGCTCGTCCTCGCTGCTGCCCCGCCACACCATCCAGATCTCGTACTCGACCCGCAGCGCCCGACTGGCCCGCGAGGTCCAGCAGCTCCTGCTGGAGTTCGGCGTGGTGAGCCGGCAGTGCCGGTACGACAACGGCGAGATCAAGGTCGTGGTGACCAACCGCCGGGACGCCCGGATCTTCGCGGCCCACGTCGGCTTCCTCGGCCGCAAGCAGGCCAAGCTGGAGTCCGAACTGGCCCAGGTGCCGGCGAGCAGCACGGCGCTCTCCGGCGACCACGTGCCGTTCGTCGGTGACTTCATCCGTGAGCACGGCGCCAGCCGGTGGACCGAGCGGGACTGGCTGCGCCGGCACAACGTGGACCGGATCGAGCGGTGGGAGCGGGATCGCGACGAGATCGCGGCCCGGATCACCGAGGCCGAGGTGCTCGACGTGGTCGAGCCGCTGGTTGACGGCCGCTTCTACTACGCCGAGGTGGCGGAGCTGTCCGATGCCGGCGTGCAGCCGGTCTACAGCGTCCGGGTGGACACCGAGGACCACTCGTTCGTCTCCGACGGGTTCGTGAGCCACAACACCGAGTGCAAGCTCGACCCGCTGGCCATGGAGATGCTGCGGGACATCGACGAGGACACCGTCGACCTCCAGGACAACTACGACGGCCGGGCCAAGGAGCCCACCATCCTGCCGTCCCGGATCCCCAACCTGCTGATCAACGGCTCCGAGGGCATCGCGGTCGGCATGGCCACCAAGATCCCGCCGCACAACCTGCGGGAGATCGGCGCGGCCGTGCAGTGGTGCCTGGAGAACCCGGAGGCCGACGAGGCCACCACGCTGGAAGCCCTGCTGGAGATCGTCAAGGGCCCGGACTTCCCGACCCACGGCCTGATCGTCGGCCAGGCCGGCATCCAGGACGCGTACCGGACCGGGCGGGGCTCGATCCGGATGCGCGCCGTGGTCGAGGTCGAGGAGGACAAGCGGGGCCGGCCGGCGCTGGTGGTCAGCGAGCTGCCGTACCAGGTCAACCCGGACAACCTGGCGGAGCGGATCGCCGAGCTGATCAAGGAGGGCAAGCTCGCCGGCATCGCCGACATCCGGGACGAGTCCTCCGGGCGTACCGGCATGCGGATCGTGCTGGTGCTCAAGCGCGACGCGGTCGCCAAGGTGGTGCTGAACAACCTCTACAAGCACACCCAGCTCCAGGAGACCTTCGGCGCCAACATGCTGGCGCTCGTGGACGGCGTGCCGCGCACGCTCAACCTGGCCCAGTTCATCCGCTACTACGTCGAGCACCAGATCGAGGTCATCCGCCGGCGGACCGCGTTCCGGCTGCGCAAGGCGGAGGAGCGGGCGCACATCCTGCGCGGTCTGGCCAAGGCGCTGGACGCGCTCGACGAGGTCATCGCCCTGATCCGGCGCTCGCCCACGGTGGAGGACGCCCGGCAGGGCCTGATCCGGCTGCTGGAGATCGACGAGATCCAGGCGACCGCGATCCTGGACATGCAGCTGCGCCGGCTGGCCGCCCTGGAACGCCAGCGGATCCTGGACGACCTGGCCAAGCTCGAGCTGGAGATCGCCGACCTCAAGGACATCCTGGCCAAGCCGGAGCGGCAGCGGAAGATCGTCTCCGACGAGCTGGGCGAGATCGTCGCCAAGTGGGGCGACGAGCGGCGCACCAAGATCATCCCGTTCGACGGTGAGGTCTCCATGGAGGACCTCATCGCCCGCGAGGACGTGGTGGTCACCATCACCCGCACCGGCTACGCCAAGCGCACCAAGGTCGACCTGTACCGCTCGCAGCGGCGGGGCGGCAAGGGAGTCAGCGGGGCGACGCTGCGGCAGGACGACATTGTCAGCCACTTCTTCGTATGCTCCACCCACGACTGGATCCTGTTCTTCACCAACAAGGGCAGGGTCTATCGGGCCAAGGCGTACGAGCTTCCGGAGGCCAGTAGGGTGGCCAAGGGCCAGCACGTGGCCAACCTGCTCGCCTTCCAAGCAGACGAGCAGATCGCGCAGATCATCGAGATTCCGAACTACCAGGTGGCGCCCTACCTGGTACTCGCCACGAAGAACGGCCTGGTGAAGAAGACGCGGCTCGAGGAGTTCGACTCCAACCGTTCCGGCGGCATCATCGCGATCAACCTGCGCGATGAGGACGAGCTGGTCGGTGCTGCCCTGGTGGGCCCGGAGGACGACCTGCTCCTGGTGTCGAAGAACGCCCAGGCCATCCGCTTCGGGGCCACGGACGAGACGCTGCGGCCGATGGGCCGGGCCACCTCCGGCGTGATCGGCATGCGGTTCAGTGAGGAAGACGTCCTGCTCGCCATGGAGGTCATCCACCGTGAGGGCATGGAAGAGAAGGACGTGCTGGTAGCGACGAACGGGGGATACGCGAAACGTACCCCGATCGAGGAATACCCGGTCCAGGGCCGGGGAGGTAAGGGCGTGCTGACTGCGAAGATCACCGAGCGACGCGGTGGTCTGGTCGGTGCGGTGGTGATCAGTCCGGACGACGAGCTGTTTGCTATCACCAGCAACGGCGGCGTCATCCGGACTCCGGTGAAGCCTGTACGCCGTACGCGTGACCGGAACACAATGGGGGTCAAGCTGATGGACCTCCCGGACGGCGTGACTATCGTGGCGATTGCTCGCAATGCCGACGAGCCTGACGAACAGGACTAGTTGATGACGGAGACACAGGCGAAGTCGGGGAACAAGGGGACCTCGGCCAACCCGGTCGACGAGGAGGCCGCGCAGGGCGGTACACCAGCGACCGGCCGCGCGGCCGTGGGCCGGGCGACGGTCCCCGCCGACGCGCCTGCCCCGAAGTTCACCCGGGCCCCCGGCATGGCTCCGCCACCGGAGAAGCCCGCCGGGGACTCGGCCGCCGGCGACCCGACCGAGCAGGCCACGGCCGACGCCCCGGCGTCCGCCGACGGCACGGCGGCCGCCCCCGCGGTCACCGCCACCAAGCCCGTCACCGCCACCCAACCGATCAAGCCCACGGGTACGGCGAAGCCGTCGACCGGCACCACCGGCACCCAGCCGCGCGTCGGCGCCGGCCTCGGCACCGCCCCGAAGCCCTCACCGGACGGCGCCCGCCCCGGTGCCCCCGGCCGCCCCGCCAACGGGGGCGGCCTGCCGCCGGGCATCAGCGGCGCGGCCGCCGTCGGTGCCGCCCGCGTCGGTGAGGCGGTACGCGCCGCGCGTACCTCGGTCAGCTCGGCCGCGTCGCGTGGACCGCGCCGGGCCCGGCTGAACCTCAAGCGGATCGACCCGTGGTCGGTGATGAAGTTCGCGTTCGCGGTCTCGGTGGTGCTCTTCATCGTGGTGGTCGTCGCCACCTCGGTGCTCTACCTGGCCCTGGACGCGATGGGCGTGTTCAAGAGCGTCAACGACAGCCTCACCGACCTGGTGAACGCCGGCGGGCAGTCCGGTAGTGGCGGCTTCCGGATCACCGCCAAGGGCGTGATCCTCAGCTCCGCGCTGATCGGGCTGGTCAACGTCGTGCTCTTCACCGCGCTGGCCACCCTCGGCGCCTTCGTCTACAACGTCTGCGCCGACCTGGTCGGCGGGATCGAGCTGACCCTCGCCGAGCGGGACTGACCGACGACCCGACGCCGGGCAGCCGCCGACTGCGGCCGCCCGGCGTCGCCGTATCCGCCGGCCGGTGGCGGGCGGTCCGGGTTGGCCTTGTCGTGGGCCTTCGTGGGCGGTCG
>NZ_KQ058673.1 GCF_000982955.1 Micromonospora sp. HK10 | reverse complement strand
CTGCCGTCATGGTGTGCAGGGCGGCGTCGTCGGTGGTGCCGGCGGTGTGGAACACGGCGGTGAGGGGGTGAGCGTCCGGCACACCGCCGATGAGGGCGGTGACGGCGCTCGCGTCGGCGGTGTCGCAGGCGACCACGGTGGCGGTGACGCCCAGCTCGGTGAGCCGGTCGACCAGGTGCGCGGCGTCGGGTGCGTCGGGGCCGCGGCGGCTGGCGAGCAGCAGGTGTCGGGCGCGGCCGGTGGCGGCGAGGTGTTCGGCGAGCAGGGCACCGAGGGTGCCGGTGCCGCCGGTGATCAGCACCGTCCCGTCCGGATCCCACCCGGTGGCGGCGCCGTCCTCGATGGCCGCGGCGCTCATCCGCACCACCCGGGGGGCGAGCAGCGCGCCGTCGCGGACGGCCAGTTGGGGCCGGCCGGTGGCGGCGGCCGCCCCGAGCAGGTCGTCGCCGGCCGGGTCCAGGTCGACGAGACTGATCCGGTCCGGGTGCTCCGACTGTGCCGAACGGACCAACCCCCACAGCGCCGCCGCGGGCAGGTCGGTGACGTCGTCACCCGGCCGCGCGGCGACCGCCCCGCGGGTCAGGACGATCAGGCGGCTCGCCGCACACCGGTCGTCGGACAGCCAGCGACGCAGGGCCGCGAGGGTACGGTCGACCAAATCGTGCGTACCGGCCACGACCTCCTGATGCGGTGTGCTCGGGCGGACGACCACCACCGCCGGCACCGGCTCCGGGCCGTTGAGCAGGTCGTCGAGGCCGGGCAGGTCGACCGCCGGCGGTACGGCCGTCCGGGTCGGCGCCGGCACCGCAACCCACGTGGTCAGGTAGAGAGCGGCCGCCTGCGGGTCGAGGTCGCCCGTCGACGGGGTGCGTAGCGCCAGCCGGCCGATGGTGACGGCGGCAGCACCGGTCGGGTCGACGGCGTCCACGGTGACGCTGTCCGGCGCCGCCCGGCTGATCCGCACCCGTAGCGCACGGGCCCCACCGGCGGCCAGCCGGACGTCCGACCAGGCGAACGGTAGCCGTACGCCCTGGTCGGTCCCGTCGAGCAGGGCGAGGGGGTGCAGCGCGGCGTCGAGCAGGGCCGGGTGGATGCCGTACCCGGTGGTGGTCAGTTCGTCCGGCACCTCGACCTCGGCGTAGACCGTCTCCCCGTCCCGCCAGGCGGCCCGTACGCCCCGGAAGGCGCGCCCGTAGTCGACGCCCGCCTCGGCGAACCCGGCGTAGAGGGCGTCGACATCCACCGGCGTGGCAGCGGCCGGTGGCCAGGCCGGGAAGGGGTCAACCGCCGGCACCGCCGCGTACGACAGGCCGCCGGTGGCGTGCACGGTCCAGTCGCCGTCGGGGTCGTCCTGGTCGCGGGAGCTGATGGTCAGCGGTGCCTGTCCCGACCCGTCGGACGGCCCGATCTCGACGCGCAACTGCCGGCCCGTCCGGGGGTCGAGGGTGAGGGGGGTTTCGATGGTGAGGTCGTGCAGGTGGGGGTGTCCGGTGTGGTGCCCGGCGTGCAGCGCCAAATCGACGAAGGCGGTGCCGGGCAGCAGGGTGGTGCCGGCGATGGTGTGGTCGGCCAGCCACGGATGGTTCGGCGGCGAGAGCCGCCCGGTGAAGAGGTGGCCCTGCTGGTGGGGGAGTTCGATGGCGGCGGCCAGGAGGGGGTGTCCGGTGCTGTGCAGGCCGAGGTCTTCCGCGTCGTTGACGGTTGGCTCGGCGTGCAGCCAGTAGCGCTCGTGCTGCCAGGGGTAGGTGGGTAGCGGCACCGGTGGAATCGGCCCGGCGTGCAGCAGGGGTGTCCAGTCGACGTCGAGGCCGGTGGTGTGGGCGGTGGCGAGGGCGGTGAGCAGGGCTGCCGTTCCGTCGTGTCCGCGCTGCTGGGTGGCGATGGTGGTGGCGTCGGTGAGGGTTTCCCGGGTGAGCGTGGTGAGGGTGGCGTCGGGCCCGACTTCGATGAAATTGGTGACGCCGAGCTGGTGCAGGGTGTCGGTCCCGGCGGCGTAGTTGACCGTCTCCCGGATGTGTCGGGTCCAGTAATCGGGGTCGGACAGCTGGTCGTCAGTGGCGATAGCGCCGGTCAGGTTGGACACGATCGGCAGCGACGCCGGGTGGTAGGTGACGGTGGTGGCGGCGTCGCGGAAGTCGTCGAGGATGGCGTCGGTATGTGCGGAGTGGAAGGCGTGCGCGACGTGCAGTTTGCGCGCCCGCACGCCGTCGGCGGTGAGTTGGGCGGCCAGGGCGTCGATGGTGTGGGTGTCGCCGGCGAGGACGAGTGAGGTGGGGCTGTTGTGCCCGGCGAGGCTGACATCGGGGTGGGCGTCGAGGATCGGCCGGATGCGGTCGAGGGGTGCGGTGACGGCGAGCATGGCCCCGGCGGGCATCCCGTGCATGAGCCGCGCCCGGGTGGCAACCAGCTTCGCGGCGTCGGTGAGGTCGAGGACGCCGGCTATGTGGGCGGCGGTCAATTCGCCGATGGAGTGTCCGATGAGGTAGTCGGGTCGGATTCCGAAGGTGTCGAGCAGCCGCACCATGGCGGCCTCGGCGGCGAACAGGGCCGGCTGCGTGTAGCGGGTCTGGATGAGCAGGTCGGTGTGCGCGCCGGTCATGACCTCCCGTAGCGGGTGCTCCAGGTGCGCGTCGAGGGCGGCGCAGACGTCGTCGAGGGCGGTCGCGTAGACGGGGAAGCGGGCGTAGAGGTCGGCGGTCATGCCGGGGTGCTGGGCGCCCTGACCGGTGAACAGGAACGCGACCCTGCCACCGCCACCACTGGCCACCCCCGTGTGCAGGCTTGGATGGGCAGTACCGGTGGACAGGGCGCGCAGTGCGGCGATCAGGTCCGCCGCCGTGTGCGGCTCGCCGTCGCCGGGTGGGCCGGCCGGCACGATCGCCGCCCGCTCGGCAAAGGTGGCCCGCCCGGCGAGCAGCGCGTACCCGACCGCGGGCGGCTCCAGCTCGGGGTGCTCGTCGAGGTGGGCGGCCAGCCGGGCCGCCTGCTCGCGCAGCGCGGCCGGGGTCTTCGCCGACAACAGCCACGGCAGCGCGACCTCCGCGCCGCCGCCCGCCTCCTCAGTTGCGGCAGTCGGGTCGGCCGGAGTCGAGACGGCGGGCGCCGCTGCCGGGGCCTGTTCGATGATGACGTGGGCGTTGGTGCCGCTGATGCCGAACGAGGAGACCGCGGCGCGTCGCGGCCGGCCGTGCTCCGGCCACGGGGTGTTCTCGGTGAGCAGGGCCACCGCGCCGGACGCCCAGTCGACGTGCGACGAGGGGGCGTCGACGTGCAGGGTCTTCGGCAGCACGCCGTGGCGCAGCGCCTGGACCATCTTGATGATGCCGGCCACCCCGGCGGCGGCCTGGGTGTGCCCGATGTTCGACTTGATCGACCCGAGCCAGAGCGGCTCGTCGCGCTCCTGCCCGTACGTGGCCAGCAGCGCCTGCGCCTCGATCGGATCACCCAGGGTGGTGCCCGTACCGTGCGCCTCCACCGCGTCCACGTCGGCGGGGGCGAGCCGGGCGGCGGCCAGGGCCTGCTGGATGACCCGCTCCTGCGCGGGACCGTTGGGGGCGGTCAACCCGTTGCTGGCGCCGTCCTGGTTGACCGCCGAGCCGCGGATCACCGCGAGCACCGGGTGACCGTTGCGCCGGGCGTCCGACAGCCGCTCCAGCAGGAGCAGACCCACCCCCTCGCTCCACCCGGTGCCGTCGGCGGTGTCCGCGAAGGACTTGCACCGCCCGTCGGCGGCGAGCCCGCGCTGCCGGGCGAACTCGATGAACGTCCCGGGGGTGGCCATCACGGTCGCCCCGCCGGCCAGGGCGAGGCTGCAGTCGCCGTTGCGCAGCGCCTGGATGGCGAGGTGGGCGGTGACCAGGCTGGACGAGCAGGCGGTGTCGACGGTGAGCGCCGGCCCCTGCAACCCCAGCGTGTACGCGAGCCGCCCGGAGGCGATGCTGCCGGCGTTGCCGTTGCTCAGGTGGCCCTCGTAGCCGGCCGGCGGGTGCTGTAGGCGGGCGCCGTAGTCGCCGTACATGATGCCGGTGAAGACGCCGGTGTCGCTGTGCCGCAGCGTGTGCGGGTTGATCCCGGCGTTCTCGATGGTCTCCCAGGCGGTCTCGAGCAGCAGCCGGTGCTGCGGGTCGGTGGCGGCGGCGTCGCGCGGGCTGATGCCGAAGAAGTCGGCGTCGAAGGCGTCGGCGTCGTGCAGGAAGCCGCCGTGGCGGGTGTACGTGGTGCCGGGGTGGTCGGGGTCGGGGTGGTGCAGCCGGTCGAGCTGCCAGCCGCGGTTGGTGGGGAATTCGCTGATCGCGTCGATCCCGCCGGCGACCAGATCCCACAACTGGTCCGGGCTGCTAACGCCGCCCGGGTAGCGGCAGGCCATGCCGACGATGGCGACCGGCTCGTCGGCCGGCGCCGGACCCGCGACGGTACGGGTGACGCCCGCTCCGGTGGTGGGCGCCAACCGGGCGAGCAGGTGGGCGGTGAGGGCCTCGGCGGTGGGGTGGTCGAAGATCAGCGTGGCGGGCAGCCGCAGGCCGGTGGCCGCGGTGAGCCGGTTGCGCAGGTCCACGGCGGTCAGCGAGTCGAACCCGAGGTCCTTGAACGCCCGCTCGGGCTCGACCTGGTCGCCGTCGGTGTGGCCGAGCACCGCGGCGACCTCGGCGCGGACCAGCCGGGACAGCAACCGGGCCCGCTCCGCGGGGTCCAGCCCGGCCAGCCTGCCGGCCAGGCCGGTGGCGTCGGGACTGGTCGCCGCGCTGCGCCGGAGCCGGGAGGGGCGCAGCGCGGGCACGCTCCGCGCGTCGAGGTCGGCGGCCACCAGCAGCGGCCGCCCGTCCGCCAGCGCGGCGTCGAGCAGGGCGAGGCCCGCCGCGTCGGTCAGCGGCCGTACGCCGTGCCGGGCGGCCCGCGACCGGTCCCGCGCGTCGAGGTGCCCGGTGATGCCGGTCTCCCGTTCCCACAACCCCCAGGCGACGGAGGTGCCGGGGCGTCCCTGCGCTGCGCGGTGCTGGGCCAGGGCGTCGAGGTAGGCGTTCGCCGCGGCGTAGTTGCCCTGCCCGGCGCTGCCGAGCGTGCCGGCGACCGAGGAGTAGAGCACGAACGCGGCGAGCGGCAGGTCCACCGTGGCCTGGTGCAGGTGCCACGCCCCGGCCACCTTCGGTGCCAGCACCCGGTCCAGCTGCGGGCCGGTGAGGGTGTGCAGCGGCGCGTCGTCGACCACACCGGCGGTGTGGAAGACGGCGGTGAGGGGATGCCCGGCGGGGATCCCGGCGAGCAGGGCGGCCACCGCCGCCGGGTCGGTGACGTCGCAGGCCGCCACGGTCACCTCGGCGCCCGCGTCGGCCAGCCGGGCGGCCAGCTCGTCGGCGCCGGGCGCCGCCGGTCCCCGCCGGCTGGCCAGCAGCAGCCGCCGGGCCCGTCCGGTCGCGGCGAGATGGCCGGCCAGCAGCGCGCCCAGTCCTCCCGTGCCGCCGGTGATCAGGACCGTGCCCTCGGGGTCGAGGCCGGTCTCGGGGTGCTCGCCGGGCAGCGTCCGGACGAGTCGTGGCCGCAGCGCGGCGCCCTCGCGGAGGGCCAGCTCCGGTTCGCCGGTGGCGACGGCGGCCGGCAGGGCGGCCCGGCTGGTCGGGGCGGCGTCCCAGTCGACGAGGACGAGGCGCCCCGGGTGCTCGGCCTGCGCCGCGCGGACCAGCCCTCGCACGGCGGCGGCGGCCAGGTCGGTGACCTCGTCGTGCGGCGCCGCGGCGACCGCGCCGGTGGTCAGCACCACCAGGCGGCCGGCGGCGCACCGGTCGTCGGCCAGCCAGCGGCGCAGCAGCGCCAGCGTTTCGGCGGTGCGCGCCGCGACGCCGTCGGGCCCGTCCGAGCCGGTGACGGCCAGGACGACGACCTCGTCGGGTGCGGCGTCCGCGGCGAGCAGCCGGTCGAGTCCCGCCGGGTCCAGGATCGGGTACGCCGGTGCCGCGGCGGCCGGGGCCAGGTCGAGGGTGGCCCATTCCACCGTGAACAGGCCGGCCGCGTCGCGGTGCCCGGCCTGCGGCAGCGGCCGGAGGTTGAGCGACTCGATGTCGATGACCGGCGCGCCGGCCGGGTCGGTGGCGTGCACGCTCACCAGGTCGGCGCCGATCTGCCGGAACCGGACCCGCAGGGTGGTGGCGTCGGTGGCGTGCAGGGCCACGCCCGACCAGGCGAACGGCAGGCGGGTCTCGCCGGCTGCGGCGGTGAGGGCGAGCGGGTGCAGGGCGGCGTCGAGGAGCGCGGGGTGGATGCCGTACCCGCTGCTGGTGATCTCGTCGGGGAGCCGGACCTCGGCGTGCACGGTGTCGCCGGCCCGCCACGCGGCGTGCAGGCCCTGGAAGGCGGGCCCGTAGTCGATGCCCGCGTCGGCCAGCGTCGGGTACAGGTCGGCGACGTCCACGGCGGTGGCGCCGGCGGGTGGCCAGGGCCCGGGCTCGCGCTCGGCGGGCGGTCCGCCCCGCGCGGTCAGGGTTCCGGTGGCGATCACCTGCCAGGTCGGGTCGGCGCCGTACCGGGTCCGGAAGGTGACCGCCCTGCGGTTGTCCCGGTCGGGGGCGCCGACGTGGACCTGGAGCGGTACGTGTGGGCTGCCGGCGTCGAGGGCGAGCGGCGCCTCGATGGTGAGGTCGTCCAGGTACGGCTGCCCGGTCTCGTGCCCGGCGTGCAGGGCGAGGTCGACGAAGGCGGTGCCGGGGAGCAGGACGGCACCGGCGATGGCGTGGTCGCGCAGCCACGGATGGGCGTCGACGCTCAACTGGGTGGTGTAGAGGTGTCCCTGGTCGTTGGGGAGCTCGATGGCGGCGCCGAGGAGCGGGTGTCCGGCGTGGCTCAACCCCAGGTCCGCCGGCTCGATCGGGCCGGTGCCGTGGTGCAGCCAGTAGCGGCGGCGCTGGAACGGGTAGGTGGGCAGCGAGATGGCCGGGCCGGACCGGCTGGGCAGCAGGGGTGTCCAGTCGACGTCGAGGCCGCTGGTGTGTGCGGTGGCGAGGGCGGTGAGCAGGGCTACCGTGCCGTGGTGTCCGCGCTGCTGGGTGGCGATGGCGGTGGCATCGGTGAGCGTTTCCCGGGTCAGGGTGGCCAGGGTGGCGTCGGGTCCGACCTCAATGAAATTGGTGACCCCCAGGCCGTGCAGGGTTTCGGTGCCGGCGGCGTAGGCCACGGTCTCGCGGATGTGTCGGGTCCAGTAGTCGGGGTCGGCGAGTTGGTCGTCGGTGGCGACCTGTCCGGTCAGGTTGGACACGATCGGCAGCGACGCCGGGTGGTAGGTGACGGTGGCGGCGGCGTCGCGGAAGTCGTCGAGGATGGCGTCGGTGTGGGCGGAGTGGAAGGCGTGCGCGACGTGCAGTTTGCGCGCCCGGATGCCGTCGGCGGTGAGTTGGGCGGCGATCGCGTCGATGGTGTCGGTGTCGCCGGCGAGGACGAGTGAGGTGGGGCTGTTGTGCCCGGCGAGGCTCACCTGCGGGTGGGCGTCGAGGATCGGCTGTACCCGGTGCAGGGGTGCGGTGACGGCGAGCATGGCGCCGGCGGGCATGGTGTTCATGAGTCGCGCCCGGGTGGTGACCAGTTTCGCGGCGTCGGGCAGGTCGAGGACCCCGGCGATGTGGGCGGCGGTCAACTCGCCGATGGAGTGTCCGATGAGGTAGTCGGGTCGGATCCCGAAGCTGTGCAGCAGTCGCACCATGGCGGTCTCGGCGGCGAACAGGGCGGGTTGGGTGTAGCGGGTCTGTCCGAGCAGGTCGGTGTGCGGGCCGCACATGACCTCGCGCAGTGGCTGCTCCAGGTGCGCGTCGAGGGCCGCGCACACCTCGTCCAGCGCCGCCGCGTAAACGGGGAAGCGGGCGTACAGGTCGGCGGTCATGCCGGGGTGCTGCGCGCCCTGGCCGGTGAACAGGAACGCCAGCTTCCCGTCGCGTACCGACCCCTGGACCAGGCCGGGGTGGGCCGTACCGGCCGCGAGGGCGTACAGGATGGTGATCAGGTCCGCCGTGGTGTGCGGCTCACCGTCCGGGCCGTCGATCGGCGCGACGATTGCGGCGCGGTGGGCGAACGTGGTGCGGGTGGTGGCCAGCGCGTGGGCGACCTGGGCGGGGTCGAGGTCGGGATGCTCGTCGAGGTGGGTGGCCAGTCGGGCCGCCTGCTCGCGCAGCGCGGCCGGGGTCCTGGCCGACAGCAGCCACGGCAGGGCGATCGTCGGGGTGGCGTTGCCGGCCGCCGCCGAGTCCGGCGTCCCGGCCGTCGGGTTGGTGGCGGTCGGGCTGGTCGGAGCCGGTCCGCCTGAGTTGGCGGCGGTCGGACTGGTCGGAGCCGGTCCGCCTGAGTTGGCGGCGGTTGGGCTGGTCAGCGCCGGTCCGCCTGGGTTGTCGCCGGTCGGGTCGGGTGCCGGTGCCTGTTCGATGATGAGGTGGGCGTTGGTGCCGCTGATGCCGAAGGAGGAGACGCCGGCCCGGCGGGGCCGGTCGTGGTCGGGCCACGGCGTGGTGTCGGTGAGCAGCGAGACCGCGCCGGCGGTCCAGTCGACGTGCGAGGAGGGGGCGTCGACGTGCAGGGTCCTGGGCAGCACGCCGTGGCGGATGGCCTGGACCATCTTGATGATGCCGGCGACGCCGGCGGCGGCCTGGGTGTGGCCGATGTTCGACTTGATCGAGCCGAGCCACAGCGGCTCCGAACGGTCCTGGCCGTAGGTGGCGAGCAGGGCCTGCGCCTCGATCGGGTCGCCGAGGGTGGTGCCGGTGCCGTGGGCCTCGACGGCGTCGACGTCGGCGGGGGTGAGGCGGGCGTTGGCCAGGGCCTGCTGGATGACGCGCTGCTGGGAGGGGCCGTTGGGGGCGGTGAGGCCGTTGCTGGCGCCGTCCTGGTTGACCGCCGAGCCCCTGATCACCGCGAGGACCTGGTGGCCGTGGCGCTGGGCGTCACTCAGCCGTTCCAGCAGGATCAGGCCGACGCCCTCGCCCCAGCCGGTGCCGTCCGCCGACTCCGCGAACGACTTGCACCGCCCGTCGACGGACAGGCCCCGCTGCCGGGCGAACTCCACGAAGATCTTCGGGGTCGCCATCACCGTGGCGCCGCCGGCGAGCGCCAGCGTGCACTCGCCGTTGCGTAGTGCCTGCATGGCCAGGTGGGTGGCGACCAGCGACGACGAGCAGGCGGTGTCCACGGTCAGCGCCGGCCCCTCGAGGCCGAGCGCGTAGGCGAGCCGGCCCGACGCGACGCTGGTGGTGTTGCCGGTCAGCAGGTAGCCGGCGACCTCCGCGGGCGGCGCCAGCGTCGCCGGGGCGTACTCCTGGGAGACGACGCCCGCGAACACGCCGGTGGCCGTGCCGCGCAGGCGGGTGGGATCGATGCCGGCCCGCTCCAGGACCTCCCAGGCGGTCTCCAGCAGCAGCCGCTGCTGCGGATCGGTAGCCAGCGCCTCCCGCGGGCTGATCCCGAAGAACTCCGCGTCGAACAGGCCGGCGTCACCGAGGAAGCCACCCTCCCGGGCGTACGTGGTGCCGGGCCGGTCGGGGTCGGGATCGTGCAGCGTCGCGAGGTCCCAGCCCCGGTCGGTGGGGAAGCCGGCCATCGCGTCGACGCCACCGTGGACCAGCTGCCACAGCCGCTCCGGCGAGTCGACGCCACCGGGGAACCGGCAGGCC
>NZ_KQ058672.1 GCF_000982955.1 Micromonospora sp. HK10 | reverse complement strand
ACACGGCGGCGAGGCCGGTCATCACGGCGAACAGGACGGGTTGGACGATGTCGACGCGGGTGAGCCAGTCGGGGTTGTCGTCGTGTAGGACGGTGTGCAGGTCCCAGTCGACGTAGGGGCGTAGTGCGGTGGCGCAGGCGTCGAGGTGGGCGGCGAAGACCGGGCTGTGTTGGGCGAGTTCGCGGCCCATGCCGAGCCACTGTCCGCCCTGGCCGGGGAACACGAACACCACCCGGCCGTGGTGCGCGGCGGTGTGCTGGAGCAGGGCGGGGTGCGGCCGGTCCTCGGCGAGCGCCCGCAGCGCGTCGACCGGCTCGGCACCGGGCAGCACCGCCGCCCGCTGGGCGAATGCGGCCCGCCCGGTGACCAGCGCCGCCGCGACCGCCGCCGGCTCGATCTCCGGGTGCGCCTGCGCGTACGCCATCAGGCGGGCCGCCTGGTCGCGCAGCGCGGCCGGGGTCTTCGCGGAGAGCAACCAGGGCAGCGGCACGCCCGGCGGTGTGCGGTCCGGGCCGGTGAGCGCGGCCAGCCTGGCGTCCACCACGGCGGGGACGGGCCCCGCCTCGGACGGCGGCCGGTCGCCCGCCGGTGCCTGCTCGATGATCACGTGGGCGTTGGTGCCGCTGATGCCGAACGACGAGACGCCGGCCCGGCGGGGGTGACCGGTGTCGGGCCAGGGTTGGGCGTCGGTGAGCAGGGCGACCGCGCCGGCCGTCCAGTCGATCCGGCTGCTCGGCCGCTCGGCGTGCAGGGTCTTCGGTAGGACGCCGTGGCGGATGGCCTGGACCATCTTGATGATGCCGGCGACGCCGGCGGCGGCCTGGGTGTGGCCGATGTTGGATTTGATCGAGCCGAGCCAGAGTGGTTGGTCGCGGTCCTGGCCGTAGGTGGCGAGGAGGGCTTGGGCTTCGATGGGGTCGCCGAGGTTGGTGCCGGTGCCGTGGGCTTCGACGGCGTCGACGTCGGTGGGAGCCAGTCGGGCGTTGACCAGGGCCTGCTGGATGACCCGTTCCTGCGCGGGTCCGTTGGGGGCGGTGAGGCCGTTGCTGGCGCCGTCCTGGTTGACCGCGGAGCCGCGGATGACGGCGAGGATGTGGTGGCCGTTGCGCTGGGCGTCCGACAGCCGCTCCAGCAGGATGAGGCCGGCGCCCTCACCCCAGCCGGTGCCGTCCGCTCCCTCGGCGAAGGACTTGCAGCGGCCGTCGGCCGACAGGCCTCGCTGCCGGGCGAA
The DNA here is from genome assembly GCF_000982955.1 of Micromonospora sp. HK10. Taxonomy (GTDB): domain Bacteria; phylum Actinomycetota; class Actinomycetes; order Mycobacteriales; family Micromonosporaceae; genus Micromonospora. The sequence continues at coordinate 723 of NZ_KQ058672.1, read as the reverse complement.
CTCGACGAACGTGCCCGGGGTGGCCATCACGGTGACCCCGCCGGCCAGCGCGAGGTTGCACTCCCCGTTGCGCAGCGACTGGATGGCGAGGTGCGTGGCGACCAACGACGACGAGCAGGCCGTGTCCAGGGTGACCGCCGGCCCCTGCAGCCCGAGCGTGTACGCCAGGCGTCCGGAGGCCACGCTGCCGGCGCTGCCGTTACCCAGATAGCCCTCGAATCCCTCCGGCACCTGCTGGAACCGGGTCGCGTAGTCGTTGTACATGACGCCGGTGAACACGCCGGTGGGGGTGGCGCGTAGGCGGTCGGGGTCGATGCCGGCGCGTTCGAGGGTTTCCCAGGCGGTTTCGAGGAGGAGCCGTTGTTGGGGGTCGGTGGCTGCTGCCTCGCGGGGGCTGATGCCGAAGAAGTCGTTGTCGAATTCGTCGGCGTGGTGCAGGAACCCGCCGTGTCGGGCGTACGTGGTGCCGGGGTGGTCCGGGTCGGGGTGGTAGAGGCGGTCGAGGGGCCAGCCCCGGTTGGTGGGGAAGTCGCTGATCGCGTCCGTGCCGTCGGAGACCAGCCGCCACAGCTCGTCCGGGCTGCTCACGCCGCCGGGATAGCGGCAGGCCATCCCGACGATGGCGATCGGCTCGTCGGCGGCGACGCCCGCCGCGGCGGCCTGCGCCACCGTCCCGTCTCCGGTGGGCCGGAGCTGCCGGTGCAGGTGCTCGGCGAGGGCGTC
>NZ_KQ058671.1 GCF_000982955.1 Micromonospora sp. HK10 | reverse complement strand
CCTGCGCGACTACGTGGCCGCGCAGACCGCCCGGTTGCAGGCCGACCGCCTCTACCCGCCCGGCCAGTACGTGCCGCAGCGCTACCGGCACCTGGTCGGCGCCGACCAGCGGGTCCGCGAGGACGTGGTGGACGAGCTGCTGGAGCTGGCCTCCGCCCCGGACGGCCGGTTCGTGCTGGTGCTCGGCGACTTCGGCCGGGGCAAGACGTTCGCCTTGCGGGAGGTGGCCCGCCGGCTGCCCACCGCCGCCCCGGACCTGATCCCGATCCTGGTGGAGCTGCGCGCCCTGGACAAGGCGCACTCGGTCGACGGGCTGGTGGCCGCGCACCTGGCCAACCACGGCGAGCAGGTGATCGACCTCAAGGCGTTCCGCTACATGCTGCGGCAGGGACGCATCGTGCTGCTCTTCGACGGCTTCGACGAGCTGGTGGCCCGGGTGACCTACGACCGGGCGGCCGACCACCTGGAGACGTTGCTGCAGGCGGCCGAGGGCAACGCCAAGATCGTGGTGAGCAGCCGGACCCAGCACTTCAAGACCAACTCGCAGGTGCTCACCGCGCTCGGTGAGCGGGTCGGGCTGCTGCCGCACCGCCGGGTGCTGGCCATCGAGGACTTCACCCCCGGCCAGATCGAGTCCTTCCTGCGCAACCGGTACGGCGGCGACGAGCGCGCCGCCCGGGACCGGATGGACCTGCTCGCCGGCGTGAAGGACCTGCTCGGGCTCTCCCGCAACCCGCGGATGCTCGGCTTCATCGCCAACCTCGACGAGGGGCGGTTGGCCGCCGTGGCCGGCGCCGGCGGCACGTTCAGCGCCGCCGCGCTGTACCGGGAGATCCTGGAGTCCTGGCTCGACTTCGAGGAGCGGCGCACCCAGGGGATCCCGGGCGCGCCGGTGAGCCTGCGCCGCCCCGAGCTGTGGCACGCGGTCGGCCGGCTGGCCTTCCAGCTCTGGGAGACCGGCGAGTCGTACCTGCGCCTGGCCGAGCTGGCCGAGGCCGCCGGCCAGCTCGCCGGGCTGGCCGACTCCCGGCTGTCCGGCCCGCAGGCGGCGCACGCGGTGGGCGCCGGCAGCCTGCTGGTCCGCACCGACGACGGGCTGTTCGGGTTCATCCACACCTCGGTGATGGAGTGGCTGGTCGCCGAGGGCATCGCCGCCCAGCTCAACCGGGGCGAGGAGCCGACCGCGCTGGCCGTGCGGCCGCTGTCGGCGCTGACTGTGGAGTTCCTCGGCGACCTCGCCGACCCGGCGCGCTGCACGGCGTGGACCGCCCGGGTGCTCGGCGACGAGAGCGCCGGCGAGACGGTGCGCGCCAACGCGCTGCGGCTCAGCGCCCGGCTGCGGCTGCCCGACCGGGCCGACCTGCGCGGCGCGGTGCTGCGCGGCGAGGACCTGTCGCACCGGGAGCTGGCCGGCGCCGACCTGACCGGTGCCGACCTCACCGACACCCGGCTGGTCGCCACCAACCTGACCGACGCCCGGCTGGCGCACGCCCGGCTGCGCGGCGCCCGCCTGGACCAGGCCCGCCTGGCCGGGGCGGATCTGCGCGGCGCCGAGCTGGGCGGGGCCCGGCTGTTCCGGGCCGACCTGCGTGGCGTGCAGCTCTCCGGCAGCAGCTGGCACCGGAGCGCGCTGATCGACGTGAGCGCCGACCCGGCGCTGCTGCGCGCGCCGGAACTGCGCGGCGCGGTGGTCGCCCCGGGCCGCCCGGTCGCGCCCGGTCTCGCCCCGCCGGCCGTGGGCGTCTCGTACGGCTTCGAGGTGGGCCGGTTGCCGGTGCCCGCCGGCTACAGTCCGGACGGTTCGGTGCTCGCCGTGGGCAGCGACGACGGTGGCGTACTGATCTGCGACACCGCGACCGGCCTGCCGGTGCGTACCCTCCAGGGGCACCGCGGCCGGGTCTACGCGGTGCGGTTCGACGCCGCCTCGCACCAGCTGGTCACCGGCGCGGCGGATCTCACCGTCCGGCTCTGGGACGCCGACCACGGCGACGTGCGGCACGTCATCGAGGACGTCTTCGCCGGCTGGGTGTGGCCGCTGCTCACCGACGGCGCGCGGGGCCGGCTGGTGGTCGGCGACGCGGCCGGCGTGGTCCGGCTCTACGACACCCGCACGGCGCGGCTGCGGCACGAGTGGCCCGGCCATGCCGCGCCGATCTGGGGCACGTCGTTCAGCCCCGACGGCCGCCGGTTGGTGGTGGTGGACAGCGCCGGTGTGGTCCGCGGCTGGGACGTCGCCTCGGGCCGGCCCGTCTTCGAGGTGCGGGAGCCGGAGGTGGTCTACCGGGTGGTGCACACCCCGGACGGCCGGCACTTCGTCGCCGTGGGCCAGCACGGCCGGGTCTGGATCCGCCGGGCCGCCGACGGGGCGCTGCTGCGCCAGGCGCGCGGCCACGAGGCCGACGTGTACGCCCTCGACGTGCACCCGGACGGGACGATGCTGGCCACCGGCGACACGCACGGCGCCCTGCGGCTCTGGGAGGTGGAGACGGGCCGGCCGCTGCGGGTGCTGGGCCGGCAGCGCGGGGCGATCTACAGTGTCCGGTTCAACGCCGCCGGCAGCCTGCTCGCCAGCGCGGCCAGCGACGGCGCCATCCAGCTCTGGGACACCACCGACGGTCAGCTCCGGCACGAGCTGACCCGGCACCGCGGCTCGGTCTGGCCGGTGGTCTGGCGGCCCGACCAGGCCCAGGTGGCCACGAGCAGCAACGACGGCACCACCCGGCTGTGGGACGTACGGACCGGTCAGCTTCAGCACACGCTGCGCGGGCACGGCCGGCGGATCACCGCGCTCTCCTTCCGGGACGACGGGGAGGTCCTCGCCGCGTGCGGCAACGACGGCGTGGTGCGGCTCTGGGAACCGCGTACCGGCCGACTGGTCCGCCAGCTCGCGAGCCCCGCCGACCGGCTGCTCTCGGCGGTCTACTGCCCGGGTGAGGCGTTGGTCGCCGCGCCCAGCGGTGACGGCGGGGTGCACCTGTGGAACACCGACACCGGCACCGACGAACGAGAGCTCAACGTGGACACCGACCATGTCTGGGCGGCCGCGTTCAGTCCGGACGGGGACGCGCTGGCGACCGCCAACGACGACGACACCGTCCAGCTCTGGTACCGGCGCACCGGCCGGCACTTCGCGACCCTCGCCCCGCACGAGGGCCGGGTGCGGGCGGTGGCGTTCAGCCCGGACGGCGAGACCATCGCCACCGGCTGCGACGACCGGCTGGTCCGGCTCTGGGACGCGGCGACCGCCTCCTGCCGGCTCACCCTGACCCGGCACACCGACCGGGTGTACGCGGTCAGCTTCAACCCCGAGGGGTCGCTGCTCGCCAGCGCCAGCAACGACGGCACCGCGGTGATCTGGGACGCGCACACCGGCGAGCCGCGCACGGTGCTCACCGAGCACGCCGGCCGGCTCTGGTCCTGCGCGTTCAGCGGCAACGGGGCGCTGCTCGCCACCGCCGGGGACGACCTGGTCATCCGGCTGTGGGATCCGGGCACCGGCCGGCTGCACGGCACCCTGGCCGCGCACACCCGGCGGGTCTGGTCGGTGGCGTTCAGCCCGGACAGCAGCCTGCTGGCCAGCGCCGGCGACGACGGCACCGTGCGGCTCTGGGACGTCGCCGACCCGGAGCAGGCGCAGCTGCGGGCCACCCTGATCGGTCTGCCCGAGGGCTGGGCCGCGGTCAGCCCGGACGGCCGGTACAAGCTCGACGGTGAGACGGGCGGCCAGTTCTGGCACGTGATCGGCACCTGCCGGTTCGAGGTGGGGGAGCTGGACCCGTACCTGACCCAGGTGCGCCGGCTGGCCGTCGACGCCCCGTTCTGATCCGCGCGTCACCCGCCCGGCGGCCGCCGCTGTCCGGGGGCGGCGGCCGCCCGCCCCGCGCCGGTCCTCTCGCTCCGGGGTGTCGGAGCGCCGATGAACAGCGCCGCCGGCGGCAGTTCCGTTACGCGGGCCGGCCGGTTCGATCCGTGGCGGCGGATCGCTCTGGCTGATTGCTCAGTCCGGTCACGACACCCGGCGTAATCACGTCGACCGATCAGCCTGACAGGCTGTCACGATCTCGACACAGAAGTTGTGGGTCACCTCTCTGATCGATGTGCTGGCGCGGGACCAGCGCCGTCGGTGACGGCCATCCAGGAAGAGGTGGCTCATGGTGGCACTACGGCGGCTGCTGGCCGCACTGACCGCGACGGTGGTGACCGCCGCGCTCGCTCTGGTGTGGACCGCGGCGCCCGCCCACGCCGACGAGGCGTGGGAGGCCGCGCTCAAGAGCCTGATGACCCGCACGGCCACCTGGGCGGAGGGCGGGCTGTCCCGGATCGGCCTGCTCGGCCAGCCGCTACCCCTGCTCGGGGTCAGCCCGGGCGCCCTGGTGGAAACCGACAAGCTCCCCCGCAAGGCCGCCGACGCGCTCGCCTCCGGCCTGACCAAGGACGACGTCGACCTCGGCGGCGGCACCCGGCTGACCAGCTCGGTCACCGCCAGCGGCGGCGACCACCTGCTCGACGTGCTGCTCACCACCAAGCGGCAGGTCAGCGACAAGGACCTGGCGGTGGGCGGGGTCACCGTGGCCAAGGCGGTCGAGGTGACCGGCTGGGCGACCCTGCACCTGCGCGCCCGGCACACCGCCGCCGGGGAGACCTACCTGGTCCGCGACGGCGACGCCCCGCGGCTGGACATCGACGCCGCCGCGAAGCTGCGCGCCGACCTGGACCAGGCCACCGCCTCCGTCGGCATCCTGGGCGTCACGCTCACCGCCGGCAGCACGCTGACCGCGCGTACCCACGTGAAGGCGACCCTCACCGACCCCAACGGGGACGGCCGGCTCGCGTTCGACACCGCCGCCGGCGCCGGGACCGGTGAGCTGGGCGCCGCCGGTTCCCTCGCCGGGCTGGTGCAGGTCGCCCTCGACGGCTCCGGGGGCGGGAAGATCTCCGACACCGAGACCGAGGCGGGGCCCGGCTCGGTGCACGGGGTGGTCAACCTGGGCGCGGCCACCGCCGGTGCCCCGTTCGCCCTGCCCGCCGTCGCGGCGACCGTCAAGGTGGACTGGAACGACATCACCGTCGGCGCCCCCACGGTCACCACCACCGGCCTGGACGAGACGATCGCGCCGTTCCGCACCATGAGCCCGCTCGACCTCGCCGCCGGCCTCGCCCAGCTCGCCACCCTGCTCGGCGGGGTGCAGCAGAGCGGGCCGGCGGGCAACCTCAACCTGCCGTTCCTGCGCGGCACCTTCGCCGACGCGGTGAAGGTCAACGAGAAGCTCACCGGCTTCCTCAAGAAGTACGTCCACCCGAAACCGGACGACCCCGACTTCGACCCGGCCACCGACGACCCGGCCAAGGCCGGCCAGCCGACGTTCAGTTCGATCCAGGAACTGGTCAAACTGCTCGCCGCCGAGGGCCTGCCGGTGGACAACCTCTCCTTCGCCGGCGAGAAGCTGGTCTTCCGGGTGACGCTGGAACGCGACTCCACCGTCGCGGTGCCGCTGGACCCGGGCGCCGCCTCGGTCTCCGGCCGGGGCGCCACCTTCACCGCCGACGGCTTCAGCCTCGCCGCCGACGACCGCCGGTTCACCCCAGGTCAGCTGGTCGGCCAGCGGGTCGTCGCGGGCACCTCGGCCGGCACCATCGCCGCCAACACCGCCACCTCGATCACCCTGACCGGGGACTGGATCGGCGGCCGGCCGGCCGCGGACAGCGTCTGGGTGATCAGCGGCTCCAGCCCCAACATCGGTGCCGTCGAGCTGGCCGGGACGCTCACCAGGCCGGCCGGCGGCGACAAGAAGGTCGGCCTGCGGGCGGCCAACGCCCAGGCCAGCTTCGCCACCGTGAAGCCGAGGTACAGCGCCGCCGTCACCCTCGTGCTCGACCTGCGGGACGACCTCGGTAGCCCGGCCGCCAACGCCGACCGGGTGCTGCTGCGCACCGACCCGGCGACGCCGCTGTTCGCCGCCGACTTCCCGATCACCACCGGCGTCGACTTCTTCACCACGGCCGGTTTCCTCAAGGTCAAGCTCGGCGGTGATCTCACCGTCGGGCCGGCCACCGCCGGGCAGCGGATGCTGCGGGTCGGCTTCAAGCAGGCGCAGGACGTCAGCCTCGGCGAGCTGTTCCGCCGGTTGCAGACCGCGCCGGGCGACCTGCTCGCCGTCTCCTCGTCGGTGAAGACCACCGGCCGGGTCACGGTCAGCGTGCCCGGCGCGGCCGGCGCGCTCGGCCAGGGCGTCGGCGTCGACGTCAGCTGGCAGGCCGGCGGGCAGCCGGTGGTGGACACCGCCGGTCTGGACGGCATCTTCGCGGTGGACTTCAACCCCGACGACCCGAAGGCGCTGTTCGCCGTGGTGGTGGAGGCGCTGCGGCTGGTCAACGTCGCGCTCTCCGCCCCGGGCGGTGGCGGCGGCCCGCTGAACACCGAGATCCCGCTGCTCGGCCGCTCCGCCCGGGAACTGCTGGGCGCCGACGAGAGCGGCGTGGGCAAGGGCGTCACGTTCACCGCCGACGGCGCGGACTTCCTGCTCAAGGACGCCGGCCGCAGCGGCGACGCGGCGTTCGACGCGCGGTTGGCCGGCCGGACCGTGGTGATCGGCAGCAAGGCGTACCGGGTGCTGGCCCGGGTGGACGGCCAGACCCTGCGGGTCGAGGCGGCCGGCTCGCCGAAGCCGGGCGACGGCTCCGCGTACGCGCTGCGCCCCGAGCTGGCCGACGCGCTGGACAAGCTGCTGGCCGCGCCCCCGGACAACCTCCAGGACGCCCTCGACCTGCTCAACGGCGCCATCGGCGCGGACAGCGGCATCCAGTTCACCCTCGACGAGCGGGCCGGCGGCCCGTACCTGCGGATCGGGCTGGACTGGAAGCGCAACGTGCGTACCGCCGGGCCGCTCGCCTTCGCCTGGGACGGCGCCCGCGAGCTGATCAGCCTGGACAGCTCCGGCACCTTCGCGCTCGACGTCGACGCCCGCGCCCAGCTCGGCCTGCTGCTGCCGCTGAAACTGAACGCGGCGCCGCTGCTGGACAAGAGCTCCTCGGCAAAGGTGACGGTCAGCGGTGGGGTGACCAACGCGGCGCTCGCCGCCCGGGTCGGCCCGCTCGCCCTGGACCTCGGCAAGGACCCGGACTTCGCCACCGTCAAGGCCAACCTCAGCGTCGGCCTCGGCGGGCTCGCCGCGGACGGCCCGGTCAGCGGGCTGTTCGGCGTCACCCCGAGCTTCACCACGGCCGGCGTCGACTGCGGCGACGGGGTCGGCGGCACCAGCACCCCGATCTGCGCCCGCGCGCCGCTGTTCGTCAACAACTGTGAGCCGGCCGACGCCACCAACCTGCTCACCTTCACCATGGGGCTGGACCTGGCGCCGCACGCGCAGACCCCGGACCTCACCTCCTGCTTCGCGAACCTGTCGCTGAAACTGACCGACTTCAACGTCGGCATCGACGGCTACCTGGCCAAGGTGGAGGAGGCGCTGCGGCTGGCCAGCTTCGACGGCAAGCTGCCCCTGGTCGGCGAGGACCTCCAACAGGGTCAGAAGTTCATCGCCCAGCTGCGCGCGGACGTCAAGGCCGCGATCGGTCCGGCGTTGGCCGACGCCACCCTGGACAGCGCCGGCATGCAGGCCGCCCTCAACACGGCCCTGCACGACCTGGATCCGGGCGTGAGCGCGGTGGTCGGCTGCCGCAGCGGCGTGGCCGCGCCCTGTCAGCCGGAGGACTTCCAGTCCGTCCGGATCACCCTGACCACCTCCCGGGGCGCCCCGTCGGCCGCGGACGGCTGCACGAACGCCAGCGACAGCGACAAGTGCCTCACCGCCAACGTCCCGCTCGACCTGGGCATCCCCGGCCTGTCGCTGAAGGCGAAGAAGGGCGCCACCGACGGCATCCAGGCCAGGCTGGGCTGGAAGCTGCACCTGGATCTGGTCCTCGACCGGGACGAGGGCTTCTACGTCCCCACCCACGACGGGGACACCTCGCCCGAGGTGCAGATCGGCGCGACCTTCGACATGACCGGCGACCTGGCCGCCCAGCTCGCCTTCATCCAGGTGAAGGCGACCAAGCAGGGCGCCGCGCCGCTGGTGCGGGCGTACTTCGGGATCGACCTGAAGGGCTCGCCGGGGGAGAAGAGCTGCTTCGACCCGACGGTCGCCGCCGACTGCACCGCCAAGCCGGACGACAAGCTCACCCTCGCCGAGTTCGGTGACCTGGGCTCGCTGCTCGCCACCGATCTCACCGCCGAGGTGAACGTCGACTGGCGGCTGGCCGCGGCGGTGGACACCGGCGGTGACGTCTCCGCGCTGCCCGGCGTCAGCGCCCACTTCACCCTGAAGTGGGGGCTGAAGCACCAGCGCGGCGGGCTCACCCCGACCGGCGACAGCGTGACCACGCCGCTGCAGGTCGGCTTCACCGACATCGCGCTGGACGCCGGCGCCTTCTTCACCAGCATCCTCAAGCCGGTGCTGGAGAAGATCAAGACGGTCACCGGCCCGCTCCAGCCGGTCATCGACACCCTGTACGCGCCGATCCCGGTGCTGTCCGACCTGTCGAAGGCCACCGGCGGCCCGGACATCACCCTGGTCTGGCTGGCCAAGACGTTCAGCACCCTGGCCGGCGGGCCGAAGCTGGACTTCGTCGACACCGTCCGGTCCGTGATCAGCTTCGTCAACTCGATCCCCACCAGTTGCGCCACCAACTGCGCCATCCCGCTGGGCGCGTTCCAGGTGGACCCGGCCCGGGCGCTGACCACGGCGGTCTCGCCCGCCGCGGCGGAGAGCCTGATCGACAAGAGCCACGGGTACGCGCCGGCGAAGGCGTCGGACGTCAAGTCCGCGGTGGACGGCGCGGCCGGCGGCGACGCCGGGAAGCTGTTCACCCCGGACGGGCAGGGCCGGACCAACGCGCAGAAGACGGGCTTCAGCTTCCCGGTGTTCGACAACCCGGGCTCGCTGTTCGGCCTGCTCATGGGGCAGGACGTGGAACTGGTCAGCTTCGACTCCGGGCCGCTGTCGCTCGGGTTCAGCTGGCGGCAGTCCTTCGGCCCGGTCTATGCCCCGCCGCCGGTGCTGGTCACCCTCGCCGGCAGCGCCTCGGTGACCGCCCGGTTCATCGCCGGCCTGGACACCGCGGGCATCCGGCACGCGGTCGAGGCCGCCACCGACGGCACCGCGCTGGACGCGGTGAGCCTGCTCGACGGCCTCTACTTCAAGACCGCCGACGCCAGCGGCACGGCGGTCCCGGTGGTCACCCTGCGCGGCGAGATCGCCGCCGGGGCGCAGGTGAGCGTGCTGATCGTCAAGGCCGGTATCGAGGGCGGCATCCGGCTCACCGTCGGATTCAGCTGGAACGACCCGAACAACGACGGCAAGTTCCGCACCAGCGAGTTCCTCCAGGCGCTCCTGGTCAACCCGGTCTGCCTCTTCACCACCAGCGGCGCGCTGTCGGTGTTCCTCAAGGTCTACATCACCATCGACCTCTTCCTGTTCAGCAAGACCTTCGACTTCACCCTGGTCGACGCCACACTGCTGGACTTCCGGGCGCAACCCGACTGCAAACCGAAACCACCGGAACTCGGCGGCACGGTCGGCGACACCCTGGTCGTCTTCGCCGGCAAGTTCGGCACCAAGGACCAGCGCGGGGACAAGGCGTGGGACAACGGCGCCGGCACGTACGCCGGTGACGTGGTGAAGGTGTACGCCGTGCACTTCGCCGACCCGGACCCGGACTTCGACGGGTTCGCGGTCGAGGCGCTCGGCCGCAAGCAGGAATTCCTCGACCCGAACCTGACCCGGGTGGTCGTCGACGGCCGCGGCTACCAGGTCGCCGACGCCGACAAGACCTCGCTGTCGATCCTGCTGCTCGGCGACGGTGACACCGGCGGCGACGGCACGAAGACCTCACCGTTCGACAAGGCAGCGGTGGTCATCGGCTCGGACGGCCGGGACCAGATCCGCACCGGCAGCGGGCCGGCCTGGGTGGACGGTCGCGGCGGCGACGACGTGATCGTCACGGCCGAGGCGGCCGGCCAGGTGAGCCGGGTGGCCGGCGGCGCCGGCAAGGACACCGTGACCACCGGCGACGGCGACAACGTGGTGGCCGGCGACAGCGGTCTCGGCCCGGTGGACCGGTCCGGCGGCACCACCGTGCACACCTCGGTGGGGGACAAGACCCTCGACGGCCTGGTCGACTGGACGAAGCTCACCGCGCCTACCGAGGCGACCACCGGTGGGGACGACCACGTCACCGTCGGGCACGGCGCCAGCACGGTCTACGGCAACGGCGGCGACGACATCGTCGGGGTGGTCGTCGACGACCGGCCGAACGGGAAGAACACCCTGATCGGCGGGCCGGGGTCGGACATCCTCAACGGCGGCACCGGCAACGACACCATCCACACCGCCGGCAGCGCCACCCCCGCCGACCCGGACGCGCCCGGCAGCGGCGACGCCGGGCTGGTCAACAAGGTGGACACCGGCTCCGGGCAGGACACCGTGCACGGCAGCGCCGGCAGCGACCTGGTCGTCTCACACTCCGCGAACGGGCAGACCGGCCGCCTCTACGGCTACGGCGGCGACGACGTGCTGGTCGGCGGCTACGGCACCGACGAACTGTTCGGCGGCCCCGACGAGGACTACGTGATCGCCGAGCCGGCCACGGTGGGCGAACCGGACGGCACCGACGGGTACGGCCCGGCCAGGCCGGTCACCCACCAGCCGCTGCCGGCCGGTACCCAGTCGCAGAACAAGCTGCTCGTCGGCGGCCTGGGCAGCGACCACCTGATCGGCGCTGACGGCGGGGCGACGGTCTTCGGTGACCGGCGGCTGACCGCCGAGACCTGCGCCGACGCGAGCCTCGCCGACGCCCAGCCCGACCCGACCGACCAGGGCGCGGCCGACCTCATCCTCGGCGGCGCCGGGGTCGAGGTGGTCACCGCCGGCAGCGGCGACGACCGGGCCGACCTCGGCGGCGGCGACGACCGGGCCTGCGGCCAGCTCGGCGACGACACCCTGCACCTGGGTGGCGGCACCGACCGGGCGTGGGGCGGTCCGGGCGTCGACCAGTTGCACGGCGACGACGGTGACGACCTGCTCTTCGGCAACACCGGCGACGACGGCCTGTACGGCGGCACCGGCACCGACACCGAGGAGGGCAACCAGGGCGCCGACCAGGTGCTCGGCGGCCCCGACGACGACGTGCTCTACGGCGGCGGGCGCACCGCCGGCGTGGCCGACGGCCGGGACTTCGTCTACGGCGAGGGGGGCGTGGACCGGATCGTCGGCGACAACGGCACCCCGCGCATCGGCGACGTCGGGCCGTACCCGCTGGACCTGGCCGGGGACGTGCCGGCCGCGGGTGCCGGGGACGTCATCTCCGGCGGGTCGGAGAACGACGTCGCGTACGGCGGCCTGGGCGACGACCGGGTCGACGGTGACGGTGGCGACGACCAGCTCGAGGGGAACAACGGCGCCGACCTGGTGCACGGCGGCACGGGCCGGGACGAGATCGTCGGCGGCTCCGGGCAGGAGCCGGCCGCCGGCACGGGCCGCCCGGACACCGGGGACCGGCTCTTCGGGGACGGCGACGCGGACCTGATCGCCGGGGACAACGCCCGGTTCACGCCGGCCACCACGGACGCGACCCGGGTCACCCAGGGCCGGACCGGCCCGCAGCGCAAGGTCAGCCTGCTCGACCTCGGGTTCAGCCCGGCCGCCGGCACCAGCGGCGGGGACCTGATCTCCGGCGGCGATGGCGACGACGTGATCTTCGGCCAGGGCGGTCCGGACCGGGTGCACGCCGACGCGGGCGCGGACTTCGCCGAGGGCGGCCCCGGCGCCGACTGGGTCGAGGGTGACGCCGGCGACGACGACCTGGTCGGCGGTTCCAGCACCGCTTACGACGGGACCGGGGCGACCACGACGGGCCAGCCGGACACCGCGGACGCCGTCTTCGGCGGGCCGGGTTCCGACGCGGTCATCGGGGACAACGGCGCGGTGCTGCGCCCGCTCCCCGGCGAGCAGCCCACCGCCGTGACGGTCCGGCTCGGCGCGGACGGCGTCCCGTTCGGCCCGCGGATCGTGGTGTTGCTGGATCGGGGCGCGATCGCCGCCGGCCGGTACGGCGCGGACCGGATCAGCGGCGGCGACGGCGTGGACACCCTCTGGGGCCAGGACGGCGACGACGCGCTGACCGGTGACGGTGACGGCGACTACCTGGAGGGCAACGGCGGCGCGGACATCCTGCGCGGCGACGGCGCTCTCGGCGCGGCGGGGCACGCCACGGTCACCCCGCTGCCCGACCCGGGCTGGCCGGGCGATCCGTCGCCGGCGGCCGACCTGGTCGGCGCGGGCGCGCCGGCCGGGCAGGACGACCTAATCGGCGGCAGCGCGGCCGCCGGGTTCCGGGACACCGGGGACGTCCTGGAGGGCAACGGCGGCGACGACGTGCTGCTCGGCGACAACGGCTCGCTGCTGCGGACCGTGACCACGGTGAACGGCAGCCCGGCCGAGCGGGTCTACACCGAGCGGTACCCGACCGGCGCGGTGCCGGCCGACGCGACCGCGGCCCGCACGCACGACCCGGCGCTGCCCGGCCCGTCCACCCGGTTCTGCACCACCGCGCAGGCCACCTGCGAGCCGGCCGGCGCCTACGGCAACGACCAGCTCTTCGGCGACGCCGGCAACGACGGGGTGTGGGGCCAGGACGGCGACGACCTGATCCGGGGCGGCGCCGGCGACGACGACCTCTTCGGTGAGCTGGGCGCCGACACCCTGTACGGCGAGGACGGCCGGGACGCCATCCTCGGTGACCGGGGTGGCGTGGTGAACCAGTACCTGAACGCTGACGACGTGGCCGCGCTCGGCTTCACGACAACCCTGTCCTCGGTGCCGCAGGAGACGTACACCGGGTTCCGGGCCGGCGGGTACGACCGCCGGGTGGACCTGCTGCACGACACCGACGGGGACGCCTGGATCGGCAGCGCCACCTCGGCGGCCATGCCGCACGCCGGCCTCACGGCCGGCGCGGCCGACCTGATCCGGGGCGGGGCCGGCGCGGACAACATCCACGGCGGCTTCGGCGACGACGTGGCCAACGGTGACAGCGGCGGCGACGAGGTGTTCGGCGGCGAGGGCTCGGACGTGCTGTGGGGCGGCAAGGGCTGCGACCCGGTGCTCGACGCGACCAACCCGCAATGCCTGGTGAACGGGGTGTTCAGCGCCGCCGCCCGGGGCGACCAGGACCAGTACGTCGACCACCTGTTCGGTGGCGCCGGGGCGACCAGCGGCCCGGCCGTCACGGCCGTGCTCGGGTCGGACCTGCTGGACTTCCGGCCGCGCGGCTCCTACCCGGACAACTGCGCGGCGGGGGCCTGGCCGGTGGACCTGTCCACCGGGACGGTCGACCCGTGCCGCTGGTTCGAGGCGACCAACCTGGACAACGACGTCCTCGCCGACAACCAGCACCACCACGGCACGGACTGGATCTACGGCGGCTGGGACCGGGACGTGTTGCAGGGCGACGTGACCCAGAACGGGCCGAACAACGGTGACCGGCTCTTCGACTGGAACGGCGCGTACAACCTGTTCACGCACTGCAACTCGGCGTACGGCGGGTTCAACGACATCCGCCAGCACAGCCCGGCGATGCAGGACTTCCTGACCCGCCTGGCCTGGGCCACCGGCGCCGGCCGCAGCGCGACCGACGTGACCACGGCGGGCACCTCCGCCTTCCTGGAACTGTCCTACGTGTATCCGCGGGACAACAAGGACCAGGGCGCGGGGGCGGCGTTCCCGTCCACTCCGGGGCACTTCGACACCCCGTCCTGCACCGACTGAGTGAGGCGTCCGGGGCCCGGCTCTCCGTTGGGGAGCCGGGCCCGGCGCGCGTTCAGCCCTCGACGGGCGGCATCCCCACGGCCGTCCCGGTCACCCGGATGCCGCCGCTGGCCGGCACGTCGACCACCAGCAGCCCGGGCCGGCCCAGGTCGGCCCCCTGGTGCAGGCGCAGGGTCACCGGCGGTTCGACCAGCCCTCGGGTACGCAGGTAGCCGCCGAACGCGGCGGCGGCCGCCCCGGTAGCCGGGTCCTCCACCACACCGCCGACCGGGAACGGGTTGCGGACATGGAACTCCGTGCCGGAGGCGCGCCACACCAGCGCCACCGTGGTCCAGTCCCGGCGCAGCATCAGCTCGCGCAACCGGTCGAAGTCGTAGTCCAGCGCGGCCAGCCGCTGCCGGGTGCCCGCGCCGAGGACCAGGTGGTGCGCGCCCGCGTACGCGACGGCGGGGGGCAGCGCCGGGTCGAGGTCGCCGGCGGCCCAGCCCAGGGCGGCGAGCGCCTCGGCGAGGTCGTCCGGTGGCACCGGCGCGTCGGTGGGCGCGACGCTG
The DNA here is from genome assembly GCF_000982955.1 of Micromonospora sp. HK10. Classification (GTDB taxonomy): domain Bacteria; phylum Actinomycetota; class Actinomycetes; order Mycobacteriales; family Micromonosporaceae; genus Micromonospora. Next base: position 6,370 of record NZ_KQ058671.1, on the reverse strand, counting down.
GTGAGGGTCGCGGTCGGCCGCCCGTCGGCGTCCCGGCCGGTCGCCACCGGCACCGTACCGGCGCGGGTGCGGAAGATCAGCTCCCCGGTGCCGCCGCGCTCGGCGACGGCCACGGCGGAGGCGATGGTCGCGTGCCCGCAGAACGGCACCTCGGCCTGCGGGCTGAAGTAACGGACGTCGAACTCGGCCGGTCCGGTGGCGGTGAGGAACGCCGTCTCGGAGTAGCCGACGTCGGCCGCGATGGCCTGCATCTGCGGGTCGGTGAGGCCGCCGGAGTCGAGGACCACGCCGGCCGGGTTTCCCGCTGCCGGGTCGGTGGTGAAGGCGGCGTACCGCAGGACTTCCGTCATGGCGCCAGGCTACGGCCCGCCGCTGGACCGGCGGCGCGCGCACGCCCGCTCACCGGGGGCGGCGGTGATCCGCGGGCACTACCGGCGCGAACTTGCCGGCGACCGCGTGCTCGGTGTCGGTGACCTCGCCCGTCTCCAGGAGCTGTTTGAGCCGGCGCAGGTTCGCCGCCACCTCGGCGCCGGGCGGCTTCCCGACCAGGGTCAGCGCCGCCCGACCCACCTTCCCGAACGGGATCCTCAGCACCTCGTACACGTCGGTACGGGCCGGGTCGGACCCGGGGGCGAACCGGACGGTCCAGTGGGTCCTCATCCCGGGCGCAGCCGTGGTCTCGTACCGCAGCAGCTGGTTCGGGCGTTCCTCGACGAGCCGTACCGTCGAGTGCAGCCGGACGCCGAGCGGTCCGCGAATCGCCCAGCGGTACGTCCCCGGCCCGATCTGCTCGCTGGCCATGACGTCGCCCAGGAAGCGGGGCATGTTCGCGAAGTCGCGATAGAAGGTGTAGACGTCCGCGACCCGGCGCTCGATGGTCACCCTCGCCTCGGCCGGGGCGTCGCGGCGGGATGACCAGTGAAACATCGCTGCCTCCGACGGATCCTGCCCCTGCTGCGATCGACGCCGTTTGCCCGCGCGCCCAGCCGCTAAACCTGGCAGCGCAACCGACGAGGGCCTGTCCCGGGTCCCGCGCAGGGCTGGTGTCGAGCCGCGGCGCGGCGTGACGGCCACTGCGGCGGCGGGTCAGCCGGCGGTGGTCCGTACCCAGCGGATCTCGCCCTCGTGCCGGACGTCGGTGGGGGTGAGGCCGGCGGCGGTGGCGACGGCGGCGGACGCCCGGTGCTCCGGGTGGATGTGGGCGATGACGGTGCGTACCCCGTGCCGCGCGAGCCAGTCGACCAGCGCGCGGGCCGCCTCGGTGGCGATGCCCCGCCCCTGCCAGAGGGTGCCCACCACCCAGGCGATCTCGGCGAGGCGCTCGTCGGCCGGCCCGGTGACGGTGGCCTGGACCGTGCCGACCAGGCACCCTTCGTCGGCGAGCCGGATCACCCAGTTGCACCAGGAGACGGCCGGGTCGGGGGAGCCGGCGACGAGCCGTTCGTAGCGGGCGCGCAGCGCGGCCGGGTCGGCGGGCGCGCCGCCGGTGAAGGCGTGCAACGCCGGGTCGGCCAGCACGGCGGCCATCTCCTCGGCGTGCTCGACGAGCAGCGGCAGGAGGAGCAGCCGTCCGGTGCGGATGGGTCCCGGCGCGATGGGCGTCACGCGCTTCATCATGCCGTGGCCACCGGCCGACCGGGCCGGTGATGTGGTCGCGGAGCCGTCCACATCGGCGCGATGTTGTGCGGGGTGTCGCCGTCTCCGCTAGGATTTCGCCGTCCTCGGTGGTGTCAGCCACGCGGGCGACCTATATGAACATTTTTGGTGGAGTGCCGGCCGACTCGGCGCTCGACTGCCTGGCAAACCCTATGCAGAGATGCACCCGTACCACCTGAGATCTTGCTCGGTCGGCGACAGGACCTCGGCTACACCAGTCATTGCGTACTGGTCGAGCTGAGCCTGTGCGCCTCACTCGACCGGAGTGAGGGGTAGGGGACATGGGGGTCGTCGAACCGGGCCTCTGGGCCGGAGTGGCCATTTCTGTAGCCGCCGTCTGTGCGCTGGCGTTCCGCCTGATCCGCGAGAAGATCCATGCCGACCGGGACAAGACGTTGGTCGAGTTGGCGTTGCGCGACACCGACCCGAGCGACCGCCGGGACATCCTCGAAGGCCTGGCGGAGCTGCGGCCGCTCAATGCCCAGGCCGCCCGGGACGACGGCTCGGCCACAGCTCTCGCGTCCGCCTTGCCCGGAAGGCGCGCGCGGCGGAAGTGGCGATGATCAGCTCACCGGTGTCGGCATCCGCACCGAGACGTTGCCCCGGTAGGAACCGCCCAGCAGGGACAGGAACGCCCGCGGCACGTCCTCGATGCCGCCCTCGACCACCGTCTGCGGGTAGACGAAGCGACCCTCGCCCAGCCAGGTACGGAAGTGCTCCCGCCAGGCGGTGATCTGGTCGGGCGTGTGGTGGCAGGAGAAGGGCAGCAGCGTGACGCCGCGTGCGTCGGCCGCCGTGCGGTCGGGCTGCGGAAAACGTTGTGCCGCGCCACCGAGCTGGGTGGACAGCGAGCCGCAGAGCGCGAAGCGCGCACCGGGCCGGGCCGCCTGCAACGCGCCCTGGTACTGCTCACCGCCCACCACGTCGAAGAAAACCGAGATACCCTCGGGCGCCAGCTCCCGCAGGCGGTCGGCCGTCGAGCCGTCGTGGTAGTCGAAGGCGGCGTCGTACCCGAGTTCGTTGACCAGGTAGTCGACCTTGGCGGGGCTGCCGGCGCTGCCGATCACCCGGGTGGCGCCGAGGCACCGGGCGATCTGTCCGGCCAGTGAACCGACGCCGCCCGCCGCGCCGGAGACGAACACCACGTCGCCCGCGCTGACGGCGGCCACCTCGGCCATTCCGTGGTAGGCGGTCGGTCCCTGGCCGAGGTGGTAGCCGGGGTCGGCGAAGAGCGTCCGGTCGAGCTTGACGTACGAGCCGGCCGGGCCGGCCGAGTACTCGCTCCAACCGGTCATCGACTGGACCAGGTCGCCGACCTCGAGGTCGGGGCTGTCCGAGCGCACCACGGTGCCGATCGTGGCCACCCCGACCCGCTGCCCGGGCCGCCAGGCCGGCACCGGGATGGCGCAGTCGGCCCGCATCAACTCCAGGTACGTCGCGGCGAGGCCGATCTGGTCGGTGCGTACCAGGACCTCGCCGTCCACCTCGGTCGTGGCGACCGTGAAATGGTCGATGGTGGGGCTGCCGGTGACCTGAGCGGTCAACTGGATCTCACGGGTGATCATCTTTGTCCCTGCCGTCGGGGGTGGTCGTCGTGATCGACACTAGAGAGGCTTCCGGTCAGTTCCTGACCGGAAGCCGAGGCAGGATGTGGCCATGGCGAACACCAGCTCGCGGACGCTCAGACTGCTCTCGCTGTTGCAGACCCACCGGCACTGGTCCGGACCGGAGCTGGCCGGTCGGCTCGGGGTCTCTGAGCGGACGCTGCGCCGCGACGTCGAACGGCTGCGCCAGCTCGGCTACCCGGTCGGCGCCGCCCGGGGCTCCGACGGCGGCTACCAGCTCGCGCCCGGTGCCGTCCTGCCGCCGCTGCTGCTCGACGACGAGGAGGCGGTGGCGCTGGCCGTGGGGGTCGGCGACGCGGCGCAGAGCGGGATCGCCGGAATGCAGGAGTCGTCGCTGCGCGCGCTCACCAAGGTGGTGCGGGTCCTGCCGCCCCGGCTACGGGCCAGGGTGGACACCCTGCGGGCGATGACCCTCTCCGCCGTCACCGCCGGGCCGGTCGTCGCGGCGGAGGTGCTCACCGTGGTCGCGCAGGCCTGCCGGGACGAGGAGCGCCTGCGGTTCGGCTACACGGCCCGGGGCTCCGCACCCAGCGAGCGCGAGGTCGAGCCGCACCGCCTGGTCGCTCTGGGCGGCCGCTGGTACCTGGTCGCCTACGACCTGGCCCGGCACGACTGGCGTAGCTTCCGGCTCGACCGGCTGACCGGGCCGGCGGCCACCGGTGCACACTTCCGGCCCCGCCGGCTCCCCGCCGAGGACCCGGTGGCCTTCGTGCAGGCCGCGAGCGGGGCCCCGGCTCCGTACACGGTCGAGGCCCTGGTGCACGCGCCCGCCGCGCGGGTGCGGCAGGCGGTGGGTAGCTGGGGCACGGTCGAACCGGTCGATCAGGGCAGCTGCCGGCTCACCATGACCTCGACCTCCCTCGACTGGCCGACGCAGGCGTTGGGCAACGTGGGCGTGGAGTTCGAGGTGCTGGGGCCGCCGGAGTTCGCCGCGCACGTCCAGGAGTGGGGCGGCCGCTTCCTCCGCGCCACCCGGGTGGCTTGCGGTCAGGACCGCGAGGCGAGCTGAGCCACGAAGGCCCGCCAGGCCCGCGGGGCGAAGGTGAGCACCGGGCCCGCCGGGTCCTTCGAGTCGCGTACGCCGACGACGCCGGGCAGGTTGTCGGCGACCTCGACGCAGGCACCACCGTTGGAACTGCTGCGGATGCTTGTGCGCCATCGCGCGCCGGTCAGCTCATCCATGATCGCGCTTCCAGGAAGTCGATGGTCTGGTCTCGCGGCAGCGAAACGGACCTCACGGTATCCCAGACCGTCCACAGCGGTGCAACGTCATTCGTGATCCGGCCCGCTGCCTGGTCGTCGAGGTAACCGACGTCCTCGCCGTCGGGCGTGGTGGCGATGATGAACGGTCCGGCCTGTCCCGGGTGCAGCCCGGCCCGCAGGGGAAGGACATGCACCATGACATGCTGACGCTGGGCGAGGTCGATCAGGTGATCCAGCTGCGGGCGCATGAGTTCGTCCGGGCCCCGACGCAGCGCTGCCTCGTCGATGACGAAGACCAGTAGCGGCGGCCGTGTCCGATCGAACACGGCGCTCTGACGGCGAAGCCGCGCCTCCAGGTAGGCGTTCGCGTTCTCGTTGAGCGGGCCACTCGTCAGGACCGCGCGGGCGTAGGCCGGGGTCTGGAGCAGACCGGGCAGCACGGCCGACTCGTACCACCGCAGTCCGGACGCCTCTCGTTCGATGTCGGCCCAGGGCCGGAACCAGGCCGGCTCCTTGCGTTTGAGGGCGTCCGGCCACAGCTCGGCCGCGTCCTTGCCGAGCAGTTCGGCGACTTGAGCGCGGTGCCGGGTCTGCGGTATCCGGCCGTGACTGGCCCACCGGGCCGCCGTCTTGGGGTCGACCCCGATCCGGGCGGCCAGGCTCTCGGCGGTGTGTCCGGCCTCGGCCATAGCGGCTCTGACAGCGTGGTTCATCCCGGTGCCTCTCGAACGTCCCGAACATCCGGGAGCCATAGTGCAACGCAGTGTGATCGTCCCGCAACGCTCGGCACGCTTTCCTGTGGACGGCGGGGCGGCCGACGGTGCCGCGCCACCGCTTGGGGCCGCTGGAGCCGGCTCGCACGGTGGTGGGTGTGGAACCGAGAGGGGCGAGGCATGGCAGAGGACGAACGCCGCAGGGCGCGTCGCGCCGGGGACGGGCCGCCGTGGGCGCGCGGGGTTCCTGATCCGGGTGGTCACCCGGACCCCTCCGGAGCCGGAGCGGATCGACCCGGAGCAGCCCGAGCGGGCACCGAGCGCCTGGGCTCCCGGCCGGACGGACTGCCCGCCACCGAGCGCCTGGGCCCCTTGCCCGCCACCGTCCGCCTGGGCTCCTTGCCCGCCACCGTCCGCCTGGGCTCCTGGCCGGGCGGACTGCCCGCCACCGTCCGCCTGATCCGCGCACCACGACCGGCGGCCGCCGGGGCGCGGGCGTTCGCCGCGCACACGACCGCGCCGCCGGGCTGGACCTGCGACGACTGCGGCGAGGACTGGCCCTGCCCGGCGTGGACGGATCCGCCGACGGATGCCGCCCGGCGGGCCGAGCTGCTGCCCGAGTTTGTCCGGCTGGCCCGTCGGGCGATCCGGGATCTGCGCGGTCGTCCGGACGGCCCGCAGCCGCCCGAGATCGTGCGGCGGTTCCTGTGGTTCTTCCCGCTCACCGAGGAGGAGGCGCGCGCCGTCGCCCTGAGGCTGCGATGAACCGCGCCCGGATGGCGCACCTCCCCTCGCGTCCGACCTGGCGCTGCCGGGCGTGCGGAATCGCCTGGCCCTGCTCCCCGGCGAAGCTGCGGCTCCTCGCCGAGTACCGCGATGCCCGCCCGGGTCTACTGATCTACCTGGCGACCCTTGCCGCCGAGGCGGCCGAGCAACTCCCCGGCGCGGACGACGGCGTCCCGCCGGCCGGCCTGTACGACCGCTTCATCGGCTGGGCGCGTTCGCGCGGTTGATCCATCGAGATGGCCTGCGCAGTTCCGGCAGCGGCGGGGCGGACGGGTCACCCGTCCGCCCCCGGGCACCCGTCCGGCCTGGCGGTCCGCGAACCAGGAGGCCCGCATGCCTTCAAGCGATATGCCTCTGTGGCATGAATATGCCGCAGCGGCATATCGC
>NZ_KQ058670.1 GCF_000982955.1 Micromonospora sp. HK10 | reverse complement strand
AAGGCGAGCACGTTGTTGATCTGGTTCGGCTGGTCCGAGCGGCCGGTGGCGACCACGGCGGCGTACCTGCGTGCCTCTCGCGGATCCACCTCCGGGTCCGGGTTGGCCAGCGCGAAGACGATCGCGTCCTTGGCCATGGTGGCGATGTCCTCGCCGGTGAGCAGGTTCGGCGCGCTCACCCCGATGAACACGTCGGCGCCGCGCAGCGCGCCGGCCAGGTCGCCGGCGTAGTTCTCCTTGTTGGTGTTCTCGGCCAGCCACTGCCAGGCCGGGTTGAGGTCGGGCATCCCGCGGTGCAGGGCGCCCCGGCGGTCGGACGCGATGATGTCACCCACGCCCTGCCGGAGCAGCAGCTTCATGATCGCGGTGCCGGCCGCGCCGGCGCCCGAGACGACCACCCGGACGTCGCTGAGCTGCTTGCCCACCACGCGCAGCGCGTTGGTCAGCGCGGCCAGCACGCAGATCGCGGTGCCGTGCTGGTCGTCGTGGAAGACCGGGATGTCCAGCGCCTCGCGCAGCCGGGCCTCGATCTCGAAGCAGCGGGGTGCCGCGATGTCCTCCAGGTTGATCCCGCCGTACGCGGGCGCGATCGCCTTGACGATCGAGACGATTTCGTCGGTGTCCTGGGTGTCCAGCACCACGGGCCAGGCGTCGACCCCGCCGAAGCGCTTGAACAGCGCCGCCTTGCCCTCCATCACCGGCAGCGAGGCGGCCGGGCCGAGGTTGCCCAGGCCCAGCACCGCGGAGCCGTCGCTGACCACGGCCACGGTGTTGCGTTTGATGGTGAGCCGGCGGGCGTCGGCCGGGTTCTCGGCGATCGCCTGGCAGACCCGGGCCACCCCGGGCGTGTACGCGCGGGACAGCTCGTCGCGGTTGCGCAGCGCCACCTTCGAGCTGACCTCGATCTTGCCGCCGAGGTGCAGCAGGAAGGTCCGGTCGGAGACCTTGCGGACGTCCACCCCGTCGAGCTTGGTCAGCGCGTTCACCACCTGGTCGGCGTGGGTGGCGTCCGCGGTGTCGCAGGTGAGGTCGACGATCACGTGTGCGGGGTCGGAGTCGACCACGTCGAGGGCGGTGACGATCGCGCCGGCCTCACCGGCCGCGGTGGTCAGCCGGCCGATGGAGGAGGCGTCCGCGGGTACCGCGATCCGGATCGTGATCGAGAATCCGGCACTCGGCAGTCGGGTAATGGCCACGTGGAACTCCTCCGTCAGCGCTGAGCGGCTCGCCTGGCATTTCTACTCGCCCGCCCAGGTGGGCCGGTATCCGGGCTAGCTACCGGTTAGTAGCGCCACGGGCATATAGCGGGTGCGCCCGACGTTGGTACATGTCAGGATGCTCATGCGAACGGGAAATGCCCCGACCATAGACATAACGGACAGGAGTCGCGATTTGCGAGAGCAGGAGACCTACCCTCCCTTCGAGGACGACGAGCTCGATGCCACCACCGGCGAGTTCGAGCTGTCGGAGCGGCAGGCACTGCGGCGGGTCCCCGGCCTCTCCACTGAGCTCAGCGACATCACCGAGGTCGAATACCGCCAGCTCCGGCTGGAGCGGGTCGTCCTGGTGGGCGTCTGGACCGAGGGGACCCAGGACGACGCCGACAACAGCCTCACCGAGCTCGCGGCGCTGGCCGAGACGGCCGGCTCGCAGGTGCTCGAGGGGCTGATCCAGCGGCGCAACCGGCCCGACCCGGCCACGTACATCGGTCGCGGCAAGGTCGACGATCTGGGCGCCGTGGTGCTCGCCACCGGCGCCGACACGGTCATCTGCGACGGTGAGTTGTCCCCGTCGCAGCTGCGCAACCTGGAGCAGCGCACCAAGGTCAAGGTGGTCGACCGGACCGCCCTGATCCTCGACATCTTCGCCCAGCACGCCAAGAGCAAGGAGGGCAAGGCGCAGGTCGAGCTGGCCCAACTCGAATACCTGCTGCCGCGCCTGCGCGGTTGGGGCGAGACGCTGTCCCGGCAGACCGGTGGTAGCGGTCGGGGCGGTGGCGCCGGCGGCGGCGTGGGCCTGCGCGGTCCCGGTGAGACCAAGCTGGAGACCGACCGGCGGCGCATCCGGCACCGCATCGCGCGGCTGCGCCGCGAGATCAAGGGCATGGCGACGGTACGCCAGACGAAGCGCGCCCGGCGCACCCGCAACTCGGTGCCCGCGGTGGCCATCGCCGGCTACACCAACGCCGGCAAGTCCAGCCTGCTCAACCGCCTGACCGGGGCGGGCGTGCTGGTGGAGAACGCGCTGTTCGCCACCCTGGACCCGACCACCCGCCGGGCCACCACGTCCGACGGGCGGCTCTACACGCTCTCCGACACCGTCGGGTTCGTCCGGCACCTGCCGCACCAGATCGTCGAGGCGTTCCGCTCGACGCTCGAGGAGGTCGCCGACGCCGACCTGGTGGTGCACGTCGTCGACGGCACCCACCCGGACCCGGAAGAGCAGGTCCGCGCGGTTCGTGAGGTGCTCGCCGAGGTGGGCGCCGACCGGCTGCCGGAGCTGCTGGTGGTGAACAAGACCGACGCCGCCGACGAGGAGACCCTGCTGCGGCTCAAGCGGCTCTGGCCCGAGGCGGTCTTCGTCTCCGCGCACAGCGGGCGCGGGATCGACGGGCTGCGCGAGGCGGTCGAGCAGCGGCTGCCGCGGCCGGCCGTCGAGGTCCGGGCGGTGCTCCCGTACGACCGGGGTGACCTGGTGGCCCGGGTGCACCGGCAGGGCGAGGTGCTCAGCACGGCGCACCTGCCCGAGGGCACCCTGGTGCACGTGCGGGTCGGTCAGGCGCTCGCCGCGGAGCTGGCGCCGTACCGGGCGGGGGACCGGCTCACCACGGACGAGCGGGTGGGCGTCGGGGGCTGAGCCCTCCGGCGCGTCACCCGCCCGAAACGCGGGTCGTGCGACACTGGGCGGCATGCGGCACGCTGTCTCCTCGGTCACGATCGCGCTCAGCCTGGTCGGCGCTGTCGTGGCGCCGGCCGGGCTCGCCTCGGCGGCACCGACCGCGGCCCCCGCGCGGGCCGCGGTTCCCAAGAAGAAGTGCACCGTCGAGGACAAGCGACTGCGGGAGCTGTCCGGCCTGGTCGCCACCGCCACCGGCTACGTGGTGATCAACGATGGCACCGACGACGAGAGCCGCGAGCGGATCTTCTTCCTCGACACCAAGTGCGGGATCGCCAAGGAGCCGGTCCGATACCCGGATCCCGGGCCACGTGACACCGAGGACCTGGCCGTCGGCCCGGACAAGAAGACCCTCTGGATCGCCGACACCGGTGACAATGTCGACAGCAAGAGCCGGCGGGACCGGGTCGCGGTCTGGACGATGCCGCTGAACGGGTCCAAGAAGCCGGTGCTGCACCGGCTGACCTACCCGGGCAACGAGCCGCACGACGCCGAGGCGCTGCTGGTCGGCAACGACAGCCTGCCGCTGGTGATCACCAAGGAGCTGTCCGGCAAGTCGGAGATCTTCACCCCGACGGCGAAGCTGAAGCCCGGCGGCGACCCGGTGCCGATCGCGATGAAGAAGGTCGGCGAGGTCACCCTCCCCAAGACCAACACCGACAACAAGCTGGGCTCGCCGGGCCGGCTGCTGATCACCGGCGCGGCCCGTTCGCCCGACGGCAGCAAGGTGGTGCTGCGCACCTACGCCGACGCGTTCGAGTTCGACGTGACCGGTGGCGACATCGTCGGCGCCCTGGCCTCCGGCAAGCCGCGGGTCACCCCCCTCGCGGACCCGTTCGGTGAGGCCATCGCCTACACGCCGGACGGCAAGTCCTTCGTCACCGTCTCCGACGGCGGCCTGCTGGACGCCAGCGATCCGATCGACATCCTGAGCTACACGCCGGCCACCACCGGCGTCGAGGCGCTGCCCAACGTCGGCAAGGGTGGCCCGAAGCCGGCCGCCGAGAAGTCCTGGCTCGAAGGGCTCAGCCTCGACGAGATCACGTACCTGATCGCGGCCGTCGGCGTGCTCGGCGCGCTCCTGGTCGGCGCGGGCATCTTCGGCATCCTGCGGGCCCGGCGCAAGCCGGCGCCGCCCGCCGAGCCGACCGACCAGCGCGACGACGACTTCCCGGCCAATCCCGGCTTCGCGCCGCCGGTCAACCGGCCCGACGTCCCGCCCCGCGGCGGGGTCTACGGCGGCGGCCAGGGCGGGGTCTACGGCGGTGCGCCGGCCAACGGCGGCCGGCCCGGCGGCGGGGTCTACGGCGGTCAGCCCGGCGGCGCCCGTGGCGGCGGGGTGTACGGCGGTGGCCGCCCACCGGGCGGAGCCCAGCCGGGCGGCGGCCACGGCGGCAATCGGCCCGGCGGCGGCTACGGCGGGGGCCAGCAGGGTGGCGGCTACGGCGGGGGTAAGCAGGGTGGCGGCTACGGCGGCGGCCGGGGTGAGCCGCCGCGCCGCGAACCGGACTACCGGGATCCGCGCGGTGGCCGGCGCGACGGTGGCTACGGCGACCGGGGCCAGTACGGCCAGGTCCCCGGTGGCCGGGAGTACCGGGGCGACCGCTACTGAGACGAGAAAGGGGTGACCGCCGTCCCCGGCGGTCACCCCTTTCGTCGGCTCGTCAGATCCGGCGGAGCACGGCGACCACGCGACCCATGATGGTGGCGTCGTCACCGGGGATCGGGTCGAAGGCCGGGTTCTGCGGCATCAGCCAGACGTGCCCGTCGCGCCGCCGGTACGTCTTCACGGTCGCCTCGCCGTCAAGCATGGCGGCCACGATGTCGCCGGCCTCGGCGTTGGGCTGCTGGCGGACCACCACCCAGTCGCCGTCGCAGATCGCGGCGTCGAGCATCGAGTCGCCCTTGACCTGGAGCATGAAGACCTCACCCTCGCCCACCAGCTCGCGGGGGAGCGGGAAGATGTCCTCCACGGCCTGCTCGGCGAGGATCGGGCCACCGGCGGCGATCCGGCCGAGCATCGGCACGTACGCCGGGGTGGGCCGCTGAGCGCGGGCCGCCTCGTCGTCGACGTCGCCGGGGGAGCGGACGTCCACCGCGCGCGGCCGGTTCGGGTCGCGGCGCAGGAAGCCCTTCTTCTCCAGTTCCTTGAGCTGGTAGGCGACGCTGGACGGGGAGACCAGGCCGACCGCCTCGCCGATCTCCCGCACGCTCGGCGGGTAGCCGTGGCGCTCCACCCAGGTGCGGATGAACTCCAGGATCCGGCGCTGCCGCGCGGTGAGGTCGACCGTCGCGGGGTCGGGGAAGCTGCTGACCACCGGCGTGACCGGTCGTACGGCGGGCTGGGTGGCCCGGCTGCGCGCGGTGCGGGGTCGACGGGTCGCCGGCGGACCCGCCCCGTCGATCGGTTGCGGGTTCTTCTGCCGGCTGGCCCGGTCCTCGGTCACGTCCGTCCTCCCTGGTCGGCGCTGGGTGCCTCGTCGGCTCGTGGTGCGTGCTCAGGTGCGCTGCCGACCGGTCGGACGGAATCCGTCCCGCCCGGTCGTTGTTGACCGTATAGGTGAGATCGGTCATTTTCAAACATCTGTACGACCTGTTGTCGGCGTGTCGCGCCTAAATCCTGGATTTCCGAACGCCTGTTCTGATAAATGGTACGTCGCTCTCGTACGCATGTTCTATCGTCGCGTCCCGTGACCCCGGCGGCGGCCGGCCGTTGGGCCCCTCGGTGAGGTCGGCGACCCGGCGGCCCGGCGCGTGATTCTGATGACGCGCCGGACACGCCGACCAACTTGACCTCGCTAGTGCGACGGCATACGGTCGACCCCTAGATGTAGTGGTTACACGGGCGTAAGTCGCCTACAGGTTGGGTCCGGTTACCGACCGCACTCCCGTACGCCGATCCGGCGGGGGCCGTCGAGAGACGGCACCGCCGCGATCCCGCGTGCCCGGCGGCGGCCGGGGTGGCTCGCGAGTGAAGAAGGAGGTCAGGCGATGCGCTGTCCGTACTGCCGGCACGCCGACTCCCGGGTGGTCGACTCGCGGGAGGCCGACGACGGCCAGCTCATCCGGCGGCGGCGGTCCTGCCCTGAGTGCGGCAAGCGGTTCACCACCGTCGAGGAGGCGGTGCTCGCGGTGGTCAAGCGCAGCGGGGTGACCGAGCCGTTCAGCCGCACGAAGATCATCGGCGGGGTGCGCAAGGCGTGCCAGGGCCGGCCGGTCGACGACGACTCCATCGCGCTCCTGGCGCAGAAGGTCGAGGACACCGTCCGGGCCAAGGGGGCCGCCGAGATCCCCAGCCACGAGGTCGGGCTGGCCATCCTGGGCCCGCTGCGAGACCTGGACGAGGTGGCCTACCTGCGGTTCGCCAGCGTCTACCGCTCCTTCGACTCGCTCGCCGACTTCGAGCGCGAGATCGAGACGCTGCGGGCCGCCGCGCGCGCCCGGGAGGGCGCCGGGGCCGAGCCGGCCGAGGCCGGCCGGACCAGCTGAGTTTTCTGCGGATTTCTGACAGTTTGACGACGCGCGGTGGGTGACCGCGCTGACGAGGGGGGCGAGGGCGTGACGACCAGCAAGTCACGGAACAAGGCCGGGGCCGGGCTGAAGATCGAGCGGGTCTGGACGACCGAGGGGGTGCACCCCTACGACGAGGTCGCCTGGGAGCGCCGCGACGTCGTCATGACGAACTGGCGGGACGGCTCGATCAACTTCGAGCAGCGCGGGGTGGAGTTCCCCGAGTCCTGGTCGGTCAACGCGGCCAACATCGTGACCACCAAGTACTTCCGGGGCGCGGTGGGGACCCCGGAGCGGGAGTGGTCGCTCAAGCAGCTCATCGACCGGGTGGTCGACACCTACCGCACCGCCGGTGAGGAGTACGGCTACTTCGCCACCCCGGCCGACGCCGAGGTGTTCGCCCACGAGCTGACCTGGATGCTGCTGCACCAGGTGTTCAGCTTCAACTCGCCGGTCTGGTTCAACGTCGGCACGCCGTCCCCGCAGCAGGTCAGCGCCTGCTTCATCCTGGCCGTCGACGACTCCATGGACTCGATCCTCGACTGGTACAAGGAGGAGGGGCTGATCTTCAAGGGCGGCTCCGGCTCCGGCGTCAACCTGTCCCGGATCCGCTCCTCCCGGGAGCTGCTCTCCTCCGGCGGCAACGCCTCCGGCCCGGTCAGCTTCATGCGCGGCGCGGACGCCTCCGCCGGCACCATCAAGTCCGGCGGGGCCACCCGGCGCGCGGCGAAGATGGTCATCCTCGACGTGGACCACCCGGACATCCAGGAGTTCGTGGTCACCAAGGCGCGCGAGGAGGACAAGATCCGCGCGCTGCGCGACGCCGGGTTCGACATGGACCTGGGCGGCGCCGACATCGTCAGCGTGCAGTACCAGAACGCCAACAACTCGGTCCGTGTCTCCGACGAGTTCATGACCGCGGTGGAGAACGGCGGCGGCTTCGACCTGCGCGGCCGGCTCGACGGCCAGACCATCGAGACGATCGACGCCAAGAACCTGTTCCGCAGCATCGCCCAGGCCGCCTGGGAGTGCGCCGACCCCGGCCTGCAGTACGACGACACCATCAACGACTGGCACACCTGCCCGGAGACCGGGCGGATCACCGCGTCGAACCCCTGCTCGGAGTACCTGCACCTGGACAACTCCTCGTGCAACCTGGCCTCGCTGAACCTGATGAAGTTCATGCGCGCCGACGGTGGCTTCGAGGTGGAGAAGTTCGTCAAGTCGGTCGAGTTCGTCATCACCGCGATGGACATCTCGATCTGCTTCGCCGACTTCCCGACCGAGAAGATCGGCGAGACCACCCGCGCCTACCGGCAGCTCGGCATCGGGTACGCCAACCTGGGCGCGCTGCTGATGGCCTCCGGCCTGCCGTACGACTCGGTGCAGGGCCGGGAGGTCGCCGCCGCGATCACCTCGCTGATGACCGGCACGGCGTACCGCCGCTCGGCCGAGCTGGCCGGCATCGTCGGCGCGTACGACGGCTACGCCCGCAACGCCGAGGGGCACAAGCGGGTGATGCGCAAGCACGCCGCCGCCAACGACGCGATCAAGCCGACCGGCACGGTGGCCACCGCCATCCAGCGCGAGGCCACCAAGCAGTGGACCCTCGGCAACAAGGTCGGTGACAAGTTCGGCTGGCGGAACTCGCAGGCCAGCGTGCTCGCCCCGACCGGCACCATCGGCCTGATGATGGACTGCGACACCACCGGCGTCGAGCCGGACCTGGCCCTGGTCAAGTTCAAGAAGCTGGTCGGCGGCGGCTCGATGCAGATCGTCAACCAGACCGTGCCGCGCGCCCTGCGCAGCCTCGGTTACCCGGAGGAGCAGGTCGAGGCGATCGTCGAGCACATCGCCGACCACGGCCACGTGGTGGACGCCCCCGGCCTGAAGCCGGAGCACTACCCGGTCTTCGACTGCGCCATGGGCGAGCGCTCGATCGCGCCGATGGGGCACGTGCGGATGATGGCGGCCGTCCAGCCGTTCATCTCCGGTGCCATCTCCAAGACGGTCAACATGCCGGAGCAGGCGACCGTCGAGGACGTCGAGAAGATCTACTTCGAGGGCTGGAAGCTCGGCCTCAAGGCCCTGGCGATCTACCGGGACAACTGCAAGGTCGGCCAGCCGCTGTCGGTGGCCAAGCCGAACAAGGCCACTGCCGAGACCCAGGCCCCGGCCGCCGAGGTCGAGAAGGTCGTGGAGAAGGTCGTCGAGTACCGGCCGGTGCGCAAGCGGCTGCCGAAGAAGCGGCCGTCGGAGACCATCTCCTTCTCGGTCGGCGGCGCCGAGGGCTACCTCACCGCCTCGTCGTACCCGGACGACGGCCTCGGCGAGGTCTTCCTCAAGATGTCGAAGCAGGGTTCGACCCTGGCCGGCGTGATGGACGCCTTCTCGGTGGCCATCTCCATCGGTCTCCAGTACGGCGTCCCGCTGGAGACGTACGTCAGCAAGTTCACCAACATGCGCTTCGAGCCGGCCGGCATGACCGACGACCCGGACGTGCGGATGGCGGCCTCGGTGATGGACTACATCTTCCGTCGCCTGGCCCTGGACTTCCTGCCGTACGAGCGCCGCGCGGAGCTGGGCATCTTCACCGCCAAGGAGCGGGCCGCCCAGCTCGCGGCCGAGGCGGAGGCGGAGGCGAGCGGTGCGGACCTCACCGCGATGGCCGCCTCCGCCCCGGTCGAAGCGCCCGAGCCGAAGGCGGTCGCCCAGCCGAAGCAGGAGCTGGCCGAGGTGGCCGCCGTCAAGCCGGCGCCGTCGGTCGGTTCCAGCACCGAGCTGCTGGAGGCCGTGATCGGCAAGGCCGCGGACGCGCCGCTCTGCTTCACCTGCGGTACGAAGATGCGCCCGGCCGGTAGCTGCTACGTCTGCGAGGGCTGCGGCTCGACCAGCGGCTGCAGCTGACGGAGGCCCGTTCGCGAGCGCGGCAGGGCTTCCCTGCCGCGCTCGCGGCGTTTCCACCAGTGCCCGTAGGGTCGCCCGCGACGAGGGCCAGGAGGGCCTGGTGCGAGCGGATGAGTTCCGGGACGGCCGCGGGTGCGACGGGTACCTGTACAGCCGACTGCGGAGCGACCCGCCGCCCCGGTGTCCGCCGGAGGTCGGAGCGGGGCCTGCCCAAGGTGGCCCGGTCCCCGCTACCGACTTGATGTCGCAGCCGATTCATCGACGTCGTCGCCGGAGCGACCCGCCGCCCCGGTAGCCGCTGGAGGTCGGAGCGGGGCCTGCCCACGGTGGCCCGGTCCCCGCTACCGACTTGATGTCGCAGCCGATTCATCGACGTCGTCGCCGGCAGCCGAGTCGTCTGCGACATCAAGCCGGTAGTGCCCGGACCGAGGGTTGGCTCCCCATCACGTGCGCCTCGGCCTTGTCAGGGCAGCGAGTCCGCGAAGAGCGGATGAGAAGGTCTTCGGGACCCTGGCCAAGGGTGAGTGAGCCCCTGCCCGACCGGGCAGGGGCTCGTCGTTTCTCCGCTTGTGGAGGTCCCGGTCACCGGTCCTCGGTGCCGTCAGTCGGGCGCGGCGGGCGGTTGTGCCGCGCCCACTCGTCCACCTCGTCGGCGTCCCAGACGGTCATCCCGATCAAGCGGGCGACGGGCTCGGGAAAGCCCGGTCTGCGGGTGATTTGCAGGACCCGCTGCCGCGACACGCCGAACACCGAGGCCAACTCGCCGGGTCCGTACAAGCGTGGTCGCTTCACGGCTCGAACGTAAGCGCATCCTGCCCTGTACAATTGTCACTTACAGATCGTCAACCCCTGCGGGGGGATGCGACGTAGGGGATGGAGGGAGGACGGATGCCAAAGCGGGTGTCGTACGACGACTACCTGCTTGCGGTCGCGCTGACGTTGGACCGCCGGCACCGCCCGGTGTGGTCGTGGCGGCTGTGGCGCCGGACCTGCCGCTGCGGCGCGGAGTTGCCCTGCCGCGCCCGGCACCGCATCCCGATCCGACGCGGCCACTGGCCGGGGGAGGAGCAGGCGTGATCGAGCGTCAGGCCCAGCAGATCCTGTCCGTGCACCCGCCCGGCGTCGAAGGCCTCTGCGTCGGCTGCCGGTGGTGGTGGGCGCGGCTGGCTCCGTACCCCTGTTATCAGGCCGAATGGGCCTGCCGCTGGCGTGCTCGCGCCGCCACCCGGCACTTCGTGGACGGCCTGGCGTGACCACGCACGGACCGGTGCTGCCGATGTGGAGCTGCGGCGGCTGCGGCGGTCCGTGGCCCTGCGCGACCCGGCGCCACGAACTGCGGGCGGAGTTCGCGGGTACGCCGGTCTCGCTGGCCCTCTACATGGGCTCCTACCTGGTGTGGGCGGCCGAGGACCTGACCTGGGTGCCGGCCGGGCTGCTGCACCGGCGGTTTCTGGGGTGGGTGCGGTGAGCGTCATCCGGCGCGGCGACGAGCGGTTCCATTACCGCGACGGATCGCACCGGTGGATTCCGCCGGACCCTGACCACGACCAGGAGGTCTGGGACGAGATGGTCCGGCAGCACAAGGGTCAGCACCTGGCGGAGATCTCGGCTCGGCGGAAACCGCGGGAGCGTACCTAGACTGCCGGCACGCGGCTTAGATGGCCGTGCCGGGTGGCGACTTCAGGAGCGACGCGACCTCCGGCGGGTAGCCGCCGCGGCCCTCGCGCAGCGCGCTGGCGGCGATCCGGATCAGGTCGATGTTGACCCCTGCGGCGCCACTCGGGTCGTGCACCTTCAGCCGGAGGTCCAGGCTCACCGCCGTACCGCCCCACCCCTGCGCCTCGACGTTGATGTGGGCGATCTTCTGCGACCCCAGGTGCGGGAGGTAACCGAGCGGAGCGATCTGCACCTGGTCGGTCCCGAGAGCGTTCAGTTTGGACCGTCCCTTGGTGTTCGGGTTCTCCACCAGGTTGCGGAAGTCCTCGGTACCGCCCAGGTTGACCTGGTAGGAGCTGGTCAGGGTGACGCCGCGTTCCTGGAGCAGCCGCAGCAACGCGTGGTGCACCACCGACGTACCGAACTGGCTGGCCAGGTCATCGCCGAGCAGCGGCAGGCCGGCGTCCGTGAACCGCCGGAGCAGGGACGGGTCCCGGGCGACCGCGTCCGACGTGGTGTTGACGAAAGCCACTTCCGCCCGCAGCGCCGCCTCCGCGTACGCCCGGGCGGTGTCCGGCCGGCCGCTCGGCGCCGAGTACAGCAGCACGTCCGCCCCGGTCAGGGCCTGCGCCACCCGCTCGACCTCCGTCGAGTCCACGAGGCCACGCTGCACCCGCACGCCGGACGGCGGCAGGTCGACGTCGAGGCGGGGAAAGTTGTTCGGCGGTACGAAGATCGCCTCGTGCAGGTCCCGGCCCACCTTGCCGTCCGAGCGGGCGAACGCCGCGACGACCTCGACGTCGGCCACGCCCAGCCCCGCTATTTCGGGCCGGTGGATGCCCACCAGGCTGCCGGTCGCCCGGTAGAAGGCGATTCCCTGCACCAGTGCGGAGGTGTTGTTGCCAACACCGACAACAGCGACCTTCACCTTTTCGATCATGGGCACGAGGGTAACCGGGTGTTCGTCTCCACAAGCCCCTGCCAACGGCGGAAGGCCAGCCGAACCGGTGGAAGCGGGCGCGCCTGCCTGCGCGGGGCCGGGTCCCGGCGGGCTGCCGCGCCAGCAACGGAACCTGGCGGACATGACGGGTCGGCGGACACCGCGAGAGGGTTCATAGACTGCCGGCATGGTGACCGCGCCACCCGTCGTGCCGGAGTTCGGCCGGGAGTTGGGCGCGCTCGCCTGGGTCACCGACCTCCTGGTCGCCGGGTCACTGGCCACCGACGACTACCGTCCCGGCGTCAGCGACCTCGACCTGGTGGCGCTGACCGACGGTCCGGTCGACGCACCCCGGCAGGACGCCCTCGCGGCCCTGCACCGCCGCCTCGACGCGGGGGCCGGCGCGGGCCTCAAGCTGGGCTGCGTGTACGTCGACGCCGCGACCGTCGCCGACGTTCAGATCCCGCATCCGACCTGGACGCACGGCCTGCTCGTGCGGCGCATCCTCTCCGGGATCACGCGGGCGGAGCTGGTGCGGCACGGGTACGCCATCTTCGGCCGCCCGCCCCGCGACGTCCTTCCCCCGATGAGCGACGACGACGTACGGGCCGCCGCTCGCGCCGAGCTGACCGGCTACTGGGCCTGGGCGGCCCGGCGTCCGTGGCTCTGGCTGGACCCCGCGCTGGCCGACCTGGGGCTCACCTCGATGGCGCGGGGCCGACACGCGCTGCGCCACGGTGACCTGCTCACCAAGACCCGGGCCGTCGAACAGGCGCACGCCCCGGCCTGGCTGGTCGCGCAACTGCGGGCCCGACGCCGGGGGGAACAGGTCTCGTCGCCGCGCATCCGCACCGCCCTGATCGCCTGGCGGGACGCCCGCCGCACCGTGGCCACCGCCCGCCACCCCGACCGTGCCTGAGCCCTCCCACCGGGTCTGACCGCTCGCCGGGACCGATCCTTCCCTTTGAACCGGGCCTGACCCCTCTCACCGGGCCGACCACCCGCCGAACCGGGCCCGACCCTCACCGGGCCAACCAGCCCTCGAACCGGGCCTGACCCTCTCACCGGGCCGACCAGCCTTCGAACCGGGCCTGCCCTCTCCCGCCAAGCGGGCCGGGCCACTCCACGCAGCCGCGTCTGGCGTCTTCACGCAACCGGGCCTGGTGCCCCTCGGGGATGAGCCGCGCCTCCCGGCCGGCCGACCGGTTCTCGGTCAGCCCGCTCTTGCGCAGTAGCCGCCGGTCGATCAGCTCGGTGCCCAGGCTGGATCCCCATGGAACCGGGCCTGGCATCTCCGATGCAATCGGAGCACGTGCTTGTCCGCTCATCGATGTCTCAGAAGTTGAGAGATGGCGTCCACGGGACGGACGGGGCGTCGATCTTGGTGAGAAAAGGCCCCCATAGGGGCCGTTTCCTTCCAAGATCTCCGGGCGCGGGCGCGGGCGCGGGCGCGGGCTCGGGTGCGGGTGTGGGCGGGTGGGTAGGCCTGGGCGAGGCGCACAGGTGGGGATGTGGACGTGGGCGAGGCTCTCCGGGCACCGCGCGTGGGTGCGGACGCGGGAGGCGGGGCACGGCGCGTGGGGCGGGCACGGCTGACCTGAGCCCGGCAGGGCGAGCTGCGTCCGCGTCCGGGACGCCGCGCGCGCCGCCCGCCGCAACGACACGGGTGCGGGCGAGGGTGCGGGGCCGTGGCAGGCGAGGGGTGTCGAGGCGCGGTGAAGGTCACCACGGTCGGGGCGGTCGGTGTCGGTGTCGGGCTGGGATGCTGGGGAGCATGTCGACCACCGAGGCCTACACCCGGTTCGCCGCCCGGGAGGTTCGGGGCGTGTCGCCCACGTACGAGCGGTTGGCGTTGGCGGTCGCCGACGATGCGGAGCTGCTCGCCCGGCTCGGCACGCTGCCACCGGCCAAGCGGCAGCCCAACCTGCTCTTCGGGGCGGTCCGGCTGCTCGGCGGACCGGTCGGGGATCCGGCGGCGTTCCACGAGTTCGTGGTGGCGCACTGGCCGGCGGTCGAGGCCGAGATGAGGGCCCGGGCGACCCAGACCAACGAGGCCGGGCGGTGCGCCGTACTCCTGCCGGTGCTGGCGTCGCTGCCACAGCCGCTCGCCCTGCTGGAGGTCGGTGCCTCCGCCGGTCTCTGTCTCTACCCCGACCGGTACGGCTACCGCTACGGCGAACATCTGCTCGACGGCGCTCCGGTGCTCGACTGCGTGCTCACCGGCGCCACCCCACCGCAGCGCCGGCCCGAGGTGGTGTGGCGGGCCGGGCTCGACCTGAACCCGCTCGACGTCACCGATCCGTCCGACGTCGCCTGGCTGGACGCGTTGATCTGGCCGGAGCACGCGCACCGGCGGGACCGGCTGCGGGCGGCGGCTGCCGTGGCCGCGGCCGATCCGCCGCTGCTCGTCCGGGGTGACCTGGTGGACGATCTGCCGGCGCTGGCCGCGCAGGCGCCGCCCGACGCCACCCTGGTGGTGTTCCACACCTCGGTGCTCTACCAGGTGCCGAAGCCCCGGCGGGACGCGTTCGTCGAGCTGGTCCGAGGGCTGCCCGGACACTGGATCGCGAACGAGGCCCCGGACGTGTTGGGCCACGCCGGGCTGCCGGCGCCGCCGTCCGACGCCCACTACAACGTGCTGGCGCTGGACGGGACGCCGCTCGCCTGGACCGGAGGCCACGGACAGGCGATCACCTGGTTCGCGTGACCCCGTCCGGTGGCGGTGCGCGTCCAACCCACTCCCTGCTGCGCCGACCTGCCCCGCCCGCCGTACCGTGCAGTCGAGCCCGCGCCCCCACGCTGTTGATCGTCCGACACGGCACAACGGCCACAACAACCTCATGATCAACGAGTGTCGGCGGCGGTGACCTCGTTGAGGCGGGCGGTGAGATGGGCGCGTTCGGTTTCGTTGTCCACCAGGTCGAGCGCCGTGCGGTAGGCCGTGGCCGCCTCCTCCGTGCGGTTCAGGCGGCGCAGCAGGTCGGCGCGGATCGCCGGGAGGTAAGGGTAGCCGGCCAACCGGGGGTCGGTCGCCAGGGCGTCGACCTCGGCGAGGGCCGCCGCCGGACCGTCCACCATCGACACCGCCACCGCCCGGTTCAGTGCGACCACCGGCGACGGCCAGCGCTTCCGCAGCTCGTCGTAGAGGCGGACGATCTGCGGCCAGTCGGTCGCGGCGTAGCTGGGGGCGACCGCGTGCAGCGAGGCGATGGCGGCCTGGAGGGCGTACCGGCCGACCCGCCCGGTCCGGAACGCCCCGAGGACCAGGTCGTTGCCCTCGGCGATGGCCGCCCGGTCCCAGCGCGAGCGGTCCTGCTCGGCCAGCACCAGCAGCCGCCCGGCCCCGTCGGTGCGGGTGGCCCGGCGGGCGTCGGTGAGCAGCAGCAGCGCCAGCAGCCCGCGTACCTCCGGCTCGTCGGGCATCAGGGCCAGCAGCATCCGGGTCAGGTGCACCGCCCGCTCGACCAGGTCGACGCGGACCAGGTCGGCCCCGGTCGGCGCGGTGTGGCCGGTGGTGAAGAGCAGGTGGATCACGGTGAGCACCGCGTCCAGCCGCTCGGGCAGCTCGGCGGCCTCCGGCACCCGGTACGGGATCCGCGCCGCCGCGATCTTCTTCTTCGCCCGGGTGACCCGGGCGGCCATGGTCGGCTCGGAGACCAGGAACGCCCGGGCGATGTCACCCGTGCTCACCCCGCAGACCAGCCGCAGGGTCAGCGCCACCTGGGCATCCCGGGCCAGCGCCGGATGGCAGCAGGTGAAGACCAGACGCAGCCGGTCATCGGGCACCGCGTCCTCGCCGGGCTCGTCGGGCACCTCGACCGCCACCGGCTCGACCAGCAGCGGCAGCTTCGACCGGAACACCTTGTCGCGGCGCAGCACGTCGAGGGCCTTGCGCTTCGCCGTGGCGGTCAACCAGGCGGCGGGCTTGGCGGGTACGCCGTCGCGCGCCCACGCCGCGAGCGCGGCCAGGTACGCGTCCTGCACGCACTCCTCGGCGACGTCGAGGTCGCCGGCGACGCGCGCCGTCGCGGCGAGCACGAAGGCCCACTCGCGACGGTGCGCGTCCGCCACGGCCCGCTCGGCGGTGACGGCCCGCTCGGCGGTCACGCCGCGCTCCGCGACGACGTCGGGTTCGCCGGCGGGGTCGCTCACTCGGCCGGTGGCTGGAAGAGCGGCCGGACCTCGACCCCGCCGTCGGTGGTGGCCGGGTTCGCCTTGGCGATCTTCAGGGCCACGTCCAGGTCGGGCGCCTCCAGGATGAAGAACCCGGCGACGACCTCCTTGGCCTCGATGAACGGGCCGTCGGTGACCACGTCGCCGCGGATCGCCGTGGCGGTGGTGCTGGGCTGGAGCGCGAAGCCCGTGACGATCTGCCCGCCCAGCTCGGCGACCTGGTCCCCGTACCGCTCCAGCAGAGCCAGGTAGTCGGGGGTCATCTGCATCGGGTCGGCGGGCGCGGGCGAGTAGACGAGGACTGCGTACTGGGCCATCGGATTCTCCTTGAGGTTGTCGTTTCCCTCTTCTGCCTCACCGACGGACGGGTCGGGCCGGATTCGACAGCGGTGCGCAAAAATCTTGCCGGTTTTCAGTCGACCGCGAAGTCCCGCATCCGGCGCGTCGTGGGCGTCGGCCCGGCGGACCGTGGTCACATCCGTTCATGCCCGGTGGGCGGCCGGGGGTTCACGACGCCCGGTCCGCTAGTGTCCATGATCAACCTGGTATCCGGAGGAAGAAACCCCGTGCACGTCGCTCTCTACACCCTCGGCGGCACCATCGCCATGGCCGGGACCGGGGCGCAGGGCGTGGTCAGCCGGCTCACCGGCGCCGACCTCACCGCCGCCGTACCCGGGCTCGCCGGGATCCCGCTCGACGTGCGCGACGTCGAGGCGGTGCCCAGCGCCGCCCTGGCGTACCGGCAGATCCTGGACCTGGTCGACGCCGCCGGCGCGGCCGTCACCGGCGGCGCGACGGGCGTGGTGGTCACCCAGGGCACCGACACGCTGGAGGAGACCGCGTTCCTGGCCGACCTGGTCTGGCCGCACCCGGCGCCGCTGGTGCTCACCGGCGCCATGCGCAACCCCACCCTCGCCGGGCCGGACGGCCCGGCCAACCTGCTCGCCGCCGTCCGGGTCGCCGCCGCGCCGGCCGCGCGGGACCTCGGCGTGCTGGTCGCGGTCAACGACGAGATCCACGCCGCCCGGTTCGTCCGCAAGACCCACAGCACCAGTACGGCCACCTTCGCCTCGCCCAACGCCGGGCCGCTCGGCCACGTGATCGAGGGAGAGGTACGCCTGCTCACCCGGCCGTCCCGGCACGCCCCGTTGCCGCCGGTGGACGCCGACCGGCTCGCCACCACCCGGGTGGCGCTGCACACCGTCACCCTCGACGACGACCCGGCGCTGCTCGACCGGCTCGTCGTCGACCTCGACGGCCTGGTGGTGGCCGGCTTCGGGGTCGGGCACGTGCCGCCCGCGTTCGCCCCGGTACTCGGCGCGCTCGCCGAACGGATCCCGGTGGTGCTGACCTCGCGCACCGGGGCCGGGTCGGTGCTGCGGCACACCTACGGCGCGGTCGGCTCGGAGACCGACCTGGGCCGGCGCGGCCTGATCCGGGGCGGGCTGCTCGACCCGTACAAGGCGAAGGTGCTGCTGCGGATGCTGCTGGCCGGGGGAGCGGACCGGGCGGCGGTCGCGGCGGCCTTCGCCCGGCACGGCTGAGTCGTCTCCGTAAACTCGGCCGGTGACCGGAGAGCGACGACCCCTGGCGGACCGGCCGCTGACCGAGCCGCACCCGTCCCGGCTCTCGCCGGAACACCCCGGCCGGGCGCGGATCCTGGCCGTGCACGCCGCCGCCCTCACCGCCGGGGAGGCCGGCTACCTCGACCCGGCAACCGGCCTGTTCGTGCTCACCGCCGGCTTCCTGGCCCGCCGGGGCACCTGCTGCGGTCGCGGCTGCCGGCACTGCCCGTACGTGACGGACTGACGGCCCCGGGTCTTCCGCGCCGGCACGGTTGCCCGTACGGTGTCCGACGGACATCCGGTGGGCACCCCCCGCCGACAACCGCGGAGGTCTCCCACGTGCACGCCAGGACCGGGCTCGCCGCTGTCGCCGTACTGCTGACCGCCGGCTGCGCGGCGGAGGCCCCGCGGGTGGCGATGCCGGCGGCGGAACCGGCCACGGTCGAGATGGCGGCGGCCTCGTCGGGCGGCGCCTGCCGGCTGCTCGACTTCTCGGTGATCGCCAAGCACACCGGCGGGAAGTTCGACGTGGCCGCCGCGGTGGACAAGGGCGACACGCACGCCTGCGTGGTACGCGCCGAGCGGGCCCTGCTGCCGGAGTTGACCCTGACCGTCACCGACACCTCGATCGACACCTCGGGCTTCACCATGGACGTGCTGCCCCGGGGCGCGAAGAAGGTCACCAAGCTGGGAAAGATCGCCTACCGGCAGACCCTGCCGAAGGCCGGCCGGGCCGGCCCGGCGGCCGAGGTGGGCTGGCTCGCCACCGAGGGGCGACTGGTCACCCTGCGGTGGACCGGCCCGCACGGCGGCACGGCGGCGCAGGCGGAGAAGATGGCCGCGCGGCTGGTCGCCCTGGCCCAGGCGCTGGACACCCGCAAGTTCTGACCGCCGGCTCAGCGAACCGCCGGATCAGCGAGCCGGTCGGAAACCGTCGGGTCAGTGGGCGGCGACGAACACCCGGGAGGCCACCTCGCGGGGCAGCCGGACCCGGTCACCGGAGCGGTCGATGGACACCCCGTCGCGCTCCTGGGCCACGGTGACCGTGGCGCCCGGGTCGACGCCGGCCGCGTGCAACTGCCGCAGCACGTCCGCGTCGGTCTGCACGCTCTCGCAGATCCGCCGCACCACGACCTGGCCGGAGAGCCCCGGGAAGGCCAGGTTCCGCTCGCCCTCCGCCGGCTCGGTCTCCGGCTGACCGGCCTCGCCCAGCTCCTCCAGCCCGGGGATCGGGTTGCCGTACGGCGAGCGGGTCGGGCGGTTCAGCAGGTCGTAGACCCGCTTCTCCACCGCGTCGCTCATCACGTGCTCCCACCGGCAGGCCTCCTCGTGGGCCTCCTCGTAGGGCATCCCGATCACATTGACCAGCAGCAGCTCGGCAAGCCGGTGCTTGCGCATCACCGAGACCGCGGAGCTGCGCCCCTGCGGCGTGAGCGTCAGGTGCCGGTCGCCCTCGACGGTGAGCAGGCCGTCGCGTTCCATCCGGGCGACGGTCTGGCTGACGGTGGGGCCACTCTGCTTGAGCCGCTCGGCGATCCGGGCACGCAGCGGCGGCACCCCCTCCTCTTCCAGCTCGAGGATGGTGCGCAGGTACATCTCGGTGGTGTCAACAAGGTCGTGCTTCACGATCAGTGGCCTCCCAGCGATCGATGCTACCCCGGACCACCGACGATCGACCGCCGCCGAACCGCGAGGTCGCTGCCCGGATGGTGTTGACTGGACCGCATGTCCGGAACCGCTGACCTGCTGGTCGAGCCCGACCGGCTCGCCGCCGAGCTCGACCACGCCGACCCGCCCGTCCTGCTCGACGTCCGCTGGCGGCTGGCCGGGCCGCCCGGCCGCGACGACTACCGCGCCGGGCACCTGCCCGGCGCCGTCTTCGTCGACCTCGACACCGAGCTGTGCGGCCCGCCCGGCCCTGCCGGGCGGCACCCGCTGCCCGACCCGGCGGCCCTGCAGGCCGCGCTGCGGGCCGCCGGCGTCCGCGCGGGTCACCCCGTGGTGGTGTACGACGGCGGCGACGGCATGGCCGCCGCCCGCGCCTGGTGGACGCTGCGCTGGGCGGGTCACCGGCCGGTCCGGGTGCTGCACGGCGGCTTTCCCGCCTGGGTCGCCGCCGGCCGGCCCGTCTCCACCGAGGCGCCCGCCCCGACACCGGGAGACGTCACCGTCGCGCCGGGCGCGCTGCCGGTGCTCGACGCCGCCGAGGCCGCCCGGCTGGCCGCCGCCGACGCCGGGGTGCTGCTGGACGTGCGGGCGGCCCCGCGCTACCGGGGCGAGACCGAGCCGGTCGACCCGGTGGCCGGCCACGTGCCGGGGGCGGTCAACCTGCCCGCCCCCGAGTACGTCACCGACGGCCGGTTCCCCGCAGTCGGGGCGCTGCGCGACAGGTTCACCGCCGCCGGGGTGGCCGGGGACACACCGGTCGGGGCGTACTGCGGCTCCGGGGTGACCGCCGCGCAGGCCGTGCTGGCCCTGCACCTCGCCGGCCGCCCGGACGCCGCGCTGTACGTCGGGTCGTGGAGCAACTGGGTGGCCGACCCGGACCGGCCGGTGGCCACCGGCGCGACACCGCCGCCCTGACCAGCGCGGGCGGCGGGTACCCGTGCGACCATGGCGGTATGGCCGACGACACCGTGGTGGTCTGGGACGAGGCCCTGCTCGCCTACGACATGGGTGACCATCCGCTGGACCCGGTCCGGGTCGAGCTGACCATGGCGCTCGCCCGCGACCTCGGGGTGCTCGACCGGCCCGGGGTGCGGCTGGTCAAGCCGGAGCCCGCCGACGACGCGCTGCTGACCCGGGTGCACGACCCCCGTTACCTGGACGCGGTACGCGCCGCGCCCCGCGATCCGCTCTTCGCCGGCTTCGGCCTGGGCACCTCCGACAATCCGGTCTTCGACGGGATGCACGAGGCCAGCGCGCTGATCGCCGGGGCCAGCGTGGCCGCCGCTGAGGCGGTGTGGCGGGGCGAGGCCCGCCGGGCGGTCAACGTGGCCGGCGGGCTGCACCACGCCATGCCGGCCCGGGCCTCCGGGTTCTGCGTCTACAACGACCCGGCGGTGGCCATCGCCCGCCTGCTCGACCTCGGCGCGGAACGGATCGCGTACGTGGACGTGGACGTGCACCACGGCGACGGCGTGCAGGAGATCTTCTACCGGGATCCGCGGGTGCTCACGATCAGCCTGCACGAGACGCCGCTGGCGCTCTTCCCCGGCACCGGGTTCCCGGACGAGACCGGCGGGCCGGGCGCCGAGGGCAGCGCGGTGAACCTGCCGCTCCCGCCGGGCATCGGGGACGCCGGCTGGCAGCGCGCCTTCCACGCCGTCGTGCCGTCGGTGCTGCGCGCGTTCCGGCCGCAGCTCCTGGTCACCCAGTGCGGGGCCGACGGGCACCGGCTGGACCCCCTGGCCGACCTGCACCTCTCCGTCGACGGGCAGCGCGCCACCTACCTGGCCCTGCGGGCGCTCGCCGACGAGCTGTGCGAGGGGCGCTGGGTGGCCACCGGCGGTGGTGGGTACGCCCTGGTCGAGGTGGTGCCCCGGGCGTGGACTCACCTGCTCGCGGTGGCCACCGGCGAGCCGGTCGACCCGGCCACCCTCACCCCGCCGGGCTGGCGGGAGCTGGCCGCGCAGCGCCGGCCCGGGCGCGAGATCCCGCTGCGGATGACCGACGACGTCGACCCGGCGTACGAGCCGTGGCAACCCAACGGCGAGCCGGACGCGGTGGGGCGGGCCGTGGCGGCCACCCGCCGGGCCGTCTTCCCGCTGCTCGGGCTCGACCCGCACGACCCCCGCGACTGACCGGTGACCACTGTCGAGCAACCGGTGGACGTGCTGCTCAGCGACGGCACGACCGTCCAGCTGCGACCGATCCACCCGGACGATGCGGCGGCCATCGTGGCGATGCACTCGCGGTTTTCCGAGCGCACCCGCTACCTGCGCTACTTCTCGCCGTACCCGCGCATCCCCGAGCGGGACCTGCACCGCTTCGTCAACGTCGACCACCGGGACCGGGAGGCGTTCGTGGTGCTGGCCGGCGACCTGATCGTGGCGGTGGGCCGCTACGAGCGGCTCGGTCCGGCCTCACCGGAGGCCGAGGTGGCCTTCGTGGTGGAGGACGCCTACCAGGGGCGGGGGATCGGCTCGGTGCTGCTCGAGCACCTGGCCGACGCGGCCCGCCGGTACGGCATCGTGCACTTCGTCGCCGAGGTGCTCCCGGCCAACGGGGCGATGCTGCGGGTCTTCTCCGACTTCGGTTACCAGGTCCAGCGCCAGTTCGCCGACGGTGTGGTGCACCTGACCTTCCCGATCGCGCCCACCGAGGCGACCCTGGAGGTGCAGCGCGGCCGGGAGCACCGCACCGAGGCCCGCTCGATCGCCCGGCTGCTCGCCCCGCGCGGCATCGCCGTCTACGGGGCCAGCACCACCGGTCAGGGCGTCGGCGCGGCCCTGCTGGGGCACCTGCGCGACGGCGGGTTCACCGGCGGGATCGTCCCGGTGCACCCGACCGCGGCCACCGTGGCGGGGTTGCCCGCGTACCCGTCGGCGGCCGACGCCGGGATCGACGTCGACCTGGCGGTGGTGGCCGTCGCCCCGGAGGCGGCCATGGAGGTGGTCGCCGACGCCGCGCGGGCCGGCGCGCACGGCCTGGTGGTGATCTCGGCCGGCTTCGCCGAGGCCGGCCCGGCGGGCGCGGCCCACCAGCGGGCCCTGGTCCGGGCCGCGCACCTGGCCGGGATGCGGGTGGTCGGCCCGAACTGCCTCGGCGTGGCCAACACCGACGAGACGGTACGCCTCAACGCCACCCTCGCCCCGGTGCTGCCCGCCCCGGGCCGGGTCGGGGTGTTCAGCCAGTCCGGCGCGTTCGGGGTGGCCCTGCTCGCCGAGGCGTCCCGGCGCGGGCTGGGCGTGTCCAGCTTCGTCTCGGCCGGCAACCGCGCCGACGTCTCCGGCAACGACCTGCTCCAGTACTGGCAGGACGACCCGGGCACCGACGTCATCACGCTCTACCTGGAGACGTTCGGCAATCCGCGCAAGTTCGCCCGGTTGGCCCGGCGGATCGGCCGGGACAAGCCGGTGGTGGCCCTCGCCTCGCTGGCCCGCCCGCCGGGAGTCGGTGACGCCCCGGCGCTGGACGCGGTGGCGGTCAGCGCGCTCTTCGCCCAGTCCGGGGTGATCCGGGTGGACACCGTCGCCGAGCTGCTCGACGTCGGCGTGCTCCTGGCCCACCAGCCGCTGCCGGCCGGCCGGCGGGTGGCGGTGGTCGGCAACTCGTCGGCGCTGACCGGGCTGGCGGCGACCGCCTGCGCCGCCCAGGGCCTCACCGTCGCCGACGGCTACCCGCACGACGTCGGTCCGCGGGCCGGCGCCGCCGCGTACGCGGCCGCGCTCGCCGCGGCCGCCGCCGACGAGCGGGTGGACGCGGTGGTGGCGCTCTTCGCGCCGCCGCTGCCCGGCCAGCTCACCGATCCGGAGGCGGACTTCACCGCCGCGCTGCCCGACGCGGCGGCGGTCGGCAAGCCGGTGGTGGCGACCTTCCTCGCCGGTCGGGTGCCGGCCGGGGTGCCGGCGTACCCGAGCGTGGAGGAGGCCGTCCGGGCCCTCGCCCGGGTCAGCCGGTACGCCGACTGGCTCCGTCGGCCGCCCGGCGTGCTGCCCGAGCTGGACCGGGTGGACCGGGCGGCCGGGCAGGCCGCGCTGCGGGCCGACGGCGCCGACCCGGCCGCGCTGCTGCGGGCGTACGGGATCGACGTGGTGGAGTCGGTGCCGGCGGGTTCGGCCGACGAGGCGCTCGCCGCGGCCGAGCGGCTCGGCTGGCCGGTGGCGCTCAAGGCCGCCGCCCCCGGGTTGCGGCACCGGCTCGACCTCGGCGCGGTACGGCTCGACCTGGCCGACCCGGTCGCGCTGCGCCGCGCGTACGCCGAGATGGCCCCGCTCTTCGGCGCGGACGTCCTGGTCCAGCCGATGGTCCCGCCGGGCGTGGCGTGCGTGGTGGAGCTGGTGGAGGACCCGGCGTTCGGGCCGGTGGTCGGCTTCGGCCTCGGTGGCGTGGCGACCGAGCTGCTCGGCGACCGGGCCTGGCGGGCGGTGCCGCTGACCGACCGGGACGCCGCCGAGCTGGTCGACGAGCCGAGGGCGGCGCCGCTGCTGCGCGGTCACCGGGGCGCCGCGCCGGTGGACCGGTCCGCGCTGGTGGAGCTGCTGCTGCGGGTCGGTCGGCTCGCCGACGAGCAACCCCGGGTGCGTTCGCTCACCCTCAACCCGGTGCTGGCCCGGCCGGACGGCTTCGCGGTGCTGCACGCCACCGTCCGCACCGGCGCGGAGGCGCCCCGCCCAGACACCGGCCCCCGCCGGTTGTGAGGCGGGGGCCGGTGTCCGGGCCGGGCGTGCTCAGCAGGCGTACGCCTCCAGGCGGTTGGCCCGCTCCGGGGAGCGCAGCTTCAGCAGGGTGACCTTCTCGATCTGCCGGATCCGCTCCCGGGACAGGCCGAACTCGCGGCCCACCTCGTCGAGGGTGCGCTGCCGGCCGTCGTCCAGGCCGAACCGCAGCCGGATCACCGCCTGCTCCCGCTGCGACAGGGTGGCGAGCACGATCCGCACCTCGTTGCGCAGCTCGCCGTCGGCGGCGGCGTCGCCCGGCTCCTGGCGCGGGTCCACCGCCGCGACGAAGTCACCGAGCGCGCTCTCGCCGTCCTCACCGACGGCCTGGTCCAGGCTCACCGGTTCCCGGTCGTACGAGATCAGCTCGATCACCTGGTACTCGGGGATCTCCAGCGCCCGGGCCACCTCGGCCACCGTGGGCTCCCGGCCCAGCGTGACCGACAACTCCCGGCGTACCCGGACCATCCGGTTGACCTGCTCGACCATGTGCACCGGGATGCGGATGGTGCGGGCCTGGTCGGCCATGGCGCGGGTGATGGCCTGGCGGATCCACCAGGTGGCGTAGGTGGAGAACTTGTAGCCCTTGGTGTAGTCGAACTTCTCGACCGCGCGGATGAGGCCGAGGTTGCCCTCCTGGATCAGGTCGAGGAAGGCCATGCCACGGCCGGTGTAGCGCTTGGCGATGCTGACCACCAGCCGCAGGTTCGCCTCCAGCAGGTGGTCCTTGGCGGCGCGGCCCTCGGCGGCGATCAGCTCCAGGTCGGCGCGCAGGTCGGCGGAGAGCGGGCGGCAGGCGGAGAGCTTCTCCTCGGCGAACAGGCCGGCCTCGATCCGCTTGCTGAGCTCGACCTCCTGGGCGGCGGTCAGCAGCTTGGTGCGCCCGATGCCGTTCAGGTACGCCCGGACCAGATCGGTGGAGACGCCGCGCTCGTCGGTGGCGTCCAGATCGGTCAGGGTGTCGGAGCCGAGCTCGGCGTCGATGGTGGCAGCCGGGCGGGTCTGGTGCTCGATCATCTGCAGGGCCATCTCTGTCTCTCCCCGTGTCCTGGGTGCCGCGTACCGGAGACCGTGTCGCGCACCGGCGCGGTCGGGCCGGTGAGGAACAGCTTGGCGGTCGGGGCGTGAAACGGGAGTGAGGCGATCGGGGACCCGACAGCAATCGCGGCGGAACGCCGGCAGCCGGTTGCCCGCTCCGGTTACCGTGCCAGCGGCCGGCCGTCCTGGACCGGCACAGACAGTGATCGGAGGACGCGGTGGTCTTCAAGCGGCTCATGCAGGCGATGGGTGTGGGCGGTCCGTCGGTGGAGACGGTGCTGGCCAACCCGAACTGCCGGCCCGGTGGCCAGCTCGAGGGCCGGATCCAGGTGCTCGGCGGGGACCACCCGGTCGACGTGAGCTACCTCGCACTCGGGCTGGTGACCCGGGTCGAGGTGGAGAGCGGCGACTCCGAGTACGACACCACGCAGGAGTTCGGCCGCCGGCAGGTGACCGGGGCGTTCCGGCTGGAGCCGGGGCAGCGCCACGAGGTTCCGTTCCGCTTCGACGTGCCCTGGGAGACCCCGCTGACCGACCTGTACGGCCAGCACCTGCACGGCATGACGATGGGGCTGCGGACCGAGCTGGAGGTGGCCCGGGCGGTCGACAAGGGCGACCTGGACCCGGTGGCGGTGCATCCGCTGCCGGCGCAGGAGCGGCTGCTGGAGGCGCTGCTGCGGCTGGGCTTCCGGTTCGCCCGCGCCGACGTCGAGCGCGGCCACCTCTACGGCGTGCACCAGAGCCTGCCGTTCTACCAGGAGATCGAGTTCTACCCGGCGCCGCAGTACGCGCGGGCGATGAACCAGCTCGAGGTGACCTTCGTGACGAACCCGCAGCAGGTGCAGGTGGTGCTGGAGCTGGACAAGCGGGGCGGCCTGTTCACCGAGGGCCGCGACGCCTTCGGCCGGTTCACGGTCGACCACGCCACGGCCGATCGCACCGACTGGGCGGCCCAGCTCGACGCCTGGCTCCGTCAGTCCGTGCAGCGCCGCGGCCTGTTCTTCTGACCGTGGCCCGCCGGCCGTCCGGGTCGTGGCCGACCGGGCGGCCGGCGGTCGCCGCGTGGCCGGTGTTTCCGAGGCGTGGTCAGAGTTCGAGCAACACGGTACGCGGCCCGACGTTCACGCTCTCCACCAGCATGTGCGCCCGGAAGCGGCCCGTCTCGACCGGGGCGCCCCGGCCACGCAGCGCCTCGACCAGCGCGTTGACCAGCGGCTCGGCCACCTCGGCCGGGGCGGCGGCGGTCCAGCTCGGCCGGCGGCCCTTGCGGGCGTCGCCGTAGAGGGTGAACTGGCTGACCACCAGGATGGGGGCGCCGGTGTCGGCGGCGCTGCGCTCGTCGCCCAGGATGCGCAGCTCGTGGATCTTGCGGGCCATGGTGGACGCGAGCTGCGGGGTGTCGGAGTGGGTCACGCCGAGCAGCACCAGCAGCCCGTCGGTGACCTCGCCGACCACCTCGCCGTCGACGGTCACGGCGGCCCGGCTGACGGTCTGCACCACCGCCCGCATCAGTCCGCCACCGGCTCGACGATGCCCCGCTCGACCAGGTGCGCCACGATCGGCCCGGCCGCCTCGGCCAGCTCGTCGGGGGTGACGTCGTGCGCGGCGGCGAGCAGCGCGAGCTGGTCGCGCAGCGGCAGCCGGCCGTCCGCCCCGCCGACCAGGGCGAGCACCAGCGGGTCGATCTCCTCGGACCAGCGCAGGCCGTGCGGCATGGCCAGGACCTGCCGGTCCACCGCCCAGCCGTCATCGCCCATGGTGGCCTCCTGCCGCAGTTGGAGCCCGTCGGCGGCGCGGTAGCGGGCGGTCAGCAGCCCGTCGGTGCCCTGGTCGCGCAGCCAGTCCTGCCGGTCGTACCACTCGGAGATCCGGTCGCCCAGCGGTGGCTGCACCCGCTGGCGCAGATCCTCGACGCGGAGCACCGGCTGGTCGTGGCCGGAGCGGCGCAGCGAGACGATGCCGAAGCCGATGGCCTCGACCTTGTGCGCGTCGAACCAGTCCAGCCAGGCGGCCATTCGCTGCGGGTCGGCGGACTCGCCGACGTCGGTGAGCCAGAGGTTGACGTACGCCATCGGGTCGGCCACTTCCCGCTGGATCACCCAGGCGTCCAGGCCGGTGCCGGCGAACCAGCCGGTGACCCGCTCGGCCCAGTCCTCGCCGGTGACGTGCACCCAGTTGGCCAGGTACTGCATGGTCCCGCCCTCGGTGAGCAGGTGCGGCGCGGCGGCGGCGAGTTCGGCGCCGATCGCGTCGCCGACCCGGCCGGAGTCCCGGTAGACGTGGGTGGTGGTGCCGGGCCCGACCACGAAGGGCGGGTTGCTGACCACCAGGTCGAACCGGCGGCCGGCCACCGGGGCGACCATGTCCCCGCGCAGCAGTTCCCAGTCCTGCCCGTTGAGCGCGGCGGTGGTGGCGGCGAAGCGCAGCGCCCGTTCGGAGACGTCGGTGGCGGTCACCCGGTCGGCGTGGCTGGACAGGTGCAGGGCCTGCACGCCGGAGCCGGTGCCGAGGTCGAGGGCGGTGCGCACCGGCCGGCGGACGGTCGCGCCGATCAGCGTCTGGGTGGCCCCGCCGATGCCGAGCACGTGTTCGGCGTGCAGCGGCCGGCCCGGGCGGGCGCTGGCCGGCAGGTCGGCGAGCACCCACCAGTCGTCGCCGTACGGCTCCAGGTCCACGCCGGCGCGCAGCCCGTCGCCGTACCGCTCGACGATGCCCCCGGCCAGCGCCTCGTCCACGGTCAACGGGGCGAGCGCGGCGGCCACCGCCGCCGCCGGTTCGGTCTGGTCGCAGATGAAGACCCGGATCAGCGTCGCGAGGGCGTCGCGGTCCTCGGTGGCGCGCAGCGCGGCGCGGAAGTCGTTGCGGGCCACGCCGCCGGTGGCCTGCGGGCCGAGCCGGTCGGCGATGCCGTTGGCGGTGTAGCGCGCCCGGGCCAGCGCGGTCCGCAGCGCCTCGACGCCGGCCGGGGAGAGCAGCATGTCATCACGGTCCACCTCGTCATCCTGCCTCCCGCCGGTGCCCCGGCGGTCGGCACCCGGGAGATCCGGGCCGGGACCGGTTTACATAGGCAACCATCTCTTTCACGAGCTTCGATGTCTGACTATCATCGCCTCAACATCCGTCGATGGGCGCCCCGGGCCACGAGCCCGGCGCGCCCGGTAGGGAGCCAGACGATGCCCCACGTGTCCGTTCCCCGGCGTCGCGTGCTGCGCGCGTTCGCCGTCACGGCCGCCGCCGCGGCCCTCACGGCCGCCGCCGCCACCCCCGCCCTCGCCGCACCGACCGGGGAGATCCGCTACGCCGGCGCCCCCGACGCCATCAGCGGCAGCTACCTGGTGATGCTGAAGACCGACGCGGTCGGCACCGCGAACAGCCTCGCCGCCCGGACCGCCGTCCCGGACCGGGCCGCCGGCCTCGCCAAGCGCTACGGCGGCAGCGTCGGCACCGTGTGGAGCGCCGCGCTGACCGGCTACCGCGCCACGATGGCCCCGGGGCAGGCCCGCCGGCTCGCCGCCGACCCGGCCGTCGCGTACGTCGAGCAGGACCGGGTGGTGACCACCCAGGGCACCCAGACCGGCGCCACCTGGGGCCTGGACCGGATCGACCAGCGCAACCTGCCGCTGAACAGCACCTACACGTACCCGAACACGGCCAGCAACGTGCGGGCGTACATCATCGACACCGGCATCCGGACCACCCACAGCCAGTTCGGCGGCCGGGCCACCTGGGGCACCAACACCGTGGACACCAACAACACCGACTGCAACGGCCACGGCACCCACGTCGCCGGCACCGTCGGCGGCAGCACGTACGGGGTGGCCAAGGGCGTGCGACTGATCGCGGTGAAGGTGCTCAACTGCTCCGGCAGCGGCAGCACCTCCGGCGTGGTCAGCGGCGTCAACTGGGTCACCGCCAACGCGGTCAAGCCGGCGGTGGCCAACATGAGCCTCGGCGGCGGGGCCAGCAGCACGCTGGACAACGCGGTGGCCAACTCGATCAGCTCCGGCGTCACCTACGGCATCGCCGCCGGCAACTCCAGCGCCAACGCCTGCAACTCGTCGCCGGCTCGGGTCGCCTCGGCCATCACCGTCGGCGCCACCACCAGCACCGACGCCCGGGCCTCCTACTCGAACTACGGCTCCTGCGTGGACATCTTCGCGCCCGGCTCGTCGATCACGTCGGCCTGGCGTACCAGCGACACCGCGACCAACACGATCAGCGGCACCTCGATGGCCACCCCGCACGTGGTCGGCGCGGCGGCGCTCGTCCTCGGCGCGAACCCGTCCTACACCCCGGCGCAGGTGGCCAGCTACCTGACCACCAACGCGACCACCGGCAAGGTGACCAGCCCCGGCTCCGGCTCGCCGAACCGGCTGCTCTTCGTCGTCAACTGACGACCTGACCCTAATGGGCCGCGGCCCGGTGGACCTCTCGCGGGAGGACACCGGGCCGCGGCGCGTCGTCGGGGAGTCGGCGCCCGTGGCCGCGGGGCGGGCGGCAGGATGGGCACATGACGCTCTCCCTGCCCATCGACCCGCAGGCGAACGAACTGCTGGCACGCAGCCCGCTGGCGCTGCTCCTCGGCATGGTGCTGGACCAGCAGGTGCCGATGGAGAAGGCGTTCTCCTCGCCGTACGTCCTGGCCCAGCGGCTGGGCCACGAGCCGGACGCCCAGGAACTGGCCGGGTACGACCCGGAGGCCCTGGTGGCCCTCTTCGCCGAGCCGCCGGCGCTGCACCGCTTCCCCAAGGCCATGGCGGCCCGGGTGCAGGAGGTGTGCCGGACGCTGGTCGACCGGTACGACGGCGACCCGGCCCGGCTCTGGTCGGAGGCCGCCGACGGCCGGGACCTGCTGCGCCGGGTCGGCGAGCTGCCCGGCTTCGGCCGGCAGAAGGCACAGATCTTCGTCGCGCTGCTCGGCAAGCGGTTCGGCGTCACCCCGGCGGGCTGGCGGGAGGCGGCCGGCGGCTACGGCGACGCGGACTCCTTCCGGTCGGTGGCGGACGTGACCGGTCCCGACTCGCTGCGCCGGGTCCGCGAGTACAAGCAGCAGATGAAGGCGGCCGCGAAGGCCGGGAAGGGCTGACCCGCCGCCGGCCGCGCCGACCGGCCGCCCGCGGGTCGCAACCGACCGGGCGGCCGTCTCGTTGGAGGCGGGGACGGCGTACGGGGGAGCGCGGATGGCGGAGCGGCGCGGCATGGCCCTGCTGCGTACCCGGGCGACGTCCGGCCGGGCCACCTTCCTGGAGCTCTTCTTCGACCTGGTCTTCGTCTTCGCGCTGACCCGGGTCTCCCAGCGGCTCTTCACCGAACTGCCGGTCACCGGCTGGGCGCTGGTCGCCGGCGTCGGCCGGACCCTGCTGCTCTTCCTGGTGCTCTGGCTGATCTGGACGATCACCGTCTGGGTGACCAGCCGGTACGAGCCGGAACGCACCGTCATCCAGGCCGTCGTGGTGGGCACGATGTTCGCCAGCCTGGTGATGGGGGTGACGTTGCCGCGGGCGCTGGAGGAGCGCGCGCTGCCGTTCGCCCTCGCGTACCTGGCGGTGATGCTGGGCCGGCCCCTGCTCATCGCGGCCGCGCTGCGCGGCCACCCGCGGCGGCTGGTCCCGCTGCGGCTGGCCACCTGGGCGGCGGTGACCGCGCCGCTCTGGCTGGGTGGCGCGCTGGGCTCGGACGACCTGCGCCTGCCGCTCTGGGCCGTCGCGCTGGCCGTCGACTACGCCGGGCTCTTCACCGGCTGGCCGCTGCCCCGGCTCGGCTCCTCACCGACGGCCAGCTGGCGGATCGCGGGCGAGCACCTGGCCGAGCGGTACCAGCAGATCTTCCTCATCGCGCTCGGCGAGTCGATCCTGGTCATCGGGGTGACGTACAGCGGGGAGAGCTTCTCCGGTGACGCGGTCGTCCCCTTCGTGGCCGCCTTCGTCACCACCGCGCTGCTCTGGCGGCTCTACTTCCATCGGGCCGGGCACCTGCTGGTCGAGGCGCTGCGGCTGGCCCGGGTGCCGGGCCGGCTCGGCACGTCGGCCACGATCACCCACCTGGTCATGGTGCTCGGCGTGCTCACCGCGGCGGTCGGTTACGAGGTGGTGATCGCCGAGCCGTTCCACCGTTCCGACGCGGGCCTGCTGCTCTTCGTGGTGGGTGGGCCGCTGCTGTTCCTGGCCGCCCGGTCCCGCTTCGAGTACGAGATCTTCGGCCGGGTGTCGCTGGCCCGGGTGCTCGGCGCGGGCGTGCTGATCGGGCTCGTCCCGCTGCTGGCGCACGGCCCCGGCGTGCTGTCGCTGTCCCTGGTGGCCGCCGTGCTGGCCGGGGTGGCGCTGGTGGACGCGCTGCGCAGCCGGGGGCGCCCGCCGGAGATGTCGGCCTCGCCGATCGGGCGGCACGGGCCGGCGAGCAGCGGCCCGGAGACCTGAGGCTCAGGCGGCGGTCGGCCGGGAGAGCGCGGCCAGGGCGCGGCGCACGTCGGCCAGCGAGACCGTGGCGGAGTCGTCCAGGTCGGCCAGGCCGGCCTCGATCCACTGGCGCATCAGCGTGGTCACGCCGATGCCGCGCGCGTCGGCGGCCGCCCGGACCCGTTCGTACGTCTCCAGCGGCAGCCGCACCGAGCGGCTGACCATCGGCACGTCCGTGTCGGGGGCGGGCAGCTCCGCCGCGGGAGTCTCGTCGATGAGGTCGGCGAGGGCGTCGCCGCCGTCGTGGAACCGCTTGGTCGCGTCGTTACGGTGCATCGTGACCGCCTCCTCGTCGGCGTGTTCTCCGCACCGCCTCGTCGTAGCGCTTGGCCTCGGCGTCGCTCAGTTCGCGGGCGGAGAGGATGTCCCAGTCGTTGTCGGTGCCGTCGGCCTCGGCCAGCAGCACGGCGAGGCGCCGCCCGCGGTGGTCGGTCGCGTAGACCACCATGACGTCGTCGCCGAGGTGCCGGATGACCCGCCGGGTGCTGTGCAGGGCCTCCCAGACTTCCCCGGGCGTGACGTCGTAGACCCGCAGGTTGGCCAACGCCTCGTCGGTGAAGCTGAACCGGTTGCCCACGAGGGCGAGCGTACCACGCACGTAACACGCACCGCCCTTGTCACGATTTTGGCCGATCAGCCGTCGAGGGTGACAGGATGAGGCGTAATCCCCTCGAGGAGGTCCGGTGAAGCATCCGGAGTACCAGCCGATCCTGATCACCGACGCCGCGCGCAGCCAGGACGACCAGCTCACCAGCCGCCAGAAACGCTACGTGCTGATGATGGGCATCCGGGTCGCCTGCCTGGTGGCCGGTGCCATCCTGGTCGGCGTGCAGGCGCCCCTGCTCTGGCTCTGGCTCCCGCTCTGCGGCATCGGGATGGTGCTCATTCCGTGGCTGGCGGTGCTGCTGGCCAACGACCGGCCGCCGAAGGAGCAGCACCGCCTCGCCAACCGGCTGCACCCGCGGCACCGCGACGACACCCCGCCCATGGCGCTCACCGCCGAGGAGCGGCCGCACAAGGTCATCGACGCCGAGCCCTGACCGGTCCGGGCCGGGACCGGCCCGGACCGCGTCAGGTCAGGGCGCCGGCCGCGCCCCCACCGACGAGACGGCCAGCGCGCCGAGATCCCCGGCCCGGGACAGCGCCGCGCGCGGCTCCGCCCCGGCCAGCCACGCGGTGATCAGGCCGGCGGCGAAGGCGTCGCCGGCGCCGGTGACGTCCACCACCGGCACCCCGCGCGCCGGAGCCGCCTCGACCAGCCCGGTCCGGTCCACCCAGACCGCGCCGGCGGCGCCCCGCTTCACCACCACCCGCCGGGCCACCGCCGCGAGCGCCCGGCCCTGCGCCGCCGGGTCCAGCCCGCCGGCCAGCACCGTCGCCTCGTCGGCGTTGACCAGCAGCAGGTCGACATCGCGTACCCAGGCCAGGAACGCCGCCGCGCCGGCCCGCCGCAGCGGCGCCGCGGAGGCCGCGTCGACGCTGGTGGTCAGCCCGCGCTCGCGGGCGACGGCCAGCGCGCGCAGGCCCGCGCCGCGCGACCCGGCGTCCAGCAGGGTGTACGCGGACAGGTGCAGGTGCCCGGCGTCGGGCGCCCCGGCCAGGGCCGCCTCGACGTGGTCGGCGCCCAGCCGCAGGTTCGCCCCGCGCTGGCTGACCATGGTCCGTTCCCCGTCGTGCACGAGCACGACCACCGTGCCGGTCGGGTAGCCCTCCTGCCGCTGCACCGCGCACACCACGCCGACCCGGTCCAGCTCGGCGACCCGCTCGCGGCCGGTCTCGTCGGCGCCGACCGCGGCGACCAGGGTGACCGGCGCTCCCTGCGCGGCGAGCCAGGCCGCCGTGTTCGCGGCCTGACCACCACCGCTGAACCGGATCGTGGCCGCGGTGTCCGAGCCGGTCGCCAGCGGGCCGGCGAGCACCGCCACCACGTCCGTGATCACGTCGCCGACCACGACGATCCGCGGGCTACTCACGCCGCCACCTTGCTGCGCCGCGCGGGCGGCGGCCCGCCGCGGTACCGCCGGACCGCCCCCGCCACCTGGCTGCG